>NZ_JBCHVF010000009.1:0-168768 GCF_050474465.1 Sinomonas sp. B1-1 | reverse complement strand
CACAATCCAAAACTGGCATAAAAACCCGGCCACGCACACGGGGGTGCACGCAACCAGGCAATCAACACCATCAAAAAAATGGCATCAACGAACTTGGCACACTATTGAGTTCTCAAACAACAGGCCCCTCCGGTAAGCTCGGCGCCCTCTCGGCGTCCGCCCCGTCCCGAAGCAACTTCTCAAACCTACCAGATCATCTTCCCGGCCGCAAACTCCGCATTCGGAGCGCATTTCGCCTGAAATGATCCTTCCCGGCTGTTCTGGCCACGCCTGAGCGCTGCTGCTTTCAGCTGGTTTGAAGGGTTCTTTTCGTCTTCGTCCTCGGCGTTGTGAGCGCCTCGGTCCCTGACGACTCGGAATACGTTACCCGCTGCCCGGGTGCCTCGCAAATCGACTGGGAGGCCCGGGCGTGTCGCGCGCCGCCGGCCTCGCTGGCGCTGTCCATCGCGGTCATCCGGGAGACGCCGAAGGGGCGGCACCCGGGATGGGTGCCGCCCCTTCGGACGACTCTTTCGTCTCTCGCAAGCCGTGCAGAGTCCTACCAGGAGGACTTCGTGACGCCCGGAAGCTCGCCCTTGTGCGCCATGTCGCGGAAGCGGACGCGGGAGATGCCGAACTTCTGGAACGTGCCGCGGGGGCGGCCGTCGATCTGGTCGCGGTTACGGAGGCGGACCGGGGAAGCGTTGCGCGGAAGCTTCTGGAGGCCGAGGCGGGCGGCCTCGCGGGCCTCGTCGGTCGCGTTCTCGTCGACGAGGGTCTTCTTCAGCTCGGCGCGCTTCGCGGCGTAGCGCTCAACGATGGCCTTGCGCTGCTCGTTGCGGGCAATCTTGGACTTCTTGGCCATTCTTAGCGCTCCTCTCGGAAGTCGACGTGCTTGCGGACGACCGGGTCGTACTTCTTCATGACCAGACGATCGGGGTCGTTACGGCGGTTCTTGCGGGTGACGTAGGTGTACCCGGTACCGGCCGTGGACTTGAGCTTGATGATGGGACGTGCGTCCTTGTCCTTCTTCGCCATCAGAGCTTCACACCCTTCGCAAGCAGCTCGGCGACGACCGAGTCAATGCCCCGGACATCGATGGTCTTGATCCCACGGGCCGACACCGTCAGGGTGACGTTGCGGCGCAGGGACGGGACCCAGTAGCGCTTCTTCTGGATGTTCGGGTCGAACCGACGCTTGGTGCGGCGGTGCGAGTGGGAAATGCTGTGACCGAACGCGGGCGATGCCCCGGTCACCTGGCAATGCGCTGCCATGTTTCGCTCCTCCAAGGTGTAGTCAAACAGTTGCAGTAAAAATGACGGTCCGCAGATGCGTCCCGCCACCTCGATGCACCGTTCGTTCTGCAGCTTTCCGGAGGGTGACCAGGCGGGGTGAGAACCAGCCGAAGTATCCTCGCCGCGGTTAGACGGTGACTTCAGTGCCGAGAAGTGGACTCCACTGCATACGACAGCCTTAAATACTAGGCGCCGCGCCCCGCAGCCGCAAATCAGCGCCGCAGCGCGGACCGTGCCTGCTGGAACGCCTTCCCGGGCAGCTGCGACCATGCCCCGCGCGCCTGACGCTCCTCGTCGAGGGCCGCCCGGAGCGCCCGCACTTCCTCGAGCAGCGCGTCCTGGCCGCGCTGGAGCTCATCGATGCGCGCGTGGAAGCGGCCCACCTCGGCCGCCATCAGCTCTCGCTGGTAGACGAGCGGCCCCAGCCCGTATGCCGCCGCATGCTCCCGGACGAGCCGATCACGCACCTTGAGCGAGTAGACATGGTGGTCGAGATCGCCGGCGATCACGCTGTTCGCGTCGGCGTCGGTCGCGCCCCGCCGCTGGTTCCAGAACGCGAGCGGGCGGCCCTTGATGTACCCGATGTGATGCCGGACCAGGAACCGGAGGTGGAACTCCCAGTCGCCCACCACAGCGAGGGACTCGTCGAAGCCGCCCAGCTCGTCGTACACGGAGCGGCGGAAGAGGAACGAGATCGGCACGAAGCGGTTGTAGTGCAGCTGGTCCACCAGGGTGATGGCGTGCAGCTGGGGCTCGAAGATCACCCGCTCCTCGACCTCCCGGCCCGTGGCGGTGAGCTTCTCGAAGACAATCTCCGTCTCGACGGTCACGCCGCCGTCGTCCGGGTGGGAGTCCAGATGCGCGACCGTCGTGGCGAGGAACTCGGGCGCCCACTCGTCGTCGTCGTCGTGGACGGCGATGTACTCGCTGTCGGCAGCGGCGATGCCGCGGTTCGAGGCTGCCTCCATGCCCACGCTCTCGGCGTGGTGCAGGACGAGGAGGCGCCCGGCGAGCCGCTCCTGGAAGTCGGCCAGCACCGCGTCCACGTCCGCGCTGTCCCCGCCGTCGTTGACCACGACGAGGGTCCAGTCCTCGAAGGTCTGCTGGAGGATGTCCTCGATGGCGCGGCGCAGCAGGCGCGGCCGGTTCTTGGTCCGGGTGACGATGGCGACGCGGGCAGACGGTCGGCTCACGGTACTCATTTCGGGCGAGACGGGCGATTCGAGGCAATGCTACGGCACCGCTCCCTCCCCGGCGCGCCGCCGCGCCTGCGCGCCCCGCGCCCAGTGCGCCCTGAGAATGGGCGCAGGCGCGGCAGCTGCCGCGCGCCTGTCAGAGGGGGACTCATGACTCAGCGCTCGACCCTGCCCGCCGCCTGCGCACTGCTCGCCATGGCCCTCGCACTCGCGGGCTGCTCCGGGACGGGCGCGCCGCCCGGAGCCTCCCCCGCCACGGGCTCAGGCGGCAGCACTGCGGGGAGCACGACGTCGGGCGGCCCCACTGGGGCCGGCTCGCCGAGCGCCGCACCCACGCCCTCGGACCCGCTGGGCGTCCCATCGTCGGCGCAGAGCATCATCGCGCAGGATGCCCTCGTGTCGCACACGTGCACGGCAGACGCGGCCGGGGCGTGGAGCTTCAGCGGGACCGTGCGCAACGACAGCCAGGAGCGGCGCACCTACACCGTGGCCATCGCCGTGACCGACGGGCCGAGCGTGGCGGGCCACTCGCTCCAGACCGTGACCGTCAGTCCGGGCGGCACTGCGGAAGTGCGTGCGGAAGCCTTTGCGGTCACGAACGGCCAGGGGGCGTCCGGTCCCGCGCAGCTGCGCTGTGACGCCGTCGTCTCCCAGGAGGTGGCCAAGTGACGCGCCGCCGCCGGTTCCTCTCCGCGCTCTGTCCCGCAGCGATCGCCGCCGTTGTGAGCCTCGCCTCGGCCTTGGCCGCTGTGCCCGCCGAGGCGACCACCGCGCCGTCGCCCGCGCCGGTCGCGACGGCGACGGCAAGCACGACGGCGGAGGCCGGCACCCCGACCCCCAGCACCCCGGCGTCGAGCACACCACCATCCAGCACCACGGCGTCCAGCACCCCCGACCCGTCGTCAACGTCTCCGACGAGCTCTCCAGCCGCCCCGGCAACGGCACCTTCCACCGCGTCAGCTACCGCGTCTGCCACCCCGTCCGCCACGCCATCTGGGACGACAGGCACCTCGCCGTCGGCGGCTCCGGCGGCGACAGCCGCCGCACTCCCCTACCCGGTGGGCGGCGCGATCGGAGCGGTGTGGACGGCGGCTGGGGGCGAGTCCTCCTTCCTCGGCCTGCCAGTGGGGCCGGAGACCTGCGGCCAGCCCGACAGCGGCTGCTTCCAGGCCTTCGAGCACGGCTACATCTTCTGGTCCCCCGCCACCGGGGCGTGGGCCGTCAACGGGGCGATCCTGGGGACCTACGCCGCGCTGGGCCACAACCGCGGCTGGCTCGGCTACCCCACCGGACCCGAGACCTGCGGCCAGCCCAGCGGCGGCTGCTTCCAGGCCTTCCAGCACGGCTACATCTTCTGGTCCCCCGCCACCGGGGCGTGGGCTGTCGGAGGGGCGATCCTCGGAACCTACGCCGCCCTGGGCCACAACCGCGGCTGGCTCGGCTACCCCACCGGACCCGAGACCTGCGGCCAGCCCAGCGGCGGCTGCTTCCAGGCCTTCCAGCACGGCTACGTCTTCTGGTCCCCCACCACTGGCGCCTGGGCTGTCGGAGGGGCGATCCTGTCCCGCTACGCGAGCTACGGGCACAACCGCGGCATCCTCGGGTACCCCGTGGGCCCCGAGGTGTGCGCCGGCGGCGAGTGCATCCAGACGTTCCAAGGCGGACTGATCGGCTGGTCGCCGGCGCAGGGCACCACCGTGTACGCGATGAGCGAGTGCAACACCCTCAACAACGGCCGCAGTGTCTACGGCGCGAACGGCTCGGCGAGGGTGACCTTCGCGATCGCCGAGGCCTACGGCGTGACGGGCGTGACCGCGGTGAACTGCTTCAAGGTCGCAGGGCTGTTCGTGCCGCAGTGGATCACCGACGGCCAGGCCGGCAAGGCAGGATTCAAGGCCCCGGGCGTCCCCTCGGGCCCCACCCGCTACGACTACTCCCCGAGCGGGTCGTACACCGTCACGGAGGCGTTCGGCGTCGGAAACCCCGGCACCGCCCTGCAGTACACGACCCTCAACCCCAACTCCCGCTGGGGCGGGAACCCCTGGACCCCGACGTACAACACGTACTTCGAGTCGAGCTCATGGGTCGGGTACGACGAGAACATGTGGTACTTCGCCACCCGTTCCACGCACGACTACCGGCAGGGCGCGGTCATCAACTACAACCGCCCGCCGGACAGCGAAATCGTCCAGGATGCCGGCTTCGCCATCTTCCTGCACGAGAACAAGTCGCCCACGGCGGGCTGCCTCGCGCTCGACGACTGGGCGGTCGTCGACTTCCTCCAGCGGTCCCGTCCCGGCGACCGGATCATCATGGGCGTGCGCAGCGACCTGTTCCGGTAAGCGTCCTCCGCTGAACCTCCTCCGGTGAGCCGACCGCGGATGGGGCCGGGAATGAATGCGCACCGCCTTGAGTTGTAGCTTCAAGTAAGGCCCAAACAGCCAACCCAGCGACGAAAGCCCGCCACCGAGCTTCCGCCCTCCACGGAAAGAAGACCAGGATGACTGACATCACCATCATCGGCACCGGCAACATGGCCCGCGGACTCGCGTCCCGCGCGATCGCGGCCGGCAGGAGCGTCCAGCTCCTCGCACACGAGGACAAGGCCAAGGCCGAATCGCTGGCCAGCGAGCTCGGGAGCGGCGTCACCACTGGGGTCCTCGGCGATTCCGTCGAGGGGCAGATCGTGATCCCCGCCGTCTACTTCGACGCCTCGAAGGCCATCGTGTCCCAGTACGGCGAGGCCCTCTCCGGCAAGGTGTACGTGGACATCACCAATCCGGTTGACTTCTCCACCTTCGACAGCCTCGCGGTGGCTGCAGGCTCCTCCGCCGCAGAGGAGCTTCAGAAGCTCACCCCCGCCACCGTGGTCAAGGCCTTCAACACGACCTTCGCCGGCACGCTCGTCTCGGGCGAGGTCTCCGGGCAGCAGCTGGACGTCCTCATCGCAGGCGACGACGAGTCCGCCGTCAAGGCCGTCTCCGACTTCGCCTCCGCGGCCGGGCTCAACGCGATCACCGTCGGCCCGCTGCGCCGCGCCCAGCAGCTCGAGCAGACCGGCTTCCTGAACATCCTCCTCTCCGCCAACGACGACCTGCCCGAGTTCCAGTGGAACTCGGCCCTGAAGTTCCTCCCGGCCGTCTGATCCCCTCTCGATCTCCGCGCACGCACGACGGCGGCGCCACACCCACCCGGGTGCGGCGCCGCCGTCGTCCCCCAGGCCGTCGAGCTGGGCCGCGGTGGGCTCGGCTCGACTGGACCCACAGCGTGGCTAGGGTGGGCGCATGAGCAGCGCCCGGACTCCCTTCGTCCTCCTGCACGGCTGGGCGTGCCCGCCGGCGAACTGGGACGCGGTCGCGCGGCTCCTCACGGCGGCGGGGCACCGCGTCGTGACGCCCCACCTGCTCGGGTACGGAGCCGGGAGCGCCGGCCGCGATGAGGACGCGTGGACGCTTGAGGCGGCCGCGGACGACGTCGTGCGCCTCCTCGAGCGGCTGGGCTCGCCTGCCGTCGTGGCGGGGCACTCCCTGGGCGGCTCGGTCGCTGCGACGCTCGCGGCCCGCCGGCCGGACCTCGTGAGGGGGCTCGCGTTCGTCGGCATGGTCCCCGTGGCGCCGAGCGCGGCGACCGCCGAGCGGCTCACGAGGCTGTTCCTCGGGCCGGCCGCCCCCGCCGGACCTGACGCCGCCGCCATCGACTCCGTGCTCGCCGCCTGGTACGGCGCCGCCCCGGCCGATCCCGTCCTGCGGGCCGAGCTCGAGGCGCCGTTCCGCGTGCGCTCCGACGTCCTGCGGGGCAGCCTCCGCGCAGCCCTCGGTGGCGTGGCGCCCGAGGTGCCCGAGAAGATCGAGGCGCCGGTCGCCGTCGTGCTCGGAGCCGGAGACCAGACGCGGCCGGCGGGGCCCATCGAGGCGCTCCTCGCCGCGCACCCGGGCTGGACCCTCACGAGCGTGCCGGACGCCGGGCACATGGTCCATGTGGAGGCGCCGCGGCAGTGCGCGGACGCCCTGCTCGCGCTCGCCGCGTCGGCGCCGACGACGCCGCCGGCACCCGTCGTCCCGGGGCACCCGCGGCAGCCAGAAGCCCCTACCCGCGAGTAGGGACGCGGCGTACCATGGTCTGACAGCTTGGGGTCACCGGCCCGCGGCGCCCCGTGACGACAGGGGGCAGCCATGAGCACCGAGACCGACCCGACAACCGCTGCCCCACCCCCTGCCTCGTCCCCCGCCGGAACCGGCGCCGCCCCCGGCGAGCCGATCACCGCCCCGGAGTCGCGCAAGGAGGCGGCCTGGGCGGAGTCCCGCGCCGTCGCGGAGGCGAGCCGGCAGACGGAGTGGGAGCGCCCGAGCTTCGGCAAGGCCCTCTACCTCGGCGACTTCCAGTGGGACCTCATCCACCCGGTCCCCGAACCTGCGGCCGAGGATGTGGAGCGCGGCGAGGCGTTCCTCGCGCGGCTGCGCGAGCTCGCCGCCTCGATGGACGGCCGCCGCATCGAGGCCGAGGACCGGATCCCGGACGAGTACCTGCGCGCCCTCGCCGGGGTCGGCGCCTTCGGGATGAAGATCCCCGCCGAGTACGGCGGCCTGGGGCTCACGCTCGCCTACTACGGGAGGGCCCTCATGCTCCTGGGCTCGGTGCACCCCTCGATCGGCGCGCTCCTCTCGGCTCACCAGTCGATCGGGGTGCCGGAGCCCGTGAAGATGTTCGGCTCCGCGGAACAGAAGAAGGCCTTCCTCCCCCGCTGCGCCGCGGGCGCCGTGACGGCGTTCCTCCTCACGGAGCCGGATGTGGGTTCCGACCCGGCCCGGCTCACCACGACGGCCCGCCTCGCCGACGACGGCGAGAGCTACGTCCTGGATGGGTCGAAGCTGTGGACCACGAACGGCGTCATCGCCGAACTCGTGGTCATCATGGCCAAGGTCCTGCCCCATGAGGCCGCCGGAGACCTGCCCGCAGGTAAGGGCGGCATCACGGCGTTCGTGGTCGACATGGCCAGCCCGGGCATCACCGTGGAGAACCGCAACTCGTTCATGGGCCTCAAGGGCCTCGAGAACGGCGTGACGCGGTTCGACGGCGTCCGCGTGCCCGCCGCGAACCGCGTCGGCCGGGAGGGGCTCGGGCTCAAGATCGCCCTCACGACCCTCAACACGGGCCGCCTCTCGATCCCTGCCCTCTGTGCGGGCGGCGCGAAGTGGGCGCTCAAGATCGCCCGCGAGTGGTCGGCGGCGCGGGTGCAGTGGGGCCGCCCGATCGGCGAGCACGAGGCGGTGGCGGGCAAGATCGCCTTCATCGCCGCCACGGCCTTCGCCCTCGAGTCCGTCTTCGAGGTGTACGCGGCCGTCGCTGATGCCGGCATGAAGGACGTCCGGATCGAGGCGGCCTTGTCCAAGCTGTGGACCTCCGAGATGTCCTACACGGTCGCGGACGAGCTCCTCCAGATCCGGGGCGGCCGCGGCTACGAGACCGCCGAGTCGCTGCGGGCCAGGGGCGAGCGTGCCGTCCCCGTGGAGCAGCTCGTGCGGGACCTGCGGATCAACCGGATCTTCGAAGGGTCCACCGAGATCATGCGGCTGCTCATCGCCCGCGAAGCGGTGGACGCCCATCTCGCCGCGGCCGGAGACCTCGCCCGCGCCGACGCGACCTTCACCGAGAAGGCCCGGGCGGCGCGGGACGCCTCGGGCTTCTACGCGAAGTGGCTGCCCAAGCTGCTCGCGGGCGAGGGCAACGATCCACGCGCCTACCGCGAGCACGGGCCCCTCGGACGGCACCTGCGCTACATCGAGCGCGCATCGCGGCGCCTGGCCCGCCACACCTTCGCGGGGATGGGCCGGTGGCAGGCCGGGCTCGAGCGCCGGCAGATGTTCCTGGGGCGGGTCGTGGACATCGGCGCCGAGCTGTTCGCCATGGCCGCCACGTGCAGCCGCGCCGAGCAGCTCCGCTCCGCCGGGGCTCCGGGTGCCGAGAGCGCGCGGGACCTCGCCGAGGCGTTCTGCGGGCAGTCCCGCCGGCGGATCGAGACGCTGTTCTCCTCGCTCTGGGACAACACGGACGACGCCGACCGCCACCTCGCCCGCCGCGTCCTCGCCGGTGACTTCGCCTGGCTCGAGGAGGGTGTGCTCGACCCGTCCGAGGGCACCGGGCCGTGGATCGCGCCGCCAGCTGCCGGGGCGAGCACCGCCGCGGACGTGCACCGCGACGTCAGGTGACCACAGCCCCGGGCGACTCTCGCGCCCGACGGCGAGTGCTCGGCGTCGTGCGCCGGCTCAGCGGTCGAGGGTGACGGTTCGCAAGTCGAGGCGGCGCAGCACGCGGTCGACGAGCTCCGGGTCGTTGCCCGGTTCGTTGCGGGCGGCGAGCATCTCGCGGCGTGCGGCGTCGAGGGCGTCGCGCTGGGCGCGGTCCATCACGGCGAGCACGGCCTGGAGCCTGCGCATCTTCTCGGGGTCCTCGGCGTAGTCCGACTCGAGGATGCTGTGGAGGGAGGACATCCGCCGGGCGAGCGCCTTGCGCCGCCCTTCGGGCAGCTTCAGTGCGGCCGGAGAGCTGCGCAGGGCCTCGAGCGCCACCCGCTCGGCCCGGCGCGCGAGGCCCCGCTGCGCCTGTTCCTCCGCTGCCCGGTCATAGGGCAGGCGGAGCACCCGCATGAGCCAGGGCAGCGTCAGGCCGGGCACGACCAAGGTGGCCACCAGGACGGACACCGCCACCGCGACCACGAAGTTGCGCCCGGGAGTGGGCGACCCGTCGGCCAGCGTGGAGGGGAGTGCGAGGGCCAGGGCAAGCGTGGCGAGGCCGCGCATGCCGCACCACGTCAGCACCACGACTTCCTTGAGGGTGCCCGGCGTCCTCTCGCGCCGCTCCGCTCCCCCGATCCGGTACATTCCGTACATCCACACGAACCGCACCAGGATGACAGTCACGCAGATGGCCGCGATGCCGGGAATGAAGGTCACGAGGTTGGGGCCCTCCGCCACAACGACCGCGCGCATCTCGATCCCCACGAGGCCGAAGGCGATCCCCGTGGTCAGGAGCTCGAGCACTTCCCAGAAGGCCGAGCGAGTCAGCCGCTCCTCGGAGTCCTGGGGCCGGGCCCTCCGGCCCAGCTCCACCGCGGTGACCACCACCGCGACCACCCCCGAGCAGTGCACCACCTCGGCCAGGAGGTAGACGGCGTAGGGTGCCACGAGGGTGGCCGCGCTGCGGGCCACGAGGTTGGGCACGAACCGGGTGAGCGCGCCGACGACCCACGCCATCGCGAGCCCCAGCAGCACCGCCCCGGCCGCCCCAGCGAGGAACCGCGGAACGACGTCCCAGCCGACCCGCTCATGGTTCACGGTCGCTGACACGGCGGTCTGGAAGATCACGATGGCCATGGCGTCGTTGAACAGGCCCTCGGTCTGGAGCACCGTCAGCAGCCTGCGCCGCATGCTGACCTTGCCCGCGACCGCCTCCACGGCCACCGGATCCGGCGGGGCGACGACCGCTCCGAGCGCGATCGCCAGCGGCACCCCGACGGCGGGGACCAGCCAGGACGTCACCGCCGCCACGGCCGCCACCGTCGCGACGACCAGCAGCACGGCCAGGAGCACGAGAGAGCGCCAGCGGAGCCGGAACACGGACCAGCTCGAGCGCTGGGCGGCGGCGAACAGGAGCGGCGGAAGGAAGAGCGGAAGGATCAGCTCCGGCTCGATGTGGGTGTCCGGAACGAAGGGCAGCGACGCGGCGAGGGCCGAGAACACCAGCATGAGGATGGGGTACGGCAGGCGGATCCGCTCGCCGATCCCGACGATGACCACCGTCCCGAACAGCAGGCCGACCACAAGCAGCAGAAATTCCATGCGCGCCCCTTCGCCTCAGGAGCATCTTTCCACGCCGCGGGCCGCCTCCTCAGGCGGGCGGGCGCACGACGGCGAGCGGTCGCCGTCGTGCGCCGGCGGGAATCAGCGTGCCGGCTCCGGGATGACCCATTCGAAGGCGCGGGCCCGGGATCGGGCGCCCTGGGCGGCGCGCGAGCGGTTGGGCTCGTCGAGGTCGCGCAGGAGGGTCTCGGAGATGCGCACGAGCTCGGCGAGGGCCTCCGGGGTGAACCAGTCCGGGCGGGTCGCGAACAGGATGTCCTCGCTCGAGGTGTTGCCGCTCGCGCCCGGTGCGAAGGGGCAGCCGCCCAGTCCGCCGAGGGCGCCGTCGACCATAGAAGCGCCCGCCTGGATCGCGGCGAGCGTGTTCGCGACGCCCAGCCCCCACGTGTCGTGGCCGTGGTAGACGATCTCCCGCTCCGGTGCCTCCTCGCGGACGCGCGCGATGAGGTCCGCGACCTGGGCCGGGACGGCCTGGCCCAGGGTGTCGCAGATGACGACTCCCTGGGCGCCCTCGGCGCGGGGATCGTTGGCGATCGCGATGACCCGGTCCGGGTCCACCGGGCCGTCGAACGGGCACGTGAACGAGGTCGCGATGCACAGCTCGACGGCGGCGCCCGCCTCGCGGGCCATGTCCAGGGCGGCGGGCATGGCTGCCAGGCTGGCCTCCGTGGTACGCCCTATGTTCGCGAGGTTGTGCGCGTCCGTCGCAGAGAAGCAGTACTGGAAGTTCCTGGCACCCGCCTCGAGCGCGAGCTCGACGTGCCTGGGGGTCGCGACCCACAGCCAGCAGGAGGCGAGCTCCCCGGGCGTGAGGGAGCGCACGACGTCGAGCGTGTTCGCCATGGGCGGGACCTTGTCCGGCCGCGCCATCGAGCCGATCTCGAGGGCCGGGACGCCGAGGGCCAGCAGCCTCCGTACGATCTCGACCTTCCGCTCGGTCGGCAGCACCTTGCCCGTGAGCTGGAGCCCGTCGCGGAGGGTGACGTCGCGGAGCCGGGCGGCGGGGGCGAAGGCGAAGCTCATACTGCCACCCCCTCGGCTGCGCGCAGGATGGCCCGGATCTCGTCCTCGGACTTCTTCAGCAGGTCGCGGCAGATCTCCTCGGTGTGCTCGCCGAGCTCGGGGCCGAGCGAGCGGATCGGCAGCGACTCGCCCCCGAGCACGGGGACGATTCCGGGGAAGCCGACGTCGGGGATGGTGCGCTCCCCGGTGGAGACGTCGAACCGCTGGATCATGTTCCTCGCCGCGTACTGCGGGTCGCCGCAGATGTCCTCGGCCGTGTAGATCGGCCCGGAGGGCACGCCGGCGGCGTCGAGCACTGCGAGGGCCTCCTTCGGCTCGAGGGTGGCCGTCCAGGTGCCTATGGCGGCGTCGAGCTCGTCGCGGCGCGCCCACCGGCCGGCGTTGCTGGCGAGCGAGGGGTCCGCGGCGAGGTCGGGGCGGCCGATGATCTCCATGAGCCGGCCGAAGATGGAGTCCCCGTTCCCGGCGATCACGATGCTGCCGCCGCCGGCGCACACGTAGGCGTTGCTCGGCGCGATGCCTTCCATCCGACCACCGGTGCGCTCGCGACGTACGCCATAGGCCTCGAAGTCCGGGACCAGGGACTCCATCATCGAGAACATGGCCTCGTTGAGCGCGACGTCGACCATCCGCTCCCCGAGCGGGAGGCTCCGCTGGGCGCCCTTGGCCCGCTCGCGCTCGAACAGGAGCATGACCGAGCCGAAGGCCGCGTAGAGCCCGGCGATGGAGTCCCCGATCGAGATGCCTACGCGCACCGGGGGCCGGTCGGGGTCGCCCACGAGCTCGCGGAACCCGCCGACTGCCTCGGCGACGGCGGCGAACCCGGGCCGCGCCGACAGGGGGCCCGTCTGCCCGTAGGCGGACAGGCGGGTGACGATCAGGTCCGGGTTGGCCTCGCTCAGCATGTCGGGGCCGAGGCCCCACCGCTCGAGGGTGCCGGGGCGGAAGTTCTCGAGGAGGACGTCGCAGTGCCGCACGAGGTCCAGCACGAGAGCCCGCCCCGCATCGGAGCGGAGGTCGAGGGCGATGGACTTCTTGTTGCGGTTGATGGTCCGGAAGAGCATCGAGGTGCTGCCCTCGTAGAGCCGCCAGTTCCGCAGCTCGTCCCCCGTCCCCGGCCGCTCGACCTTGATGACTTCGGCCCCGAAGTCGGCGAGCATCCGGCCCGCGGTGGGCGCGGCGATGTAGTTGCCCAGCTCGAGCACCCGGATCCCGGCCAGGGGCGCCGGCCGGGATCCGTCCTCCGTGGGCCGCGGGTGGGGCTCAGGCCGAGACGTAGTCATTGGTGTACGTCTTGCTCAGGTCGATGTCCTTGTTCCCCACCTCGGGGTTGGCCACGCGCTGCGTCTTCAGGACCGCCTCAGTGCCGTCCTGGGTGAACTTGCCGTCCTTGCTCAGCGTCTTCTTGAGGTCGTCGATGACCTTGGCGTACTGGGCCTTGTCGCCCCCGGAGAACTTCTCCGGCATCTTGTCCGCGATCTCCTGGCCGGAGTGCTGGCTGATGTAGTCGAGGGTGCGCTTGATGGCCCGGGCGAGCTTCTTCCCCGTGTCCTCGTTCTGCTGGAGCCAGTCGGTCTTCGCGTACAGGCAGGCGGACGGCCACGAATCGGTCCCGAACACCTCCTTGAGCCCCTCGACGGACCGGACGTCCTCGAGGATGACGGGCTGCTTGCCGAGCTGCTTCGCCAGCACCGAGACGTCGGGCTCGAGCATGACGGCGGCGTCGACCTGGTTGTTCTGCACGGCGGCGACGGCGCTCGAGCCGGCGCCGATCGCGGAGACCGCGGCGTCCGTGGGCTGGAACCCGTTCTTGGAGAGGAGGTACTTGACGAACATGTCAGTCGAGGAGCCGGGAGCGGTGACGCCGACGTTCTTGCCCTTGAGGTCACCGATCGACTTGATGCTGCCCTCGTTCTTGGGGGCCACGATGAGGGCGAGACCGGAGGACAGGCCCATGTCGACGAAGGCCTTGATGCTCTGGTTCTTCGCCTGCATCTGGATGGTGTGCTCGTAGTACCCGCACGTGACCTGGGTGCTGCCGCCGAGCATGGCGGTGAGCGCCTTCGACCCGCCCTGGAGGTCCTGGAGCTCGACGTCCACGCCCTCCTCCTTGTAGTAGCCGAGCTGCTCGGCGAGCGTCGCCGCCATGTAGGTGAGGAGGGTCTGGCCGCCGACGCCGATGACCACCTTGGACCCGGATCCGCCGCCGGCCGCCCCGGAGGCTCCCGAGGGCGCGTTCTGCCCGGGCGGCGCCGAGGACGGGGCCCCACAGGCCGCGAGCGCGAGCGCCGCTGCGGCACCTCCGGCAACCGAGAGGACCCGGCGGCGGCTCCAGCCGGCCGTGACTGCGGGAGCCTGCTGTGATGGGCGAGACGACGTCATTGGGAATGGTCCTTCCTGGGACAGGTAGCGGGATTCTTAGGCGGACTGGGCGGGACGCCAGCGCAGCAGGTGGCGCTCGATCCGGTTGACGATGAGGTCGATGATGAGCACGACGATCATGAGGATGAACATCCCGGCGAACACCCCCTTGGTGTCGAAGACGCCCTGGGCCTGTGCGATGGCGTAGCCCACGCCACCAGAGGCGCCGAGGTACTCGCCGACGACCGCGCCGGTGATCGCGAACCCCACGCTGATGTGCAGGCTCGAGAAGATCCAGGTCAGGGCGCTCGGGATGAAGACGTGGCGCAGCAGCTGCTTCTCGCTCGCGCCGAGCATGCGGGCATTGTCGATGAGCACCCGGTCCACGCTCTTGACGCCTTCGAGGGTGTTGAAGAAGACGATGAAGAAGACGAGCGTGAAGCCGAAGGCAACCTTGGACCAGATGCCCAGGCCGAACCAGAGCAGGAAGATCGGGGCCAGGACGACGCGCGGGAGGGCGTTGAACATCTGCAGGAACGGCTGGAAGAGCCGCTCGAGGAAGGCGACGCGCGCGAGGACGAATCCGAGGGCGAGGCCGGCGGCAGCGCCGACCGCGAAGGCCAGCAGGGCCTCCTGCATCGTGATCCACAGATGCGGGAAGACGTAGCCCGAGGAGATCCACAGCCAGACGGTCTGGAAGATGTCCGAGGGCAGCGGGAAGAAGAACGGGTCGATGACGCGGGCGCGCACCAGCAGTTCCCACGCCACGAGCACGACGACGGCGAGGCCGAGTTGGAGGAGGCGCATCCCTGCGGTCTGGGCCGCGCGCGTGCGGGGCCCCTTGCCCCGCGAGCCAGGGCTGCCCGCCACCGACCGTCCCATCGGCTTGGCTCCCTGTCGATTGACGTTGGCGACGGTCATTCCGCCCCACCTCCCGCGGCGGCCGAGGACTGATAGGTCTTGGAGACTTCGACGCGGAGGCGTCCCCAGATCTCGCGGTGCAGCTCGACGAACTGCGGGTCGTCGCGGATCTCGAGGAGGTCGCGCGGCCTGGGGAGGGTGATGTCGTACGAGGCCACCACGGTGCTGCCCGGGCCGGCGCCGAGGATGACGACCTCGTCGGAGAGGGCGATGGCCTCGTCGAGGTCGTGCGTGATGAAGATGACCGCCTTGCCGGACTCCTGCCAGAGGGCGAGGAGCTCGTTCTCCATGATCTGGCGCGTCTGGACGTCCAGGGCCGAGAACGGTTCGTCCATGAGCAGGATGTCCGGGTTGACGATCCACGCCTGGGCGACGGCGGTGCGCTTCCGCATGCCGCCGCTGAGCTGGTGGGGGTAGCGGTCCGAGAAGTCCTTCAGGCCCACCTTCTCGAGCCACCTCTGCGCCTCGGCCCGGGCGTCCGCCTTGCCCACGCCGGCCATGGTGAGGCCGAGGCTGACGTTGTCGATCACGGTCTTCCAGGGGAGGAGCCCGTCCTGCTGGAACATGTAGGAGGCGCGCCGGTTGACGCCCTTGACCTGCTGCCCGAAGCTGCGGGCGGTCCCCTCGGTCGGGGACAGGAGGCCAGCCGCCATGTTCAGGATCGTGGACTTGCCGGAGCCCGTGGGGCCGACGACCGAGACGAACCGGCCGGGCCTGACCTTGAGGTTGATGTCGCGCACCGCGACATAGGTGTCACCGCTGGGCGTCGTGAATTGCTTCGTGCAGCCCTCGAGGTCCACCGCGTACTCGTCGACAGCCGTGTGCCGGACCATCCACACTCCCCTAACCTCACCACATCGTGGGTTCAAGTTCAGAATATGGGTCGATCGTAGCAGTGACCCCCGTCACGCTCAACCCCCGGAGGCGGGTTCGACGGGGCGACCGCCCCCTCCTACACTCAGTCCATGACAGAGCGGGACTCGGCGGCCGCACCGCTGCTCGTGCTGAAGAAGATCACCGCGATCCTGAGCGCCTTCTCGCTGGCCCGCCCGGAGCTCGGCCTCGCGGACATCCGGGCGTCCACCGGCATTCCGCACTCGACCGTGCAGCGGCTCGTGGCGAACATGGTCCAGGAGGGCCTCCTGGACCGGCAGGGCGACAGGTACCGGGTGGGGCTGAAGGTCGCGCACTGGGCCGCGCCGGCGACGCAGGGCATCGACTACCTCGAGCTCATCACCCCGGTGCTGCGCCGGCTGCGGGACCAGCTCACCGAGACGGTCTGCCTCTTCAGGGCTTCGGAGGGCCGGCGCGTGTGTGTCGCCGTGGCCCAGACGCAGCACCTGCTCCGCCGCGCCGTCGAGGTGGGGAGCATCATGCCGCTCCACGTCGGCTCCGCGGGGCGCGTCATCCTGGCCTGGTCCCCCGAGGTCGCACAGGAGGTCTACTCCGCCGGCCTGGATGCCATCACCGACCAGACGATCACGAGCCCGGACGCCCTCCGGCAGGCCGTCGCCCAGACCCGCGCGGACGGCTACGCCATCACGACCGGCGAGCGCGTGACGAGCGCGAGCGGCCTGTCCGCGCCCGTCTTCGGGCCTCAGGCCGAGCTCTTCGGCGCCCTGTCCGTCATGGGCCCGACGGTCCGGATGCCGCGCGAGGTGTGCGAGTCGTGGGTCGAGCCGCTCCTCGCCGCGGCCGAGGAGGCGACCCGCCTCCTCGGCGGACGGATCCCGGCGGCGGCCTGACCGGCGCAAGCGCGAGAACGCGCCATGGCCCGCACCGGAGGGGTGGGGCCATGGCGCTGCCGCGGGACGCGCTGCGTGCAGGGTGGGAGGCTACGCCTCGGGTGAGCCGGCCGCCGATGGCGAGCGCGCGCCGTCGTGCGCGGAAGAGGTCCCGGGCGCGCGCTGGGCGGCGCGGCGCCGCACGAACGGGTAGACGGCGAGGAGCAGTCCGAGCGCCCCGAGGCTGAGCCACACCTGAGGGGCGGCGTCCGGGTCGAGCGCCATGAGCACGACGATGAGTCCGACGGCGGCGAGGACCACCGCGTTCAGCCACGGGTGCAGCCACATCTTCAGGGTCAGCCCGGCCTTCTCCCGGGCGCTCATGCGGTTCCTCAGGCGCCACTGTGTGAGCGCGACGAACGCGTACACGAACAGGGCCACGCAGCCCGCGGAGTTCATGATGAAGTCGAAGACGTCCTTGGGCGCCGCGTAGTTCGCCGCGATCGCCACGTAGCCCACGACGGTCGAGAGCAGGATCGCCTTCCAGGGCACGCCCGCGCGGTTGCGGTCTTCCACCCAGCGCGGCGCATAGCCGTGCTTCGACAGCGCGAAGAGCATGCGGGAGCCCGAGTAGAGGCCCGAGTTGAGCACGGACAGCGCGGCGGTGAGCACGACGGCGTTCATCACCTGCTCGGCGCCGGGCAGCCCGAAGCGGCCGAAGGCGAAGGCGAACGGGCTCACCTTGGCGGGCAGCTCGTCCCACGGGACGACCATGAGCAGGATCGCAACCGAGCCCACGTAGAACAGCAGGATGCGCCACACGACGGTGTTGGTGGCCTTCGCGACGCCCTTGGCGGGCTGGTCCGACTCGGCGGCAGCCATGGTGACGATCTCGGTGCCGAAGTAGCTGAAGATCACCACGGCGACGCCGTTGAACACCGGGGCCCAGCCGTGCGGCATGAAGCCGTGGTCGGTGATGTTGGCGACCGAGCCGGTGGAGCCGGGGATGATGCCCAGGACGTAGAGGGTTCCGACGCCGAGGAACACCACGATGGTGGTCACCTTGATCGACGCGAGCCAGAACTCCGTCTCGCCGAAGGACCGCAGGGACATGAGGTTCGTGAAGGTGAACACGAGCATTCCCGCGAGCGCGAACGTCCAGTCCGGGACGCTCGGGAACCACTCGTGGAAGATCCGGCCGACGACGACGGCCTCGAAGGCCACGACGCCCACCCAGAAGTACCAGTAGAGCCACCCGATGGCGAACCCCGCCCAGTTGCCCAGGCCGTCGCGGGCGTACTCCATGAAGGAGCCGACGACGGGCCGGTTCGTGGACATCTCGCCCAGCATCCGCATGACGAGGACGACGAGGGCGCCGCCGATCGCATACGAGAGCAGGGCCGCGGGTCCCACCGTGCGGATCACCGAGCCGGAGCCGACGAAGAGGCTCGCTCCGATGATGCCGCCGAGGGCGATCATGGTCAGGTGCCGCGGCCGCAGCCGGGCGCGGGGGTCGGACTCCGTCGTCCGGACCGCGCCGCCGTCTGGGGCCGCGCGGGCCGCTGGGTCTTCTCGGGTGGGCGCAGCGAGGTTGTCAGGTGCCTGCATGCGGATCTCCGTTCCATCCGGGGCGATCGGCGTGGTGCCGATCACAGTGCCCCGTCAGGATGCGCGATCCGGGTCACATGGCGCGATGGAGTAACCGCACTGCGCGAGCCCAAAGGGATGGATACTTAATCCCGGGTCAGTCCTTCCCGAGCCACGCCGAGGCAGCGACCACGAGGGCGGCCGTGCCCGTGGTGAGCGTGGGCTCGAGGACGGGGGCGAACTTCGGGGAGTGGTTCGCGGGGATGGAGCTCACCTCGCCCGCGGCCTCGGCGGCCCCGTAGGCCTCCGGATCGACCATGCCGACGCCCCAGTAGGTGTAGGGCACCCCGAAGGCCGTGGGCACGTCGCTGAAGTCCTCGCTGGCCGTCTGGCGCCCGTAGTCACCGATGGCCTCGGCGGGGAAATAGGCCGCGAACGCCTCGGCGACCCTGGCGGTGACATCCGGATCGTTGTCGGTGAGGGGGTAGCTGTTGTAGACCTCGATGTCGGGGTCCCGGGGCGAGCCCGACGCCGCCGACTCGGCCTTCGCGATCCGCTCGATGGCCGCGAGGAGCTGGTCGCGGATCCCCTGGCTGTAGGTGCGGATGTTGAGCTCGAGGACGGCATGGTCGTCGATGATGTTGCTCTTGGCGCCGACGGCAATCCTGCCGACCGTGACCACGGCGAACTCGCCCGGGGGAACCTCGCGCGCCACGACCGCCTGCAGCCGCACCACGACCATCGAGGCCAGCACGGCCGGGTCGATCGACAGGTGCGGCATGGATCCGTGGCTCCCGCGCCCGTAGAGCGTGATGCGGACGCTGTCCGCCATCGAGAGGAAGGCACCTGCGTAGGTGCTCACGGTTCCGGCCGGGTGGACGAGGATGTGCTGCGCGAGTGCGACGTCGGGCTTCGGCACCATGGTGACCAGGCCGCCGTCGACCATGCTCTGCGCGCCGTTGCCGAGCTCCTCCGCGGGCTGGAACAGCGCGATGAGGGTCCCGGACCAGGAGCCGCGGCCCTGGGCGAAGAGCTTGGCGGCGCCGAGCAGGCAGGCCATGTGCGCGTCATGCCCGCACGCGTGCATGACGGGGGTCTGCTTGCCCGACTCATCCGTCGCCGTTGCCTGGCTCGCGTAGTCCAGGCCCGTGGCCTCGGCGACGGGCAGGGCGTCCATGTCTGCGCGGAGGAGGACGGTGGGGCCCTCCCCATTGCTGAGGACCCCCACGAGCCCCGTGCCGCCGATCCCCTGGTGGACCTCGTAGCCGGACTCGCCGAGCTGCTCGGCGACGATCCCGGACGTGCGGACCTCCTGGTGGCTCAGCTCGGGATTGAGGTGGAAGTCCTTGTAGAGGGACTCCTGCCAATCGGCGATCGCCGCCTGGCCGGAAAGGATCGTGCGTGCGGATTCAGCTGATGCCATGGCCTTCTCCTCGCTGCAGGCGTTGTCGTCCTGAGACTACTCCTGTGGTCACTTCGCCGGCTCTGCCTGTTCCTTGCCCTTCGGGACGGTGACCATGATCGAGACGATCGCGATGACGACCATGACCAGGTTGAAGGCGAGGGCGACGACGGCGGCCTGGCGCAGCGCCGTGTTGTCGGTGCGGCCCTGGTTGATGAGCACGTCGCCCACGAACTGGGCGGCGCCACCGGTCCCGAAGGCCGTGAACAGCGCGAGGGAGATTGCGGCGCCGATGGCGCTGCCCAGCGACGAGGCCATCTTGTAGATGCCGGCACCCGCGCCGGCCTGGTTGGCCGGGAGGTTCGCGAGGGCGGCGTCGGTGGACGGGGTCGCATAGAACGCGAGGCCGAGGCCGAACATTGCGTAGGCGGCGACGGCCAGCCACGAGTACGTGCCCAGCAGGAGGTTGGTGGGCATGAGCAGCAAGACCGCGAGCATGACGATCAGGGAGCCCCAGATCATCGGCTGCCGGGGGCCGAAGCGCTGGAGGAGCTTCTCGCCGAGACGGATGAACGCGATGATCGTGACGGCGTAGCCGATGGTCAGCAGGCCGGCGTCCGACGCCTTCATCCCGCCGGCGAGCTGGAGCAGCTGCTGGGTGACGATGAGCAGGCCGATCGTGCCGTTGAGCAGGAAGTTGGAGATCGTCGCGCCGGTGAACGTCCGGTTCGCGAAGAGGGCGAAGTCGATGAACGGCTTGGCGGCGCGGCGCTCGATCCTCACGAGGAGGGCCAGGCCCACGACGGCGACGACCGCGAGTCCCAGCGTGACCGGGGAGGTCCAGCCGATCTTCGCCCCGAAGATCAGCACGATCATGAGCGCGAGCATCGAGACCATGAACACCGCCACGCCCGGGAGGTCGAACCTGAAGGCCTCGCCGGTCTGGGCGACCTTGCTCTCGGGCGTGCCGCGCAGGAGCAGGATGGAGATGACCGAGATGACGATCGAGGCGATGAAGATCCAGCGCCAGTTCACGAGGGTCGAGACGTAGCCGCCGAAGATCGCGGCGAGCCCTGACCCGCCCCATGAGCCGATCGACCACATGGACACCGCGCGCTGGCGCCCGGGCCCGTCCCAGTAGGTCTTCACGAGGGCCATCGTCGCGGGCATGATGCAGGCGGCGGAAAGGCCCTGGACGGCGCGGCCGCCGAGCATGAGCGGCAGCGCGAGGGGCCCCGTGGCGAGGACGATCATGAGCGAGCCGAGGATGCCGAGCCCGTTGCCGATGAGGCTGATGCGCACGCGGCCCACGCGGTCCGCGAGGCCGCCGGCGACCACGATGAACATGCCCGAGAAGAGCGCCGTGATGGACACCGCGAGGTTCATCGCGTCCACGCCGACGAACGGGCTGTCCCAGGTCTTCGCAGCCGGGTCCGAGTAGGGGCCGTTGACGTCGGTGAGGATGTTCGGGGCGACGGTTCCCATCGTGCCGGCGAACAGCCAGAAGGTGATGACGCCGAGCACGATTCCCAAGAGCAACTTGTCGTTGCCCTGGTAGGTGGTCCGGGCTGGGGCTGGGGTGGTGCTTGCCATGACAACTCCTCGCTGGAGCGGCTACCGCCTTAATGGTTGATTCTTCAACTATGCGCCTGGGAAGGCGTGCTTTCGGCACCGTTTGCCATCCTGTGCCAAGTGTCGTCCGTCACGCGTAGGCGGACAACGGCCGATGGTCCCTCCCGCGGGCCCCTTCGCCCGCAGCCCGTCAGCGGAGGGCCAGCCAGAGGTGCGCCGCGACGTCGGGATCGTCCAGGTCGACGCCGAGCAGCTCGGCCGCCCGGGCGATCCGGTTGCGGACGGAGTTGCGGTGCACCCCGAGGTCCCGCGCCGTCCCCTCCCACTGGCCCCGGTTCTTCAGGTACGCCCGCACGGTCGGGAGCAGCTCGCCGCCCGCGTCGGCGAGCGTCGTCGCCCACTCGTCCGCGGGGAGCTCGAGGCCGTGCCCCACCCGCACGACGGTGCCGGCGGGGGCCTGCCCCGCCGCGTCCGCCACCTGCCCGACGATCTCCCGCACGCGGCGGAGCGGCACGGGCCCGCCCCAGGCGCCGCGGGACCCGGGTGCGAGCCGCGGCCGCGAGGTGTCCGCGGGCAGGAGGACGTACAGGAGGCCGCCGAGTTCGAACGCGAGCGCCTCGCCGGGGAGGCTGGGACCGCCGCGCCGGGGAGCGGCGTCGAGCACTGCAAGGTACGCCGACTCCGGCAGCGCGGTGCCCATCTGGTCGGCGAGGAGGCGCGCGGCGTCGTCGTGCCCCCCGAGGACGAGGGCGACGAGCATCCCGTCGCTGCGCGTGCGCTCCTCCTCGGCCCGGCGCAGGCCGGCCGCCCGGTGGGCGAGGAGGGTCGAGGCCGTGAGGAACAGATGCCGCTCCGCGGGGGCCAGCTGCCCGCCGCGGCCCAGCGCGAGGTAGGCACCGCCGGAACGGCCGTCGGAGAGCGGATACAGCGCAGCCGGTCCGGAGGAGAGCTCGAGCGTGGCAGTCGCGCCGCGGCCGGCGGCGCGGAGGGCAGCCGCCTCCCGGGCGAGTTCGGCCAGCAGGCCCGCTGGAGCGTCGTCCGGCCCCCCGGGCCCCGCGCACGACGGCGCCTTCTCGCCGTCCGGCAGGTAGGCCACCCAGGTGCCGAGCGCGTGGGCGAGCTCGCGCACGATGGCGGGCTCGGCGTCGCCCTTCGACGCTGCACGGGTGAGCGCGACCTGGAGGCCGAGCAGGGCGGTGAGCTCCGCCTCTCCCCCGCGGCGGACCAGCTCCCAGTACGCGCGCGACACCGCAAGGAACGGCGACTCCCGCGGCACCGTCAGCAGGGGCAGGCCGGCCTCGGCGCACGCGGCCCGGAGCTCGTCGGGCACCATGCTGTGGCCGGACCCGAGTCCCAGGCCGAGTGCGGCCACCCGCCCCTCGACGAGGCGACGCACGTAGGCGGTGGCGGCCTCGGCGCGCTCGGTGCCGTCGCGCCCGGCCAGCTGCATCCCGACGGTCAGGAGGAGCTCGCCCCCGTCCAGGAACACGGTCGGGTCCTCGAGCTCGGAGACGTGGACTCCCGTCAGCTCCACGCGCGGCAGCGGGATGGGCCAGTACGGGACGAGGTCCCCGCGGGCGGCGTCCGCGAGCTGTGCGAGGGTGATCATCGCTGCGTCCGGTTCTGCTCGGTTCGGAGGACGAGCACCGGCGTGTCGCGGCGGGACACGCCGGTGTGCGCGGGCCGCGGGGCGGCAAACCGAGCAGGAGCGGACGCGGGGACCCCGCCCCCTCCGGGCTGCGCCGCGGCGTGTGCCCTTCGCACACATTCGGGTTGTGCAGTAAGTCTCATGAGACCCCAGTATGGGTCATAACATCCAAAGACGCGGCCCTGAGCGGTCCCTAGTGTGGTCTCAACCACACAGCCTTCCATCACCGGGAGAGACCCATGACTGACACCGCCGTCGCCCCATCCTCCGCAGCCGCCGTCGCCCAGCGCGCCCGGCACCTCGCCACGGAACTGCCCGGTCCGCGCTCACGCGAGCTCGAGGCCGAGCGCCGCCGCCACGTCACCGAGGGGTTCGGCGTGACGCTGCCGGTGTTCATCGACCGGGCGGAGGGGTCGCTGCTCGTCGACGTGGACGGGAACCGGATCATCGACTTCGCCGCGGGAATCGCCGTGACGAGCGTCGGGGCCGCGAACCCCCGCGTGGCCGAGCGGGCGGCCGCGCAGCTGTCCCGCTTCACGCACACGTGCTTCATGGTTACGGAGTACTCCTCGTTCGTGGAGGTCTGCCGCTGGCTCAACGAGCACACCCCGGGCGACTTCGAGAAGCGCACCGCGCTCTTCTCGACCGGGGCGGAGGCCGTGGAGAACGCCATCAAGATCGCCCGCTCGGCAACCCGCAGGCCCAACGTCCTCGTGTTCGACGAGGCCTACCACGGCCGCACCCAGCTCACCATGGCCATGACCGCCAAGGAGAACCCGTACCGCATCACCTTCGGCCCGCTCCCGGGCTCGGTCTTCCGGGGCCCGACGGCGCCCGCTCACCTCGCGCCGTCCGGTGCCGGCGGGGAGTCCAGCGCCGGCGAGGCGTCGGGTGCGGGCGAGGCGTCAGCCGTCGTCGCCCAGGCTCTGGCCGGCGTCGAGGAGGTCCTCGCCGCAGCAGGCCCGCACACCTTCGCCGCCATGGTGATCGAGCCGATCCAGGGCGAGGGCGGCTTCGTGGTCCACGCGCCGGGCTTCCTCGCGGGGCTGCGGGAGCTCGCGACGCGCCACGGGATCGTCCTCGTGATCGACGAGATCCAGGCCGGCATGGGCCGGACCGGCAGGCTGTTCGCCTCCGAGCACGACGGCGTCGCCGGCGACATCACCCTCTCGGCCAAGGCGCTCGGTGCGGGCCTCCCGCTCTCGGCCGTGACCGGGCGCGCAGAGCTCATGAACGCCGTCCACGCGGGCGGCCTCGGGGGAACCTATGCGGGCAACCCGGTCGCGTGCGAGGCGGCCCTCGCCGTGTTCGAGCTCCTCGAGGACGGCGCGCTCCTCGCCGGGGCCTGCGCCGTCGAGAAGGCGGTGCGCGAACGGTTCGAGCCGCTCCTTGCGCTCGACGGCGTCGTCTCCGTTCGCGGGCGTGGTGCCATGATGGCGATCGAGTTCGGCGACAGCTCCGGCCCACGCGCCGACCTCGCAAAGGCCGCGGCCGCCGCCGCCAACGCCGCGGGCGTCCTGACGCTCACCTGCGGGACGCACGGGAACGTCATCCGGCTCCTGCCGCCGCTCGGCATCGAGCCCGAGGTCCTCGACGAGGGCCTGGCGGTGCTCGAGGCCGCGGTGCGGGAGGCGCTGTCATGACCGCGCAGACCGCAGCCGCCTGGCGCCCCTGTATCAAATTGGCACACCCCGGACCATCCCCGCGGACCGACCCTGAAAGTGTCACAAGGCGGCGAGGAGATGAGCCCCATGAAGAACCGGCAGCAGGTACACGACCGCTGGGCCAGCCGGAGGCAGGCCGATGCTTCGGCCGCTCCGACGGCCCAGGGCACGCTCAGGTCCGTCGCCAGGGCAGCACCAGCTGCCTGGGCGTCCTTGGCCTGGGGTCGGGGAACCGCAGCAGCCTCGCTGCCGGCGGCGCCCTGACGCGCCTCCCCGCGCGCAGCGGTCCTCGACGGCGCTTGCAGGCTGCGGCGGAGGTGCTGATCGTGTCGGGTGGGCAGCACCCGGAGGAGGACCGGTGAACACGGCATCGACGGCCGAAGGCACAGCTCCGCTCGAGGGCCTCCTCGTCGCAGACTTCTCCCGGGTGCTTGCCGGTCCGCTCGCGACCATGACGCTCGCGGACCTGGGGGCGCGGGTCGTGAAGGTCGAGCGGCCGGGCACCGGGGACGACACCCGGCACTGGGGGCCGCCGTTCTCCGCGACGGGGTCGACGTACTTCGAGAGCGTGAACCGGAACAAGGAATCGGTCGAGCTGGACCTGGCCGACCCGGAGGGCCGCGCCGTGGCGCGGGAGCTCGCGCTGCGCGCCGACGTGCTCGTGGAGAACTTCAAGCCCGGCGGGCTCGAGAAGCTCGGGCTCGGGTATGAGTCCTTTGCGGCGGAGAATCCGGGGCTCGTGTACGCCTCGATCTCGGGGTTCGGGTCCGCCGGGGGGCGGGACCTGCCGGGGTACGACTTCATCGTCCAGGCCCTCGGCGGGCTCATGTCCATCACCGGCGCCGCCGACGGGGAGCCGGGTGCGGGACCGACCAAGGTGGGGGTCGCCGTCGTGGATGTGCTCACCGCGAAGGACGCGACGATCGGCATCCTGGCGGCCCTCGCCGAGCGGGCCCGCACGGGCCGGGGCAGGCGGGTCGAGGTGAATCTGCTCTCCTCGCTCCAGGGCGCGCTCGCGAACCAGGGGCAGGCGTATCTGGGCGCCGGAGCCACCCCGCGGCGGATGGGCAACGACCACCCCTCGATCGTGCCGTACCAGCTGCTCGCGACCGCCGACGCGCCGCTCGCCGTCGCCGCTGGGAACGACGGGCAGTTTGCCCGGCTGTGCGAGGCGATCGGCTCGCCCGAGCTCGCCGCGGACCCGCGGTTCGCGACGAACCCCGCGAGGGTGGCCCACCGGGCCGAGCTCGTCCCGCTGCTCGAGTCCGGGCTCTCGACGGCCTCGGCCGAGGTGTGGCAGGACAAGCTCGCCGGCCTCGGTGTCCCTTGCGGGCGCGTGGCCGGGATCGGGGAGGGGCTCGACTACGCCGAGTCGCTCGGGCTCTCCCCCACGGTCGAGGTCCGCGACCGCTCCGGGGCTGCGGTGGGCCGGCAGGTCCGCCACCCCATCGCGTGGACCCCTCCCCTGCCGCCGCGCACCGAGGCGCCGCCCGCGCTGGGAGCCGACACGGCCGACGTCGTGCGCTGGCTCCGAGCCTGACTCCCCCGACCCATTCACCCCTCTGGTGTTGTGGGGTCCCTGGCGGGCCGTTGCGGGGTCCCTGGTCACGGCCAGGGACCCCACAACCGGGCGCCAATGACCCCACAACGTGAAAGGACCTTACCGATGACTGCCACCGCTAGCCTGACGGGCATGGACACCGCCGTCTCTGACCTGACCACCCGCCGACTCCCCGACCCCGCCGATCTGATCTCCTTCGACTCCCTCCTGACACCCGGAGAGCTCGCGCTGCGCGACACGGTGCGGGCGTTCGTGAAGGAGCAGATCAAGCCGAACATCGCCCGCTGGTACGAGGACGCACGCTTCCCGCTCGAGATCGTCCCCGAGATGGCCAGGCTCGGCCTGCTCGGGATGCACCTGCACGGCTACGGCTGCGCCGGCCGCTCCGCCGTGGAGTACGGCCTGGCCGGGGCGGAACTCGAGGCCGGCGACTCCGGCCTGCGCACCTTCGTCTCCGTCCAGGGCTCCCTGGCCATGTCCGCGATCCACAAGCACGGCTCCGAGGAGCAGAAGGCCCAGTGGCTGCCGCAGATGGCCGCCGGCGAGGCGATCGGCTGCTTCGGCCTCACCGAGCCCACCGCCGGCTCCGACCCCGGCTCCATGACCACCCGCGCCCGCCGCGACGGCTCCGGGGACACCGCCGACTGGATCCTCACCGGGAAGAAGCGCTGGATCGGCCTGGCGAACGTCGCCCAGGTCGCAGTGATCTGGGCCCAGACCGGCGAACACGGAGACCCGCGCGGCGTGCGCGGCTTCGTCGTCCCCACAGACACCCCCGGCTACACCGCCACCCCGATCGAGCCCAAGCTCTCCATGCGCGCCTCCATCCAGTGCGAGATCGACCTCGATGAGGTCCGCCTCCCCCACGACGCCGTCCTGCCGGACGTCACCGGGCTCAAGGGCCCCTTCTCGTGCCTGAACGAGGCCCGCTACGGCATCATCTGGGGCGCCATGGGTGCCGCCCGCGACGCCTTCGAGGACGCCCTCGCCTACTCCAGGGAGCGCCTCCAGTTCGGCAGGCCGCTCGCGGGGTACCAGCTGACCCAGGCCAAGCTCGTGGACATGGCCCTGGAGATCAACAAGGGCTTCCTCCTGGCCCTGCACCTGGGCCGGCTCAAGGACGCCGGGAAGCTCGCGCACCACCAGATCTCGGTCGGCAAGCTCAACAACTGCCGCGAGGCCATCGAGATCTGCCGCGAGGCCCGCACCATCCTCGGCGGCAACGGCATCACGCTCGAGCACTCGCCGCTGCGCCACGCGAACAACCTCGAGTCCGTGCGCACCTACGAGGGCACCGACGAGGTCCACACCCTCATCCTGGGCCAGCAGCTCACCGGAGAGGCGGCGTTCCGGTGAGCGCGGGGACGGACACGGCGCGGGTTTCGACTCCGCTTCGCTCTGCACAGCCACCGCAGCTGCGCCTACTCATCGGCGGCGAGTGGGTAGCGGGCGACGGCGCCCCGCTCGCCTCCGTCAACCCGGCCCACCCCGAGCAGGTGGTGGCGGAGGGCACCCAAGCCGTCCCCGCCGACGTCGACCGCGCCATGCGCGCGGCCCGCGCCGCCCAGCGCGAGTGGGCACGCACTCCCATCCACGAGCGCGGCGCGGTGCTGGCCCGCGCCGCCGCGGAGCTCGAGGAGCGCGCGGACGAGCTCGGCCTCGAGCTCACCCAGGAGGAGGGCAAGACGCTCGCGGAGGGGCGCGGCGAGGTGCTGCGCGCGGCGCAGATCCTGCGCTACTACGCCGGCGAGGGCGACCGCGTCGCCGGCGAGCACTTCGCGTCCCCGCGCCGCGGCGAACGGATCCTCGTCACGCGCAAGCCGCTCGGCGTCGTGGGGATCGTGACGCCGTTCAACTTCCCGATCGCCATCCCGGCCTGGAAGATCGCGCCCGCGCTCGTGTACGGGAACGCGGTGGTGTGGAAGCCGGCGTCGACCGTGCCGCTGCTCGCGATGCGGCTCGCCGAGGCACTCCAGTCGGCGCTGGCGGGCGCTGGCCTGCCGGACGGCGTGCTCAACCTGCTCATCGGGCCGGGCGCGCTCGGCACCGAGCTCGTGCGGCACCCGGAGCTGGACGGGCTCTCCTTCACGGGGTCCACGGGCGTGGGCCGCATGCTCGCTGGCGAGGCTGCCTCGCGCGGCGTCCCGTTCCAGGGCGAGATGGGCGGGAAGAACGCCGCGATCGTGCTCGCGGACGCGGACCTGGACCTTGCCGCCGAGCAGGTGCTCTTCGGCGCCTTCCGCTCGAGCGGGCAGAAGTGCACGGCCACGTCGCGGCTCGTCGTCGCCGAGGAGGTCGCCGACGAGTTCCTCGCCAGGCTCGCGGCGCGGCTGGACGCGTGGCGTGTCGGGGACCCCAGCGACCCGACCGTGCACATGGGGCCGCTTGTCACGGGAGACGCCGCCCGCTCCGTCCGCGCGGCCGTCGCCGCCGCAGAGGCCGACGGCGCCCGGGTCGCCTACCGCGGGCAGGCGCCCGACGGCGGCGTCTCACCCTCCGCGTTCGTGCCGGCGACGGTCCTCGAAGTCGATGCCGAGAGCCCGGTGTGGCGCGAGGAGCTGTTCGGGCCAGTGCTCGCGGTGCGCCGTGCGGCGTCGGCCGAGGAGGCGTTCGCCCTCGCCGAGGACTCCGAGTTCGGGCTCTCCGCGGCGCTGTTCACGCGGGACATCGCCACCGCGCTGGACGCGGTGGACGCCCTCGACGTCGGCATCCTGCACGTGAACTCTGAATCCGCCGGCGCCGACCCGCACGTGCCGTTCGGCGGGGCGAAGAAGTCCGGGTACGGGCCCAAGGAACAGGGCGGGGCGGCAAAGGAGTTCTTCACCCACACCACGACGGTGTACCTGCGGGGGTAGCCCTCCCCCCTTGCATCAACTGCTGCGCAAGTGTCGTTTTGAAGCTCCATAGCGACACTTGCGCAGCAGTCGATGGGGAGTAGCGAGGCCGGGTCTACGTGGGCCCGGGTTACCTGCTACCTGCTGCCCGCTACCTGCTGCCCGGGAGGGTGTTCGGGAGGTACTTCCGCGCCGCGAGGTCGAACTGGAAGTAGTCGTGCAGCTGGTTGCCCTTCTGGTACGGGTCCTGGGGCCGGGGCACCTTGTAGTACCGCCCGCTCAGGATTGAGCCCGCGAGGTCGACCCGCAGGAATCCGTGGTGGTCGTCGCAGTAGGAGTTCAGGGTGACGTCGTCGCCCTCGGAGTCCGTCAGCACGACCGGCGGGATCATCTTCTCCCCGTCGACCGTCTGGACGGCATGGAGGTTGTGGTAGCCGCCCGCGCCGGTCACGAGGTAGAGCGAACTCGTCTCGGCGTCGATCTCATGCGTGAAGCGCTGATAGTTGTGGACGTGCCCGGCCACGACAACGTCAGGTCGCCGTCCTGCCTGCCCCGCGGCACTGTTGATGACGTCCTTCATCGCGACGCTGCCGGAATGGTGGTCGTCTGCCGAGAAGGGCGGGTGGTGCAGGACGACGAAGATCGGCACCTCCTTCGGCAGCTCCGAGAGCTCCTGCGCCAGCCATTCGGTCTGCGGCTCGCGGATCTCCCCTCCTTCGGGGACGTTGCTGTAGAGGCCCACGATGTTGACCAGGGGCGTCAGCAGGGTCCAATAGACGTTGGGCTGGACCATCGCGGTGCGGGGGGCGTCGCCGGACTCGGGGGTCTTGGTGGGCTCCGTCGCGCAGAAGTTCCTCAGGAAGCCGTCGAGCGAGGTGTCGTCCTCGAGGTTCTCGCCGTCGTGGTTCCCCGGAACCGCGAAGATCGGCACGCCGTAGTACTCGTACGGCGCATAGAACTGCTCGTAGTAGTTCTCGACCTGGCCGTTGAAGTACACGCAGTCACCGGCAAGATAGAGGAACGCCGGCGTCGACCCCGAGGAACCCTGCTGCGCGAGGTCGGATTCAAGCCCGGCGGCAACCAGCTGCTGGGGAACCGCGTTGCCGATTCCGCCGACGTCCCCGTCCAGATGGAAGCTCATGGTCTTCGTCGCAACAATCTGCCCGTACTGGTCGCTGGAGATGATGTCCTTGAGGTCCAGGCGGAACGGGCTCTCCCCGGTGGGCGGCGGGAGCTCGCGATAGGTGGTATTTCGCGGCTGGCGGCTGTTGAGTGCAAAAGCCGCGGTCATCGACGGCCGCTGCATCGCGAAGACATGGCCCGGCTGGCCCATCAGAGGAACCCGTTCCATTTCACCCTCCATCCAGGACGACGCCGTCGCGCAGACGGCACCTGAATGCTAGGGCTCGCGGGGACTCGCGGGAAGCTACCGGTCAGTCCTCCCCGACCATCAGTCCTCCCCGAGCATCAGTCCTCTCCGAAGGCCGCCCGGACCTCGGCCGGGTCGACGTCCTCGATCCGGGACGGACGCCACTGCGGCGCGCCGTCCTTGTCGACGAGCAGGGCGCGGATCCCCTCGCGCATGTCGTGCCGCCCGATGAGGGTCGCCCCCAGCCGGAGGTCCTGGGCGAGCACGTCGACAAGCTCCATGACCGCCGCCCGGCGCAGGGCAGCAAGCGTCACCACCACGGAGAACGGGCACACCGACCGCATCGCCTCCTCGGCCGCGCGCGCCCCCTCGTGGCCCTCGGCCGCGAGCTCGACAAGGCGTTCGAGGATCGTCTGGGCGTCGTCGCCCGCGTAGGCCTCGTCGATCCACTCGCGCTCGCGAGCGAGCGGGGCGACCAGCCTCGGGTCGGAGGCCTCGAGCGCGAGCCCGCGCACGACGTCGTGCGCCGCCGCGAGCGCCGACTCCTCACTCACGCCCGGCTCGGCCAGGCGCGCAGCGAGCGCCTCGATCAGCGTCTCGGCGCGCTCCCCCAGCCGCTCGGACGGGACGAGGTGGTCGGCCCAGCCGAGGTGCACCGCGTCGGCGCCGGTCACGGTCGACGACGTGAGCGCGAGGTGCGTGCCCAGCTCGCCGGGGGCGGCGGCCAGGAGCGTGGCCATGCCCACGTCCGGCGTGAAGCCGATCCTGGCCTCCGGCATGGCTGCCTGGGTCCGCTCGGTCACGATGCGGACGGAGCCGTGCGCGGAGATCCCGAGCCCGCCGCCCATCGTGACGCCGTCCATGACCGCGACGTACGGCTTCGGGTACGCGGCGATGAGCGCATTGAGGCGGTACTCGTCGGCCCAGAAGGCGATCGCGTCGTCGTCCAGCCCGAGACGCAGGGCCCGGACGTCGCCGCCCGCGCACAGCCCGCGCCCCTCACCGCGCACGACGACGCCACGCACCTCCGGCGCGTCGGCCCACTCCTCGAGGAGGTCCTCGAGCGCAGCGATCATTGCGTGGTCGAGCGAATTGAGGGCCCGGGGCCTGTCGAGGGTGACGATCCCGAGCGGGCCGCGGATTTCGGCGCGGACGTGCCGGCTCATGCTGACGATCTCCTCAGGACTTAGGCGGCCGGTGAACCCTCGACGGGCGGGACCAGACCCGTCGACGGGGGGCGCACTCGCGGGGCCGTGCGGCACGCATCCACGAAGGCACCCAGGATCGCGGCGAGCTGGCCGGGGGCGTTGGCGCCGTCGGGGGCAGCCGTCTGAGGGTCTTCGGGGTGCCACTGGACGGCGACGAGCCACACGCCGGGGTCGGCGGACTCGACGGCCTCGACCACGCCGTCCGGGGCCATCGCGGAGATGCGCAGGCCCTCACCGAGACGCCCCGCGCCCTGATGGTGGCCGGAGACGACGCGCGCGGCGGGCCCGAGCATCTCGAACAGCCGCGTGCCCGGCTCGATGGCGGCGTTGTGCAGGACCATCGGGCCCGACGGGTCGGCGTGGTTGCTGTGCATGCCTCGGGACCCGAGGTCCTCCTCCAGTGTGCCGCCCAGGACAACGTTGATGAGCTGGAGCCCACGGCAGATGCCGAGGACAGGGCGGCCCGCGGAGAGGGCACCGCGCACGAGGGCCGCCTCGGCGTCGTCGGCACTCCGGTCCACGTCCGCGATGGCCGGGTGCGCGGCGTCGCCCCCGTACAGCGCGGGGTCCACGTCGCCTCCGCCCATGACCAGCACGCCGTCGAACTCCTCCGCGGGCGGGAGGAGGCCGGCCGCGGCGTCGAGCACGACGGCGTCAGCCCCCGCGGCGGCGAGGCCCGCCGCCGCGCTGTGGGTGAGGGCGGCGAGCTCGGCGTGGAACCAGGCCTCGTGGGACGGCGCGCTGGCCGCCCAGGTCACGGCGATGCGGGGCGCACGGGTCGCGGTCATGCGTAGAGGGGGTTGTGGCCGGCGGCGACGCGCTCGTTCGGTCGGACGAGGCTGGGCGGCGTCCCGTCACCGAAGGGCCTGCCGCCGAGCTCCTCGCGGCGGTGGGGCGTGAGCCAGCCTGAGAGGTCGGGGCCCGCTGGCACGATCTGGGTGGGATTGATGTCCTCGTGGACGATGTAGTAGTGCCGCTTGATCTGCACGAAGTCGATGGTGTCGCCGAAGCCCGGGGTCTGGAACAGGTCGCGCGCGTAGCCCCAGAGGGCCGGCATCTCGGTGAGCTTGCTGCGGTTGCACTTGAAGTGGCCGTGGTAGACGGGGTCGAAGCGGGCGAGGGTCGTGAAGAGCCGCACGTCGGCCTCGGTGATCGTGTCGCCGACGAGGTAGCGCTGGCGCGTGAGTCGCTCCTCGAGCCAGTCCATTGCGTCCCAGAGGCGGGCGTAGGCACGGTCGTACGACTCCTGCGATCCGGCGAACCCGCACTGGTACACGCCGTTGTTGACGTCCTTGAAGACGCGGGCGTTCACCTCGTCGATCTCGTCCCGGAGGCGCTCCGGGTAGAGGTCCGGTGCGCCGTCGCGGTGGAACGCTGTCCATTCGAGCTCGAAGTCGAGGGTGATCTGGGGGTAGTTGTTGGTCACGACGGCGCCGCTCGGCACGTCCACGATCGCGGGCACCGTGATGCCGCGGGGGTAGTCGGGGAAGCGTCGGAAGTAGGCCTCCTGGAGGCGCTCGATCCCAAGGACAGGGTCCCGGCCGTCCGGGTCGAGGTCGAAGGTCCAGGAGCGCGCGTCGTGGGTGGGGCCCGGGAGCCCAAGGGAGATGGCGTCCTCGAGCCCGAGCAGGCGCCGCACGATGATCGTCCGGTTCGCCCAGGGGCAGGCCCGGGCCGCGACGAGCCGGTAGCGGCCTGCCTCCACCGGCCAGGCCTTCGCTCCCTCAGGGGCCGGCGTGCCCGGCGGGAAGGTGCCGTCGCGGGTGATGCGGTCCTCGATGTAGTTCGTATCACGGGTGAACTCCTCGCCCGTGTGGACGTAGGCGCCCTTGGTGCTGAACTCTCCGATGCTGGCCATGGAGCCAGCCTAGTGCCGGGGCTAGATTGGAGCGATGGAACGGCCCGCACCCTCCGCATCCCCCTCGGACACGCCTCCCCCCGCCCCCGCAGACGCGACCCCGTCAGACAGGACGCCGTCAGACAGGACGCCCTCAGACAGGACGCCCTCAGACAGGACGATGGACTGGATCGCCCGTCTCATCGCCGTCGACACCACGAGCCGCGACTCGAACCTGCCGCTCATCGGCCTCATCGCCGCCGAGGTGCGGGAGCACGGCGTCGAGCCCGTCCTGGTCCCGAACGAGGACGGCAGCAAGGCCAACCTCATCGCGACGTTCCCCGCGGCGGACGGTTCGGTCTCGGGCGGCGTCGTCCTCTCCGGCCACACCGACGTGGTGCCCGTGGACGGACAGGACTGGTCGAGCGACCCCTTCTCGCCCGAGGTGCGGGACGGCCGCCTCTACGGCCGCGGCGCGTGCGACATGAAGGCCTTCGTCGGCGCCGTCGTGGCACGGATTCCGGACCTCGCCGCCGCGCCCCTGCGCGAGCCGGTGCACCTCGCCTTCTCCTACGACGAAGAGATCGGATGCCTGGGGGCGGAGGACCTCGTCAAGGACATGGTGGGCCGGGACCTGCGCCCGCGCGCGTGCATCGTGGGCGAACCCACGAGCATGCGGGTGGTCCACGGGCACAAGTCCATCAACCTCTTCCGGGTCGACTTCCACGGCGTCGCGGCGCACTCGTCGCTCACCCCGAACGGCGTCAACGCGATCGAGCACGCCGCCGCGTTCGCGCGCTTCGTCCGCTCCGTCGCCGACGAGTTCCGCGCGCAGGGGCCGTTCGACGACGCCTTCGACGTCCCCTACACCACCTGCACCGTGAACCTCATCGAGGGCGGAATCGCCGTCAACACCGTCCCTGCCGACTGCACGCTGCACTTCGAGTTCCGCTCGATCGGCGCCGTCGACTCGCGCGCCCTGGTCGAGCGCTTCCGCTCCGAGCTGCGCAGGATCGAGGGCGAGATGCAGGCCGAGAATCCTGCTGCACACATCGAACTGAGGGTCGTCGCCGCGGCTCCGGGGCTCGAGACCCGGCCCGACGCCGAGGTGGTACGCCTCGCCACCGAATGGGGCGGGCTCCCGTCGGATGAGAAGGTCGCGTACGGCACCGAGGCGGGCCTCTTCGACCAGGGCGGGATCCCCACCGTGGTGTGCGGCCCCGGCGACATCGCCCAGGCGCACTCCCCCGACGAGTTCGTCAACCTCGGGCAGATTGCCCTGTGCGAGGCCTTCCTCGACCGGGTAATTGCCTCTGTGCAAGAACGATCCGCCCGCACCCCCTGAGGAGCCTCGCATGCCCGCCACTTCCGCCACCTCGGCGGCCACCCCGGAGCGGCTCGCCGCCGCGCGGAAGGCCGTTGTCAGCAGTTCGATCGGTGCCGCGCTCGAATGGTTCGACATCATCGTCTACGCCTCGTTCGCGATCGTCATCGCCGAGAACTTCTTCCCCGAGGGCGACAGCACTCTCGGGCTCATCCTGACGTTCGCCACCTTCGCGATCTCCTACCTCATCCGGCCGCTCGGGGGCATGTTCCTCGGCTCGTACGCGGACCGGCACGGCCGCAAGGGCGCGCTCACGCTGACGCTGACGCTCATGATGGTCGGGACCCTCATCATGGCCATTGCCCCGACACACGCCCTCGTCGGCGCCTGGGCGGGAATCATCATCCTCATCTCGCGGCTGATCCAGGGCTTCTCGGCGGGCGGTGAGTTCGGGACGGCCACGACCTTCCTTGTCGAGACGGCTCCGCACCGGAAGGCGTACTACGCGTCCTGGCAGGTGGCCGCCCAGGGCATCTCGATGTTCCTCGCCTCGGCCTTCGGCTTCGCCCTGTTCAAGTGGCTCTCCAAGGACGACCTGTACGCGTGGGGCTGGCGGATCCCGTTCTTCATCGGCATCTTCATCGGTCCTGTGGGCCTCTACATCCGGGCGCGGCTGACCGAACCGGACGAATTCCTGACCAGCGAGAAGCACGCCGGGCCCGTCCGTGCGATCTTCACGCACTTCCTCGGCCGGCTCCTCACGGCGTCGGCGTGCATCGGCGTCGCCACGATCTCGATCTACCTCATCCTCTACATGCCGACCTTCGCCGTGAAGAGCCTGCACGTCACGGCGAGCGCGGCGTACCTCGGCGGCGTCGTCGCCGGGCTCGTGATCCTCATCGGGACGCCGTTCGTCGGGATGCTCGCGGACAGGGTCGGGCCGGCGCGGCTCATGCTGTGGGCGGCCATCGCTGCGTTCGTGCTCGCCTGGCCGCTGTTCCAGCTCATCATCAGCACGCCAACGCTGCCGGTGTTCCTCCTCGTGGTCGGCCTCCTCGGCGGCATCTGTGCGCTCTACTTCGGCCCGCTGCCGACGCTCCTGACCGAGATCTTCCCCGTGAACGTGCGCACCACCGGGGTGGGGGTGGCCTACAACGTCGGCGTCACCGTCCTGGGCGGACTCGCACCGCTCGTCCTGACGTGGCTCCTGGACCTCACAGGCGTCCTGAGTGCGCCCAGCTTCTACTACATGGCCGTCGCCGTCATCTCCCTCGTGGGCCTCGGCGTCGCGCGGACGCGATACAACGCACGGTAGGGGGCTGCGGAGCGGGAGCTATGCAGCAATGACCTCGCTCCGCCGGGCGCCGGCTCAGAACGGTGGCGGCCGGTCGGGCGGAGGTTTGCGCGGCGGGCTGGGGATCTGGCAGGCCCGCGTGATGTGCCGTCGGCCGAGGGGCGACGTCCAGACGATGGTGCCGTCACGCTCGTTCTGTTGGGCCCTCCAGTGCCCGAGCGTCTTGATCCTGTGGTGCTCGGGGCACAGCAGGCCCAAGTTCTCCACGTCCGTGGAGCCGCCCATCGACCATTCGTGGGTGTGGTCCGCTTCGGTGTGCGGGTGTGGCCGATCGCAGGCGGGAAAACGGCAGCCGTGGTCGCGGAGCGCGAGGAACCGGCGAAGGGCTGCGGGTGGCGTGTAGCGCGTGCGGCCCAGTGCGAGCGGGGCACCGGTCTGGGGATCCGTCAGCAGGCGGAGCCACGTGGCCGACTGGGCCGCCAGCGCCCGCGCAGCCTCAGCGGAGATGAGGCCATAGCCGAGGACCTCGGCAGGCTCGTCGCCGAACGCCATTCCTGCCGCCTCCAGTTCGGCTTCGGGGCGCCCCGAGTGCTGGGGCTGGGACGACGCAGCATTGCCGACAGGGGTTGGCAGGACGGTGGTGTGCGGGACCTTGACCACGACCTCAGCGCGCACCCCGGCAGGGCGACCAGCGGCGCCCCCACATGACGTGCCGCCACCAGACCCGCTGCCCGCGGGAGCACACGCGGGGGCGAGCAGGAGGTCGGTGAAGGCGTCGAGCCGGCGCTGGGCCACGGTGCGCGGGTCACCAGGAGAAGCCTGGCTGCGGGCAATGGCCTGCAGCCGGGCGTCGATCATGGCACCGGCCTCGAGGGGCAGATGGGCGTGGAGGTGGCACATGCCGTCGTCGCCCGGCTCGATGTCCACCATGCGCCGCTCCCGCGCGTGCTTGGCACGGGCAGAGAGCGTGAGGGCGCTGTGCTCCTCGGCCATGCGCCGCAGCGAACGCCTGAGGGCCGGCAGAGAAAGCTTCGGCGGGGCGGGGGCGTCCGCAGGCTGGCCCTGTCCGGCGTCCCCGGGAACCGCGAGCGCAACGGCCCGTTCGAGGAATTCCGGGGCGGACGCGGCCGGGACGGGAGCGGCAGCATGCAGGATCGTCTGGGCGCGAGCACGGTCCAGCCGACCGCCCTGCAGGGCCGCCAAGACGGGCGCCGCCTCCGGCTCCGTCACAGCCAGCGCCTCGGCAACCAGCGCCCGGGCGCTCCGCGGGGGCAGCGAGAGCTCAGCGGCGATCTCGGCGGCGGTCAGGGAAGGAGCGTCGAGCCGGTCGAACGGGCTGGCGGAATCGGCACCGAGCAGGTTCGCGATCCCCCGCACCATGAGCACCCGCATCGCGTGCAGCTTCGCCTCAGCTGCCTCGACCGCGGAGAGAGACGACAGGAGTGCGTCAACCGCTCGTTCGTGGTTGCGGGCCGCCACCGCCAGAGGGTGGAGGAGGACCACTTCGCCCATGCCGTTCTCATCGACCGCCGCCCAGTCCCGCTGCTCCGACAGTCCACGGTCCGGGTCTGCGGCAGGGTCGTCCAGATACGCCGGATAGTCGGCCGCCTCCCCTACCTCCGCCGCCAAGGACGGATCCGACCAGTCGTCGGCATCCGCCCATTCGGACAGCCATGGGGACTCGTCCTCGGGCCGGAAGGGCTCCTCAAAGGACGCCCCGGAGCGCGCGGCGAGCCGCTCGCCGTCGTGCGCGGCCCCCTCAGAGATTCCCCCGAACCCGTCCATGGAAAGATCCCATCACAGGGGTCCGACAGTTCTCGTGGCCCGGTTTCCGCAGGTCATACCGACGACGGGGTGAGACTCAGTTTCACGGCGTCGGTCCCACCGGCTAGCGTTGGTCTCGGAACACACCATCGACGGCGAGGACGTGACCATGGACTCCAGCACCTTTGACCCGGGCAGCTACACCACCCTCAAGCTCGACCTCAACGACGGCATCCTGACCCTCACCGTGGACCGGCCGGAAGCCCTCAATGCGCTCTCCCAGCAGGTCGTCTCGGAACTCTGGAAGGCCTTCACCGCCATCCAGGACTCCTGCACGCACGACGCCGGGTGGCCGGTCCGCGGCGTCATCGTCACCGGGGGCGGGGGGAAGGCGTTCGTCGCTGGCGCGGACATCCGCGAGATGGCGTCGATGGACCCCGACTCTGCGGCCGAGTACGCGCGGTCGATGCAGGGCGTGACGCTCCTCATCGAGAAGCTCCCTGTGCCGGTCATCGCCGCCGTGGACGGCTTCGCGCTCGGGGGCGGCTGCGAGCTGGCCCTCGCCTGCGACTTCATCTACGCCTCCGAGTCGGCCCAGTTCGGCCAGCCGGAGGTCAATCTGGGCCTCGTGCCCGGCTTCGGGGGATCCGTGCGGCTCCCCCAGCGCGTGGGACTCGGTCCCGCCCGGGAGCTCATCTACACGGCCCGGAGGATCGACGCCGCCGAGGCGCTCCGCCTGGGCCTCGCCAACCGGGTCCTTCCCTCGCGCGAGGAGCTCCTCGCGGCCGCCCGGGACACCCTCCAGGAGATCGCCGGGAAGGCTCCCGCCGCCGTCGGACTCGCGAAGCAGTCCATTGCAGGCGCCACGGGCCGACCCACCAACCAGGGCCTCGAAACCGAGGCGGAGGCGTTCCGGGAGGCCTTCACCACCGACGACATGCGCGAGGGCACCACCGCCTTCCTCGAGAAGCGGAAGGCCGCGTTCACCGGGAAGTAGGGAACGGGGTCAGCACGCGGGGAGCCGCCCCCTGGTCCCCTGACAGTCACAGCTGGATCTCCGGCGCCGTCACAGCGGAATGAAAGGGTTGGGCGGAAATGTAGGTGGCATGACGGCCACGCTCCCCTCCCACGACAAGGCGCCCCACAGGACACCGCCCACCACCCGCTACCGGCTGAACCCCCGCGACGCACTCGGCCGCGAGCTGACGGCGCGCGGCCGGCGTCGCCTGCTCTCCGCGGACGCGCTCACCGTCGCGGCCTGGGGATCGGCGGCCGCCGCCGTCGCGCTCTACCTCGCCGACGGTGCCGCTGGACAGTTCGGCTCGATCGCCTCCGCGCTCACCGCACTCGGAATCGTCGCGGGCCTGATCGGCACCGATCTCGTGCTCGTGATGCTGCTGCTCGCGGCACGGCTGCCCTGGATCGACCGGGCCATCGGCCACGACAAGGCCATGGCCGTCCACGGCAAGCTCGGGAAGCCTGCGCTGTACCTGCTCCTGGCCCACATGGTCTTCCTCCTGCTCGGCTACGGGGCGGCCGAGGGCCTCGACCCCGTGTCGGAGGCCGTGGCCCTGTGGAACCTCGTGCCGGACATGTGGCTCGCCTTCGTCTCGATGGGGCTGTTCATCGCGGTGGTCGTGACCTCGCTCGTCGCGGTGCGCCGGAAGATGCCGTACGAGTTCTGGCATGGGATCCACCTCCTCTCCTACGCCGCCGTGCTCACGGGCCTTCCCCACCAGTTCAGCGTCGGCGGGGTCTTCGCCGAGGGCCAGTGGCAGCGCGTCTACTGGGAGGCCTTCTACTGGGGCGTCGTCGGGGCGCTCGTCGCGTTCCGGGTCGTCGCGCCGCTGGCCCGCACATGGCGGCACCAGCTCACCGTGAGCCGCGTGGTCCTGGAGGCGGACGACGTCGTGAGCATCGAGATGACCGGCCTGCGCCTGCACGAGCTCACGGGCGACGGCGGCCGGTTCTTCATCTGGCGCTTCCTCGCCCCGGGCCTGTGGTGGCACGCGCACCCGTTCAGCCTCTCCGCCGAACCGCACCGTGGCGACTACGGGGACACGATCCGGATCACCGTCCGCAGCCTTGGCCGCGGAAGCGCGGCCCTCCTGGGGCTGCGGCCCGGGACGAAGGTCGCGCTCGGGGGCCCGTACGGCAACTTCGCCCACGCCTCCCGCACCCGCCCCGGCCTCGTGCTGGCCGGCTCCGGAATCGGCATCACGCCGATCCGAGCCCTCCTCGAGCGGGCCGAGTTCGCGCCCGGCGACGCGACCGTGATCCTCCGCGCCGGCACGGACGAGCACGTGTACCTGCGCGACGAGATCCGTGCCCTCTGCGCGGACCGCGGCGCCGTCCTGTACGAACTCGTGGGCCACAGGTCTGCCCGCTCGGGCTGGCTCCCGGCACACCAGGCCGGCCTGACCCTGACCGACTACCTCCACTCCGGCGCCCCCGCCCTCGCAGACTCAGATGTCTACGTCTGCGGCCCGAGGGAATGGTCCGACGCCATCCTCGCGGACGCGAAGGCGGCCGGCGCCGCCGACGAGCAGCTCCATCGCGAAAGGTTCGACTGGTGAGAACACGAGCAGCCATCTCCGCATCCCTCGCCTCCGTCGGCATCCTCGCCGCGGGCTGGCAGGCCGGCGCCCAGGCGCTCGACGCCGCTCAGGCGACCGCCGCCGGCACCGGCACGGGCGCTACCACCGGCACGGGCACCACCACCGGCACGGGGAGCACGACGGCGGGCGGCACCTCGGGCGCGACGGGCGGGTCGACGTCGTCCGGGTCGAGCGGCTCCGGCAGCACGTCCGGGCAGGCGAGCACCGGGGCGCAGGCGAAGGCGCAGGCCACCTACGCCGGCAAGGTCGTCTCGACCCGGTTCGGCACCGTGCAGGTGCAGATCACGGTGCAGAACGGGAAGGTCACCGACGTCACGGCCCTCAAGCTGACCGACGCCGAGCGGAAGTCCCAGATGATCAGCGCCCAGGCGGCCCCGATCCTGCGCTCGGAGGTGCTCCAGGCGCAGTCGGCTGACGTGCAGACCGTCAGCGGCGCGACGGTCACCTCCGACGCCTACCTCACCTCCCTCCAGGCGGCCCTCGATGCAGCCCATCTCTGACCCCACGTCCGCGGGAGCCGAGCCGGCCGGCGCCACGTCCCTCCGCGCCCGCACGTTCGTGTGCATGGGAACGGTCGTGAGCCTCACCGTTCCCGCGCAGCCCGGGAGCCCCAGCGATGCCGACGCCGACCGGCTCGAGGCGGCCACCGCCGTCGTCGAGGACCAGTTCGAGGACCTGGATGCTCGCTTCAGCCTGTTCAAGCCGAACTCGGAGGCGAGCCGCGTCTCCCGCGGGGAGCTGTCCCTGATGGAGGCCAGCCCGCTCATGCGCGACCTCTACGCCGACGCGGTGCGCTGGCGCCGCCGCACCGACGGCGCATTCACGCCCGAGCGCCCTGACGGGCTCATGGACCTCAGCGGGCTCGTCAAGGGGTACGCCATCGCGGAAGCCGGGCGATCACTCGTGGCGCTCGGCCTGCACGACTGGTGCCTCAACGCGGGCGGGGACGTGCTCGTCTCGGGCTCGCCCGCGCCGTCGGCGGCTGGCGGGAAGCCGTGGCTCGCCGGCATCGTCGACCCCGCCGACCGGCGCACGCTCCTCGGCGCCTACCCCCTTGGAGCCCAGGCCGTCGGCGCCCAGGCCCCCGGCGCCCTGCCACCCGGAGCCCTGCCACCCGGCTCGCGTGAGCCGGCAGGGTCGGGAGCCCGGCGGCTGGCCCTCGCGACCTCCGGCTCCGCGGAGCGCGGCGACCACATCTGGACGGCGGGCCTACGGGGTCCGAGCTGGCGCGGCCCGAGCTCGCAGGGTCCTGCGGGGGCGCGGCGTCCGGAGTTCGCGCAGGTGAGCGTCGCGGCGTCGGACATCGTCACCGCAGACGTCCTCGCCACCGCCGTCGTGGCCGGCGGCCGCGGCACTCTGGACGCGGTGATGGCGCGCTGGGACGTGGACGTTCTCGCGGTGGCGCACGACGGCGCGCTGCTCGCCACGCCGGGGTTCCGCGCCCCGAGCGCGGCGTAGCCTCAGAGGCGGATGAGCTCCGGGTACTTGGGGCTCAGGCCGTCGCCGGAGGAGCGGCCGGTGAGCCGGCGCATGACCCACGGCCCCGCGTGCTCGCGGGCCCAGACGGCGTTGGCCCGCAGCTGCTGCACGCGGCTCAGCACCGGCAGCGGAGAGACGTCCGGGACCTCTGCGAGCCCCTCGTGCTCGAGGATCTCCAGCACACGGTTCGCCATCGTCGCGTGCCCGAGGGCGGACATGTGCATGCGGTCCGCGTCCCACATCCGCCAGTCCTGGAACTCGTGGAAGCGCCAGAAGTCCACGATCCTGGCCCCGTGCCGGTCCGCGATCCACCGCACCTGCTCGTTGTAGATGGCCGTGCGTCCCCGCATCGAGCCGAACACCTTGGAGGACCCCGCGTCGAAGCCCGTGAACAGCAGCACCGTGGCGCCGGACTCGACCAGCCGCTCCACGGCACGGTCGTATTCCACGAGCAGCGCGTCGATGTCCACCTTCGGGCGGAGGATGTCGTTCGCCCCCGCGTACAGGGTCACGAGGGTGGGGTAGAGGGCGAGGGCGGGCTGAAGCTGCTCGCGGACGATCTGCTGCAGCTTGCGCCCACGGATCGCGAGGTTCGCATAGCCGAGTCCGGGGTCGGCCGCCTGGAGCTGTTCAGCCACCCGGTCGGCCCAGCCCCGGACGCCGTTGGGACGGGCCGGATCAGGATCCCCGACACCTTCGGTGAAGGAGTCCCCGAGCGCGACGAAGCGCGTGGTGAAGTCGCCGCTCACGGTGCCACCCCGCCGTCGTGCGCCCCGGCGCTCGCGACCCCGGCGCCCTCGGCGACGGCCGCCGCACGGGCGGGATCGCGGAAGATCCAGCTGTCGGACTCGAGACGGGACACGATCTTCTCTCCGATCTCGGCCAGGCGCTGGACGTCGTCGCCGTCGAGCGCGTCGAAGATGAGCTGCCGCACGCGCTCCACGTGATCCGGCGCGAGCTCGACGATCGTCTCCCATCCCGCGTCGGTGAGGTGGGCGGTGGTGACGCGGGCGTCATCGGGCGAGGGCTGCCGGTCGATCCAGCCCCGGGCCTGCAGCTTGGTCACCACGTGCGAGAGGCGCGACAGCGATGCCGACGTGCGCGCGGCGAGCTCCTTCATGGGCAGCATGCGGCCCTCGGCCTCGGAGAGCATCGCGAGGACGTCGTAGTCGAAGAGGGAGAGCCTGTTCAGGCTCGTCAGGTGGGCGTCGAGCGCGGCGGGCAGAAGGGTGTTCACGCTCAGCAGCGCCAGCCAGGCCCGGCGCTCCTGGGCGGTCAGCCAGCGGGGTTCGGTCACGGAAACCAAGCATAGAGCGTTGGGGCTGCGGTCTGGTCCGCAGCGAGGCTGCAGACTCATTAAATCCAACGTCTTGACTTACTCTGGGCGGGCACCTACCTTAGTGATATCGGCCTCTCAGGTCGAGACTCACGGGCAGGCCGAAAGGCCAGCGCCCGGGCCGGACCGCTGGGGGAACGGCTGCTTCGCGAACCACGGCTCGCCCCGTTCGGGGAGGCGAGACGGACCCGCCGAAGCCACAACAGCTCCACGCACCCTTCAAGAACCGCGCGTTCTCCAGAACCGCCTGTTCAGAACCGCACCGTAGGGGCGCACGGTTGTGCGCCCAGAGGAAAGAGCTCCCGCCATGACCACCCTGCACCCCTCCCTCAGGCATGCCGTTCTCGCGGCCTTCGCCGCTCTCGCCGCCTTGAGCCTCGCCCTCTTCGGCCCCAGCGCCCAGTCCCCCGCCCGAGCGGCCTCTGCTTCCGATGCGGAGAAGTCGGTCGTGTACCTCTACGTCCAGTTCGACGGCGAGGTGAAGGTTCCCTACAACTCCGGCACCGAGACGTACACCTCGAGCATCCCCGCCGGCTGCACCGGCTGGTTCGCCAGTTCGCAGGCCCACATCGTCACCGCCGCGCACTGCGTCGAGAAGAGCGACGAAATCAAGCTCGCCATCCTCAAGAACGTCATGCAGCAGCTCGGGATCAGCGAGTACCTGCAGCGGGCGTGGGACGAGAACTGGGCCACCGTGACCAACGTGACCGTTCGCGCCTACCAGCCGCAGGGCGTCGACGGCGCCGTCCCCGCACTCCAGAACACCGGCCTCACCGCCCAGCTCATCGACGCGCAGACCTTCGCGAACGGAGACCTCGCCCTCCTCAAGATCGCCGACCTCTCCGGCACGACCCCGCTGACCATGGCCCAGAAGTCGCCGGGGACCGGCGAGCGCGTGACAGCGGTCGGCTTCGCCGGCTCTGTCACCGACGTCAGCGACGCCTCGCGCCAGCGCGCCTCGTTCAAGACCGGCACCGTGTCCTCCCGCCAGGTCACCACAACCGGCGTCCCCGTCACCGAGATCGACGCCGCGGTCACCAACGGCATGTCGGGCGGCCCCACGATCGACAACGACGGCAACGCCATCGGCGTCAACAGCTTCAAGCCGCGCGGCGAGTCCCAGGCCTTCAACTTCGTCACCGACACCGAGGCCCTCAAGACGTTCCTGACCCGCAACGGCGTGACCCCGGTCGTGCAGACCCCTTCAGCCACCGCCGCTCCGAGCACGGCAAGCACGACGGCGCCCGCCTCCTCGGGCGACAGCCTGCCGCTCTACCTCACGATCGGCGGCGCGGCGATCGTGATCCTGGGCCTCGGCGCCACGCTGTTCATCGTGATGGGCAAGCGCCGCCGGGCCTCGGGCCCCTCCGCCCAGACGGCAGTCGCCGGGCCTGCGGGCCAGTTCCCCGGGGCGCAGGCCCCGCAGTACACCGCCGGCCCCGCCCAGCCCCGGACGCAGCAGTTCGCCGGGACGCAGCAGTTCGCCGGGACGCAGCAGGGCTCCCAGCAGTACGGCGCACCGCAGTACTCCGAGGCGCAGTACCCCGAGCAGCAGTACGGCGCCGCGCAGCACCCGGAGCAGCAGCCGGCCGCACCCGCGACGACGGTTCCGACGGGCTTCCAGCCCAGCCAGGGCCAGCACCCGCAGGCGCAGCAGTACCAGGCGCAGTCCCAGCCCAACCAGTACCCCCAGCCGCAGTACCAGTACCCCGAGGTCCAGCAACCCGGGCCGTACCAGACGGGCCAGGACCAGCGGCCCCAGGCCCCGACAGCCTGAGCCGCCGCAACATGACCCGCAGCAACACTGACCCGCCGCAACACTGACCCCAGCGGCCAGAACCCGAGCGGCCGGCACCTCACCCGAGGCGCCGGCCGCTCGTCGTCGTGCGCGGGAATACCCACCGGATAATTGAATGTTCAAGCAATCATGGACTTCGGCATCTTCACGTTCGGCGAGCTCACCCGCGACACCTCAGGCAGCCCCGGCGCTCTCACCCGCTCCGCGCGGCAGCGCATCGAGGAGACCATCCAGCTGGCCAAGCTCGCGGACCAGGCGGGGCTCGACGTCGTCGGGATCGGCGAGCACCACCGGCACGACTTCGCGTTCTCCGCCCCGGAGGTCGTGCTCGCGGCGATAGCGCGCGAGACCGAGCGGATCCGGCTCACGACGGCGGTCACGGTCCTCTCCACCGCGGACCCGGCGCGCGTCTTCGAGCAGTTCGCGACACTGGACATCGTCTCCGGCGGCCGCGCCGAGATCCTCGCCGGCCGCGGAGTGTTCCCTGAGTCCTTCCCGCTCTTCGGCTACGACCCGGCCAACTACGACGCCCTCTTCGAGGACAAGCTCGAGCTCCTGCTCGAGATGCGCGAGCACGCCACCGTGACCTGGCCGCCCGCGCACGACGACGCCGTCCCCTCCCGCCCGCGCGCGCACCACGCCCTGCGCGACGCGGCCCTCTCCCCCCGCCCCGTCCAAGAGCGGATGCCGATCTGGCGCGGGGTGGGCGGGACGCCGTCGAGCTTCGTGCGGGCGGGGCAGGCAGGGGTGCCGCTCTTCCTCGCCCTGCTCTCCGGGCACCAGCACTTCGTGCGGCTCGTCGAGCTGTACCGCACCGCCGGCGCGCAGGCCGGCCACGCGCCGTCGTCCCTCAGGGTGGGGACGGGGAGCCACTTCTTCGCCGCGCGCACCTCCCAGGAGGCCCGCGACACCTTCTACCCCCACTACGCGAGGTACATCGAGCAGAACATGCCGCGGCCGGCCGGCGAGTTCCCGCGCGAGCACTTCGACGCGTGGGCCCGTCCCGGCGGCGGCCTGCTCGTGGGAAGCCCCGCCCAGATCACGGAGCGGATCCTCGCCACGCACGAGGCCCTCGGCACGGACCGGTTCATGGCCCAGGTCGGACTGGGGACGCTGCCGTTCGCCGAGACGGCGGCGTCGATCGAGCTGCTCGCGACCGAGATCGTCCCGGCGGTGAAGAAGGCGATCGCTGAATAGGGACGGTGGAGGCAGCCGCTAGCCTTGACGGCATGACTCCACGCGGCGCAGGCCGGTTCGCCCCGAGCCCCTCCGGGGAGCTGCACGTCGGCAACCTCCGCACGGCACTGCTCGCGTGGCTGTTCGCCCGGTCCACGGGCCGCCGTTTCCTGATGCGCGTCGAGGACCTCGACCGGGCCCGGGCGGGCGCCGAGGAGGTCCAGCTGAGGGACCTCGCCGCCATCGGGCTCGACTGGGACGGCGAGGTGGTGCGCCAGACGGAGCGCGGCGCGCTGTACGACGACGCGATCGGCCGCCTCACCGACGCCGGCCTCACCTACGAGTGCTACTGCACGCGCCGGGAAATCCAGGAAGCCCCGAGCGCTCCGCACGCGCCGCAGGGTGCGTACCCGGGCACGTGCCGCGACCTCACCGAGGACCAGCGCGCACGACGCCGCGCGGAGCGTCCCGCCGCCGTCAGGCTTCGCGCGGAGGTCACCGAATGCGCGGTGACGGACGTGCTGCACGGGCGATATGCGGGGCTCGTGGACGACTTCGTGCTGCGGCGCAACGACGGAGTGGTCGCGTACAACCTCGCGGTCGTCGTGGACGACGCCACGCAGGGGATCGACCAGGTGGTCCGTGGCGACGACCTCCTCTCTTCGGCGCCGCGGCAGGCCTATCTCGCCGGGCTCCTCGGGGCGCACGTGCCCGAGTATGCGCATGTGCCGCTCGTCCTCAATCCGGCCGGACGCCGCCTCGCCAAGCGCGACGGCGCCGTGACGCTGGCTGCGCTCGCCGCCGCCGGGGTGTCCGCGGAGCGCGTGACGGGGCTCCTGCTCGCCTCCGTTGGCCTGCCCACCTCGCTCCCGGAAGCCCTCGCGGCCTTCACGCCCGACGCGCTGCCCCGGGACCCCTGGGTCCTCGACCCCGGGGAGCTGACCTCCAGGAGGTGACCCCCAGAACGTGACCCCCAGATTCCGTCTGAGGGTCACCTCCTGGGGGTCATTACCTGAGAGTCATTACCTGGGGGTCACCTCCTGCGGGTCAGGCCTGCATCGTGAAGCGGGCCGCGGTGAGGTTCCTGGCCAGAGGCGCCTGGTAGAGCGCGCGGAAGGCCGCGTTCCGCGCGGCCATGAGCCGCGACGGAAGGGGACGGCCGAGCGCCATGTTGAGCCTCGCCTGCCGGGCCGCCGCCGCGGCCGCGGCCAGCCTCCCGCGCTCGGCCGCCACCCAGAGCTCGGGCCAGCCGTCCGCCTGCCCGCGGTCCCGGCGGCGCTCCCGCACGTCCGCTGCAACAAGGGGTGCGAAAGCCTCGGCGTCGAGCCATCCGAGGGTCATGCCCTGCCCTCCGATCGGGCTGACCTCGTGCGCGGCGTCCCCGACGAGCAGCACGGGCCCCTGACGCATCCTCGCGGCGAGCCGCTCCGCCACCGTGAAGGCGCTCAGCATGGTGCACGACGCCGTGACCACCGCCTCCCCCGTGCGCTCCCCGATGACCTGCGCGAGCCGCTCCGGGCTCGGGGCCTCCTCCTCGGGCGCGTCGAGATGCGCGACCCATCGCCGCACGCCACCGGGCAGCGGGAAGGATTCCACGATCCCCTCCGGTTCGAGGTGCAGCACGGCCAGTGTCCCGTCGCCGGTCGTGTCGGCGAAGTCGCCCATGAGGTACGCGTCCGGGAGCGCCCGCTCGCGCACCGGGATCGCGAGCGCCGTCCGCAGCGGCGACCGCGCGCCGTCGGCCGCAATCACCCAGGCGCCGCGGAATGCCTCCCCGGTCGCGGTGCGCACGACGGCGCCGCCCTCCGCGCCTTCGACTGCCGCCACCCGCACGCCTCGCCGGAGCGCTCCTGGGGCGACCGCGGCGAGCCGGCCCTCGAGCGCCTCCTCGGTGCGCCACTGCGGGACGGCGAGGACCCCGGGGTTGAAGCCCACGCGTGCAACGTCCCGCCTTCCGGAGCGCGCCACGCCCTCGCCGATCAGCACCCCGGCGGCCGCGAGCCCCTCCGCGATGCCGGCCCTGCCGAGCACGCGCAGTCCAGGCGGGTGGATGCCGATGGCGCGGGAGTGCCGGCCGGGCTCGTGGCGCACCTCGAGCACGACGATGTCGATCCCCGCCTGCGCGAGGAGCACGCCGAAGCAGAGCCCGACGGCGCCGCCGCCGACGATGACAGCCTCGTGCGACTCGTGCCCCACCGCCGGCCCGGCGCCTACGGGAGGACGCGGGTCAGCAGCGCGGTCTCGACCGTGAGGCCCGGCCCGAACGCCATCGCGCAGACCCGCTCGGCGCCGGCCCGCTCGGCGCCAGCACCCTGCCCGGGGCCCTGTGGCAGGTTCAGGATGCGGTCGAAGACGAACATGACCGTGGCGCTGGACATATTCCCGTACTCCCGCAGGGTGTCCCGCGCGGGCGCGGCCTGCTCCTCGGACAGCCCCAGCCGGGTCACCACCTTGTCCACGATGCTGCGGCCGCCCGGGTGGATCGCCCAATGCTCGATCTCGGCGTGCGCCCGCCCGGCCAGGGCCGGGTCGCCGGCCAGGAGGGGTTCGAGCGCGCCGGTGATGTGGTCGTCGATGATGTGCGGGACATAGCTGCCGAGGACCATCTCGAAGCCTTGGTCGCCCACGTTCCACGCCATCGTCTCCTCGCCGACGGGCGTGAGCGTGGTCTCGAACGCGTCCAGGCTCAGGGCGGGCCGCGTGAGCGGGAGGTCCCGCGCGGTCACGACGGCGGCTGCGGCACCGTCCGCGAAGAGCGAGGCGCCGAGGATCGTGTCAGGGTCGTTGGAACCGCGCACGTGCAGCGAGCACAGCTCCACGATGGCCACGAGCACGACGGCGTTGGGCTCGGCCTCGCAGAACGCCTTGGCCATGCGCAGGGCCGGGAACGCGGCGTAGCAGCCCATGAAGCCAAGGTGGAATCGGCGCACGGACGGGCTCAGGCCGAGGTCACGGACGATCCGGTAGTCCGGGCCGGGGTTGAAGAAGCCCGTGCAGGAGACCGTGACGACATGCGTGACGTCCTCGGGCCCGATGCCGTCCGCGGCGTCGAGGGCCCGGCGGGCCGTCTCGGTGAACAGCGGGGTGGCCTCCCGCACGAAGAGGTCGTTGCGCGTCTTGGTGCTCGGGTTGAGGATGGCGCCGGTGCCCGGGTCGAAGAAGTCCGGCTCGTGGTCGGGCTGGTCCCACGAGAACTCGCTGACCGCCGAGTGGCGCGTGTCGATCGCGGAGGCATCGAAGCACGCGGTCACGAGCCGCTGTCCGAGCCGGGTCAGGCCCTCCTGCGCGGCGAAGACGTCGCGCGCCTCGGGCTGCTTGAGGACGGTGGACGGGACGGAGGTCTCGAGGGACCTCATCAGGACGGCCATGCGTCATCCTCTCTAGGGCAGGGGCGCCGGGGCAAGGGGTGGGTGCGTCTCACGTGACGAGGATCTGGGTGGCGCTCTCCTTCAGCTTGCCGTTGGCCCACCGCATCTGCCGCAGTGTCTCCGGGTGGCACCGCTCGGCAAGCCCGAGCAGGTCCCGGTGCTTGATGCCCTGGGCGGCCTGCGCGAGCAGTTCCCAGTCCACCGAGACGCCGGCGGCCTTGATGTAGACCTCCCGCAGGTCCCGCAGGAGAAGGAGCGCAGGCGAACCCATGCGCCCGATGAGCTCGCTGCCCTTCTCCCTGACGGCGTCGACGGGGCCATGCCGGGTCCCCGCCTCCGGATCGAGGCTGTCCTGCCCGTAGTCCTTGCCGATCTCGGCGATGTCGCGGACGTGCTGCTGCGACCACCGCGCGAGGTCAAGGCCGAGGTGGTAGATCTCGTGGTCCACCTTGTGGCGCTCCGAGACCTTCAGCAGCTCCCGTGCCAGCTCCGCTTCCGAGCGGTGCAGCTCCTCCAGGGCGAGTCCGATCTTCATCGCGTCGCTCCGATCCTCGGTGCCGGTGAGGGGCCGTCCGCGTCGGCGACCTTCTCGATCCGAGCCGCGGCGGTCTTGAAGATGGGCTGCTTGGAGCACGCGTCCCAGTCGGTGATCGTCAGCTCGTTCGCGGCGCGGCCCACGTCGTCCGGGGCGTGGCCGCCCTCGGTGTCCCAGTAGCCGTAGTGGAAGGGCACGAACACCACCCCGGACCGGATCGCCGTGATCCTGGCCTTGGCGCGCAGCGATCCCCGCGGGCTGCTGACCTCCAGGAGGTCGCCTTCCGCCAGACCTAGCGCCGCGGCGTCGTGCTCGCTGACCTCCACCCACACGTCTGGTGCCGCCGCCTGCAGCTCGGGGGCGCGGCCGGTCTTCGTGCGGGTGTGGAAGTGGTACAGCGTGCGCCCCGTGATGAGGATGAAGGGGAAGTCCTCGCTCGGGATCTCGTGGGGCGGCATGTAGCCCGCGGCCTTGATGACCGCCTTGCCCGTCGGGTTCAGGGCCTTGTACTCGGTGGGCTCCACGGGGGCGCCGGTGATGAGGTCGCGGCCGTAACTCTCGCAGTACTCCGGCGCGCTGAAGAACTTGCCGTCCTCGTAGAGGCGTTCGGTGCCGTCGGGATGCTCGTCGTTGCAGGGCCACTGGATGCCGGAGCCGCCGCGCAGCTTCTCGTAGGTCATGCCCGTGTAGTCGCAGGGCCGGCCGCGGGTGCACTCCTTCCAGGCCTCGAAGGCGGACTCGGCGTCGTGCCACTTCACGAGCGGCGCGCCGTCCTTGTCCTTCAGCCCCAGCCGGTGCGCGTAGTCGATGAAGATCTCCAGGTCCGCCTTCGCCTCGCCCGGCGGGTCGACGGCCTTCTCGGACAGGTGCACCGTGCGGTCCACATTGGTGAAGGTGCCCGTCTTCTCGCCCCACGTCGCGGCGGGGAGCACGACGTCGGCGAGCTGCGCGGTCTCGGAGAGGAAGATGTCCTGGACCACCACGAAGAGCCGCTCCTGGGTCAGGATCGAGCGGACGCGGGGGAGCTCCGGCAGCGAGACGGCCGGGTTGGTGCCGCTGATCCAGAGGAGCTTGATCGAGCCGTCCTCGGCGTAGCGCATCATCTGCATGACGTGGGTCGGCGGCGAGTAGTGCGGGATCTCCAGGGGGTCCACGTTCCACACCCGGGCGAGGTCCTTGATGTGCTCGTCGTTGGACCAGTTGCGGAAGGCGGGGAGGTCACCGTCGCCCCCGCACTCCCGGGTGTTCTGCGCGGTGGGCTGGCCGTTCATCTGGAGGACACCGCAGCCCGGCTTCCCGAGCATGCCGCGCACGATGTGGATGTTGTTGACCTGCACCGAGGCGGCCGTGGCCTGGTTCGACTGGTAGAAGCCCTGGAGCACCGTGGACAGGAGCCGCTCGGCCTGGCCGATGATGGCCGCCGCCTCGCGGATCTGCTCGGCGGGGACGTCGCAGATGTGGGCCGCGACCTCGGGCGGGTAGTCCTTGACCCGCGCGGCAAGCTCGTCGAAGCCCACCGCATGGGCCCCGAGGTAGGCGTGGTCCACCCAGTCATTGGCGAGGATCTCGTGCAGGAGTCCGTTCATGAGCGCGACGTTCGTCCCCGGGAGCGGGGCCAGGTGCACCGTGGCGTGGCGGGCCACCTCGGTGGGACGGGGGTCGACGCAGACGACCTTCGGGGGGTTCGGGCCCGCGAGCCTGTCCAGCATCCGCATCCACAGCACGCTCTGGGTCTCGGCGACGTTGTGCCCGTACAGGCAGATCGCATCGGCGTGGTCGATGTCGGTATAGGAGCCGGGCTGGCCGTCGCTCGCGAACGACTCCTTGAGCGCCTCCGCCGCCGTCGCGGTGCACAGGCGCGTGTTGCCGTCCACGTGGTTCGTGCCGATGCCGCCGTGCGCGACGATCCCGAGCGTGTAGTACTCCTCGGCGAAGAGCTGGCCGGTCGTGTAGAAGCCGACGGCGCTGGGCCCCTGGTCGGCGAGGAGTTGCTGCGTGCGCTCCACAATGCGTCCCATCGCGGTGTCCCAGTCCGTCTCGACCAGTCGGCCGTCCTCGCGGATGAGGGGACGGGTCAGCCGGTCCGGCGAGGCATTGGCCTGCCACCCGTACAGGTCCTTCACCCCGAGGCGGCCGTGGTTCACGCGGTCGGCCTCCCGGCCCCGCACGCCCACGATGCGGTCGTCCTTGACCGCGATGTCCATCGCGTCGCCGTTCGAGTGGAGGATCGAGGCGCTCTGCACCCAGCGGTCCACGTCCTCCGGGCACATGCCGTCGGCGAGGTGCATGTCTGTCCGTTGCGGCCACTGCTCCCCCGGGCCATAGGGGGTGCGGGTCCCCCACGGTTCCGCCGTGCGCTCCTTCGCGGTCATTCGGGCTCCCTCCGGCTGAACACGGCGGGCGCGCCCCGCGGCGCAGGGCAGAGGCCGGCTCGCCGTCTCAGTCCTTCCCGCAGTCCGGCGGTTCAACCTTTCCAGTGCACAGCGGCGGGACGGGAAGGCGGAACGGGGAGCTAGAGGACGCCGGCGGCCTCGAGCTGCTCCGCAAGCCCCGCGCCGTCGGGGGCCGACGCCCAGGTGACGTCCGGGCGTGCGGCGACCCCGCCGCCGTCGTGCGTGGTGCCGCCCGAGAAGACCGCCTGGCCCGGGGAAAGCTGCCGGATCGCGACCGCCGCCACCGAGTCCGGGTGCTCGGCCGCGAACTCAGCGTAGATGGCCTCGTCATGCTGCCCGTTGTCCCCCACGAGGAGCCAGCGGATGCCCGGGAATTCGGCGGCGAGCCGCTCGAGGTTCTCGCGCTTGTGCTCGCGGCCCGAACGGAACCAGCGGTCCGGGGTCATGCCCCAGTCGGTGAGCAGGAGCGGGCCCGCCGGGTAGAGGTTGCGGCCCAGGAAGCGCTGCAGCGTGGGCGCGGCATTCCACGGGCCGGTCGAGAGGTAGATGACGGGGGCGTCGGGCCGCTCGGTCGCGAGCCGGTCGAGGAGCACCGCCATCCCGGCGGTGGGGGTGCGGGCCCGCTCGCTCAGCACGAACGTGTTCCACAGGGCGAGGAAGGGGCGCGGGAGGGCCGTGACCATGACCGTGTCGTCGATGTCCGAGACGATCCCGAACCGCGTGTCCGGCGCCACGACCCGCACCTGCGCGACCGACGCCTCCGCGCCGTCGGCGCTCATCCGCACGTCGTGCCAGCCGGGCTCGAGCTCGACGTCCACCATCGCGTCCACCACGCCGCCGGAGTCGGCACGCACGACGGCGCGCGTCGCCCCGATCTCGACCGTCACGTCCGCGTCCTGGATCGGCACCGACGTGAACGACACCCAGCCGCGGAAGTTGTTGAACGTGTCCTGCGTCCCGTGCAGACCGGGACGGGCGTACATGACCCTGCCGAGGACGCGCACGCGCTCGGTGGTCCCGTAGCCGCGGTAGGCCACGACCTGCGCCACATAGTCGCCGTTCCTCGCCTGGCGCGTGCGGAGGCCGTTCCATGCCTGGCCCAGCCTCTGCGCGAGGCGGAAGAGGGGTTTGAGGCGGGGAGTCCCGGCGCGGTCCGCGGCGGCGTCGGCATCGGCGTCCCGGGCGACGGCGTGGGTGTGCTGCGCTGTCATGGTTCCACTCTCCCACGCAGGAAGGGCCCAGCTCACCTTCAGCGCCTCCCGAGGCCCATCGGGTATTGGGTCCTCAGACCCGTGCGAGCTCGTCGATGTCCTCCAGGAACGCGGCCGCGACCTCCTCGCTCACGGTCGTCTTCGTCTCCCCGATGGCGTCGACGTAGTCCTGCGTGGTGGGGCCGCGCCTGGCCTGTGCCCCCGCGCCCGTGGCGAGGGGGCCGGCGTCGTGCGCGGTTGGCTCGGTGCCGGCACCGGCGCTGGCGCCGCCAGCCCCGGCGGCGACGGGCACGGGCGCGGACTCGGGCACAGCCTCGCGCACAGACTGGGTCTCGGACTCCCCCGCGTACACGGCCTTCTCGAGGGCGCGCTGGGACGCCGACCGCGCGGCGAACTCGATGTCCGCGGGCGAGAAGCCCTCGGTCAGCCCGACGAGCCGCTCGACGTCCACCTCGGCGACGACCGCCTCGGGGATGAACCGCTCCCACATGCTGCGCCGCGCCTCGGCGTCCGGCAGGCCGATCGGGATGACGTAGTCGAAGCGGCCGTGGCGCAGGAACGCGGAGTCGAGGGCGCGGATGAAGTTGGTCGCGCACACGAGGAGGCGTCCGGGCTGCTCCCGGAAGGCCGGGATGATCTTGAGCAGCTCGTTCGTGACGCCTTGGTTGGGGCTCGGCGGGTCGCCGGCGCGGTGCGAGGCGATCTCCTCGACCTCGTCCAGGAACACGACCGCGTGCTCGAGCTCGGCAATCTCCGTGAACGTGCGCCGCAGCGCGCCCGCGAGGCCCTCGGCGTCGCCGGCCAGGCGGGACGGGAACACCTCGACGAACGGCCACTCGAGCCGGGACGCGATGGCCTTCGCGAACGTCGTCTTGCCGGTCCCGGGCGGCCCGAAGAGCACGACGGCGCGCGGCGGCACCACGCCGAACTCGTCGGCCAGCTCGGCCTCGGCCAGGGGAAGGACGAGCCGGCGCTCGAGGAGCTGCTTCTCCCGCTTCATGCCGGCGACCCTGTCCCACAGGTCCCGCGGGAGGACCCGGCCGCCGAGCTGCGCGAGCGGCTCGAGCTCGGTGCGTGCCACAGGGATCTGGCGCTCGAAGAAGCGCAGGTTCTGCACGTCCTTGAAGCCGCGTGAGAGGAACGCCTCGAGGCGCGTCTCGGTGTCCGGCATGAGTGCCGAGAGCTTTGTGAGGCCCAGCGGGGCCATCCGGTTCTCGAGGGCAGCGAGGAGCGCCGTGCCGATGCCGCGGGAACGCCACTCGGGCAGGGTCGCAAGGAACACGATCCAGCCCTGCTCATGGGCGGCGCGGCCGACCGCGGCGCCCACCACATCGTCGCCGTGGAGGGCCACGACCGCGACGTCCTTCTGGCAGCTCGCGAGGACCTCCGAGAGCGAGTAGACCGGCTCGATGCCCGACGCCGTCATGGCGCTCCACAGATGGAGGATGCCGTCGAGGTCCGAGGGGTGGAAGTCCCTGATCCGCCACGTGGTCATGGGCGTGCTCCTTCGCGCTGTGCCGAGCGCCCTGTGGGCGCTGCAGCGAGTCTATCGGCGGGCCCCCTGTGGGAAGGTCGCGGGGACGTTGCGTGACGGCCCCGTCGGATTCTGCTCAGGCTGGGTGCCTCCTCGCCGCGACATGCCGGAGACACTCCGATGATCCGAAGCCGCGCCCCGGTCTCCTTGGGCAGAATCCCGCGCTACCGGAGCCAGACGCCGCCGGCCGCGGCCCCGAGCACCGTCAGGACGGCGCCGACGGCCCAGGTGAGCCGGCGCAGCTGCGCGCGCATCACCTCGGAGTGCAGGGCGCCGAAGGACATCCGCGTCGCCGAGGGGTCGTCCGCGGGGGGCTGCCGGTGACCCCACGTTGCGGGCTCCGCGGCAGCGGCGGCCAGCCGCGCGGCGTCGTGCGCGGCGAGGGCCTCCGCCTGCCGGGTGAGCCAGCGGCGCAGCTGCGAGTCCGTCACGACCGCAGCGCCCTCGGGGAAGCGGCGGATCGTAAGCCGGCGGGGCGCCACGAGCACGACGGCGGCGCGCACCGGCACCTCCCGGCCCACCGCGGCGGTGAGGGCGGCGGCGACGCGCTTCGCCTCGTGCGCGGAGTTGCGCAGGTACCGCTGGTGCTGGCCGTTGACCAGGAGCACGCTGCCGGCAACCCACACGTCCTTGCCGGCGTGGTTCTTCGTGTTGAGCGTGATGACGCCGCCGGGGCCGATGACGAGGTGGTCGATGTCCGCCCCGCGCGAGCCGACCGGGAGCGAGTGCAGGACGTGCCACTCGGGGCCGAGCTTCGCGAGGGCCTTCGCGACGCGCATCTCCCCCACCGCGCCCGTGTACCAGCTGCGCGCCTCGGGAGCGAGAGGGTTCGCGCCGAACAGCCGCGCGAGCGGCCTGCGTCGGGGCGTCCCCGCCTGCAGCCGGAGAGTCTCTGCCATGACGGCCTGTCCTGCGACGCGAGCCCTGAGCGGGCCGGTCATGAAGTCCACGGTGGTCCCCCTTCGCCGTGCTGGGCCGCGCCCCCATGACACGCCCTGGGGATCAGGGTAGCGGGAGGCCCGGGCGGGCGGGAGGGGCCGGGCGGTGAGGCCGCGAAGGGTGAGACGCCTTGTCGCGACGAGGGTCGCCTGTAGGCGTCTCACCCGTATTGTGGCGTCGCGCGTGCTTCCGGGGGGCGCCTCATCCGCCACAGGCCGTCTCACAAAGGGAACGGACACAGAGGAAACGGACAGAGTCACCTGCGAGGATCGGAGCCATGAGCATCGTGAAGATCAACGCCATCACCGTCCACGCCGACTCCGGCGACGAGCTTGCCCGCCGCTTCGCCGCCCGCGCCGGGGCCGTGGACGGCGTGCCCGGATTCGAGGGCTTCGAGCTGCTGCAGCCCACGGACGGGCGCAACGTCTGGCTCGTCGTGACCCGGTGGGCCGACGAGGAGAGCTTCGAGGCGTGGAAGAACTCCGCGTCGTTCGGGCACGGGCACGGGCGGCCGGTGGGGACCGAAGGCGCGGCCCAGGCCGGAGGCGGCCCCGAGGCCCGCGACGCAGAGGCCGGGGACGCCGGGCGGCAGCGGCCCGTCGGCGTCTCGGCGGAGCTGTGGAGCTTCGAGCCCGCTGACCTCGGAAAGTAGTTCACCGACGCAACACCACGCCGGGCCGGCGCGTCACTCGGCGCCGGCCGGCGTTGCTGCGCGCCGTCAGGCGTCCGTGAGCCTCTGCAGCACCTCGAGGTCCCGGACCAGTCGGTCGTAGCGGGCGGCCCCCAGCTCCCGGCGCCATTCGGCCTCGATCAGCCCGATCTCCGCGCTCGCCGCCGCCGTCGCCGCCGCCCCACGCGGTGCCACCCGGACGAGCGAGGCCCGTGCGTCGGTGGGATCGGGCACACGCTCCACGTACCCGGCATCCTCGAGGGCCTGGACGAGCGCGCTCGCCGTCTGCTTCGTGACCTTGGCCCGGTCGGCGAGCTCGGTTACCCGCGAGCCGTGCTGGGAGATCCGCTGGAACACGCGGGACTGCGCCATCGTGATGTCGGTGAACCCGGCGGCCGTGACCGCCTCGAAGACCCGGTCCTCGAGGGCGCGGTACGGGATGTAGAGGAGCAGTCCGATGTTCAACGCCACCCCTTGATTATAGTCAGCCTGCCTGACCATAATTGGTCAGGAACTCGTACTTCTTCTGCTGCATCCCTGCAAGGAGCGCCCGATGCACGGTGACGAACTCTGGGCCCACGTCCACGCCGAGCGCGGCGCGCTCGCAAGCCTCCTCTCGGGCCTCACGCCCGAGCAGTGGGACTCCCCGAGCCTCTGCCCCGGCTGGCGCGTGCGGGATGTCGCCGCGCATGTCATCTCGGCAGCGCAGACCGGTGTCCTGGGCGAGGCGGCGGCGTTCGCCCGCGCCCGGGGCGGCTTCGACCGGATGAACCTCCTCGAGGGCCAGCGGCGCGGCTCCGCCCCGGTGACCCAGATCCTCGGCGACTACCGGCGGCTGGCGGCCTCGCGCCGTCGTGCGCCGGGAACCGGTGGGGTCACGCCGCTGCTCGACGTCCTCGTCCACACCCAGGACATCGCGATCCCCCTCGGCCTCGCGCACCGCATGCCCGTCGACGCGGCGGTCGCGTGCGCAGAGCAGGTGTGGCGGGTCGCCTTCCCCTTCAACGCACGACGCCGGCTGGCTGGCTTCGGCCTCCGCGCCACCGACGCGGACTGGCAGGCCGGCGACGGCCCTGCCGTCGAGGGCCCCATCGAGGCCCTCCTGACGCTGCTCACGGGCCGACGGGCGTGGCTGCACCGCCTCGCCGGGCCCGGAGTGGCACTTCTGTAGTTCCCAAGCAGGACCAGGCCCGAGGAGGCCGCCATGAACCTCGTCACCCAGATCGCCGCGGGGCTGTCCGCCCTCATCCTCGTGGTCGTCGGGATCCTCGAAATCCGCTTCTACGGAGACCAGCGCTTCCGGCCCATCTTCTACGTGGACCCGGGAACCGAGGGTGCCGTGCGCATGTGGGCCCAGAACATCGGCGCGGTCAACATCGTCACGGCCGCCGGCATCGCGTCCGGGCTGTGGATGGCCAACGCGGGAACCGGCCTCGTGCACGGCATGGGCGTCGGGATCGTCGTGTACACGCTCGCGGCCAACCTGCTCCTCGGCCCGTGGCTTGGCGTCACCGAGAGGAGGCTGTGGGGCAGCGCGATCGGCCAGGCCTCGCTGCCGCTCGTGGGGCTCGTGGCGTTCGCCGTCGCGGGGTGACCCGCGCGTTACCGCTTGGACGGCGCTGGCGCGCGCCGCGGCGGCGGGGCGGGGCTGGCGCGCGCCGCGGCGGGGCGGGGCTGCCGGAAGCGCAGGCCCCAATCAGTCCCGGTGCCTGCGCAGGACGGCGACCAGCACCGCCGCCGCGGCGGCTGCGGCCGTCATGACGAGGGCCATCGGCACCGCGGAGTCCTCACCCGCGAGGCCCGGCAGCGGGGACACCACGGCGCCGAACACGAACTGCGAGGCGCCGAGGAGGGCCGAGCCGCTGCCGGAGACGTGCCGCACCTCCCCGAGCGCGAGGGCCGATGAGTTGCCCATGACGAACCCGACGCTCGTCACCGCGACCCAGATCGGGATCGCGAGGATCCATCGTGGCCCGGGAAGGAGCGCCACGGCAAGGATCGCGATGCTGGCCGCGAGGAGGACCGGGACGGCCACGCCGATCATCGTCTGGGCGCCCAACCGCCGCACGAGCCGGGACGAGAGGTAGCCGGAGCTGATGAGGCCCACGGCGTTTGCGCCGAACAGGATGCCGTACGCGACGGCGGAGAAGCCCATCACGTTCTGGTACACGAAGGAACTCGCGGAGATGTACGCCATCATCACCGCGAACGTCGTGGCGAACAGCGCCGCGAAGCCGAGGTACCGGGGGACGCGGAACAGCTGGGCGAACCCGCCCGCGAGGCTGTGCTTCCCGCGCGCATCGCGCGGGAGGGTCTCGCGGAAGACCGTCGCGACGCTCAGCATCATGAGGGCGAACACGAGCGCGAGGACCCACATGATGCCGCGCCATCCGATCGGTCCCTCGAGGAGCGCGCCGATGGACGGCGCGAGGACTGGGGCGATGCCGCCCACGGTCATCATGAGGCTCATGGTCCGGGCCGTCTCGTGGCCCTTCGTGAGGTCCACGATGATGGCCCGCGCGATCACGATCCCCGCTGCGCCGCACAGACCCTGGAAGAGCCGGCCTGCGACAAGCACCTCGAGGCTAGGCGCGATCGCCGCGACCACGCTCGACGCGATCGCACCGACGTTCCCCACCAGCAGCGGGCGCAGCCGGCCGAACCGGTCCGAGAGTGAGCCGAACACGAGCTGGCCCACCGCCATCCCGAGCAGGAACCCGGTCAGCGTCAGCTGCACGCCCGACGCCGTGGCGGCGAACTCCTGCTGCACGCGCGGGAACCCGGGCAGGTACAGGTCGGTCGACAGCGGCGCGGCCGTCGCGAGGAAGGCGAGGACGAGGAGCCAGCCCGCGCTGATGCCGCCGCTGCGGTTCAGCGCGTGCGCGGGCATCGCTGCAGGTAGGTGGTTGAGACGTCAGGCACCCGACAAGCCTAGGCGGTCTGCCCGTTCATGACGCTCCAGGCTCTGTCAGGGAGAGCTAGGAAAGCCAGCCCGGGGTCCGGGCGAGGACTTCGGGGTGCTCCTCGACGTACCGTCGCAGCCCGCCCTTGCGAGGGACCTTGACGGGCTCGGGCCAGCGGGGCTCGAGGTAGTCGCCAAGGGTCACGCCGCGCAGCTTGCGCCCGATGAGGGGGACGACCCAGTCCTGCAGCCACGTGCGCTGCTGCGACACCCACTCGCGGGCCGTGCGGCGCGCGGGCTCCTCCCATTCCTTGGGCTCCATCCGGTGCGGGACCCCGAGATGGTCCAGGACCTGGCGGGCGAGGAACTTGTGGCCCGCCTTGGACATGTGGAGGCGGTCGGAGTCCCACATGCGCCGGTCGGCGTACTCGTCGAAGCACCAGTAGTCCACGAGCACGGCGTCGAGCTCGCGCGCCAGCGCGCGCACATGGGCGTTGTACTGCCAGTTGCGGCGCTTGAGGGGCTCGAGGAGAGGGTTGACCTTGACGTCGTAGCCGGTGAAGAGCACCAGCGTGGCGCCCGTCCCGGCGAGGGCCCGGGCGAGTCCGCTGTACTCGGCGAGCAGGTCGTCCATGTCGGTGCCGAGGTCGAGGATGTCGTTCCCGCCGGCGTAGAGCGTGACGAGGGTCGGCTCCATCGCGAGGGCCGGCTCGAGCTGGTCCGCGATGATCTGCCGCAGCCGCTTCGAGCGCACCGCGAGGTTCGCGTACTCCCAGCCCTTCTCGGCCTTGGCGAGCTTCTCGGCGACGCGGTCGGCCCAGCCGCGGACTCCGTTGGGCAAAAGGGGGTTCCAGTCCCCCACGCCCTCGGTGAAGGAGTCGCCCAGGGCGACGAACCTCCTCCGGCTCCCGGACACGCGCTCAGCCACGCCGGGAGTCTAGGCGCGCCACACCACGCGCGGCCGACGCCCGGGTTAACGCGAGGCGACATGCTGCACGGGTGAACACTCGTTTACCCTTGGAGGTAAACGCATGTTCACCCCTCCCAGCTCGGAAGGATCCATGAGCACCTCCCCGCACGCCGCCCCCACTCCCGCCGCATTCGGCCGCGGCAGCAGCGCGCCGGCCGGGCGCCGTCGTGCGCCCTGGCTCCTCACGCTGGTGCTGTCCCTCTCGGGAACGCTGGTCGCGCTGCAGCAGACGCTCGTCGTCCCGCTCCTGCCGGACTTCCCGAAGATCCTCGGCGTCTCCCCGGAGGACGCGTCGTGGCTTGTGACCGCGACCCTCCTGACCGCGGCCGTCGCGACCCCGATCGTGTCCAAGCTCGCGGACATGTTCGGGAAGAAGCTCATGATGCTCGTGTGCCTCGGCGTCATGATCGCGGGCTCCGTGGTCGCGGCTGTGGGGCTCGGGTTCGCCTGGGTCATCGTCGGACGGGCGCTCCAGGGCTTCTCGGCCTCGCTCATCCCGGTGGGGATCAGCATCATGCGGGACGAGCTCCCACCGAAGAGGGTGGGCGGCGCGGTTGCCCTCATGTCCGCGACCCTCGGGATCGGCGGCGCGCTGGGCCTCCCGCTGGCCGGCGTCATCTACGAGAACCTCGGCTGGCACAGCCTCTTCTGGGTCACCGGCGCGGCGGGCGTGGCGATGTTCGCCGCGATCCTCGGCAGCGTCCCCGAGTCGCGCGTCAAGACCCCGGGCCGCTTCGACCTCCCCGGCGCGCTCCTGCTCTCCGCCGCCCTCGTCGCGCTGCTGCTCGCGGTGACGAAGGGCGGCTCGTGGGGCTGGGGCAGCCCGGCGGTCCTCGGCCTGTTCCTCGCCGCCGCGGCGCTGCTCGCGGTGTGGTTCCCGTATGAGCTGCGGGTCGGCGCCCCGATGGTGGACCTGCGCACGTCCGCCCGCCGGCCGGTGCTGCTGACGAACATCGCGTCGGTCCTCGTGGGCTTCTCGATGTTCGCGAACCTCCTCCTGGCCTCGCAGCAGCTCCAGTTCCCGACCGCGACGGGCTACGGGTTCGGCCTCACCGTGCTCGAGGCCGGCCTGGTCATGGTCCCGTCCGGCCTGGTCATGGCCGTCTTCGCACCGGTCTCGGGAGCGATGATCAACCGGCTCGGCGGCCGCCTCACGCTCATCATCGGCGCCGCGGTCCTCGCCGTGAGCTACGTGTTCCGCGTCTTCTTCTCCGGCTCCGTGCTCGAGGTCGCGGTCGGCGCGACCCTCGTCAGCATCGGCACCGCGATCGCGTATGCGCCCATGCCGACCCTGATCATGGGCTCCGTGCCCGTCACCGAGACGGCGAGCGCGAACGGGCTCAACGCGCTCCTGCGGGCGGTGGGGACCTCGGCCTCGAGCGCCGCGGTCGCCGCGTTCCTCTCCACCGTGGTCGTGCACCGTGGGGACGCCACCTTCCCCTCCGCCGATGCCTTCCACGACGTGTACTGGATGGCCGCCGTGGCCGCGCTCGGCGCCATCGCCGTCGTCTGGTTCGTCCCCAAGCCGGCCCCCACGACGGTGCACGCGGCGCGCGAAGGCGGCGACGTCGTCGTGCGCGGGATCCTCCGCACCGGGGCCGGGGCGCCAGCCACGCGCGGGCTGGTCACCGTGCTCACGCTCGACGGCACGCCCATGGACTGGGCGCGGACCGACACCGAGGGACGGTTCTCGGTCGCCGTCCCCGAGGCCGGGCAGTACCTCGCGGTCGCGACGGCGCCGGGCTGGGCGCCGTCGGCCCGTGTCGTGCGGCTCGAGCCGGAGACGCCGCACGAGCTGCTGCTCGGCGAAGAGCAGGCGCTGCACGGGGTGGTGCACGACGCCGCCGGCGCACCGGTGCGCGGGGCGGTCCTCTCCGTCGTCGGCTGGGAAGGCGCGTTCGAGGGGACAGCCCGCACGGACGACGACGGCCGCTACCGCCTCCTGCTGCCCCCGGCCGGACGGTACGTCGTGAGCCTGCTCGACCCGGCGACCGAGCACGCCCAGGCCCGCAAAGTGCACATCGAGACGCGCTCGCAGCAGCTCGACTGGGTCACGCCGTGAGTGCGCGCGACGCGATCCTGGCCGCCGCGCACGAGCTGTTCGGGGCGCGCGGCTACCGGGCCGTCACGGTGCGGGAGATCGCGGCGGCGGCCGGATGCTCGCCCGCGCTCGTGATCAAGCACTTCGGGTCCAAGGAGCAGCTCTTCGCCCAGACCCGCCCCGACGACGCCCTCACCCACGCCATCACCGCTCCGCGCTCCGAGCTCGGGGAGGCCCTCGTGTTCCGCGTGCTCATGCGGCGCGAGCGGGGGCTGCCGGAGCCGTGGACCACGATGTCCCGCAACGTCCGGGAGCTGCCCGACTCGGAGGCGGCCCGGGACGCGACCCGCGAGCAGCTCCTGGCCTGGATGGCGGACCTCATGGGCGACACCTCGCCGGGGCGCCAGCACGCGGAGGTGGTGTGCTCGCTCATGCTCGGGCTCGCGGAGGGCACCCGCACGCTCGGGCTGCTCGCGGCCCCCGGGTGGGAGTTCGACGACGCCGTGCGGCACTACGGCGCGATCGTCCAGGCGGAGATCGACCGGGTCCCGTGAGCCGGGCGGGGCGGGGGTGTCGGGCGGGGCGTCAGCGCACGATCGGTGCCACACCGCATGACCGGTGCTGCCCGGCACCGATCATGCGGGCAAGGGCCGACCGTGGGACGCGTCCCCGCCCGAGCCGGGCATGACCCCCGCGTCAGCGCAGCACGATGTCGACCGGGTTCGCCTGGGACGCCGGGCCGCCGGGCACCGCCGGCCCCTCGATGAGGCCAGACCTGTTGGTGCGCTTGTCCCGCAGGATCTCCGTGACCGAGCCCAGATAGCGCGAGAGGTCGATGACGTTCTCCGGCGCGGCGAGCAGCAGCTGGAACCCGAACTCGTGCAGGGCCGAGATGCCTGCCCCGGCGAACTCCTCGGACGCGAGCACGAAGGCCTCGTCCATCATGACCGTCCCGTAGCTCGTGAACCCCTGCTCGGCGATGCCCAGCTGGTAGCTCAGCGCCGCCGCCATGATGAACGCCGTGAACCGCTGACGCTCGCCGCCGGACATGGAGCCGGTGTCGGCGTGCACGAACACCTCGTCGCGCGGCTCCCCTGCCACGTCCCGGGACACCCGGTGCTCCTTGCACGAGATGAACACGTGGGTCCTCGTGTCCAGGACCTCCGCGCGCCACCGGCGGTCCTCGGGCGTCTGGGACGCGAGCCGCTTCACGAGGCCCTCGAGGGTCTTGTAGCGGATGGTGAGCTGGTCCTCGCCCGGCGAGCCGGCGCCGTCGTGCGTGCCGTGACCTGACGCTGGCACCGACGCGGCCGAGACGGCCGACGGCGCGTGGCGCGCCTTGAGCGCCGAGACGATCGCGTCCTTGAACTGCTTCGCGGAGGCGGGGACGGTCTGGCGGATGTCCAGCTCGAGGTAGGAGCCCTCGTGGAAGTCCACGCCGGCGAGGATCGAGTTCAGCGGCAGGATGCGCGCGGCGATCCCGCGGCGCTCCTCGTCCAGGAGGTGGAGCAGGGTCGAGAACGACTCGTGCGTGCGCTGCGCGAAGAACTCCCGGAACTGGGCCTCCTGGGCGGGCAGGCCCTCGGTCACGATCTGGTGGTAGCGGGCTTCGAAGGCATCCGCCGCCGCGACGGAGGTGCCGTGGTCCGCCGAGACGACCGATCCCCAGTCCCGCTGGAACTGCTCGAAGATGCGCGTGAGCCGCTCGGCGGCGGCCTGCGCGCGGCTCTCGGCGGCATGGACGCGGGCGGCGAGCTGGGCCTGGACCTCGGCGGCGATGCGTTCCAGGTCGTGCTGGTCGTCGGGCTCGCCGAACTCGGCGAAGAGCGGCGCGAGCGTGCCGGTCGCCGCGTCCGACGGCGGTGCTGCCGCCAGCCGCGAGCGCGCGGCGTCGAGGACGCGGTCGGCGGCCGAGAGCTGGCTGTCGAGCTGGCGGTACTCGCTGCCGAGGACGGCTGCGGCCTCGGTGGATGCCTGGTGCTCGGCGCGGGCCGCCTCGACCTTGGCCCGCAGCGGCTCGAGGTCGCTCTGCGCGGCGAGGGCGTCCCTGAGGCGGTCCTCGATCCGCGCCAGCTCGTCCTCTGCGACGGAGGAGGAGACCTCCTCCCACGGCCGCTCGTCCTGTGCGACGCGCCGGAGCGCCTCGATCCGGCGGGCGACGCCTTGGTGCGAGTCCTCGCTCGCCTGCGCCGCCTCGGCCGCGCCGGCGAGCGCGCTCTCGAGCTCGAGGACCCTCGAGGCCAGGAGCTCGACCTTGGCCCCGTTGTCGAATCCGAGCACGAAGTCCGCGCGGGCGGCGAACCGGTCGTCCTTCTCGACCGTGCCGCGGCCGCGCTTGACCACCCCGCCGAGGCTCAGGCCCCGCTCGAGGCCGGCGAGCTCGTCGGGGTCCTCGACGCACGGGAACGCGAAGTCCGCAGCGATCCGCTCCCGGAGGTACTGGGCTGGGTCGTCGGCGGGATCGGCCGGGGTTCCCGAGGCCGCAGAGGACGCAGAGGCCGTGGAGGACGCAGAGGCCGCGGAGGACGCGGCAGCGTCCCGGAACTGCAGCTTGGTGAGGAGGTCGCCGTCGCGCACCTGGGCGAGTGCGAGCTCGGCGCCCGGGACGCGGGCCGAGAGGTCGACCGCGCGGAGCGCCCCGCGGACCGGGTTGGCGTCGAGCCACCGCGTCACCGCGGCGAAGTGGCGCCCGGGGACGAGCAGCGTCGTCGCGAGCGAGCGCAGCGCCCGCTCCGCAGCGGGCCGCCAGCGCTCCTCGCCCTCAGCCAGGTCCACCAGCTCGCCGCCGAACGGCATCTCCTCCTCGGCCAGCCCCAGAGCCTGCGCAATGCGGGCGCGGTTCTCCACGGCCGAGGGCGGCAGAAGGCTCTTGCTCGAGGACATCGCCGCGAGTTCGGCCCGGGCCTCGGCGAGCGCGCGCTTGGCGGTGGCCTGGGCCTCGAACGCCTCGAAGCGGGCCTCCCTGAGCGCCGCACTGTCGCCCTCGAGGGCGTCCAGGGCCGCGGCCGCCTGCTGGTGGGCGGCCGCCCAGCCCTCGGCCGAGAACGGGAGGTCGAGGCCGGCGTCGCGCATCCCCGCCCGGGCTGCCTCCTCGACCTCGCGCCGCAGGCGCAGGCCCACGGCAGCGTTGTCGCGGGCCTGCTCGAGCGTGGCGATCTGGTTGCCGCCGGCGTTGTTGTACTCGGCCTCGAGGGAGCGCAGGTCCGCCGCGAGGGCGTCCCGGCGCTGCCGCTCCGCAGCGAGCTCCGCGGCCTTGGCCTGGGCGCTGGCCTTGATCCCGGCGAGGAGGCGCTCCTGGACCGCGACGGCGTGGGCCTGCCGGACGGCGTCGAACGGCTCCGCGGCGAGTTCGCGCAGCCCCGCGGCCTCCTCGAGCGCAGCCGCGTGCTCGCTGTTGAGCGCCGGGACGGGGGCAAGCTGGTCGCGCTGGAGGCGCACGTCCTCGAGGCGTGCGCGGATGGACATGAGGTTGCTGAACTCCTCGACCACCTCGTCGGCGGCGGCGAGGGTGGCCGGAGGGTCGAGGACCTGGTCGCGGAAGAAGCTGTTCACGCTGCCGCCCAGGCCCTTGCCTGCCTGGATGACGCGCAGGAGCGGGAGCGCCTGGTCGCTGGAGATGCCGAGGAGGCGGCGGAAGCGCTCGGCGAAGGTCTTGTGGACGTCGAAGACCTGCGCGTCGGGGAAGAGCGCCTCGAGGGCGGACTTCGTGAAGCGCCGGCCCTGCCCCTCTCCCGCGAGGCCCTCCACCGCCTGGACGTCCAGGGGGGCCGAGTCGATGAGGTAGAAGCGGCTGAGGCTGGACTCCGTGCCGTTCTTGGGCAGGTCGAACAGGGCAGTGAGCGTGTGGCGGGTACCGGCGGCGTTGTCGAACGTGAGGGCGACGGCGCTCCAGGTCGCCCCGGGCCGCTGGAACGCGCTCGCCTGGCCCTCGCCGACGGCCACGTCGCCGACCTTGCCCCGCATGTACGTGTAGGTGGTGCGGCGGTCCTCGCTGTGGCCCGTGCGGGCGGCTGCGGCCTCGTTCGAGCGCGGGCGCGCGTCGAAGACGCGGGCGATCGCGTCGAACAGGGTCGACTTGCCCACGCCCGAGTTGCCGGTGAGCATCGTGCCGCCCCGGTCGACGTGCATCGTGTGGGCCCCATGGAAGGTGCCCCAGTTGACCACCTGGACGAGGGCGAGGCGGTACTGGCCCGGGTTGACCTCGGTGCCGAGCGGGAGCATGGCCGCGATGCTCACAGGAAGGCCTCCTGCCCCTCGACGCCGAGGTCACCCCCAGTGACGCCGAAGTCACCCCCAGTGACGCCGAGGTCACCCCCTTTGGCGCCGAAGTCACCCCCAGTGACGCGGAAGTCACCTTCTTCCTCCTCCGAGGGTGCGGCGCCGTCGACGCCCAAGGCGACCCGGCCGGCGTCGTGCGCGGGCCCTGCATCCCGGGCGGCCCCGGCGGCGGCGACCGCCTCGAGGTGGCGGGTCACGTCACCGATGTTGTCGAAAGGCAGCGCGAGCGGAAGGGCGTTGGAGATGAGGTACACGTCATCGAGGGCGGTCGGGATGAGGAGCCGGCGCGCCTGCAGCTTGGCGACGGCGCGGGCCAAGGTGTCCGCATCGCGGAGGGCGTCCTGCTCCTCGGGGGGCTGGTAGTGGGCGACGACGTCGGCGAGCTCCTCCAGCGTGACCGTCGGCTCGGTCTGGGCGGTGGCGTGCCGGTCGAGGAGCAGGCGGAGCCGCAGCACCAGGATCGTCTCGACGCGGCTCAGGGGCCGCTGCTGGCGCAGTACCGTCGCACGCGATGCCGTCCCGAGCAGCTCCGGGTCAACAGGCCGGAGGACCGCGACCTTCCGCTCGTGGTCGATCTGCAGGCGGAGGAAGAGCTCCGACAGCCGCGACCGGAGGATCTCCTGGTGGTCGAGGAGCGTCGTCCAGGCCTTCTCGTCGCGGCCGCCGTCGAGGTAGGGGCCCTTGAGCAGCCTGACCAGGACCTGGCGGACCCGGAGCGGGAGGGCTCCGGTGTCGCCGTCGTAGAGGGCCGATCCCGTGGAGTACGTGTGCTCTGGGGTGACCTCGTGCTCAGACGCGGTGACCTCGGGCTCAGACGCGGTGACCTCGGCATCAGAGGCGGTGACCTCGGCGGTCGTGTCCATCTAGTTCTCCTCCTCGCGCGAAGCGCGGGTGATCGTCGCGTCCGGGACGTACGCGGTACGCCGGGTCCCGTCTACCTGGGCGAAGTCGAGCGCCGCCCAGCCGGAACGGTCGAGGCGCACGCCCTCGTGGAGCAGGTGGCCGAGCAGGGCGCGGATCGAGTTGATGTGCTGTTCCTCGGGCGGCATCTGCTCCCACACCTCGGAGATCCCGGCCTCTCCGCCGCCCGCTTCGAGGGCGACGGCGACCGCCTGCCTCAGCGTCGCCGCCCGCGCCTTCGCGGTGCGCGCCGACCGCGCCCGCTCCTGGCCGCCGAAGCTGATGGGCTCGGCGAGACGGGGCGGCGGGGCGAGCTCGTCGGGATCGAAGAGCTTGACCATGGACAGCGACTCGAACTCCGCGCCGAACAGCTCCGGCCCCGGCGCGAAACCGGACTCCTCCCGGGCATAGGGCAGCCGCCGGACCGCCTGCTCCGCACGCCGGACCGCATCACGGAGGCGGACGGACTGGCGGTAGTCGTCGCTCTGGACGTACGTGTTGAGGCTTTCGGAGAGCTTGCCGTAGATGCGCTGGATCTGCGAATGCGACTCCCGCAGCTCGATGACGAGGTGGCGGAGCGTCTCGCGCTCCTCGTGGCCGAGTCCGTCGGCGAAATCGCGCGAGAGGACCTCGGCGATGGCGGAGCGGAACCGCAGCTGCTGCTCTGGGTCCTCGAGGAACGCGGTGAAGGAGCGGAAGGTGCGTCCCTCGCTCGAGGCGCGCAGCCGGCGGTCGGCCTCGAGGACCTGGGCCATCGTGGCGCCCTTCGTGAGGGACTCCTCGATGATCTGGTTGCGCAGCTGGCCCACGGAGTCCTCGAGCGTGGCGCGCATGCGCTTGAAGTCGGCAGGGAGGCCGGCGGCGAGGTCGAGGATGTTCTCGGCGGCCTCGAGCGCGGTGTCGCTGTCGAGTCCCCCGGTCTGCTCGCCGGCGCGCAGCTGGCGGACGAGTTCCCGCCGTTCCTCGATCTCCGCTTCGAGCGCCTCGATCCGCGCCGAGGTGTCCGGGTTGGTCTCCCGTGCGAGCTTCTCGACGTCGCCCAGGAGCGTCCCGAGGCGCGAGCCCGTGAGCGTGGATCGGTCGGAGGAGAGGGACTCGAGGAACGCGAGCACGCGGGCCGTGGCCTCGGTGAGCTCATACACGATCCGGCCACCCTGCGCCCGCCGCGTGAGGAAGCGCCGGCGGGTCCAGTCGTCGGCGACAGCGCGGGCGGTCGCGGCACCGGCCGTGGGCGTCTGGCCGGCCGCGGCGTCACGGGACCGCAGGTCCTCGAGGAACGCCCCGAGCTCGTCATGGAACGCCTCGAGCTCCACCTGCGGCCGGTTGCGCGAGAAGGCAGTCTGCAGCGCGGCGATGGTCCACGGGGCCGATCGCGTGAGCGCCCACGCTGGGCCGCGGTGGAGCGCCTCGAGTTCCGCGAGCCGCGTCAGCATGGACGACGGCGCTGTCCCACCTCTGGCGGCCGCCGCACCTCGGGCCCGGGGTGCTGGCGCGCCGGCCCGGGCTGCCGGATCGGCGTCCGGCCCGATCCCGCGCTCGGGCACGCTTGCCCGAAGCGTCGGCGGAGGCGTGGATTCGGGCACGGCAGACCAGTCTAGCGACACCGGTCCGGCCGTCCTGCGCCGGCAGCCTACCGCCGGCGTTCCGCGGTGGGATTCCGGCTGCTGTGCGGACCCTAGCGGCCCGCCAGATCGTCGGCCACGCGGCGCAGGTCTTCGAGCCAGCCTTTCGATCGATTGGGAGCAGGTGCAGCTCCCTCGAAGTTCTGCAGAGCGTCGGCCATGGAGTCCAGCGCAGCCGCGAGGTTCGCCCTCACGATTTGGTAGCCCTCATCGGAGCGAGGGTCAGAGGAAGCAGCCTTCAGCAGCTCTGCCCCGGCACGCACGACCAGCGATGCCTCCAGCTCATTCATCATGGGTTCCCTGTGAAAGCGCGACCGCGCAGGTGAAGCCAGCGAGTGCCTCCCATCGCACAGGGATGGCATCGGCCGGGACGGCACCGATCGCGGCCAGCCAAGCCATGAGCTCGGTGCGGTCCTCGAAGGTCAGGTGGGTGCCGGTGACCATGTCACCTCTCATGAGGGACTCGGTGTCCTCCGGGCGGCAGATGGCAGCTTCCCACCAACCGTTCTCCGTCCAACCGCCAAGACGGTGCACTGAGAGTCTGAGTTCGGAATCGATGGCGAGGCCGGAGGCGGCATTCTCAATCATCCGCCGGTAGATGTGACGGTCGTGTTGTTCCATGGGGCGGGCTGCTTCCTAGTGTGGAAACGAGGATGCAGCCGAGGCCGGTGACGTCATTCTCGGAGGAGACGGGTAGCGGGTGAAGGGCGCGGAGCAAGCCAAACACCGCGGGCGGCGATTGCCGTGCCCTTCAGTCTCTCACATCGCGATGGTGACCGACAGGGCCAGCAGGGCGGTCCGTCGGTGAAGCGCGAGTCCCGGTGCGCGCGCGTGGACGGTCCGCCGTCGGGGAACCCCGGGCCGCCCTTCCCCGTTGAACCGGCAGAAGCTGCCCGGACCCCGGCGGGGTTCGAGAACTGTCGGCGCCCCGCGACATAATGGCCGTGGCCGGTTGGGGGAACCGCCCCTGGCCCGTCGGCAGCGCCAACGCTGGATGCCGCCCGGCACCCCGGGCCTTGAACAAGGAGCTCTGTACCCAAGCGGTGTTTCTGAGAACCTTCGGGTGGTCGTTCGGCGTGAGCCTCGTCGCCCTCGCCGTCGCCTTCCTCTATGGCGGCCCCCAGGCGCTGTTCCTCGCCCTCGTGCTCGGCATCCTCGAGGTGAGCCTGAGCTTCGACAACGCGGTGGTCAACGCCCGCATCCTCGAGCGCATGAACCCGTTCTGGCAGAAGATGTTCCTCACCGTGGGCATCGTCATCGCCGTGTTCGGCATGCGCGTGCTCTTCCCGCTGCTCATCGTGGGCCTCACGGCCCAGCTCAACCCCGTGGAAGCTGTCCAGCTCGCGCTGGCCAAGGGCCCGATCGAGGAGCCCGGCACCTACGCGTACATCCTTCACCACGCCCACCCGCAGATCGCGGCGTTCGGCGGCCTCTTCCTGCTCATGATCTTCCTCGACTTCTTCTTCGAGGAACGGGACATCAAGTGGCTGCACTGGCTCGAGATGCCCCTCGCCAAGGTCGGCCGGATGAACGGCGCGTCCCTCGTCGTGGGCCTCATCGCCCTCGCGGTGATCGGGCAGCTCTCCGGTCCCGGGTTGCAGGGCGCGGTCCTCATGTCGGGCATCTTCGGCATGGTCGCCTACTTCCTGGTCAAGGGCCTCGGCGAGCTCTTCGACGTCGACGACAGCGGCGAGATCGATGCGGCGGACATCCCAGCAGTCGCCGGCGGCACCCATTCGAGAGTCCCCAATCGGGTCGTCCAGGTCTCGGGCAAGGCCGCGTTCATGCTGTTCCTGTACCTCGAGATGATCGACGCGTCATTCTCGTTCGACGGCGTCATCGGCGCCTTCGCCATCACCTCCGACCCGATCATCATCGCCCTCGGCCTCGGCCTCATCGGCGCCATGTTCGTCCGCTCGCTCACGGTCTACCTCGTCCGCCAGGGCACCCTCGACGAATACGAGTACCTCGACCACGGCGCGCACTGGGCGATCGGCGCCCTCGCGATCATCCTCCTGATCACGATCGGCATCGAGGTCAACGAGGTCGTCACCGGCCTCGTGGGCGTCTTCTTCATCGCGGCAGCGTTCATCGCCTCCGTCCGCCGGAACCGCCGCAAGGCCCGCGAGCCGGAACCCGCGGCCACAGCCTGAGACACCACCACTACCGAGAAGAACGACGACAAGGAGCGCATTGTGGGACTGAGCCTGCAGAAGGGCCAAGGCCTCTCGCTGACCAAGCAGGACGGCTCAAGCATGACCCAGGTCCGCATGGGCCTCGGGTGGGACGCCGTCCAGCAGCCCAAGAAGGGCGGCCTGTTCGGGAGCCTGTTCGGGGGCGGGGAAGCCGAGATCGACCTCGATGCCTCGGCCATCCTCTACAACGCCGGGCGCCAGGCCCTCGACACGGTGTTCTTCAACCAGCTCGCCAGCAAGGACGGCTCGATCCGCCACACCGGCGACAACCTCACGGGCGCCGGCGAGGGCGACGACGAGACGATCATGGTCAACCTGCCCAGCGTCAACGGCGTGGTGGAGCACATCGTCTTCGTCATCACCAGCTACTCGCAGCAGACCTTCGACCGCGTCCAGAACGCGTTCTGCCGCGTGGTCGACGACTCGGTGCCCGGCAGCCCCGAGGTCGCACGGTACACACTCACCGAACAGGGCCCGTCGACGGGGATGATCATGGCCAAGCTGTCCCGTGAGGGTGCAGGCTGGAAGTTCACGGCGATCGGCCAGCCGGCGAACGGCCGCACTGTCGGCGACCTCGTCGGCCCCGCGGCCGCCGTCCTCTGAACGCCACTACAGTCCGCGAAGGAGCATCATGGCAAGCCTGTCCCTGAGCAAGGGAAGCAACCTGTCCCTCACCAAGGCGGATCCCGGTCTGACCCGCGCCATGGTGGGTCTCGGCTGGGACCCCCGCACGACGGCAGGCGAGGCCTTCGACCTCGACGCCTCGGCCCTGCTCGTCACGGCCAGGGGCAAGGTGCGCAGCAACGACGACTTCATCTTCTACAACCAGCTCACCGCCGCCGACGGCTCGGTGGTCCATCAGGGCGACAACCGCACGGGCGTGGGCGAGGGGGATGACGAGCAGATCCTCATCGACCTCTCCAAGGTCGCAACGGACATCGAGAAGGTGGTCATCGTCGTCTCCATCGACCAGGCCGAAGCCCGCCGGCAGAACTTCGGCATGGTCCGCGGCGCCTTCTGCCGCGTGGTGAACGACGAGACCGGTGACGAGGTGGTCCGCTACGACCTCACGGAGGACGCGGCCTCGGAGACCTGCATGATCTTCTCCGAGATCTACCGGCACGGCAGCGAGTGGAAGTTCCGGGCGGTCGGCCAGGGCTACGCCACCGGCCTGCGCGGCGTCGCGACCGACTTCGGCATCGTCCTCGACTGACCCGCGCCGAGAGCGCGGCCCAAGACCAACAGCAAAGGAGCACCGACATGGCCGGACTGACCCTCTCCAAGGGCGGCAACCTCTCCCTGACCAAGACCGACCCGGGCCTGACGAACGCGATCGTCGGCCTCGGCTGGGACCCGCGCACGACGACTGGCGACGCCTTTGACCTCGACGCCTCCGCGCTGATGCTGGGGGCCAACGGAAAGGTCCGGTCGGACGCCGACTTCATCTTCTACAACCAGAAGGACTCGGCCGATGGATCGGTCTCACACCTCGGGGACAACCGCACGGGCGAGGGCGGCGGAGACGACGAGCAGATCAAGGTCCACCTCGCGAACGTCCCTGCCGACGTCGAGCGGATCGTCGTCGTCGTGAGCATCGACCAGGCCGAGTCGCGCCGGCAGAACTTCGGCATGGTCCGGGGCGCATACTGCCGGATCGTCAACGCGGGCACGGACACCGAGGTGGTCCGCTACGACCTCTCCGAGGATGCCGCAGCCGAGACCTGCATGATCTTCGCCGAGCTGTACCGCCACTCGGGCGAGTGGAAGTTCAAGGCCGTCGGCCAGGGCTACGCGAGCGGTCTCGCCGGCGTCGCGACCGACTTCGGCGTGAACCTCGGCTGACGCGGGCACCCGCCGCACGAGCACCGCAGACCACTACGAAGGAGCACGCGATGTCCATCTCCCTGACCCCTCCGGACCCCACCGAGACGCAGGCCGCCCTCGTCCTGCAGGCGCCCGAGCCGGCGCCTGTCATCAAGGAGGAGGAAGCCCCCGGCATGGTGCCGGTCCCGACCGAGCGCCAGACCGAGATCGCCTCGCAGGCGAAGGCGTTCGTGGCCGAGATCGCGGCGATGGACTCGCGGAGCCCTGACTTCCAGCAGAAGGTCGAGGGCCTCAACCGGTTCGCGGGCCGCGAGATGGTCGCGTCGTCGGACGCCTCGAACCGCCTCCTGGAGCGCTCGACCACGTCCATGGCGAGCGCGAAGAAGACCGGCAACAGCGCCCAGATGTATGTCGCGTCGACGCTCGGGGAGCTCCGCTCCACGGTCGAGGACCTCACCCCGAACCAGTCCGACCTCAGCGTCGGCCGGAAGATCCTCGGCGTGATCCCCGGCGGGAACAGGCTGGCCAAGTACTTCCAGCGCTACGAGTCCGCGCAGACCCAGCTGGACAAGATCATCAAGTCGCTCATGGCCGGCCAGGACGAGCTCATGAAGGACAACGCGTCCCTGGCGCAGGAGAAGACGCGGCTGTGGGAGACCATGCAGCAGCTCTCCGAGTACGCCGTCTTCGCCCAGGAGCTCGACAAGGCCACAGTCGAGAAGATCGACGAGGTGCGCCGCGGCGGGCAGGCGGAGCACGCCCAGCAGCTCGAGTCGGACGTCCTGTTCCCGGTGCGCCAGCGTCGCCAGGACATCCTGACCCAGCTCGCGGTGTCCGTGCAGGGCTACCTCGCAATCGACATGATCCGGAAGAACAACAACGAGCTCATCAAGGGCGTCGACCGCGCGCGCACGACGACGATCAGCGCCCTCCGCACGGCGGTGATCGTCGCGCAGGCGCTGGCCAACCAGAAGCTCGTGCTCGACCAGATCGATGCGATCAACACGACGACGAACAACATGATCCTGCGCACCTCCGAGATGCTGAAGGACCAGACCGGGCGCATCCACCAGCAGGCGGCCAGCTCCGGCGTCTCCGTCCAGACCCTCGAGAAGGCATTCGCGAACATCTACGAGACGATGGACGCCATCGACACCTTCCGGTCGCAGGCCGCGAAGAGCATGGAGGGCACAGTCCACGCCCTCGAGGAAGGTCTGGAGAGGTCCCGCCCGTACATCGACAGGGTGCGCCGGCAGGAGGGCAACGCGAGCTGACACCCTCGCAACGGATGCACCCTCGCTGCTGACTTCCCCGGCGGGCGTCGCCGGCTCCGCCGGGAAGGTCAGGTCTCGTCGAGCTCCCGCGCCTCGAAGTCCTCGTCGACGAGTCCGAGCTCCTCTTCGGTCATGAGGGCGTCGTAGACGGCGTCGAGGGCTGCGACCGGAACCGCGACCATGCCGTCCGAGGTGTCGAGGAGCCCGAGCGCTTCGAGTTCGCGGATCTCGGAGAGAAGGGCTTCACCGAGGCCCTTGAGCCGTTCGGCAGCGTCCGGACCCAGCTCCTCCTCCACGTCGAGGTCCTCCCCGGACTCCGTGCCGAGCGAGGCGACGTCCTCGAGCGGGAACGGCTCCTGGTGGAGGCCCGCGTTGAGGATCGTCGCGAGCACGGCCCCGGTCTCCCCTTCGAGGGTCCCGGGCGCCCCGTCGGAGCAGGCTGCGGCGACAATCTCCGTGGCGAGGAACTGCGCCTCGAGGTGTCCCATCGCGTCGTCGCCTCCGAGGTCCGCGGCGCCCTCGCCGGGGCGGCCCGACCCGTCGTCGAGCTCCACGAGCTCCGCGGCGAGCATGGCCTGCCACACGCGGAGGGCGCGCTCCTCCGACCCGATCGGGCCGGCCACTTCCGTGAGTGCAGCTGCGGGAAGCGAGCCATCGGCGTCGACCTCGCGGCCCTCGCCGAGCCACTCGAGGAGCTGGCGCGCGTGGCGCACGAACGGCGAATCGGTCGCGAAGGCCCTGGACTCCTCATCGGTGGCCTCGGGAAGGCCGGCCAGCGGGCTGGCGTCGACAATCCCGCCGAGCCGCTCGGCCTGGGCGTCGAGCTGTTCGGCGACGTCCTCGAGCTCCTCCGCGGTGCCCACCCACCGGCCTGTCTCCTCGAGGAAGCTCAGCCAGTCAACGAGGGTCCCCACCACATAGCGCTGGTCCTCGATGGCCTCGTCCTCATCGGCGCCCTCGGCCTCGGCCAGGGTCGCGGCATCCTCGATGTACGGCTCGAGGTAGCTCTCCATGCTCCGGGGATCGATGCGGAACGAAGTCGGCGTCGTGAGATTGGCGTGGATGATGGTCAGGAATCCCTTGACCACGCTGAGCTGCTGGGCCGCGAAGGCTGCCATGTCGGGCTCGCCCCCGGTGGCCCAGGCAATGTACTCGGGCGTGACGGAGTCCACGAGCAGTGCGACGCTCCGGGCCCGCCGCTGGACCACGTTCGGCGCGACCGCCTGCTTGGGGCGGGTGTTCTTCGGCTTGCGGGTGCGGCTCTTCGGCATGACACGAGCGTACGTCCCGACCGCGCCGCAACACAGTGCCGCGCCCTACGCGCAGCCCCCGGTCGGAGGCTGGGAGCGGGCTGCAAGGCTGTCGGCGCCAGACGCTACGCTGATCCCATGGTGGCGAAGTTCTTCGGTTCGCTGTTCGGGGGTGCCGAACGCGAGCCCCGGCGCGTGCTCGACGAGCATCTGCCGCTGACCCAGGAGCAGGAGCTCGAGCAGACGAGGCTGGCCCTCACGGAGCTGCGCAGCGCGGTCCGACGCGCGGGCGCCGTCCTGCCAGTCCTCGCGTCGTCGCGGCTCCGGCAGACGGACGACCTCCTCGCCGCCCTCATCGGGTACATCGCGGAGCACGGCGCCTCGACCGAGCAGCGGGTGCTGCTCAACGCCATGGTCACCGACTACCTCCCCACCTCCCTGCGCGTGTACCGGGCCCTGCCGGCCTCGACCCATGCGGAGGACAGCCCCGAGGCGGAGAAGCTGCTCGAGCAGCTCGACATCCTCCACTCGACGGCCCTCGACCTCGACAACCAGGTCCGGACCGGCGCCATCGCGGAGCTGAGCGTGCACGGCCGCTTCCTCCAGGACAAGTTCGACGTCGGCGGGATCCGCCTCACCCCGGGCCCCGGCCCGCAGCCCCACGAAGGAGACAGCCACTGATGGCCTCGATGGTCGCAGGCAGCAACGCCCCGCTCACGGCAGAGAACCCCGGCCTGCCCGGGGTCATCATCGCGATGGGCTGGAGCGCCGTGCCCAGCAATGGGCCCCAGTCGGAGCTCACCTCGATGGCGATCGTCTGCGGCGCCGACGGCCGCGCCCTCTCCCCCGAGCACCTCGTGTTCTTCAACCAGCTCACGACGGCGGCCGGCGGCGTCCGCTTCGCCGGCGGCGAGGCGAGGGACGCCGAGCAGGTCGACGTCGAGTTCGCACGCGTGCCCGCGGACGTCGCCAAGATCTCCTTCCTCGCCTATGTCGACCCCGAGCTCCGGGGCCCCGGGACGTTCGCCGCTGTGCGCAGTGCCTACATCCGGGTTGCCCGCCCGGACGGGTCGGAGCTGCTGCGCTTCGACATTCCCGAGATGCACGGAGACCGGATCAAGGCCATGATGTTCGGCGAGCTGTACCGCCATCGGGACGACTGGAAGTTCCGCGCCCTCGGGCAGGGGTACGAGAACGGCCTCGTGGGCGTGGCCCAGGACTTCGGGCTGGACCTGTGACGCGGGGCCTGCGGGGCTCGGACGTGCCGTTCCTGACCCGCCGCGTGAAGGAGCCGGCGACACCGGTGTCCAACCCGCCGGCGCCCAACCCGGCAGCGGCCAGCCCGACGCGCGCGGCCAACCCGAACCGAAACCCACTCGACCTCTCCGCGCCGGTGCCGCCCAGCCCATCGTCCGCGGCGGCCCCGAACCGCAACCCTCTTGACCTCTCGCATCACGTGTCCCCCCGCCAGCCGACGGAGTCTGGTCCGGCGGCGGCGGGGCCGGCCGTGCCGCCCTCCCCCGAGTCCCGCCTCTACCCGGCCCCGGCGTTCGGCGAGCTGCGGCAGCTCACGGCGAGCGACGCCGTCGTGCGTCTCAACCCACGCCAGTCTGGGATCGGCTCGCTCATCGTGACGGCCACGCGCGGTGTCGCGTGGGAGGGCGAGGACCGCACGACCGGCGCGCAGAGTGTGCACCACGAGGAGATCGGCACCCCGGTTCCCACCGCCGGAAACCGCCCGCTCGTGGGCTACCACGGACGGGATGCCCTCATCGTGCTGCGCCACGTCCGGCTGCTCCGCCGTGCCCTGTTCATCGCCGCGGGACCCCCGATGACCGTCCAGACGTTCGACGGCTCCGGCGTCGCCGTGCAGGGAACCCTCGCAGCCGGGCAGCGCACCGTGCTGACGGTCGCCCGGATCGGGTCGGTGCTCGAGGTGCGCGCCGAGTCTGTGCCCGAGGAGTGGGACGACGGGCAGATCTGGCGCGAGTTCGCGTTCACGATGACGGTGGGACTGGGAGGCCCACGCCGCTAGACCCCGGCCGCGGCGCACGCCGCCCCGGAGCCAACCGCACACTGCAGCCGACACTTTGGGGGAACCATGCTGCACTACTCCTTCCTCAACGACAGCACACGCGATCGACTCTTCCACCGGCCACCGCAGGAGCTCGGAGCGGATTCCGACCCGACAACCCTGGCCACCGGGCTGGGCGCGACCCTCTACACGCCCGGGACGCGCGCGGGCCTCGGCGAGGGGATCCTCAAGCGCGCACGCGCGGGCTGCACGAGCACCGTCCTGTGTCTCGAGGACTCCGTGGCCGATTCCGCCGTGGAGAGTGCCGAGGACAACGTGGTGGCTGCCCTACGCGAGCTCGCCAGGCGGCGCACCACCGGGGTCGACGGCGCGGCCCCGGCCCAGGCGGGCAACGCGGCCGCGGGCGTGTGGACGGACGACGGTGGGCGCCCGGAACGCCTCCCGCTCCTGTTCATCAGGCCCCGCTCGCCGGAACAGCTCCTGTCGGTGGGCCGCCGGCTAGGTGACGCATCGGAGCTGCTGACCGGTTTCGTGCTCCCGAAGTTCGAGAACTCGACCGGTCGCGGCGAGCGGTACCTCCGCGCGCTCGAGCGGCTCAACGCCGAGCTGTCCCTGCGCGTGCCGCTGCGCGCGATGCCGATCATCGAGCACCCGCTCACGACCCACCGCGAGACCCGGCACGAGGCGCTCCTCGCCGTCCGGGACCTCCTCAGAGCCCACCGCGGCCAGGTCCTGTCGGTGCGGCTCGGCGGGACCGACATCGCCTCGGAGTACGGCCTGCGCCGCACGCGCGACCTGACCATCTACCACGTGGGCGTCGTGGCCGAGGTGATCGCGGACGTCGTGAGCATCCTGGGCCGCGCCGACGACGGGTGGGTCATCTCCGGCACCGTCTGGGAGCACTACAGCAACACTGAGCGCATCCTGCGGCCGCTCCTGCGCGCCACTCCGTTCGAGGTGGCGAACTCCGCCATGCTGCGGCAGCACCTGCTCGGCGCGAACCTGGACGGGCTCATCCGCGAGATCGAGCTCGACCAGGCCAATGGGCTCATCGGGAAGACAGTCATCCACCCCACGCACGTCCCGGTGGTGCACGCGCTGCACGTGGTGAGCCACGAGGAGTATGTGGACGCGCTGGACATCTTCGGGTCCGAGGGCGGGGGCGCCACCGCATCCCGGTCCGGCACGCGCATGAACGAGTCGAAGCCCCACCGTGCTTGGGCCCTGCGCACTCTGCGCCGCGCGGAGGCGTACGGGGTGGCGCGTCCCAAGGTCACCTTCGTCGACTTCCTGGAAGTGAGCATCAAGTGACCCACCTCGCCGAAGTCACCCCCTCTGGCGCCGAGGTCACCCCTTCCCGGCGTGAACAGCGCTGGCACGGGGCCGTCGTGAGCGAGCGGCTCGGCATCCGGCTCACGACGGCGCCCGGGAGCCTCCTGCCCATCGACGCCCTCGTGGGACTGGCGGTACGCCGCAATCCCAAGCGCGCCCAGCTGCTCGTCTCGCGGGTCCTCGCGAAGCACGCCCCCACGCCTCCGGGCCTCGCGATCGGCGCAGGCCGGCTCCTAGGGGCCGCAGTAGCTCACAGGCTCGGGCTGTTCTCGCCGGATCCCAAGGCCCCGGCCGAGGCGCTGCGCCGCTGGCTGGAGGGGACGCCGCCGTCGTGCGCGGAGATCGTCGCACTGCCCGACAACCCGCCCGCGGCCGGTCGCTCCATCGCCACGCTCGGGTACGCGGAGACCGCGACCGGGCTGGGCCACCTCGTCGCAGAGTTCCTCGGCTCGTACTACGTGCACTCGACCCGGATCGCCACTGCCGTGCGGCCGTTCGGCGGATTCGAGGAGGAGCATTCGCACGCGACGAGCCACACGGTTGTCCCCACAGATCCCGACCGGCTCGCGTGCGCGGCCACCGTGGTGCTCGTCGACGACGAGCTCTCGACCGGCCGGACCGTCCTCAACACCATCCGCGAGCTCCACGCCGCGTGGCGGCCGGCCGCGGCAACCGACACGCACGACGGCGACGCGCCCGGCGGCGGGAAGGGCGGGCGGCGGTATGTGGTCGCCGCACTCGTGGACCTGCGTTCGCGCGAGGACAGGTCCCGTTTCCAGGCGATGGCCGACGAGCTGGGATGCCGGCTGGATGTCGTGGCACTCGGCTCGGGATCGGTCGAGCTCCCCGATGATGTGCTCGACCGCGCCTCGGAGTGGCTGGCAATCCCGGCACCGGGTGACCTCGCGGCCACACGGGGTGACCTCGGCGGCACACGGGGTGACCTCGGCGGCACACGGGGTGACCTCGGCGGCACACCAGGTGACCTCGCCCCCACGCGCGGTGACCTCGGCGGCACACCAGGTGACCTCGCCCCCACGCGCGGTGACCTCGGCGGCACACCGGGTGACCTCGCGCCCACACCAGGTGACCTCGGCGCGGTGCGGAGCGCGCGGTTCGGCATCGACACCTCAGGCCCCCACGGGACACGCCTCTCCGAGCTCGCCGTCCCCGCGGCCCGGGAAGCCGCGGAGGCGCTGGCCGCGGCCGGAGTCGTGCGGACGGCCCGGGTCCTCGTCCTCGGATCGGAGGAGCACCTCGCCCTGCCGCTCGCGATCGCGGACGCGCTGACGGCCGCGTTCCCGGACACCAGCTTCTCCTCCACCACACGCTCACCCGTGCACGTCCACGACGAGCCGGGCTACGCGATCCGCTCAGCCCTGCAGTTCACATCCCATGACCACGCAGTGGACGGGGGGCCGGGCAGCGGCCCGCGCTTCGCGTACAACCTCACCGCAGGCGGCAAGCGCTTCGACGCGATCGTCTACGTCCCCGAGCCCGGCACCGCCCCCGAGGACCTCGAGTGCGGCGACGGCAGCGTGACCGCCGCCCTGAAGCGCGCGGCGGGCACCGTCGTCGTGCTCCATCTCGCCGCCGTGCCGCCGTACCCCGAACCGCTCCGCGGCCCGGGGTTCGGCTCCTACCCCGCCGAGGATGTCGGCTGGCTGCTGAAGGACCTCTCCCACGCGCGCCTCGAGGCGCCGACCCACGAGCGGGAGGCGGCGATCCAGTCCGGCCGGGCAAGCTATGCCGAGTCCCTCCCCCAGGAGTACGAGCCGAGCCCCGAGTACCAGGCCCTCTTCCACCAGGCCCTCGAGGAGTCCAAGCACCGGATTGCCCGCGCGGTCGCGGACGTCACCGAGCAGGTCCTGGCGCTGCGCGGCAACGAGCCGGTCCTCGTCTCGCTCGCCCGGGCCGGGACTCCCGTCGGCGTGCTCATGCGCCGCTGGGCGCGGCACGCCCACGGGCTCGACGTGCCGCACTACACGATGAGCATCGTGCGCGGGCTCGGGATCGACAGGAACGCCCTGCGCTGGCTCCTCACCCGCCACCGCCCCGAGCAGCTCATGTTCGTGGACGGGTGGACGGGCAAGGGCGCGATCACCCGTGAGCTGGCCGCCGCGGTGGCGGCGTTCGCCGCGGACGGGTCCGGCGGCGCAGGCCTCCAGCCATCCGGTGGGCGCCTCTCCCCCGAGCTCGCCGTCCTCGCGGACCCCGGGCACTGCGTCCGGGTGTTCGGCACCCGGGACGACTTCCTCATCCCGTCCGCATGCCTCAACTCGACCGTCTCGGGTCTCGCGTCCCGCACCGTGTTCAACCGGGAGCTCATCGGGCCGCATGACTTCCACGGCGCCAAGTTCTACCGCGAGCTCGCCGGGCGCGACGTCTCGAACGAGTTCGTGGACGCGGTCGCGGCCTGCTTCCCGGCCATCCGCCCGGCAGCCCAGCCGCCGCTGGCGGACCCCAGTTGGGCGGGCTGGGCCGCCGTGGAGAAGATCGCCGCGGAGCACGGCCTCGGCCCGGTCCGCAGCGCGGTGAACCTCGTCAAGCCCGGCGTCGGGGAGACCACCCGCGTCCTCCTGCGCCGCGTGCCGTGGAAGGTCCTGGCCCGCCCCGAGCTTCTCGAGACGGACGACGCCGGGCGCCTCCTGCGCGGCGAACTCGCCCACGTGCTGCTGCTCGCCGAGCAGCGGGGCGTCCCGGTCGAACCGGTCGAGGGACTGCCCTACAGCTGCGTGGGGCTCATTCATCCACAGCTCACCCCGGGCGCGACCGGGGCCGATGGGAAGACGGTGCTCGATGTCTGAGACAGGAACGCTCTCGCTCGTCCCGGACACCCCGCCGGACACAGCGCCCGACGCACCGCGGGACGCCCTGCCGGCACACCTCACCGGGCTGCCCGTGGTCGCGTGCGACCTGGACCGCACCCTCATCTACTCGGCGAAGGCCCTCTACCTCGACGGCCCCGACCACGAGGCTCCCCGGCTCGTGGTCAGCGAGCTGCACGAGCGCCTCCCGCTGAGCTACATGACGCGCGACGCCGAGGACCTCCTCCTCGAGCTCCTCGACCACGCCTTCCTCGTCCCGGTCACGACGCGCACGCGTGCCCAGTTCCGTCGCGTCCAGCTCCCGGCCACGCGGTACGCCGTGACGACCAACGGTGGAGTCCTCCTGGCCCACGGCGAGCCCGACGGCGACTGGGCCGCCCAGGTGCGCGGCGCCGTCGACCGCGGGTCTGCCCCGCTCGCGGAGGTCCTCGCGCACCTGTCCGAGAAACCCGCGCCGGGGGTGCAGCGGATCCGGACCGCGGAGGACCTGTTCGCGTACGCCATCGTCGAGCGGGCCGAGCTGCCAGACGGATACGTCGGCCAGCTCACCGCGTGGTGCGCCGAGCGCGGCTGGGTGGTGTCCCTGCAGGGCCGCAAGCTGTACTGCGTTCCGGCTCCCGTGACGAAGGAGGCCGCCATCGAGGAGGTCATGGAACGCCTGGGGGCGACGACGCTCGTCGCCGCCGGGGACTCGCTCCTTGACCGGGGGCTGCTCGAGATGGCGGACGTCGCCCTCCGCCCGTGCCATGGCGAGCTCGACGCCGCGGGCTACGCGCGGCCGGGGCTCCGGGTCACGGAGACTCCCGGTGTCCGCGCCGGCGAGGAGATCCTCCGCGCGGCGCTCGCGGCCGTCCGCCGGCCCTCGACGCTGGCCTCGCAATTGTCGGGCTGACGCCGGTTCAGGGCGCGCGCACCCGCGCCCAGCCGACAATTGCGAGGACTCACCGACTCACCCCCCGCGGACTCACGGGGACGCTCAGCCCCGGAGCGCGGAGGATGCAGACGCGTCCCGGGCCCACTCCTCGGCCATGAGGCGGAAGGAGCGCTCGCGCATCGCGGGGTCGTGCGCGTAGCCGGTAAGGATGATCTCGTCGATGCCGTAGGAGCCCGCGAAGGTCCGCAGGAACTCGGCGGCCTCCGCCGGCGTCCCGACGGCGGAGACGCGCAGCGCCGAGGTCGCCATCTGCTCCTCGTGGGGCGCCCAGTCCATCTCGCGCACCGGCGGCCGCAGCGGCCCGCGCGTGCCACGGCGGATCGCAACGAACATCTGCTGGTGTGTGGTGAAGAGGAACTCCGCCTCCTCCCGCGTTGGGGCGACCATGAGATTGGCCCCGGCCATGACGTAGGGCTCTGCGATCTGGGCGGTCGGGGCCGAGGGGTTGAACATCTGCCGGTAGGTCCAGATGGCCTCGGAGAGCTGGAACGGGGCGAAGTGGCTCGCGGCCGCGTAGGGCAGGCCGAGCTGGCCCGCGATCGCCGCGCCCGCCGTCGAGCTCCCGAGGATCCAGAGGGGAACGTTGGTGCCGCGCGCCACCCCGGCGTGGACGCCGTGCGAGAGTTGCACCGACTCGGCATCGTCGACCTGTTCCCCGAAGTACCACGCGAGGAGGCGGATGTTCGCGGCGAAGGCGGCCTCGCCGTCGTCGTGCGAGCCGCGGCGCAGGAGGGCCGCCGTGCGCGGGTCGGTGCCCGGGGCGCGGCCGAGGCCCAGGTCGATGCGGTCCCCGTAGAGGTGCGCGAGGGTGCCGAAGGCCTCGGCGACGGCCAGCGGGGCGTGGTTCGGCAGCATGATGCCGCCGGAGCCGACCCGCAGCGTCGAGGTGTTCGCGGCCGCGTTCGCGATGAGCAGCGCGGTGGCACTCGAGGCGAGGGCGTCGGTGTTGTGGTGCTCCGCGTACCAGAGCCGCCGGTAGCCCGCCTCCTCGGCGAGCTCGGCGAGGCGGGTCGCGGAGGCGAGGGCGTCGGCGACGGTTGCGCCCTCCACGACGGGGGCAAGGTCCAGGATCGAAAGAGCGGTCACATGGTTGGGCAACCTGAGCGCGAGCCGAGATGTTCCCGAGACGGATGTGGGAAGAATGTCACAGCGGATAACAGGTGCATTGCTTTTCAGCAACTAAGCCGCTTCCGGCTTGTGGGAGCAGCCGCTTCTCTGGAAAGAATGGATGGTCGTGGCCGGCGCGAGGGCCAGCCAACCGACCCCGTGGGGAGGAGCTTCTGTGGACGACGCCTTGCTGGTTGCCAACCTGGTCTACATCGGGACACTCATTCTGGGCGGTGTCCTGTTCGCCTTCCTCGCCGCAGCCTTCGGCATCACCCTCCTGATCGCGGGTGCCGGGCAAGGGATTGCCTCCATCATCGGCCTGCTCCTGCGCCCCCTCCGCCGCACGGCCGGCCAGACCGCAGCCGAGCGCACGACGGCGGACGCAGCGGACGCGGACCACATCCGCACCGCTGTGATCGCCAAGGCGGACGCGATCCTCGCCTCCCAGCGCGCGGCAGCCGTCGCCTCCAGCGAGGCGGCCTCGTCCGCCCGCGATCCTAAGCGGGACGCCACCGGCGCCACCCAGGCCGAGGACGAGGACGTCGCGGTCCCGGCTGCCGCACCCGCAGCCTCCACCACCGCCGTCGAGGCCACCGTGACCCTCGTCAGGCCAGCAGCGAGCCGTCCCATCCATACGGGGACCCAGCCCGTCCTGGCAGTCGGCCGGGCCAGCTGACCGGAGCCCCAGCACCCGCCCGCCCGACCACCGAGGGCCCCGATGCGCCGCGCGACGGCGGTCCGGGGCCCTCGGGCGCGTGTGGAGTTCTCCCCATCGCAGCCCTTGGCCCAGCCCGGTAGCGTGGAGCCCAGAGTCCACGGGGGAAGCTCGGGGAACGGACGAAGGGAAGAGATCATGGCGATTCAGCAGGGTGCCAACGTAGCCGAGCTGCGCGGCGTCGCGAAGCAGTTCGACTCCAAGGCCGCCGAGGTCGAGAGCATCAAGAACAACCTCAACGCCCTCATCAACAACAACATCCCCGCCAACTGGGCCGGCCGCGACGCCGACCAGTTCAAGAACGAGTGGCAGGCCAGCGGCATGAAGTCGCTCGCGAAGCTCATCGAGCAGCTGCGCGAGGCGTCCCGGACGATGAAGACCAACGCCGCCGCCCAGGAGCAGACCTCCAGCACCCTCAGCTGACCCGGAGCGCAGCTGCAGCACTGAAGGGCCCCGAGGCAGACGCCTCTGGGCCCTTCAGTGCATCTCAAGTGCATCCTGTGCTGGCGTGCGGCAGGGCTGGCGTGCCCTCTCGGGTCCCGGGCGCTGGGTGGTGCGCCGCGGGCCGTCTCCGCGCCGGGCCGACCGGTGGGCCGGCCCGGCTGATTGCCACCATCCGACCACTGGAGGCCCGTCAGTGACAACAGGCGTGGAGTAGAGTGGTCAATCTGATCAATAGCCCGCCCGATTTTCCGCGAGGAGTGGTCACTTCGCAGCAGCTTGACTCCACCGACCGCCGGATCCTGCTCGCCCTGGACGAGGACCCGCGGGCGCCCATCATGGTCCTCGCCCAGCGGCTCAGCCTGGCCCGGGGGACCGTCCAGTCGCGCATCGAGCGCATGACGGCTTCCGGGGTCCTGCGTGAGCACTCGACGCGGGTCCGGCCGGAGGGCCTCGGCCGGGGCGTCATGGCGGAGGTCAGCGCAGAGCTCGACCAGAGCAGGATCGACGACGCCGTCGCCGCGCTCCGGGGGATCCCCGAGGTCCTCGAGTGCCTCGCCCCCGCCGGGGACACCGACCTCCTGATCCGGGTCGTCGCCACCAGCCCCGACGACCTGTACCGCGTCTCGGAGGAGATCCGCCTCTGCCCGGGCATTCGCCGCACCTCGACGCGGATGATCCTGCGCACCGTCATCCCCTACCGCACGACGGCGCTGCTCACCTGAGCGCCCCACCACCACCACCCCCATCTCGGGTACAGATGGCGCGCCCCATGGGCGTCTCGGGTACAGATCGCGCGCCCCATTGGGCATCTCGGGTACGGGGGCGCGTACCCGAAAGGGCGTTCTGGCGTCCCGATCTGTACCCGAGACGGGAAGGGAGGGGACGGGAAGGGCGGGAACGGGAAGGAAGGGGAGGGGCGGATCAGGACGTGACGAGCGACAGCCCAGCGTGGGCCGCCCGCGAGAGGCGGTCGTCGATGAGCACCACGTCCCGGCCTGCCCGGTCGAGCAGGCTCGCCGCGACGCTCGCCCGGTAGCCCGACGAGCAGTACACCCACACCCGGCCGGCCGGGACGTCGTCGAGCCTCGCGAGCAGCTCGTGCAGCGGGACGTTGACCGCCCCGGGGAGGTGGCCGGCGTCGTGCTCCTCGCGGCGGCGCACGTCCAGGACCGTGTCCTCGGGCGGGAGCTGAGCCGCCACGTGCGCCCAGCCGAGCCGCGGGTAGGAGGAGGTCGGGGCACCGGGCGCAAGCTGGGCCGGGTCCTCGCCGAGGGCGGCGTCGGGACGCTCGATCCCGATGCGGGCGAGGTCGCGGACGGCGCGCTCGACGTCGTCGCGCGCGCCGACGAGGGTCAGGGTGCGGCCATAGGGGAAGAGCCAGCCGAGGTAGTTCGTGAAGTTCGTGCCGTATTCGAAGCTCGCGGTGCCGCGGAGGTGGTCCGAGGCGAAGGCGACCCGGGAGCGGAGGTCCACGACCCACTCCCCCGCCTCGAGCCGGTGCTGCAGCTCGTGGGGGTCGAGGGGCTCGGGGACGGAGAGGTCGGGCTCGCCGGGGCCCTCGGCGTTGAGCGGGGCCATGTGGGCGTAGAAGCTCGGGTAGGCGGTGAGGTTCGCGATGAGCTCGGCGACGAAGTGCCCCTCGTCCGGGTCCGTGTAGACGTGGTTGGACTCCAGCTGCTCGCCGAGCGTCGACTCGGTCGCGTCCGACGCGGGGCCCGAGGAGCAGAAGGAGCCGAAGCCATGCGTCGGGTACAGGGCCGCGTCCGGGCGGGCCTCCCCCGCGAGCCGCCGGGCGGAGGCGTACTGGTCGTGGGACAGGCCCACGGTGTCCCGGGCGCCGAGGAGGTCCGTGCGCCCCACCGACCCGTACAGGACGCTCCCGCCGGAGAACACAGCCTGCCGGCCCTCGTGCTCCACCACGTAGGAGAGGTGGTGGTGCGTGTGGCCTGGTGTGGCAACCGCGGTGACGGTCAGCGCGCCGACGCTGAACCGCTGCCCGTCCGCGACGGGGGTGCGCTCGAAGGAGACGTCGTCCAGCGCGCTCACGAGGTACTGCGCCCTGTGCTTGCGGGCGTAGGCGTAGCCGCCGGTGAGGTAGTCGTTGTGGAGGTGGGTCTCGAGGACGTGGGTCACCTCCACGCCTGCCTCGGCGGCCGCCCGCTCGAGCCGGTCGATGTCCCGCTGGGGGTCCACGAGCAGGCCGTGTGCGCCGTCGTGGACGAGGTAGCTCCTGTCCCCGAGCGGCGGCGTCTCGATGACCACGACTTCCACGGCGTCCTCCTCATCGTGCGGCCTGGCGTGAGCCCACCGTACGTCGGCGCCGCCTGCCACGACAGGGCTAGAGGAGCGGGCCGCCGTCGAGCCGCTCGAACTCCCGCAGCCACAGCTCCCGGGCCTCGGCCTCGCGGGCGCGGCGCGCCTTCGTCGCGGCCCGCAGCTCCTCGAAGGCCGCCGACGGCGCCGACTCCGCCGCCCCGCTCCGGCTCCTCCGCCCGACACCGAGCATGAGCAGCGCGCGCTCGGTCGCCGCAGCGTTCTTCACAGCGAACGACGTGCGACGGCGCCGCATCGCCTCCCGCACGGCGGCCTGGGCGGCGGGGCGCTGCCCGAGTTCGCGCAGCGCACGGGCACGGATCACGAGGAGGGCGGCGGCGACGTCGTTCGCGTTCGTGAGGCCCTCGGTCCGGGAGACGACGTCCAGGGGCCGGCCGAGCACCTCGTAGAGGCGGCAGGTGGCGAGCGCGGCGGGAAGGGACGGCGGCAGCGGATCCATGACGGCGAGCGCCTCCTCGGGCCTGCCGATCTCCCTCAGGCTGTGCGCGAGCGCGAGGCATACGGCCTCCTCGCTGAAGGCGACCTCCACCTCGACGCCCTCGGAGAGCTCGATCCAGTGGCGCAGGCCCCCGAGGTACGTGGCGGCGAAGGCTGCGGCCGGCGGCTCGCTCGCTCCGGCGAGGCCGCGCGAGAGCAGCTCCGCGGCCTGGGCGTGCTGGTGCGCGCGGTAGGCATGGAGGCCGGCCGCGACGTAGCAGAGGCCGGACCAGCCGGGATGCGCCCGTGCGAGCAGCACGAGCCGCTCGGGGTCGCTGCCGAGGAAGATCGCCGCATGGACCTGCTTCTCGACCTTCGACGCGAACGTGCGGAGCTTGGGGGCGCGCACCCGCCCGGTGACGCGGCGGGCGATCCTGCGGCCGAATCCGCGCACGGGCGCGTAGACCTGCACGCCCCGGAACGGGGTGAGGTCGCGCAGGTCGTGGAACGAGGGCTGGCGGTCCAGCTTGCCGGAAGCCATGCCCACCATGCTAGCGAGGGCCGCCGGCCGTGGTGCGGGTACGGCTCTGCCCGCCCGGGGCTTTCGGGTACGCGTGTGCCCCCCAGGGACGCCTTGGTGCACCTGAGACGCCGCGCGGCGCGGCAGGGGACGTCCTGGTGCGGGGAGGGCGCCTTCGGGGCGTCTCCTCCGCCAGAGGGCGTCTCGCATCAGGGGCGCCGGCCGCGCGTGGGGCGCACGCGCCGTCGTGCGTACCCGGAATGGCGTGGGGCGCGCCTTTGGCGTACCCGGAACGGGGTGGGCGCGCCTTTGGCGTACCCGGAACGGCGTGTCAGCGGGTCGCGAAGTGGACCCACATGCCGATGACCCAGACGGTCGCGGCGGCGCAGGCGAAGCCGAACTCCACGAGGATCCCGAGGCCGGTCGCCTTGAGCGCCGCCCACGACGACGACGCGGCGCCCCGGAAGTGCCGGGTGCGGGCCCACTCGCTCAGCAGGAGTCCCAGGGCGAAGCCGACGAAGAGGCCCACGACCGGGATGACGAACATGCCGACGACGGCGAGCACCGCACCAGCGACGACCGACCGGTTGGGGATCTGCCGCTCGCGCAGGCGTCGGCCGGCGAGGACGGCGGAGGCGGCCATGCCGCAGGCGAAGAGCACACCGCCGATCGCGAAGACGAGCCAGCCGCCCCACCCGGCGCCCCCGAAGATGGCCCACGCGAGCAGGGCGACGAGGCCGAGGATGCTGCCCGGCAGGATGGGGATGATGACCCCGGCGACCGAGACCGCAAGGGCGAGGCCGACCAAGACGGCCGTCAGAATGCTCGTGTCCACCCGGCCATCCTCGCAGACCCGGATCGGAGACCCCGGATCGACGACCCCGGAATCGACTGCTCCGGAAGTGTCCTTCTGACGCGTCAGAACGACACTTCCGGAGCAGTCGATGGAGGTGGGGGCTACTCTCCGGGGCTGGTCGCGGCGCGCATGACGGCCGCCGTGACGGCGGGGGCGACGCGCGGGTCGAGGGGACTGGGGACGATGTAGTCGGCGGAGAGCTTGTCCTGGGCCAGCTCGGCAATGGCGCGGGCGGCCGCGAGCTTCATCGCCGGGGTGATCCGGCGCGCCCCCGCGTCCAGGGCCCCGCGGAAGATCCCCGGGAACGCCAGGACGTTGTTGATCTGGTTCGGGAAGTCGCTGCGTCCGGTGGCCACGACGGCGGCGTGGCGGCGCGCGACCTCGGGGGCCACCTCCGGGTCCGGATTGGACAGCGCGAACACGATCGCACCCTCCGCCATGCCCGCGAGGTCCTCCTCGGGCACGGTGGAAGAGGAGACGCCGATGAACACGTCCGCCCCGGCGAGGGCCTCCGCGGTACCGCCGGCGACACCGCGCGGGTTCGTGCGGCCCGCGTACTCGGCCTTCATCGCGTTCCTGGGCTCGGCCAGGTCGGGCCGGCCGGCGTGGATGGCGCCCTTGGAGTCCAGCAGGACCACGTCGGCGACGCCCGAGGCCAGGAGGATCTCGGCGATCGCGATCCCGGCCGCGCCTGCCCCGGCGATCACGACGCGCAGGGCCGGGAGCTCCTTGCCCACCACGGCCGCGGCGTTGGTCAGGGCCGCGAGGGCCACGACGGCGGTGCCGTGCTGGTCGTCGTGCATCACCGGCATGTCCAGGGCCTCGATGAGGCGCGCCTCGAGCTCGAAGCAGCGCGGAGCCGCCACGTCCTCGAGGTTCACCGCGCCGAAGCTGGGGGCGATCCGCACGATCGTCTCGACGATCTCGTCCACGTCGGTCGTGTCCAGCACGATCGGGATCGAGTCCAGCCCGCCGAAGGTCTTGAACAGGGCGCTCTTGCCCTCCATCACCGGCAGCGACGCCGCCGCGCCGATGTTCCCCAGGCCCAGCACCGCCGTGCCGTCGGAGACGACTGCGACCAGCCGCGAGGCCCACGTGTGCGTCCGGGCCACGGACGGGTCCGCGGCGATCGCGCGGGACACCTGCGCCACGCCGGGCGTGTACGCGATCGAGAGGTCCCGCTTCGTGGCGAGCGGGCGGTCCACCCCGATCGAGAGCTTCCCGCCCTCGTGCGCGGCGAAGATCTCCTCGTCCGTGATGGGCTGCTGCTTCGCCTCGGGCTGGCTGTCCTGGTTCTGCTGGCTGTTCTGGGCCTGAATGGTGGGAATGGACACGGCACTGTCTCCTGGGTCGGTGCCGCCGGGCCGCAGGGCGCACGACGGCGTGGCTGGCCGTGCGCTGGAACGTGCACTGTGCGCTTCGTCGGGCAGGGCGCGTTCCATGGCACAGCCATGAGGGGGATCCGGGGTTCCTGCCGGGTTCGGCGCTTCCGGGGGCCTGCGGGGTGTGCGGGGATGTCCGCGGGTCGCTGGCCTCGGGGAATGAGATACCGACCATCATAGGCGAACGGGACGTGGCTTCCGCAAGGCGGAAATCCTCACACCTCGATGACGCTCCTCGTGTGACGCGCCTCCTCGGCCGCGAAGACCACCTCGTGGCTCAGGAGCGACTCCGCCAGGTCCGAGGAGATCGCGCCGCCCCGCCCCTCGGCGAGCGAGTCCACCCACGCCTCGATGAGGCCGCGGTCGCCGCCGCCGTGCCCCCCGGACGCGTCCCCGGACACTGGGACGGTGCGCGTCGTGTCGGTGAGGAAGTCGCGGACGGCGACCCGGCCGTCGTCGACCGCCAGCTCGCCGCGGGTGCCGAAGATCCTCGTCCGCCGCGCGGTCGCCTCCGTGAAGGCGGTGACGGTGAGCGTGGCCGTCGCGGCGTTCTCGTACTCGATGGCGACCACCTGGTGGTCCACGGCGTCGTTGTCGCAGCGGTAGACGCAGCGGCCGTAGGGGCCGCTCTCGAGCGCCTGGCGGAGCGACTCCGGCGTCCCCCCGGGGTCGACGATGTCGGTGTAGTAGGCGCGCCGGCTGTCGGGGACCCCCGCCTCGGGCCGGCCGGCACGGTAGATCCGCAGGGCCGAGTAGGGGCACGAGGGCTCAACCGCGCAGTCAGTGCACCGCACCCCTGCGCCGTCGGGGGCCTCGTCGGGCCGGAAGTGGGTCAGGGCGCCGAAGGAGCTCACCCGCACAGGCCTGCTGCCCACCACGTAGGTGAGCCAGTCGACGTCGTGCGTGCACTTGGCCAGCAGGAAGGGGCTGGAGAGGTCCTCCCGCCGCCAGCTGCCTCGGACGTACGAGTGCGCGAAGTGCCAGTAGCCCACCGGCTCGAGGTGCTGCACGGAGACGACGCGCCCGATCTCCCCCGCGTCCAGGACCCTCTTCACTGCCGCGGTGACGGGCGTGTAGCGCAGCACGTGGCAGACCGCCGCCGTGACGCCGTGCGCGCGGGCCGCCGACGCCAGCTCGCGGCATCCCCTGCGGGTGACCGCGATCGGCTTCTCGAGCAGGATGGCGTAGCCGCGGCGGGCGGCGAGGACGAAGGGCTCATAGTGGTCGCGGTCCTGGGTGGCGATGACGACGGCGTCGGCGAACCGATCGCGCCTCAGCATCTCCCGCCAGTCGGGGAACCTGGCCGCCGACGGCACGCCGAGCTCGTCGCCGAGCCCCTCCCGCCTGTCCTCGACGGGCTCGGCGAGGCCGACGACGACGGCGCGCCCGGTCGCCGTGGCGAGCCTCGCGTACGCGGCGCCGCGGGCGCCTGCCCCGGCCACGAGGATCCGGACCGGCAGGTCCGGCGGCGTCATCCCCCGGGCTCCGCGTCGTCCAGCCATTCGAGGGCGACCGCTGCGGTCCAGGACTGGTTCCAGCTGCCGAGGGGCTCGCCGGTGAACGGCTCGTAGTACTCGCCGAAGTGGCCCTCCATGAGCTGCGCGAGCGAGGCCTGCCGCCAGGCCGCGTACCGGCCCTCGTCCCCGTGGCGCCGCAGAGCCGTGGCGAGGTACCAGTTCATGACCGGCCACACCGGTCCCCGCCAGTACTGCCGCGGGCGCAGCCCCTCGGAGCGGGTGGAGGTCGAGGCCGGGAGGGGGAAGGCGAGGCGGGGGTCGCCGGTCCAGTCGGGGCCGTCGATGAGGGCCGACTGGCGGGCCCGGAGCGCCGGGTCGGTGCTCGAGATGAGGGGCGCGAAGCCCGCGATCGTGGGCGGGTCGATCCACTCCCCCGTCAGGACGTCACGGTCTCTGGCAAGCCCCGTGGCGGGATCTACGGTCGAATCGACGCCCTCGCCGAACTCCTCGGCCCACTCCCTCAGCCGCGGCGCCTCGCCAGCGTGCCCGTGCCGCTCGGCGAGGACGGCGAGGTCCTCATTGGCCGCCGCAAGGGCAGCGGACATGAAGACGTCCTTGACCTGGAAGTCCACGGCGTCGGGCAGGCGGGCGTCGTCGAACCTGGCGTCCGCCATCTGCTGCACGAGCCACAGGTAGCGCGCGTACTCCTCGTCGCTGGGCCGCTGGCTCGCGTCCTCCACGATCCGCGTGTCGGTGCGGACGAACGGCTCGAGGTCCCCCGGCTGGACGCGGGAGTACGGGCCGTCGAACCGCGGCGAGTTGTCCATGCCGGACTCCCAGCCGTGGTAGATGGTGACGAGGCCGGACCCGTCGCCCGCGCGGGCGCTGCGGAGCCATCCGTGCCAGCGGATCCACTGGGGCACGCTCTGGCGGGCGAAGTCGTCGGCGAGCCGGGCGTCCTCGCCGCCGCGCGCCGTCGCCCGCTCCACGATCCGGCGCAGGAGGGTCGCGTGCACGGGCGGCTGGCAGATGCCGCTCGACTTCACGCCGGGCGGGGAGACGCCCTCGGTCCGCCAGCGGTCCACCCCGGGGAAGTAGCCGGGGGCCTCGGAGAAGACGATGTGCGGGATCATCCCCGACTCCCACTGGGCACCGAGCAGGTGCGCGAGCTCCGCGAGCGCCCGGGGGACGCTGATCGTCGAGAGCCCAGCGGCGACGAACGCCGCGTCCCAGCTCCACATGTGCGGATAGAGGTTCGGGGCGGCGGTCACCATTGCCCCGGTGTCATTGGCCGCGAGGACGGCGCGGGCACTGTCACCCAGCTCCGCGTGGTCCTTCAGGGGAGCGTCCGGGTTGGGCCAGCTGGCGGGGCTCATGCCGTGAGTCCGAGCTGCGTCTCGGTGTCGAAGAAGCGCAGGGCCTGGGGGTCCGGCCGCAGGCCGATCGTCTGGCCCGTCGAGAGGCGGACGGTGGAGGGCACCTGGACCTTGAGGGTCTGGCCCTCGAGGTCCGCGGTCAGGAGCGTCGCGTGGCCCAGGGGTTCGACGACGTCGACCCGCGCGTCGAGCGTCCCGTCGGAGCCGCGGTCCGCCACGGAGATGTTCTCGGCCCTGATGCCGACCGTGACCGGCATGGCCGCCCTGCCGCCCTCCGCCCTGCCGCCCTCGGCCCTCCCGCTGTCGGTCCGCGCTGCCTCGGCCAGGAACGATGGCGCCGCGATGGCCTGGCTGCCGATCCGCAGCGTGCCCTCCCTCACCTCGGCAGCGAGGAAGTTCATGGGCGGCGATCCGATGAAGCCGCCCACGAACCGCTCGGCGGGCTCCTCGTAGACGGTGATCGGGTTCCCGAGCTGGACGATCTGGCCCTTGCGCATGACGGCGACGCGGTCGGACAGGCTCATGGCCTCGACCTGGTCGTGGGTCACGTACACGGTCGTGGTGCCGAGCTGCTGGACGATCCGCTTCAGCTCAGCCCGGAAGTCCAGGCGCAGGAGGGCGTCGAGGTTGGAGAGCGGCTCGTCCATGAGCAGCACGTCGGCGTCCATGACGATCGCCCGGGCCACGGCCACGCGCTGGCGCTGTCCGCCCGACAGCTGCGCAGGGTACCGGTCGAGGTAGGGGGTGAGCTGGAGGAGGTCGGCCGCCCACGCGACCTTGCGTTCGACCTCTGCCTTGGACAGCTTCTTCATGGTGAGGCCGAACCCGATGTTGGTTCGCACCTTCCGGTGCGGGAACACCGCGTAGGACTGGAACACCATGGACAGGTTGCGGCTCTGCGGCGGCAGGTAGGTCACGTCCCGGCCGCCGATGTGGATGCTCCCCTGGTCGGGGAGGTCAAGGCCCGCGACCATCCGCAGGAGGGTGGTCTTCCCGCAGCCGGACGGGCCCAGGAGCACCATGAACTCGCCCTGGTCCACGTGCAGCGAAACGTCGTTCGTAGCGAGCTCGCTGCTCCCCGGGTAGGTCTTGTGGAGGTTTCGGATCTGGATGTCGGCCATGGCAGCGCCTCTCACTCAGCGGATCGTGGAGCCCCACATGTTGGTGAGGTAGCGGCGCATGAAGAAGATGAAGATGAGCGCCGGGAGGACAAGGAGGAAGCCGCCCGCGAACCGGTACGCGAACGGGGATTCGGACAGGGACGTGAGGACCTGCGCGGGCAGCGTGCGCTGGTTGAGCGTGAGGATGGACGCGCCGAGGACCTCGTTCCAGCTCATGACGAACGTGAAGATCGACGCGGCCGCGATGCCCGGGATCGCCATGGGCATGACCACCTTCAGGAAGGCCTGGACCGGGGAGCAGCCGAAGATCCGCGCGGCCTCCTCCACATCCCGCGGGACGCCGAGGAACACGGAGGCGGTGATGAGGATCGTCGTCGGCAGGGCCAGCGCGGTGTGGAGGAGCACGACGGCGAGTGCGCTGTCGTAGAGGCCGGTCTGCAGGAACAGCTGGGCGAGCGGTACGGACAGGACCACGATCGGCAGGGCGCGGGTGAACAGCAGGAAGAGCTGGTACGGGTCGCGTCCGGGGAAGGCGAACCGGGCAACGGCGTACCCCGCGGGGACGCCGATGACGAGCGAGAGGACGAGGGTGAACAGGCCGACCTGGACCGAGTTGATGAGTGCCCCGAGGATGCCCGTGGACTGCAGGAAGGTCTGCATGGTCTCGAGCGAGAAGCTGTCCGGGATGAAGCTCAGCGGGAACCGCTGGAGCGACTCCCGGCTCGAGGTCGCCGCGAGGGCGATGAGGTAGATGGGCGTCGCCATGAACAGCGAGACGAGGACGCACGCGACCTGGAGGAGGACCCGCTGGCGTCGGCGCGCGGCCAGCGGACGGCGGTCGACGTCGTCGTGCCCGGCGGGGGAGGAGGCGGCGGTGCTCATGACGCGCCCTCCGTCTGGTCGCGCAGGAGGCGGAGGTAGCCGACGGCGGTGACCATCGACACTGCCATGACGACGAGCGCCAGGGCGGAGGCGACGTTCGTGTCCTGCAGGCCGGTGTACCAGCGGTAGGTCTCGCCGACCACGAGCGGGAAGTTCTGCCCGGTGAGCGCGAGCGCCACGGCGAAGGTCTGGAACGCGAGGATGGTGCGGAGGATGAGCGCGGTCTGGAGGCTCGGCCGCAGCAGCGGCAGGGTCACGTGCCAGAGCCTGGACCAGAATCCGGCACCGAACACCCCCGCCGCCTCCTCGTAGTCCTTCGGGATCGACTGCAGGCCGGCCACGACGATCACGAACACGAGGCTCGTGGCGCGCCACACCTCCGCGATGAGGACGGTCATGAACATCGAGGGGTAGTTGTCGTAGGCGAGCCACGAGACCGGGTTGATCCCCACGCTCGTGAGGAGGGAGTTGAGGTAGCCGCGGTCGGTGAAGACGACGAGCCACACCAGGCCGGCGGCCAGGTCGCTGACCGCCAGCGGGATGGCCCAGATGTAGAAGTACAGCCCCGAGAGCTTGGGCTTCGCCCGGATGAGCAGCGCCATCGCGAGCGCGAGGATGAACTGCACGGGGATCATGACCACGATGAGCAGGACGGTGTTGCGCACCGACGGCCAGAAGTACGGGTCTGCAGCCATGCGGGCGAAGTTGTCCGTGGTGAGCCCCGACGGGCCGCCGAACGCCTGGAGGATGCCCGTCACCATCGGCCACCCGAAGAGCAGCGTCATGAAGACGATCGACGGCGCGATGAGGAGCATCGCGGCCGAGGTGCTGCGGCGCCTCATGCTCGGACGGCGGCCGCCGGGGGGCCGGGGCGGCCCGGGCTCGGGCTCCGCGGCGCTCGACGTGGCGCCGGGCGACTGGGCGGTGGCCATCACGCCACCGTGCACTGGTCAGCCTTGGGGTCCGGCGCCCAGCACGGGACCTTGAGGCTGTTCATGATGTCGGCGAGGGCCGCGCCCTGCTTGTCGAGCGTCGCCTTGACGTCCGCATTGTTGAGGCAGATCTCCTGGAAGCAGTTCTTGAAGATCTGCCCGACCTGGGGCTCCTTGTCGCCGAGGCCCACGGGCGGGAGCGCGAGGATCGCGCCGGAGGCGTCCTGCTGGGCGCTCACTGCCTTGGCCTCGAGCGCGATGCCGGGCGGCAGGTCGGACCCGATGTCCGCCTTGACGACCGGGAAGAAGGCGTTCGACTTGAGCGTCTCGATCTGTGCCTCCTTGGTGGAGAGGGCCCGGATGACGTCGAAGGCCTTGTCCCGGTCCTTCGACCCCTGGGGGACCGCGAGGCCGCCCACCACGAGGAGGTAGCCCAGGCCCTTCGGGCCCGACGGCGCGGGCGCCAGGACGAAGTCGTCCGGCTTGGCGGAGACCGCGTTGATCAGGCGCGCCACGTGGTCCCATGCCACGAGCACCTCGCCGTTCCCGAGGGGCTCCTGCATGAAGTCGTAGTTGGTCGAGGCGGGGTTCATGTTCGCCCACAGGTTCCGCATGTAGGTCCACGCTGTCACGGCGTCCGCGTTCCGGAAGGTCGTGATCTGGCCTCCCGTGAAGCTGGGCAGGAGGAAGCCCTGGTAGAAGCGGTGGTGCAGGCCCTTGGGGCCGGCCGGGATGCCGAAGACGGGCTTCCCCCCGTTCGCCGCCTTGGCCGCCTGGGCCCACGCCAGGAACTGGTCGTAGGTGAGCTTGTTGACGTCCGCTCCGCTGGGCAGCCACTGGAGGGCCTTCTTGTTGACGGCCAGGATGTACGTGGCCTGGATCCAGGGGATGTAGCGGGGCTTGTCGGTGCCGAGCTTGGCCAGCTCGAGGAGGTCCTGGGAGTAGCCGCGCGACTTGAGCTCGTCCGTCAGGGAGCTCAGGTCCTCAAGCTGCTTCGCGAAGGGGACGAGGTCGCCGTGGAGGCCGCCGATCAGTCCGATCTCGACCTTGTTGGCGTCCAGCTGCGACTTGATCGTCGTGTTGAAGGTGGGGTTGTCGACGGGGTTGTACGCGACGTTGGCCTTGTCCCCCACCGCCTTCTTGAGGGTGGCCTCGTATTTCTGCCGCTCCTCGACGGGGGCGAACTGGGTGGAGAGGAAGCTCACCGAGCCGGACCCGCCGCTTCCGCTCGTGTTCACGCTGCAGGCCGAGAGGATCGGGGCGACGACCGCCGCCGCGAGGGCGCCCCCGATGAACGTGCGCCGGCTGGTGGTCGGGATGGGGTTCATGGGGTGCCTCCTGTGGCAGACCAACCACATTCCGCATCGAAGCCTCCCCCGCCGTGTCCGCGCCTCCCAGCAACGGCAGGACATCGAAGCGAAACTTCTGTACGATTGTCGATCGTAAGTGTGTGATCGGCATCACGTCAACAGAGGACGATGGAAGTGCACCCCGGCATGCCCGTCGAACGGCCGGCTGCGGCCCCCGGCCTCGCGGCCAGTCCCGGCCAGCTGCTCGCGCTCATCCGCAGCTCACCGGAGGGGATCAGCAGGGCCTCCCTCCTGGAGCTGACCGGCATGGCCCGCTCCACCCTGTACGAACGCCTCGACGCGCTCTTCGCCGCCGGACTCGCCTACGAGGCCGAGCCCCTGCGCTCCACCGGCGGCCGCCGCGCACGCAGGATCCGGTTCGACGACCGGCAGAAGGTGCTGGTCGCGATCGACGCAGGCCAGACCCACGCCGCCGTACACCTCCTCACGCCGGCTCACGCAGTCCTCGCCTCGACCGTCTTCCGGTGGGACGCCTCTGGGCCCGCTGATGCGGCGGTGGACCTGTTCGCCTCCGCCGCCCGGGAGCTCCTCGCCGGCCGGACGCCCGTGGGAACCGGCCTGGGCCTCCCCGCCCCGGTCGAGGCCTCCGGCGCCGCAGGACTCGGCCGTTCGGTCCTCGGGCACTGGGACCTGCCCGGCGCGCTCGCGCGGCTCGAGGAGGCACTGGGATGCGCCGTCGTGATCGAGAACGATGCCCGGGCCATGGCCGTCGGAGAGGCCGGTGCCGCCGACGAGGGGCTCGTGGCCGTGAAGGTCAGCACCGGGATCGGGTGCGGGATCGTCGTCGACGGAGCCCTGGTGCGGGGCGCCCACGGCGCGGCGGGCGACATCGGACACGTCCGGATCCCCGAGGCGGAGGGGCGGACCTGCCGGTGCGGACGCGCCGGCTGCCTCGCGGCGGCGGCGTCGGGGCGGGCCCTGCTGGCCGAGCCGGGACTCCAGCACTGCCGCTCGCTCGCGGACCTCGCCCGCGCGCACGACGCCGGCGACCCGGCCGTGCTCGCGGCCGTCGCCCAGGCGGGGCGACTGACAGGGTCCGTGCTCGCCGCGGTGGTCGCGACGGTGAACCCCGCGCGGGTGGCGCTCGGCGGCGTCGTGGGCCTGCTCGGCACCTTCGTGCAGGCCGTGCGCGAGGAGATCGCCGAGCGGGTCTTCGAGGACGTCCTCACGGGGCTCGAGATCGGGCCGTCCCGCGCGTCGCACCCCATTCCGATAGGCCTCTCCCGCCTCGTGATGCAGGCCCTCTACGCCCCCGCGAGGATCGACGCCCTGCTCGCGCAGGCTGCCCGCCCGGCGGCACTCCGAGGGACCGGGGCTTCCTAGCGCCGCACCCTCCGTGGCGTATAGTTGGACAGTCCCTCCGCACGACCCCAGCCGCGGCGTGCCATGGGATGCAGAAGCGTCGGGAAAAGAGGTTGCTGCGCTGTGCTCGAACTGCCCCAGGATCTGGTCACCCCAGCCCCTCCTCCGGCCACGCCCCGCCTCGCTGCCCGGTACGCGCAGCTCCTGGACGCAGCAGCACGGTTTGCCACCCTCGAATACCCGGACATCGACATCACCGCTGTCGCCGAGGAGGCCGGGGTCGCCTTCGGCACCGCGCACCGGTATTTCCCCTCGGCCGCCCACCTCCTCCTGGCCCTGCACCGGCGCCAGCTCCTCGAGCTCCGCGCCCGCGTGGAGGACCGCGCGAGCGGGTCACGGACCGAGGCCCAGCGCGCGCGCCTCCTGGCCGGCGCCGCGGTCGAGCTCTTCCACATGCGCCTCGCCCAGCCCGCGGTGAACTCCTGCCTCGACGAGCTCATCGTCCCGGCGGACCACGAGCTGACGGGACTCGTCGGCGAGGTCGACGAGCTCTCCTGGTCGGTGCTCGGGCGCCTCGCGGGAGGTGCCGAACGCGGCCGGAGCATCGTCCATGTGATCTCGGGGCTAGTCTCCGCCGTGCGGACGGGCAGGCTCATCCCGCTCGAGGCCGAGAAGCAGCTCAAGGCTTCCTGCGAGATCGTCGCCCGCCGCCGCACCAGCCGCGCCGGCTGATCCCGCGGGGAGCACGACGCCGGCCGGGCACCAGCGCGCGCGGCCCCTCCCGCCGTCGTGCGCGGTTCAGGCGACCGAGCGGATCCGGGTGACGAAGACGGCGCCGAAGAGCCCGATGACGGCCGCGCCGATGTAGAGGGACACGTACCCGCCGAGGAAGGCGAGGAACGGGTAGGCGATGGCGGGCGCGATGACCTGCGGCAGCGAGTTGGCGATGTTGATGACGCCGAGGTCCTTGCCGCGGTGGGCGGCGTGGGGCAGGACCTGGGTGACGAGCGCGAAGTCCACGGCCATGTAGGCGCCGAAGCCGATGCCCAGCACGATGGCACCGACGAGGGCGCCGGTCCAGGTCGGGGCGAGCGCGAGGATGAGCGAGGCGACGGCCATCACGGCGGACGAGCCGATGACGAGCGGCTTGCGCCTGCCGATGCGGTCGCTGAGCTTGCCCCCCAAGATGCTCGTCGCGATGACCATCGCCGAGTACAGGCCGGTGAGGATGAGCGTCCCGGTGGCCGGGGGGATGCCGGTGGTCTGCTCGATCCGCACGGCGTCCGTGAGGAAGTAGATCAGGTAGAGCAGCACCACGTGGTTGCCCACGTTGACCAGGAGCTTGGTGAACCAGGCCCAGGCGAAGTCAGGGTGGCGGCGGGGGCTAATCCAGAAGGCTGCCACGAACCGCGCGAGCGAGAACCGCCCCAGCGCCGCGCGGGGCAGGGGCTCGTCCTTTGCGCCGAGCAGGAAGTGGACGACGCTCACCGCGAGCAGCACCCCGCAGATGAGGTAGCCGAGGGAGAAGTTCCCCGCGACGGCCGCCCCCACAGCCGTGCCGAGGAGGATCCCAGTCGTGATGCCCATGGCGGCCAGGCCCCCCACCGATCCGCGCTGCGTGACGGGCACGCGGTCCGGCACGGCGGCTGTGATGGCGGCGTAGGCGCTGTTGGCGCCGAGCTGGACGAGGCACCACAGAGCCGCCATCGCGGCGATGCTCGGCGCGCCGGACAGCCCGACGAGGGCGAGCGTTCCCGTGAGCGCGCCGAAGAAGACCCAGGGGCGGCGCCGGCCGAACCGGCCGGACGTGCGGTCGGAGAGGGCCCCCGCGAGGGGGTTGCAGACCACGGAGACGGCCGCTCCCGCGCTCGTCACGAGCGCCAGGACGGCTTCCTTCTGACCGGGCGCGAAGACCGCGGCCTGCTGGGCCAGGAGCACCTGGAGGGGGCCGAAGAAGGCGACGTTGATGCCGATGTTGACGAGGACGACGCCGAGGATCCAGCGGGGCCGGACAGGGGCGGTCGGCTCGGCGAAGGCCGCCTCGGTCGCCGGGGCGCGCCCGGTCGGGCTTCGCTCCGCGGGGCTCTGTTCGGCGGGGCTGTGGGGCACGGCCACGGGGCCTCCGGTGGGTGCGGGCGGTACAGGTGGTCTCAGATTACCGCCGAAAAGGGCGTCCGGGACCGGATACCCTTCGACAGTGGACAACGTGACAGCGGTGGCGCCGGACGAGGCGATGGCAGGCAAGGTCTACCAGCAGATCCTCGACGCGATCATCTCCGGCCGGGCCGCGCCCGGGCAGCGGCTGCGCGAGCGGGAGCTGTCGGACCAGTACGGGGTATCCCGCATCCCGGTCCGGGAGGCGATCCACCGCCTCGAGCAGGACGGCTTCCTCGTGACCGCCCCGCGGCGCGGCGCGGTGGTGCGGAAGCTGACGCTCAAGGACGTCGAGGAGCTGTTCGACCTCCGCGTGCTCCTCGAGTCCTTCGCCGCCAGGCGCGCCGCCGAACGCGTGGCGGCCGGGGAGGACGCCGGCGGGCTCCTCGAGACCCTGCGCCAGGCGAAGGAAGCGCTCGAGGCTGGCGACACGGACCTGACCTCCGACCTCAACACCCGATTCCACGACCAGATCATCGCCCTCGCCGGCAGCGGCCTCCTCGAGCGCTCGATGCGCCCGCTCCACGGGCTCAACCGCTGGCTCTTCGGCCTGGCCGTCAACCGTTCCCTCGAGGTCAACGCGCTCGAGCACGACGAGCTCGCCGAGGCGATCATGACCGGCCAGCCCCAGCTCGCCGAGGCAGTCGCCGCCGCCCACATCGAGGCGGGCCGCAGGCCCGTGATGGATGGGCTCGCGGGACTGCTGAACGGGTAGGGGACCCGCAGGACGGTAGGCTCGTCCCATGGCGCTGGTTCCCTGGAGCGGTCACGCCAGGCGGTACCGCGAGATCGCGGACATCCTCGCCCGGCACGGCCTCGGCCATGTCCTGACCGTGGCCGGCCTCTCGCGCTGGCTTCCGGGTCCGAGGCGGGGGCAGGAGGGCCAGGGCGCCCCCGCAGGCGCCCCCGTGCATGTCCGCCGGGCCCTCGAGGAGCTGGGCCCGACCTTCATGAAGCTCGGGCAGATCCTCTCGACCCGCCCCGACCTCGTCCCTGAGCCGTACCAGGCCGAGCTCGCCAAGCTGCAGGACGCGGCGCCACCCGTCCCAGCGGAGGCGATCCACGCCGTCGTGCGCGAGGAGCTCGGCATGGACGCGGACACCGCCTTCGCCGCGTTCGACGACGTGCCGCTCGCGAGCGCCTCGATCGGCCAGGTCCACGAGGCACGGCTCGCGGACGGCACGAGGGTGGTGGTCAAGGTCCGCAAGCCAGGCGCGGTGGAGCGCATCCGCGAGGACCTCGAGATCCTGCGCAACGTCACCGCGACCGCGACCCGGGCGTGGCCGGTCCTGGCCAACTACGACGTGGAAGGCCTCGTCGAGGAGTTCTCCAAGACCCTCACGACCGAGCTCGACTACCTCGAGGAGGCCCGCAGCGCGGAGCGGTTCGCCACGAACTTCGCCGGCGACGAGCGGTTCCGGTTCCCGAAGGTCTACTGGGACACCACGACGTCCCGAATCCTCACGCTCGAGTTCATGGAAGGCCTCAAGATCAACGACGTCGCGGCGCTCGACGCCGCGGGGCTCGACCGGCGCGCCCTCGCCGACCATTCGGCGGCCGCACTCGCCCAGATGATCTTCGAGGACGGTTTCTTCCACGCGGACCCGCACCCGGGCAACATGTTCGTGGAGCCCGGCGGCCGCATCGCGATCATCGACTTCGGCATGGTCGGGGAGATCAGCGACCAGCTCCGCCATGATCTGGGGCGGCTCCTCATCGCGCTCGCCCGCAAGGACCCGCGAAGGCTCGCCCGAGTCCTCGAGGCGATGTCGCGCTCGGGCGCCGTGGAGGACCGCAAACGGCTCGCCGCCGACGTCGCGGTGTTCATCTCCCTGTACGACGGCGTGGACCTCGCCGACGTGAACCTGGCGAGGCTCGCGCAGAAGCTCCTCGCGGTGATCCGCCACCACCACCTCGTGATGCCCGCCGAGGCGGCGGTGGTGATCAAGATGCTCGTGATGGCCGAGGGGCTCGGCCGGGTCCTGGACCCCCAGTTCCGCCTCTCCCGCGTGCTCGAGCCGCACGTGCGCCGGCTCCTGCTCGAGCAGTACTCCCCCGCCGCGATCACCCGCAGCCTCAAGGCGGCCGGGCTCACGGCAATGGACCTCGCCGGGGACCTGCCGGACCTCATCGACAGCGCCAGCCGGGTCCTCGACGCCGGCGGGTTCGAGGTGCACCTCCGCGCCGCCGAACTCGAGCCGCTCATGGCCCGCGCCGAGCGCGTCGGAAACAAGGTGCTGGCCGCCGTCATTGCGGCGGCGTTCATCCGCGGCGTCGGGGAGGTCGTCACGAACGACACGCGCTGGCGCGGCTGGCGCGCGCCCCTGCTGCGGACCGGGATCGGCGCGGCGGGGGGCCTCGGCACGTACCTGGCCGTGAGCGCGCTGCGGCGCCGGCGCAGCTAGACGGCGCCGAACCGCCCTACTGCCCTACTGCCCTACTGCCCCGAGACCGCGGCGAGCGCGGCGCGCAGGCGCGTTCCGGCGTCGTCCGCGACCTCCTTGACCTGCCCGCTCGAGCTGAGCTGCACCATGGTCTGGGGGTCGATGGCCTCGACGGTCGTCTCCTCGGCGCCGGCGGCGCGGCGCACCACGACGTTGCACGGCAGGAGCGCCCCCATCTCGGGTTCGGCGCCCAGGGCGCGGCTGGCGAGGTTCGGGTTGCACGCGCCGAGGATCACGTAGTCCCCCACTGAGTCTCCCGCCTCATCGCCCAGCTTGGCGGCGAATGTCTTGCGGATGTCGATCTCGGTCAGGACACCGAAGCCCTGGTCGGCGAGGGCCGCCTTGACGGCGTCGACCGCCTCGGCGTAGGGCAGCGGGACGTGCGTGGTGAGGGTGTAGGCCATGGCGCCCACGCTTCCAGAGGAGGCCGGGCTGGGCAAGGGGCCGAAGTCCCAGCCCGGCTCTGGCTCTGGCACTGGCTCTGGCTCTGCCCTCACCGCACGTAGCTCAGGACTCCCATCATGCCGCGCGCCGCGTGGTAGGCGTTGTGGCAGTGGTAGAGCCACTGGCCCGGATTGTCGGCGTCGAAGAGGACGCTGACCGTCTGCCCCGGCCGCACGATCACCGTGTCCTTCCGCGCTCCGGCGTCCCCGACCTGGAAGGTATGGCCGTGCAGGTGCATGGGGTGCCACATCATCGACTCGTTGACGAAGTCGATCCGCACGCGCTCGCCCTGCCGGACCTCGAGGGCGCCGTCGTACGGGTTGGCCATGTCGAAGCGGCGCCCGTCCAGGCCCCAGTCGTAGGCCATCATGGAGCCGGTGAGCCGGACGGTGTGGGTGCGGTCCGGATCCCGCCGTGCGAGCCGGGCGCCTGCCGCGGCGGTGAGCTGGCCGCCGTCGACCACCGTCCCCGTCAGCCGCGACGGCAGGGCCGCCGCGATCGGCTCCTTCCCCGTCCCCGTGCTGATCCGCCCGAGCGCGAGCCCCGTCTTGCCCTCCGGCTGCGCCATGAGCGGCGTCCATCCCTCGGGCACGGTCAGCAGCGCGTCGATCCGCTCGCCCATCCCGAGCACGACGGCGTCCGCCTCCGTCCGCTCGACCGGGAACCCGTCCGTGTGGGTCACCGTGAGCTTCACGCCGGGCGCGCCCACGCGGTAGGCCGTGTCCCCGCCGGCGTTGATGATCCTGAGCCGGACGCGGTCCCCGGCCTTGGCCCGCAGCGTGTCCGGGTCCGAGGGGGTGCGGCCGTTGAACAGGTGCAGGGGGTAGCGGACGTCCCCGGCGTCGCCGCCGAGGTAGTCGCTCACGGAGCCCATGGCCATGTACCGCCCGCCGCCCTGCCCGCCGGGCCGGCCGCCCATCATGCCGCCCATGCCTTGGGACAGCTCGTTGAGGACGTCCTCCGGGGTGCCGGTGACGCCGTCCATCCAGTCGTCGAGGAGGATGACCCACTCGTGGTCCCAGTCCCTGGCCTCGGACGGGTCGTCGACGATGAGCGGCCCGTAGAGGCCGCGCTCGCGCTGGAGCTCCATGTGGGAGTGGTACCAGTACGTGCCGGGGTGGGCGAGCCGGAAGCCGTAGCCGAAGGATCCGCCCGCGGCGATCTCCTTCTGCGTGAGCATCTCGACGCCGTCCTGGTCGTTGGCGAGGGCGAGTCCATGCCAGTGGACCACCGTGGGCTCCGGCAGTCCGTTGGCCAGGGCGACCTCGAGCCGGTCTCCCACCGAGCCGCGCAGGAGCGGGCCGTTGACCGTCCCGTTGTATCCCCACGTCTGGACCTGCTTCCCGTCCAGGGTGACGGTGAGCGGCGCGGGGTCCAGCCGGGCGGCGACGGTCCGGCCGGACGACGGGCGGGCGGCCTCGGCGGCCCGCACCGCGTCGTCGGAGGACAGGACGCGGGTGGCGCCCGAGGGCGACGGCGAGGTGCACGCGGCGAGCATGGCCGCCGAGGCGGCCGCAAGGGAGAGCCCGAGGAAGCCGCGACGGGAGACCGGCCCGGCCAGCCGGCCCGGGCCCTGGGGGTGCGGGTTGTTCGGGTGCGGGTCTTGGGCGTGCGGGTCCTGGGCGTGCGGGCCGTTCATCACGGCCTCCCCGGCTCGTAGGCGGCGAAGGTGGCGCCGCCGTCGCGGGACTCCAGCACACCGGAGTCCGTCGCCGCGAGGACCCGCACGGGCTGGCCGGGAGCCGCGACGGCAGTGACCGCCTCGACCCCCTTCCCCGCGTCGCCTAGCCGGGTCCACGAGACGCCCGCGTCCGCGCTCGAGTAGACCGCGCCGTCGGGCGCCACCCCGACCACCCGGCGGGCGTCCGCGAAGGCCGCGAACTGGATGAGCGGGGCGCCGGGCACGGCCAGCCACGTCGTCCCGCCGTCGAGGGAGGCGAACAGGCCCTTCTCGGTCGTGGCGAGGACGGTGTCCGTGGAAGGGTGCCCGGCCAGCACCGCGGGGTGCAGGGACGAGGCGACCGCGGCCCAGGCCTCGCCGGTCGGGGTGCGCTTGAGCACGCCGTCGAACCCCACGAGGCCCGACTTCGTGACCGTGAGCGCGTGGAAGTCGGAGACACCCTCGTTGGACACGGCGGTCCAGGTCCGGCCGCCGTCGGTCGAGCGGAGCAGGCCCAGCGGGTTGGGCCTGGACGAGCCGGGCCCGGGGTGGCCCGAGGCCCAGAGCGTCCCGGCGGGATCGCCGACGAAGCCCATGAAGTCGTCCGCGGCGCTGACGCGCTCGGGCCCGGCGCCGCTGAGGTCGTATACGCCTTGGTGGGTCCCGATCAGGACGGTCGAGCCGTCGCCGGTCGCCGCGATGCCGTGGACGTGGCCTCCCGGCAGGGAGGATCCCGTCGCACCCGAGGCGGCCGACGCCGTCGTGCCCGCTGCGGGTGCGGCGCATCCCGCCAGCGCGAGCGCGCCGCCGAGGGCGGCAGCGAGGACGGCGCCGAGGACGCCGGCCCGGGACAGCGGCGTCCGGGCAGCACGCGCGTTCACAGCTGCCCCAGGAGGGACTTCATCTGGTCGATCTCCGTGGTCTGGGAGTCGACGATCGACTGCGCCATCGCCACCGCCCCCGGGTGGGCACCCGTGCTGAGCTCCGACTTCGCCATCGTCACGGCCCCCTCATGGTGGGCGATCATCTGGGTGAGGAAGAGCTTGGCCCCCTCGCCGGCATCGGCGGCCTTGAGCGCGGCGAGGTCCTCGTCGCTCACCATGCCCTCCATGCCGTGGCCTGCGTCTGCCACCATGGCCGTGGGCTGGTTCCATGCGGCGAGCCAGCCGCGCTGGGTCGCGATCTCCGGGGCCTGGGCGGCCTTGATCCGCTCGGCGAGCTGGGCGACCCGGGCGTCGAGGCCAGGCTTGGCCAGGACGATGCCGCTCATCTCGACGGCCTGCTCGTGGTGGGGGATCATCATCTGCGCGAACATGGCGTCCGCGGCGTTGAACGAGCCCTGGGATGACGAGCTGCTGGGCGTCCCCATGGGCATCGAGTGCCCACTGTGATCCATCGGGGAAGCGCCCGACGTCGCGGCGGGAGCCGCCTCGGAAGCGCCGCATCCGGCGAGGGCGACGGTGGCGGCGAGCAGGGCAGCAGAGAGCGCAGAGTTCTTGGCGTTCATCGGTCTTCTTTCAGTCGTGGAGAGGTGTGCGGGCAGGCAGAGGCCTGCTCACGTTCGACTGATCGAGAGCTGGGTGAGGTCTGGCGCCGGGGCGCGCGGGAGGATCGAGCGTGGGACGGAGGCCGCCGGCGGCTGCGGGAGCGCGTCTGAACGCTCCAGCACCACGACGGCGGGCGGCACCGGGGGCACTGCACCGGGCGCCGGAATGCAGTGGGCCGCGTGGACCGGCACGTCGCCGCTGCCCTGCGTGCACTCGTCCGGGCCCCAGCCGGCGAATCGCTTGTCGGAGGCCAGCAGGATGTCCGGGCTCGTCGCGTGGCCGGACCCCGGGATCGATCCGTGGGCATGGTGGGCTGGGGCCCCGTGCGCCATAGCAGGCGTCGTGGTATGCGTTGTGGACGCCCCCGGTGCCGTGTGCATGCCGAGCACGCCGAGGGCCAGGGCCAGGACGAGGAGCCAGCGTGCATATCGACACCACTCAGCGCCCGGAACGGGCACAAGTGCCCGTTGTCCGGCGCGAGGTGTGTCGATATGCACGCTGATCATGCTCCTATCGGACGTGGCCTGGGTCCAAGTCGAGCCGCCGCAGCAGCTGCGCGTTGAGCGCCACGACAATCGTGGACAGGGACATGAGGACCGCGCCCGCAGCCGGGGAGAGCATGATCCCCGCGAACGCCAGCACTCCGGCCGCGAGCGGCACGGCGATGACGTTGTAGCCCGTGGCCCACACGAGGTTCTGCCACATCTTGCGGTAGCTCGCGCGGGAGAGCTCGACGACCGAGACCACCGAGCGCGGATCGTTGCCGGCGAGCACCACGCCCGCGGACTCGATGGCGACATCCGTGCCGGCGCCGATCGCGATGCCGACGTCGGCCCGGGCCAGGGCGGGCGCGTCGTTCACGCCGTCGCCGACCATCGCGACGCTGAGGCCGCGCTTCTGGAGCTCGGCCACCTTCTGGTCCTTGTCCTGCGGCAGCACCTGGGCGAACACCTCGTCGATGCCGAGGTCCCGGGCCACCGCGTCGGCCACCTGCTGGGCGTCGCCCGTGATCATCGCGACGCGAATCCCTCGCTGCTGGAGCGCAGCGACGGCAGTGCGGGACTCCTCTCGGACGGAGTCCTCGAGCGCCAGCGCCCCCGCGATCCCGCCGTCGCGGATCACGTGGAGAACCGAGGCGCCGCGGGCCTTCCAGCGGTCGACGGCGTCGGCCAGTTCCGCCGGGGTGTCGAGTCCCAGCTCGGCCAGCATCGCCGGGCCGCCGACCTGCACGAGCTCGCCGCCATGCTCGCCGCCGACGCGCGCCTGGATGCCCCGGCCCGAGCTGGCCTGGAACCCGGTGGCCGCGGGAACGCGGAGGCCGCGGTCGCGGGCCGCGCGGACGATCGCCCGGGCCACGGGGTGCTCGCTGTCCGACTCGGCGGCCGCGGCAAGCGCCAGGAGCGCGTCCTCGCCGGCCGGGCCGTCCGGGGCAGCCGCCGGGGCGCCGGCGTCGTGCGCACCGCCGTCGTGCGCCGCGCGGGCATCGCGCGCGAGGACGCTCGCGACCGCCGCGACGCCGACGACCTCCGGCGCGCCCTTGGTGAGCGTGCCCGTCTTGTCGAAGAGGACGGCCTTGACGGTGCGCATGCGCTCGAGGGCGAGGCGGTCCTTGACGAGGACTCCGCCCTTGGCCGCGCGCTCGGTCGAGATGGCGATGACGAGCGGGATGGCGAGGCCGAGTGCGTGAGGGCACGCAATCACGAGGACGGTGACGGTGGCCGTGACGGCGGTCGGGAGGTCGCCGAGGAGGGTCCACGCGATGAACGTGAGGATGCCCGCGCCGGTCGCGAAGTAGAAGAGGAACGCGGCGGCCCGGTCGGCGAGCGCCTGGGCGCGGGAGGAGGAGGCCTGCGCGTCGGCGACCATGCGCTGGATGCCGGCGAGCGCCGTCGACTCCCCCACTGCCCCGACGCGCACCCGGAGGCTCGTGTCGGTCGCGACCGTGCCCGCGACGACGGTGTCGCCGGGTCCGCGCGTGACGGTCTTGGACTCGCCGGTGATCATCGACTCGTCGAGCTCGGCGGTACCTTCCTCGATGCGGCCGTCCGCGGGGAGCCGCCCACCGGCGCGCACGAGGACGAGGTCGCCCACCGACAGCTCGGAGGCGGCGACGGTCTCGGTCTCACCCGTGTCGCCGATGCGCTCGGCCTCGTCGGGCAGGAGTGCGGCGAGGGCCTCGAGCGCCCCGCGCGAGGCGCCGAGGGCGCGCATCTCGAGCCAGTGGCCCAGGAGCATGATCGTGACGAGGAGGGCGAGCTCCCACCAGAAGTCGAGGTCGAACCCGCCGATCCCCAGGCTCGTCGCCCACGAGGCGGCGAACGCGACCGTGATGGCCATCGCGATGAGCAGCATCATGCCCGGCTTGCGGGTCCTCGCCTCGCTGAGGCCGCCCTTGAGGAACGGCATGCCGCCGTAGAAGAAGATCACGGTCCCCAGGACCGGGCCGATCCACTCGCTCCCGGGGAACATCGGCGGAGTCGCGCCGAAGAGGCGCCAGAACATCGGGCTGAAGTACACGACGACGAGCGACAGCCCGAGCGTGAGCCAGAACCGATCGCGGAACATCGCGACCGAGTGGCCTGCGTGCTCGCCGTGGGTGTGGACCGCGTGCGGGTCGCCGTGGCCGGCGTGGAGCTGGGCGGTCATGTCGTGCCCGGCGTGCATGTCGTGCCCGGCATGCGGGCCGCCGGGCCGCTCCCGGTCGGCCTGCGCGTCGTGGCCGTGGTGCTCGTGGGCTGCGTGGTCGCGGGCCGCGTGGTCGTGCATGCTGTGGTCGGTCATGGTCAGCGCCGTCCTCCTGGGGTGCAGATGGTTCGTCGCTGGGGGCGATCGGCGGTAACGGGGCAGGACCGCGTCCATCGCTGGCAGCACCACCAACATACCCCTAGGGGGTATGTTTGGCAACCACGCTGCCGGGAGGCACCCGGCACCGCGTGAAACTGCGCAACTCGCGGCACGCTGAACCCGATAGGGGGCCCGGGAGGCCGCGGATTGTGCAGTTTCCGACGGCTCAGGCGCGGCGGCCAGACCCACAGGGGCAGGAGCCTGCACGGCCCGCCCTCCGAGTACTGTCCTAGCCATGACCCAGGAACTCCAGGCGCCGGAGCCGCAGGCGCCGGCCCTCCAGTACGCAGGGACCCTCTCGGTCCTCATCGCCGAGCCGATCGACGTCGGGCCGACACCCGAGGGGCACCGCCGGATCATCCCGATCACGGGCGGCACCGTCTCGGGCCCGCGGCTCAAGGGACGCGTGCTCCCGGGCGGAGCGGACTTCCAGATCCTGCACACCCCGGAGCTCAGCCAGCTCGATGCCCGCTACGCCCTCGAGCTCGACGACGGCGCGATCGTCTCGGTGGACAACGCCGCCCTCCGGTCAGGCTCCGCCGATGCCCTGGGCCGGATCGCCCGAGGCGAGGCGGTGGACCCGCAGGAGATCTACTTCCGCTGCGCGCCGCGGCTGCGGACCTCCGCACCCCAGTGGGACTGGGTGAACCGCACGCTGTTCGTCGGCACGGGCGAACGCTACCCGGACCGCGTCGTCGTGCACGTCTTCGCCGTGGGATGACGCGCGGCCCGCGCGAAGGCTCGGCGGCGGGTCGCCAGGCCGCGGCGGTTGACCAGCCCCCCGTCCCGCATAGGGTGGAGCCATGGCGGATGCAGAGGGGCTCCTGCGCGAGCTGGCCGGACGGCACAGGGTGGCGACATCGTTCTGGGGATGGGACGGGGCCGAGCATCCTGTCTCAGACGCGACCCTCCGGGCCGTCCTGGGCGCACTGGGGGTACCGGTCGGCTCAACCGACGAGATGCTCGCGGCGCTGGACGACGCCGACCTCGCGCCGTGGCGCCGGCTCCTCCCCCCGGTGGTGGTCACCCGCCAGGGCCACGAGGCCTCCGTCCAGGTCCACGTGCCGCACGGCAGCTCCGTGTCGGTCTGGGTGACCGCTGAGGACGGCACCTCGTACACCGTGCGGCAGGTCGACGACTGGGAGGAGCCACGCACGGTCGACGGCGTGCTGACCGGCCGCGCCGTCTTCCTCCTGCCGTCCGAACTCCCCCTGGGCTGGCACACGCTCCACGCGGAAACGGACGGGCTGACCGCGTCGTCGCCCCTGGTGGTCACGCCGACGCAGCTCTCAACCACCCAGCGGCTGGCCGAGGGGCGCCGCTGGGGCCTCATGGCGCAGCTGTACTCGGTCAGGTCGCGCCGCTCCTGGGGCATCGGCGACTTCGGGGACCTCGCCGACCTCGCCGCGGTCGCGGGCGCGGAGGGGGCAGGCTTCGTCCTCGTGAACCCGCTCCACGCCGCCGAGCCGGAACCCCCGATCCAGGATTCCCCGTACCTCCCGACGACCCGCCGCTTCGTCAATCCGCTCTACCTCCGGATCGAGGACATCCCGGAGTACGGCTACCTCAATCCGGAGGACCGGGCCCACGTCGAAGAGCTCCAGCGCGAGCGGGCGGCCGCCAATTCCTCCTCGGCGCTCCTCGACCGCGACGCCACGTTCGCGGCGAAGCTCGCGGCGCTCGAGCTCGTGTGGCACGTCCCGCGCAGCCCTGCCCGCGAGCAGGCCTACCGCCGGTTCCGCGACGGTGCCGGTCCAGGCCTGGACGACTTCGCGCTCTGGAGCGCCCTCGCCGCCGCACCCCAGGCCGATGACGCCGCGCCGAGCTGGCCGGCGCCCGCGAGCGCGGAGGCCGGCCGCCTCAAGGAGCAGCTCGCGGACCGGGTGGACTTCTACCGCTGGCTCCAGTGGCTCTGCGACGAGCAGCTCGAGGCAGCCCAGCGGACGGCGCAGGACTGCGGCATGGACCTCGGGCTCATCCACGACCTCGCCGTGGGCGTGCGCCCGGACGGCGCCGACGCCTGGACCCTGTCCGGGACGCTCGCAGAGGGCGTCTCGGTGGGGGCGCCGCCGGACGTGTTCAACCAGCAGGGCCAGGACTGGAGCCAGCCCCCGTGGCATCCGGGGCGCCTCGCCGAGTCGGGCTATGCGCCGTACCGCGACATGCTCCGCACGATCCTCCGCCACGCGGGCGGGATCCGCGTGGACCACATCCTCGGGCTCTTCCGCCTGTGGTGGATCCCCGGGGGCGGCTCCCCCGGCGAGGGCACGTACGTCTACTACGACCACGAGGCCCTCGTCGGCATCCTCGCGCTCGAGGCCCAGCGGGCGGGCGCAGTCGTGATCGGCGAGGACCTGGGCGTCTTCGAGCCGTGGGTGCGCGACTACCTCGCCGAGCGGGGCATCTTCGGCACCTCGATCCTGTGGTTCGAGAACGACGCCGAGGGACGCCCCCTCGAGCCCGAGCGGTACAGGCAGCAGTGCCTGACGAGCGTCAACACCCATGACCTCCCGCCCACGGCCGGCTACCTCGCGGGCGAGCATGTGCGCCTGCGCGAGTCGCTCGGCCTGCTCGAGCGGCCCCTGGAGGAGGAGCTCGCGGCGGCGGCCAGCGAGCTCGAGGGCATGATGGGGCTCCTGCGCGAGCGGGGCCTCCTGCCGGAGGCCGGCAGCAGCGCGGCCGACGAGCAGCGGACCATCGAGGCGCTCTACACGCTCACCACCCTGACGCCGTCGGCCCTCCTCGGCGTCGCGCTTGTGGACGCCGTCGGCGACCGGCGCACCCAGAACCAGCCCGGCACCCACCTCGAGCACCCGAACTGGCGGATCCCCCTCACAGGCCACGACGGCGAGGCCGTCCTCATCGAGGACCTCGCCGCGAACCCGCGCTTCGCATCCCTCGTGTCGACGATCCGGGGTGCCCTCGGCTCCTGACCCTGCATGCGCCCGCGAGGTGGAGGCTCGCGCCGCCGCCGTGGGATAATCTGCGCATGAATGCAGATAAGAAGATGTGCGGATTGGACGTGGACAGCGGCTACGTCGAGCTCGCCGTCGAGGTCTTCTCGATGCTCGCCGACGCGACGCGCATCCGCATCATCCTCGCCCTGCGCGAGGGCGAGCACAGCGTCAACGACCTCGCCGAGGCCGTCGGCAAGTCCCCCGCCGCCGTCTCACAGCACCTCGCCAAGATGCGCCTCGCCCGGATCGTCGCCACGCGCCAGATGGGTACCCGCGTCTTCTACCGCCTCGAGAACGAGCACGCGAGCAAGCTCGTCACCGACGCGATCTTCCAGGCCGAGCACGCCCTCGAGGCCAACCCCCGCCACCACCACGGAGAGAAGGCCGGCGCATGAGCGCGCAGCACGAGCACACCCACGCCCACACGCACGACGACGGGCATCACCACGCGCACGACGGCCATCACCACGGGCATGACCACGACCATGGCCACGACCATGACCACGGCCACGGCGTCCTGGGTGCGCTCAAGGAGTTCTTCGTCCCGCACACCCACGACTCGTCCGACTCGATCGACGATGCGCTCGAGGCCAGCACCGAGGGCGTGCGGGCGCTCAAGATCAGCCTCGTCGCGCTGCTGGCCACGACCGTGCTGCAGTTCGCCGTCGTCCTCGTCAGCGGATCCGTGGCCCTGCTCGCCGATACGGTCCACAACTTCTCGGACGCGCTGACGGCGCTGCCCCTCTGGGTGGCGTTCCTCCTGGCCCGCCGTCCGGCGACCAGCAGGTACACCTACGGGCTGGGGAAGGCCGAGGACCTCGCGGGCCTGTTCATCATCGCGGTCGTCGCGCTCTCCGCGATCGTCGCGGCGTGGCAGTCCGTCGACCGCATCCTCCACCCCCAGCCGCTGACGAACCTGTGGTGGGTGATGGCGGCCGGCGTGATCGGCTTCGCGGGCAACGAGGCCGTGGCCATGTACCGGATCAGCGTCGGGCGTCGCATCGGCTCGGCGGCCCTCGTGGCGGACGGCGTGCACGCCCGCACGGATGGGTTCACCTCGCTCGCCGTCGTGCTCGGCGCGGCAGGCGTCATGCTGGGCTTCCCGCTTGCCGACCCGATCGTGGGCCTGGCCATCAGCGTCGCGATCTTCGTGCTGCTGTGGGGCACCGTCAAGAGCCTCGGGCGGCGGCTGCTCGACGGGGTCGAGCCCGCTCTGGTGCACCGCGCCGAGCACGCGCTCGGGCACACGCCCGGCGTCCTCGCCGTCGACCGCGTGCAGCTGCGGTGGATCGGCCATCGGCTCCACGGCTCGGCCCTGGTACGGGTGGCCGCGGCGACCACGGTGGCGAGTGCCGACGTCGTGCGCCGCGACGCCGCCGAGCGCCTGGGCCGGGCGCTGCCGAACGTCGAGGAGATCACGGTGACCACGACGGCGCGCTGAGGGCAGTGACTCGGGGGGTGCGGCGCAGATACGCTGGTGGTCTCCAGATCCTTTCGGGAGGCCCCGTGTCCTCTAGCCCACCCCCTCCCGAGGCCCCTTCAGTGTCGCCGGGCCAGGTGCGCGGTGTCATGACGGGCCTCATGCTCGGCATGTTCCTCGCCTCGCTCGACCAGACGATCGTGGCGACGTCGATCTACACCGTGGCCAACGACCTCGACGGGCTGAGCCTGCAGGCGTGGGCCACGACCGCGTACCTCATCACCTCGACGGTGAGCACCCCGCTGTACGGCAAGCTCTCGGACATCTTCGGACGGCGGCCGCTCTACCTGGTCGCCATCGCGGTCTTCCTGGCCGGCTCCCTGTACGCCGGCTCGGTGCACTCGATGGCGGAACTCGCCGTCGCCCGGGGAATCCAGGGCCTCGGCGCGGGCGGCCTCATGGCCTTGGCGCTGGCAATCATCGGGGACATCGTCCCGCTGGCTGACCGCGCGAAGTTCCAGGGCTACTTCATGTCAGTGTTCGGGGTCTCCTCCGTGCTCGGCCCCGTGATCGGAGGAGCCTTCGCGGGGGCGGACCAGATCCTGTGGATCACCGGCTGGCGGTGGGTGTTCTTCGTGAACGTCCCGGTGGGCCTCGCCGCCCTCGTCACCGTCTTCCTCTTCCTCCACCTGCCGGCCCGCTCCGAGCGCCAGCGCATCGACTACGTCGGGGCCGCGACGATCACCGCGGGCCTCGTGCCCCTGCTCCTCGTCGCCGAGCAGGGCAGGGGCTGGGGGTGGACCTCCGCCCCCTCACTCGCGTGCTACGGCATCGGCGCCGCGGGGCTCGCCCTGTTCGTCCTCGTCGAGAGGCGCGCGGGCGATTACGCCCTCATCCCGCTGCGCCTGTTCTCGAGCCGCCAGTTCACGCTCTCGGCGCTGCTGAACTTCCTCATCGGCGTCGGCATGTTCGGCGCCATCGCGATGCTGCCGATGTACCTCCAGCTGGTCCAGGGCCTCACGCCCACACAGGCCGGGCTGCTCATGATCACGTTCACGCTCGGGATCATGTCGGCCTCGATCATCGCCGGACGGACGATCTCCGCCACCGGCATCTTCAAGGTCTTCCCCATGGTCGGCGCCCTCCTGCTCACGGGCGCCTCCGCGACCATGGGCATCGTGCTCACCGTCGACTCCCCGCTGTGGGTGCCGGCTGCCGTCGCGGTGTTCTTCGGCATGGGGCTGGGCTGCTGCATGCAGCCCCTCGTCCTCGCCATGCAGACGGCCGTGCCGCTGAAGGACATGGGCGTGGGAACCTCGACGGCGGCCTTCTTCCGCTCGATGGGCGGGGCCGTGGGGACGGCGGTCTTCATCTCGATGCTCTTCAGCCTCGCCGCGGACAAGGTCGGCGACGCGCTCAAGGCTGCGGCCTCCCGCCCCGAGTTCACCCAAGCGCTCCGCGACCCGTCCGTGCGCGCGGACCCGGCCAACCGCCAGCTCTTCGACCTCTTCCAGGGAGCCTCGGGCGGCCTGAGCACCGACAGCCTCAATGACACGAGCTGGCTCCGGAACGCGGACGCCGTGCTCACCCACCCGGTCAAGGACGGCTTCTCCCAGGCGGTCGACGGCGTGATGCTCACCGCCGGCGCGCTCATGGTCGTCGCGTTCCTGGTCACCCTCGCGCTGCCGAACGTCAGGCTGCAGGATCCGAAGGCCGCCATGAGGCGGGCGCCCGCGGAACCTGCGGAATAGGGAGCGCCGTCAGGCCAGGCGCTGCTGCGTGACGCCGAAGGGGACACTCTCGTCGAGCGCGACGGTGAACTCCCCGGCGGCCTCGCGCGTGACGAGGATGCCGCAGCACGGGTTTGCCGCGGCGCGCTCCTGGAGCGTGCCGATCGCACTGCCCAGCGCCGAGTCGAGCTCGTTCGCCGAGTCGACGACGACCCTGAGCGCGTGGTGCTGGTGGCTTCCGTAGGACATGGTGGCTCCTCAGTACTTCCGTATCTGCCCGAAAACGCTACCGGCCGAGGATTTGTCAGACAAATGCACGAAAGCATGGGCGCGCCGCGCGATGCGACATCTGTCGCACGTTCGATGTGACGATCAAGACACTCTGTATGGTCAAGAGCACACCGTGGTGGCTGTACGCTGGAATGGCCCTGTTAGGGGCATCACATTGATGGCAAACACTGCGAAGGCTTGCGCACTATGACTACGCCTAACGTCCCGGGGGCCCCGACCGGCTCAACGTCGAGCCACGCCGACGAGCCCCACCTCTCACGCGGACTGTCCAACCGCCACATCCAGCTGCTCGCGATCGGCGGTGCCATCGGCACCGGCCTGTTCATGGGTTCCGGCAAGACCATCTCGGTGGCCGGCCCCTCGGTGATCTTCGTCTACATGATCATCGGCTTCATGCTCTTCTTCGTCATGCGGGCTATGGGCGAGCTCCTCCTGAGCAACCTCAACTACAAGTCGTTCTCCGACTTCGCGGGCGACCTGCTCGGCCCTTGGGCCAGCTTCTTCACCGGCTGGACCTACTGGTTCTGCTGGGTGGTCACCGGTGTCGCCGACGTCGTCGCGATCGCCGGCTACGCGAACGAGCTGTGGCCCGGCATCCCGCTGTGGATCCCCGGCATCGCCACGATCCTCATCCTCCTCGCCCTCAACCTCCCCACCGTCAAGGCGTTCGGCGAGGTCGAGTTCTGGTTCGCCCTCATCAAGATCGTCGCGATCGTCGCGCTCATCGTCACGGGCCTCTACATGATCTTCACGGGTTTCTCCTCGAGCGCCGGCACGGCCTCGTTCACGAACCTGTGGCAGCACGGCGGCTTCTTCCCCAAGGAGTTCATGGGCTTCGTCGCCGGCTTCCAGATCGCCGTCTTCGCCTTCGTCGGCATCGAGCTCGTCGGCACGGCCGCCGCCGAGACCAAGAACCCGGAGCGCAACCTCCCCCGCGCCATCAACGCGATCCCTGTCCGCGTGGGCCTCTTCTACGTCGGCGCGCTCGTGATCCTCATGTCGGTCACGCCCTGGATGGAGTTCAAGGCCGGCCACTCGCCGTTCATCGGGATGTTCTCCCTGGCGGGCCTCGGCGCCGCCGCGACCCTCGTCAACCTCGTGGTCCTCACCTCGGCCATGTCCAGCGCCAACTCGGGCATCTACTCGACCTCGCGCATGGTGTTCGGCCTCGCGATGGAGGGCGACGCGCCGTCGGTCTTCGGCAAGCTCTCCTCCCGCAAGGTGCCCCAGAACGCGCTGTTCCTCTCGTGCGTGCTGCTGCTCTCCGGCGTCGTGCTCCTCTACGCGGGCAAGAGCATCGGCGAGGCGTTCGACATGGTGACCACCGTCTCCGCGGTCTGCTTCATGTTCGTGTGGTCGATGATCCTCGTGAGCTACCTCGTCTTCCTCAAGCGCCGCCCCGAGCTCCACGCGGCGTCGAAGTACAAGATGCCCGGTGGCCGCGTCATGGTCTGGGCCGTGTTCGCCTTCTTCGCCTTCCTCGTCTGGGCCCTGACCACCCAGCCGGACACGCTCACCGCGCTGCTCGTGACTCCGGTCTGGTTCATCGTCCTCGGCATCGCGTGGCAGTTCGTGAAGAAGTCCCCGGTCCACCAGGCACGCATCGCGAACCACGCGGAGACCCTGCACGAGGAGGCCAAGGTCAACGCCTGACCTTCCTTCCTCACGCACCGACGACGGCGGGTGCGCGGCTCACACGGGCCGCGCACCCGCCGTCGTGCGTCTGCGCGGCGCACGGGCCGCCGCTACGCTTGGGCGCATGAGCCGATTCGCCCCGCGCACCACACCGGCCCTCGAGCCCGACGACGCAGCCCGCCTGGCGGAGGCGCTCGAGGCGAAGGACGTGGCGGTGTTCGTGGACGGGACCGCGCACCGGCTGACGGGCGCCGCCGACGAGGCCGTCCGCGACCTCCTGGCCCGGCTCGCCCGCGGGGAGGCCGTGACCGTCACCAGCGCCGACGACGTCCTGACGGTGGCGCAGGCGGCCGAGCTGGCCGGGATCAGCCACTCGTACGTGCGCAAGCTGACGACCAACGGCACCTGGCCGGTCGAGTACCGCGGCACGCACCGGCGGATCAAGCGCGAGGACGTGCTCGCGTGGGTGGCGGCCCAGAAGACGTCGCAGGGACGTGACTCCTCGCGGGCGGGGGACGGCTAGAGGCGGGGGCGGGCGGCCCAGCGGCGGGCCTTGAGCGCGAGGTGCAGCTCCTGGCGCACCCGGCCGGAGAGCGGCTCGGCCCGGATGATCTTCCGCACCCGTGCGAGCCGGTGGTACACCGTGGAGCGGTGGACGTGCAGCTTGTCCGCGACCGCCTGGACGGCGCCATCGCTGTCGTAGAGCATCTCGAGCACGGGCAGGAGCTCGTCGTTGCGGTCCTCGGCCTCGAGGAGCGAGAAGTAGATGCTCGTCGGCTCGGCCGCGAGGGCCCCCATGAGCTGGTAGGCGCCCACGCTGCGCGCGTCCACGAGCTCGCCCAGCACTGGGTCCACGGCCGCGGCCTGGACGGCCGTCTTGGCCTGGGCGTACGCCTCGCCGAGCTCGCGCAGGGACGAGAACGGCTCGCTGATACCCACGAGCACGCGGCCCGCCGGGCGGCCCGAGCGCTTGGCGAGCTCGCGCTCGTAGTGGGTGAGGACGGCCGCGTGGCTCGCCCGCGCGGTGGTGGCCGCGAAGAGCACGACGGCGTGCGTCTCGGTCCCGACGCTGAAGAGCGCCGGGTCGATTCCCGCGGTCGCCTGCAGGGCCGCGGTGCTCGTCGCGACCACAGCGGCCTGCGGGTCCGACGGGGTGACGCCCTCGGGGTCGACCAGCACCACGACCTGCCAGGGGGCGTGGCCGTGGACCTCCCGCCACCCGGAAATGGCGGCGAGCGCGGACTTGTCCCCGGCAGCCGCGGCGAGGAACTCGGTCTCGCGTCGGCGCCGGTGCTCCGACTCGGCCGTGTTCGACTCCAGGAGCAGGCCTGCGATGAGCTCGATCTCGAGGCGCACCGCGGGCAGTGCCGCGAGGATCCCGCCGGAGCCTTCCTCCCCCGCGTTCTGCTGCACCCAGAGGTAGCCGACCCTGAAGCCGCGCACGAGCAGCGGGACGCACACGCGCCCGTACATGCCGAGGTCCGGGTTCGCGGGAACGGTGACGGGCCGGACGGCGGTCGCGACGCCGTGGGACAGCTGCCACGCCTGCACGTCGGCCGGCAGGCGCTTGGAGAGGAGGAAGTTCACGCGCGCCGGGTCGGCCTGGGACTGGTTGGACGAGTAGGCGATGAGCAGCCCGTCGAGGTCCTCGACGCTCAGCCCCCGCCCGAGCTTGGCCGCCGCCGCTTCCACCAGATCCTCGACGCCATGACGCATGGACTCCAGCATATCCTCCTCGCGACCACATGCGGGGACAGTTGCCGCCCTGAGCCACGACAAATGTCGGACCGCAATCCGTGAAAAGCCCGGAATTCCGGGGCCGCAGACGGGCGCATGGTGGTATACCTGTTAGCTGTCTCACAAACGGGCCTACGCTGGAAGCACCGAAGAACGGCCCCGGACGGGGCTTACCGGCCCCCTCGAACACAGCCGGCCCCCTCGAACACAGACGGAGACACAAGTGATCATCGGAGTCCCCAAGGAGATCAAGAACAACGAGTTCCGCGTGGCCATCACGGCCGCGGGAGTGCACGAGTTCGTGTCCCACGGACACACGGTCCTCGTCGAGCGCGGCGCCGGCGTCGGCTCCGGCATCACCGATGACGAGTACATGGTGGCCGGCGCCGAGCTCGTCACCGACGCCGCCGACGTGTGGGCGCGGGCCGGCATGGTCATGAAGGTCAAGGAGCCGATCGCCTCCGAGTACCGCTACTTCCGCAAGGGCCTGATCCTCTTCACCTACCTCCACCTCGCAGCCGAGCCGGATCTCACCCGTGCCCTGCTCGACTCCGGCGTCACTGCGATCGCCTACGAGACGGTCCAGGACGGCCGGAAGCTTCCGCTCCTCGCGCCGATGTCCGAGGTCGCCGGGCGCCTCTCGGTCCAGGTGGGCGCGCAGGCCCTCCTCGCACCGAACGGCGGCAAGGGCGTGCTCCTGGGCGGCGTCCCCGGTGTCCGCCCAGCCAAGGTCGTAGTGCTCGGCGCCGGCATGGCAGGGACCAACGCCGCCGTCGTCGCCATGGGCCTCGGTGCGGACGTCACGATCCTTGACATCAACATCGGCCGCCTCACCGAGCTGGACGCCCTCTACGGCGGCCGCCTCAAGACGGTCGCGTCGAACAAGTACGAGATCGAGAAGTCCCTCGTCGAGGCGGATCTCGTGATCGGCTCGGTCCTGATCCCTGGCGCGAAGGCGCCGAAGCTGGTGACCAACGAGCTGGTGGCCCGGATGAAGCCCGGCAGCGTGCTCGTGGACATCGCGATCGACCAGGGCGGCTGCTTCGAGGACTCCCACCCGACCACCCACCAGGACCCGACCTTCCAGGTCCACAACACGACGTTCTACTGCGTTGCCAACATGCCCGGCGCGGTTCCGAACACCTCCACCTACGCGCTCACGAACGTGACCCTGCGCTACGGCGTCCTGCTCGCGGACCTCGGCGTCAAGGGAGCCTTCGAGAAGGATGCGGCGCTCGCCTCCGGCCTCAACGTGGCCGCCGGCCAGGTCACGCACCGCTCGGTCTCCGAGGCCCACGGCCTCCCGCTCGCGCAGGACTGGCACGCGCTCGTGGCCGCCTGACCGCGCCGACCCAACGCCAGAGGCCCCGCAACCGGTGTTGCGGGGCCTCTGGCATGCTGCCGGGACACCGCGCGGGACGCCATGTGACCAAGCCCACGCCGCAGATCGGAACAGGGCACCCGCCTCATTGGTTGACGCATCACAGAAGTCGCCGCGCACCGCGGGGACGCCGTCTACCAGAGGAGAAACCTTGGCCGAGAACACGATCCTGACCCTCGTCGGCAGCCTGCGCGCCGAGTCCGTCAACAGCAAGTTCGCCGAGGTGGCCACCGCGGCCGCTCCCGAGGGCACCGAGGTCACCACCTTCGCCGGCCTCGAGGAGATCCCGTTCTACAACGAGGACCTCGACGTCGAGGGCAAGGTCCCGGCCAAGGCCGCCGAGCTGCGCGCCGCCGTCGCGGCCGCGGACGGCCTCCTGTTCGTCACCCCGGAGTACAACGGCACCATGCCGGCGGTCCTGAACAACGCGATCGACTGGATCTCCCGTCCGTTCGGCGCCTCCTCCGCGACCGGCACCAAGGCCGCGGTCATCGGGACCTCCGCCGGCCAGTACGGCGGCGTGTGGGCGCACGACGACGTCCGCAAGTCCCTCAAGATCGCCGGCGCAGAGGTCCTCGAGGACGTCACGCTGGCCGTCGGCGCCTCCTACTCGCGCTTCGCCGAGGTGGAGCCGAAGGACGACGCCGAGGTCGTCGAGGGCATCAAGAACGTCCTCGCCTCCCTCGCGGCCCCCGCCGCCGTGCTCGAGGCAGCCTCCGCCAACTGACTCTGAAGGTCACCTCCTGAAGGTCACCTCCTGAAGGTCAGGTCCTGAAGGTCACCTCCTGAAGGTCACCTCCTGAAGGTCACCTCATGTGACCCCCAGGACCTGACCTTTAGACGTCGGTGGGGGCGTGGGGCGGCGTCGGGGCCGAAAGGCCGTGGCCGCCACGCTCCCCTCGCCCTACGCTGGGCGCCATGACGCACGACGGCGGCACTCACCTGAGCTTCTGGGGAGCCACGGACACGGTCACCGGGTCCCGGTACCTCCTCGAGCACGACGGCCAGCGGATCCTCGTGGACTGCGGCCTCTTCCAGGGCTACAAGAAGCTCCGCGAGCGCAACCGCGCCCCGCTGCCGCTTCCGCCGTCGTCGATCGACGCCGTCGTGCTCACCCACGCGCACCTCGACCACAGCGGCTATGTGCCGGCTCTCGTGCGGGACGGCTTCCGCGGGCCGGTCTACGCGACACCGGGCACTGCGGAGCTCTGCACGCTCCTCCTCCCGGACAGCGGGCACCTGCTGGAGGAGGAGGCGGAGACGGCGCGCCTGCGCGGGTCCTCGCGGCACCATCCCCCGCGCCCCCTCTACACCGCCGCCGACGCCGTCGAGGCCCTGCGCAGCTTCCGGCCGCACCCGTTCCGCGAGCCACTGGAGATCGGCGACAGGATCAGCGTGCGCTTCGTCCCCGCGGGGCACATTCTCGGCGCCTCGCAGGTCCGCGTCACCCTCGGCGCCGGCGGGAGCGAGCTCACCGTGCACTTCACGGGGGACCTCGGCCGCCGCGACGACCCGCTCATGAATCCGCCGGAGCCGCTCGAGCCCGCGCAGGTCCTCGTCGCGGAATCGACCTACGGAGACCGGGCGCACCCCGCCGAGAGCGCGGAGGACGCGCTCGGCGACGTGGTGCGGCGGGTCGCGAAGCGGGGCGGCGTCGTCGTGATCGCTGCGTTCGCCGTGGGTCGGGCCGAGACGCTCATGCTCCACCTCGCCCGGCTGCGCCGGAAGGGGAAGATCCCGGACATCCCCGTCTACCTCAACAGCCCCATGGCCGTGGACGCGAGCGAGATGTACCGGGACCACCGCGACGAGCACCGGATCGACGAGCGCGAGTTCCGCGAGATGTACAACCTGCCGACCATGGTCCGCGAGCCGGACGACTCGAAGCTCCTCAACCTCCGGGGAGGTCCCATGGTGATCATCTCGGCGTCGGGCATGCTCACGGGCGGCCGCGTCCTGCACCATGTGGAGGCGTACGGCGGCGAGGCGAAGAATGCCATCGTGCTCAGCGGGTACCAGGCCGGCGGCACGCGCGGCGCCTCCCTCCTGGACGGCGCCGCCTCGCTGCGGATCTACGGCCGCGACGTTCCGATCCGCGCGGAGGTGGTGAGCCTCGAGAACCTCTCGGCGCATGCCGACGCAGACGAGATCCTGCGCTGGATGGGCGCCTGTTCCGCCGCGCCCCGGATGGTGTACGTGACGCACGGGGAGCCGGAGGCCTCGGATGCGCTGCGCCGCCGGATCCAGCACGAGCTGGGCTGGCGCGCCCGGGTGCCGGAGCACCTCGAGCAGGTCGACCTCGCCGATCCGCGGTGAGCCGACCGGCAGGGTGAGCCCGCCGACCCGGTAACCCCGTCTGCTCGGTGGACCCCTCTGCCGCCGAAACAGGCCTATCCGGGGCGCCGTGCCCCAGCCGTGACACCTCCGCCCCCACGCCCGTGCGTCCGTTGCCGCCCCGTGCCCCAACCGCTGCCGAAGCGTGAGCCCGCAGGCATTCATCCGCCCCGGTCCGCGGGCCTACGGTGGTCTCACCCGGCGGCGGGTGCCCTCCCCCGCCGGGGCCAGCCCGTGACGAAGGGGGCTCCCATGGGGAACCGGCGGCCCGCGCTCGCCCTTCTCAGCCTGCTCGCCGCGCTCCCGCTCTCCGGCTGCTTCCCGCAGACAGGCCCCGCGCCGTCGGCGCCCCCGTCCTCGTACCCGGCGTCCTCCGCGCCTGCGCCGTCCGCGCCGAGTCCCTCCCCCGCCTCCGCACCCGGCTCCCCGACGCCCACCGCGGGCGCGACGCCGGCCAGCGCGCCGCCGTCGTCCTCGCGGGGCACGCCGTCGCCGACCGCCGCGGGCACGACGCCGGCCACCGCCCCTCCCGCCGGCACCGCACCGGCCGCGGAGCTGCCCGAGAGGGTCGCGGCCCTGACCATCTACTACGTGGCGGTGGGCGACGGCGGGGTGGCGGGTCCCGCGATCGGGTGCGGCGACAGCCTGGTCGCCACCTCCACAGCCCCCGAGCGCTTCCGCGACCAGGTGGCGCCGAGCATGCGGAGGCTCCTGGCCGACCACCGGGCGATGCTGGGGCAGTCAGGGCTGTACAACGCGCTGTACCAGTCGGACCTGACGTACGAGGGCGCCGCGTACGACGGCCGCACGATCACGGTCTACCTGTCCGGCACGTTCACCCTCGCCGGCGCTGCGACGTCCCGCGCGTCACGGCGCAACTGGAGCGCACCGCCATCACCGCGGCTGGGGCGGCCCAGGCGAACATCCTCGTCAACGGCCGTCCGCTCGCCGCGGTCCTGAGCCTCAAGTAGGCCTCGCGACACGCGCCGTAGCCGACCGCGGCACCCGGGTCTAGGCTGGGAGGAGGACCGGCACCCCATCGCGCGCTGGGCGCGGTCCCGGTCCCGCGGACATGAACGAGGCGATGACCGATGTCAGGATTCGAGCCCGACAACGACGACCGTGTGCACACCGAGGCACCCGCCGAGGGCGATCCCGAGCTCGACGCGACCGAGATCCGGGCCCATTCCGAGGATCCCGCGGAGGGACCTGACGACGACTAGGCACCTTGAGCAGGAACGCCCCGTGATCGGCTGAATGCCCCAGCTGCCCGGGACCGGCGCCACACCCGCTCCACGGCGGCCATCGCCCGCGAGGCGACGGCCCAGTAGGCCGTGCCCGCGACGAGCGAGACGCCGACCGCCGCCCCGGCCAAGGCACTGCCCTCGCCTCCGGCAAGGCCGAGCCGCCCACCCGCCTCGACCACGAGCGGGTACACGAGCCAGTGCGAGAGGTACACGTACAGGGAGGCCGAGGCGAGGACCGCCACGAGCCGATGCAGCCCGCGCGGGACGGGCAGCGTGGGCAGCCAGAGGAGGAGCAGCACCCCGGCCAGGATCGTCGCGTTGCGGTACTCGTTGTGGAAGAAGCCCGGCACGGTGACGAGCGCGAGGAACGTGACCAGCGAACGCTGCCAGAGCGTGCGCGCGGCGGCGGTGACCCAGCCGAGGGCGAAGAGCCACAGGACCGGGCCCTGGTGCGCGACCGGGGGAATGAGGTGGAACCGCTCGGCGAGCGCGATGCCGAACAGCGCGAGGGGGAAGCCGAACGGCCACCGCCGCTGGGCCCTGCCCGCCCAGGGGAACGCGAGGAGTGCCATGACGGCGAGCAGGACGTACACGAGCTCCTCGACGAACCAGAACCGCGAGGTCGTGTTCCACCCCTCGGGGCCGAGCAGCGAGTTGAGCAGCAGGATGTTCTGCACGGTGTAGTCGCCCGTGACGGCGTACGCGAACGCAATGAACGCGACGCTCGGCACCAGGATCCGCGCCAGCGACCGCGCCTGGCTCCGCAGGCGCTCCCGACGGTTGCCCGTGAGCTGGAAGCGGGCGAAGTTGAATCCGGCGAGCGCGAACAGCACATGGGCGGTTCCCGGCCAGATGAACCACTCGATATGCGTCGCGATGATGAAGACGATTGCCAGCGCGCGCAGCACGATCCCGGTCTCCATGGGAGCGACGGCCCGGCTGAGCAGGGGCCGCGCACGACGCCGGCCCGCGCCCGGGTGCCGCACCCCGCCGGGGACCGGGGCGGGGTGGGAGGCGGGGATGTCCGCGTGCAGGGCCCCGTCGGCGGACAGGTCCGGATCCGGGGCGAGGGCGGCGAGCTCGGCGACCGGCATGAGGTGCCATCCGAGGGGCAGGGTCCCGAGTGCGGACTCGAGCCGCACGGACGCGGCAACGTAGGAGAGCGAGTCGCCGCCGAGCGAGACGAACGTGTCCTCCCCGCCCACGTGCTCGATTTCGAGGGCCTCGGCGAAGATGCGCGCGATGTCGGCCGTGCTGGGCCCGGCGGACGGATTCGGGCGGAGGCCGTCCCGCCGCGCGGTCGCCGGCCCGCCGCTTGTGGCGGCGAGGGCGAGGACGCCCCCGTAGTCCACCTTCCCGTTGGGCAGCCGCGGGATGGACTCCACGGGACGCACGACGACGGCGGCCCGCGGGAGCCCGAGCCGCGCCGCGAGGTCCTTGGCGACCAGCTTCGCGTCGGCGACGGGCCCGGGGAAGGCGACCGGCCCGCCGTCGTGCGCCGTCTCCACGGCGAGCACGAGGCGGGTGTCGTCGCCGACGGCGGCCGCGGCCACGCCGTCGTGCGCGAGCATCCGCTCTACCTGTCCCAGGTCCACGCGCAGGCCGGCGATCTTCACGAACCGCGAGCGGCGGCCCACGATCTCGTAGAGGCCGGGGCCGGTGCGGCGGGCGAGGTCCCCGGTGCGCAGCTCGGCGACGGTCCGGCCGTGGGACAGGTCGGCAGGTTCCTCGGCATAGCCGAGCATGACGTTGGGGCCCGAGTAGACGAGCTCGTGCACGGGCTCGCCGTCGGGGCCGTCGAGGCCGTCCACGGGGTCGAGGCGGAACGAGCCGCCCGGAATGGGCACTCCGATCGCGTGGGGGTGCTCGGCAGCGAGGTCGGGCGGGAGGTAGGCCATCCGCGCGGTGGCCTCCGTGGCCCCGTACATGACGAAGAGGTCCCAGCCGCGGCGGCGGCCCTGCGCGGCGTAGCGGCGGACCCGTTCGGGCTCGAGCTTCCCGCCGGCCTGGGTGATGTAGCGAAGGTGCGGGAGGTCCATGTCCGCGAACCCCACTCGGTCGAGGAGGTCGAAAGTGTAGGGCACCGCCGCGAACGAGGTCACGCGCTCCGTCCGGGCCAGGTCCCAGAAGCACGGGTCCACCACGGAGAGGTCGGTCAGGACCACCGCCGCGCCGACCTCGAGGTGGGAGTTGATGACCGAGAGTCCGTAGCAGTAGGACATCGGGAGCGTGGTGGCCGCGCGGTCCGCGTCCCGGAGGTGGAGGTACTGCGCGATGGCGGAGGCGTTGGCCTCGACACCCTCAGAGGAGAGCCGCACGAGCTTGGGCGAGCCCGTCGACCCGGACGTGCTGATCAGGAGGGCCAGGTCCGGGTGGAGCTCGTGTCGGGTGCCGCGGCGGCGCTCGTGGATGGCCGGGGCCGATTCGGCGCCCCCCACGGGTGTGCCGAGGCCGGGAGTGCCGAGGCCCGGCGAGCGCATGACGACGTCGGGGTCGTAGGCGGCGATGATCGCCTCGGCGGCGTCCGGCTTGCCGGTCGGGAGGACGAGCAGGGGGTGCCCGGCCGCGAGTGCCGCAAGGTATGCGGTCAGCGAGGGCAGGTCGTTGGCGGGCTCTAGCGCCACGAGCCGGCGGGTCGGGCCGAGGAGCCGGACCACCTCGTCGACGCGGCGCGCGAGGTCGCGGTAGGTGAGTGTGCTGCTGCCGGCGGCCCCCGGCACGACGACCGCGGGGCGGTCTCCGTGCCGTTCGAGTGCTGCGGCGAAGGACACCCCGGCGAGGTCTGGCTGGGCGGCGGCTGGCTGGGCGGTCATCGCCACCTACCCTAAGAGGTAAGGCTAACCTCATACAAATATCGGCATGTTTATGTTTCGTATTGTGCCGCGGCAGCCCAGACGGGGCGTAGCGTGGGGGGAATGGAGTTCAGGTACGACGTCGAGGTCCTGCACCTGCTCGTCTCCCCCGCCCACGCCTACTTCGGCCGGGCGCGCGACGGCGTAGCGGACGTCCCGTCCGAGGACGCGGCGAGCGTGGAGGTCGTGGCCGGCAAGGGCATCGTGGGCGACCGCTTCTTCGGCAAGGCCGCCCATATGGACGCCGCGGTGACCCTCTTCGCCGTGGAGGCGCTCGAGGCGATCGGGAAGGAGCTGGGCCGAGGGGCGAAGGAGGAGCCCTTCGACCCGCTCTTCACCAGGCGCAACGTCATCCTGCGGGGCGCGCAGCTCAGCCCGCTCGTGGGGCGGGACTTCGTGCTCGAGTCGGGCGGCGGCGTCGTGCGCCTCCACGGCGGGAGGCCGGCGCATCCGTGTGCCTGGATGGACAGGGTACTGGCGCCGGGGGCGCATGCGGCGATGCGGGGGCGAGGTGGAATCCGCTGCCGCCCGCTCACGTCGGGGACGCTCCGCCGGGGGCCGGCCGTGCTCGTCAGCCCCGTGCCGCTGGATCCCGCGAGCGCGGGCGAGCCGGCGGCGCTCCGCCCCTCGCGCCTGCCGTAGGGCGGCGCCTGCCTTGGGGCGCGCCTGCCTTGGGGCGCGCCAGCCTTGGGGCGCGCCAGCGCGGGCGCGCCCAGCAGGGCGGCCCGTCAGCTCCGCTCGGAGACGCGCTGGGCCAGCCGTGCGAGGCCCTTCTCGAAGTCCCTGCCGACCATCTTGTCCATGTCCACGAACCTCGAGAACAGCGCGGCGACGCCCTTGTTCTCGCCCTTCATCGACCAGGTGACGCGGGTGCCGCCGCGGTCGGGCTCGAAGGTGAAGCCCGTCGGGTTCACGGCCCTGAAGGGCTTGACGAACACCAGCCGGATCCGGATGCTGGCGGGCGCGTGGGAGGCGAGGATCTGCATGCTCCCGGCACCGGCCTTGCGGTTGCCCTTCCAGGAGTAGGCCGCCCCCACGCCGGATTCGGGCCCCGAGTACGTGCGCTGGAGCGCGGGGTCGAGGCCCTCCCACGGCGACCAGGAAGCCCATTCGCGGAAGCTGTTCACGAGGGGGAAGACGGCCTCCGGCGGCGCTGGAATGAAGGCACTCCGCGTGATCGTAAACTCAGCCATGGCCCCATGCTAGGCGCGCGCATGCCCGCCTCGGCAGAGGCGGGCATGGGTGCCGGGGCGCGCCGGCGGGGAAAAGGGTGTGCCGCGGTCAGGTCCGGGCGCGTCCGAGGACCCAGCCGATGAGGGCGAGGACCAGGAGGATGATGCCGACCCAGAGGAGGAAGCTCAGGGCCTGGTTGAACCCTCCGACGAGCAGCAGGATGATCGCGATGACGCCGGCGATGATGAGCAGTGTGTTCATGGTCACATTTCTTCCCGGATGCGGACGAATGAAACACGATGTGCTATGGAGCTAGCCGCGCAGACTGGGTTCGTAGGCCGTGTAGCCCTTCCTGAGCCGCACCGACTCGGGGCCGAGGCTCGCGAGGTCGTCCCACAGGACGAGGAACGAGCCGCGGTGCCGCCAGCTGAGGATCTGCGCGATGGGCCATGGCTGGTCGATGCCCTGGCGCTCGTAGCCCAGGAACGAGCTCGCCGTCCGCGGGCTGACGAGGACACCGACCAGCCGGGGCGCCGCGAGTTGGGCGTCAGGCCCGCCCTCCAGCACGAAGCGCAGGTCGGACACGACGCCGAGCCGCTTCCCCTCCGCATCCAGCGCCGCCGCCCCGAGCACGTCACTGAGGATCATGCCGGCCTCCAGGGATCCGCGCGATGATGTGGTCCCGCACCCACCGCTCCGTCCAGGAGGCGTCGAGCGACTCGGCTCGGACGCCGAGGCTGAGGACGGTCCCGACCTTGGACACTGCCGACCAGGGCACGCGCAGCAGCCGGCTTGCCGGCGCGCGCCCGCCGAAGATCCGCGTGGCGAGGACGGGGCCGGTGACGAGGGCGGCGATCCGCGGGGCCGGGGCGCCCGGTTCGATCGGCTGGTCTGGGTCGTGGCCGTCGAGCTCGAGGTCGTCCACGGTCGTGACGGGGACGCCGTCGGCATCGAGCACCTGTCGGTCGAGGAGGTGCAGCTGCGCGTCGAGGACTCGGCCTGCGAAGCGGGGTGCCTTCTCGAGGCGGTCTGGGGTGGTGGTCACTGTCCGGCTCCCGTGATGATCATGAGGGGGATCGCCGCGACGGAGGCGACGAGGATGATGACGAGGAAGACCGCGGCGACGACGTTCACGGCCCGCCCGTTGACCCGCTCTCCCATGTAGCCGGGGTCGTTGGCGACGATCAGGATCGGCAGGTAGGTCAGCGGCAGCGCGATCGCCGAGAAGACCACCGAGTACTCGGTCACGAGCACGGGGTCGACCCCTGTCGCGAGGACCGCCCCGGCGACCACGAGGCACACGATCATCGCCAGGTGGAAGCGCGCCGCCTCGGCGGGCCGGCGGAACTTGCCCCACGACCAGCCGAAGTACTGGGCCAGGGTGTACCCGCTCGAGAGGGTGGTCTCGAGCGCCGCCCCGAACGTCGCCGCGACGATGCCGACGATGAGGACGGCCAGCGCGATCTGGCCGCCCCCCTGCGCGACGGGGAGGGCCACCTGGGAGAGCGAGACGACCTCGATCCCGGCTGGCAGGAGCACGACGGCGGCGCATACGGCGATCGTGAGCGAGAGGAACCCCCCGAGGGGGAAGCCGATGAAGACGTTGATGCGGGACTGCGCGATGTCCTTGGGCCCCCAGCGTTCCTCGACTGCGCCCGAGGAGAAGAAGAACACCTCGTACGGGGTCATGGCCGCGCCGAACAGGGCGATGGCGTAGTACCAGTAGGTTCCGGCCGACTCGCCGGAGGGGACGGCTGGTGTGAGCGCATCCTTGAGGAGATCGCCCCACTGCGGGCCCAGAAGCGCGAGGGCCACGGCGAAGACCACGAGGCACAGGCCCAGGAGCCCGGTCACGTTCTCCATGATCGAGAACCGCACCCGCCAGATCACGAGCCACACGGCGACGATCGCGAGCGGGATCCACAGTTCGTACTGGACCCCCATCGCGAGCTGGAGCGCGAGGGCGATGCCGCCGACCTCCGCCGTCACCGTCATGAGGTTGATGAGGAACGACGCCGCGAGGTTGGCGAGCCCCGCCCGGGCGCCGAGCCGCTCGCGGATCACCTCGAAGGTAGCGCGCCCGGACACGGCGGCCACGCGCCCGGACATGTTCGCGAAGAGGCAGATCCCCACGACGCCGACCACCACGACCCACGCGAGCGAGACCCCGAACCGGGAGCCCACGACGGCGTTCGTGACGAGGTCGCCGATGTCGACGAACCCGCCGATCGCCGTCAGGATGCCGAGCGCGACGCCGAGGAGCCGCTTCACGGGACGTTCGCCCCAATCCCCCCGGCCGCGTCCTGGATGCCCGCCTCCGCGCCCCGCACCTCGGCGAGGAGGTCCGCGGCGGGTGAGGCAGCGCCGTCGTGCGCGAGGCCGTCCCGCACGTGGGCGAGCGTGCCGGCGAGCCGGTCGACGGCGGATGCTGCGGCATCGCGCTGCCCGGCCTGCTCGGGAGTGCGCGCCTCGAGGGCCCTGACGTCCTTGAGGGCGGACTCGGCCTCGCGGACCATGTCGCCGACCACCGTCTCGGCGGCGGCGTGGGTGGTGCGGCCATCGATCATCAGGGTGAGCGCGAGGGCTGCGGAGTGCGCGGCACTCGACGCCGTGGTGAGCGGCTGCTTGAGGGACTCGGCAGACGGCGCGGCGCCGCAGCCGCCCAGCCCCGCCACGATGGTGGCTGACAGGGCCACTGCAGCGCCACGCTCCCGCCACGCGCCAGGCCGCCTCGCGCGGCCCGGGCGCCGGGCGGGGTCAGGCGGAGATGCCTTCGACCAGTTCGCCAACCCTCTCCTCGGCGTAGTGGCGGGCGATGTCCGCCTGGCAGATGATGCCGACAAGCCTGTGGTCGTGGATGACCGGCAGGCGTCGGACCTGGTGTTCACTCATGACGGCGATCGCGTCCTCGATCGTCGCCTCCGAGTCGACCCAGTACAGCCGCCCCTGCGCGAGGTCGCCGGCGAGGACGATGTCCGGGTCACCGCCCTCCGCGAGGCACCTGACCACGATGTCGCGGTCGGTGAGCATCCCGATGATCTTGCGGTTCTCGCCGCAGATGGGCAGGGAGCCGACGTCGAGGCTGCGCATCCGCTCGGCAGCGAGGCGCAGGGTGTCCTTCTCACCGATGCATTCGGCGTTCGGGGTCATGAGGTCCTTGACCATGGGCATGGCATCCTCCCTCTCGTCCCGGCGCGCCGGCACGGCCCCGTGTGACCGACCTGACGAGCGCGCCGTTCACTCCCTTCCACCGTGCTACCCGGTCAGGGAGAGGTCAAGCGCACGACGGCGGCAGGTTAGTCGCCGCGGTCGCCCTGCCGCTCCGCGGCCACGCGGCCGGACTTCACGGCCTTGGCGAGCGCCGCGAGGTCCGCCTCGGTCTGGTCGGCATACGCGCGCGCCCAGCGGGCGATCGCAGCGTCCGCCGCAGGCGACCGGCCGAGGTAGCCGGCGATCGCGCCGCTCCCGGGGCTCTGCGTGTGGGCGCGGGCCAGGAGCCGTCCGCACAGCTTCGCGTACCGGAGCGCATGGTCCGAGCTCAGGCGCGTGAGGTTGACCGTGCCCTTCATGTCCCGGAACTGGCGGAGGTAGTAGTCCCGGGGCGCGTCGCCCTGGCTGCGCGTGTCCCGGATCCACCCCAGGAACGTGTCCGACTGGGCCTGCAGGACCCTCTGTGACCCGACCACCCGGTAGCCCTGGCCGTGGAAGGCCAGATCGGCGGCGACGAAGCCGGGCGGCACGGTGAGCCCGCCGTGCGTCTGCAGCACCGAGGGCCGCGCCTCCTTGGCCTGCAGCACGAACGGGTCTCCCGTCGGGCCCTCGAGGAGGACGATCCAGGACCTCAGGCCGATGCTGCCGACGCCGACGACGCGCAGCGCGTAGTCCGCGAGCCGGTACTGGCTCAGCAGGAGGGATGCGTCCGGACGCAGCGTGCGGCGGTAGGACGCATAGAGCTCCTCGAGGTAGTCGATCGCGAGCACGTCCGGGTGCCGCATGATCGGCGGCTGGTCGACGATCCGCAGGGAGCCGTCCTCGGTGCGGGTCCCGATCTGGGACAGCACCTGCTCCGAATCCCTGCGCCGCGCCTTCCGGGCATCGCCGCTGAGGAACCCCGAGCGGCGCGCCGAGGCGAGCAGGTCCGTCTCGACCTGGAAGTAGAACCGCTCCACGGCGGTCTTCCGGTGCAGCTCCCGGATGGTCTCCCGGTACTCCCGGGCTGCCCCCTCCGCGGCCTCGCGGCACCGCGCCTCTGAGTACCCATTCGTGCGGCCCATGACCCATGCGCTCGCCGCAAGCCGCTTCAGTTCCCATTCCCACGGCGCGGGGAACGCCTCGTCGAAGTCGTTCAGGTCGAACAGGAGGCGCCTCTCAGGGCTCGCGAAGAAGCCGAAGTTGGCAAGGTGCGCATCGCCGCACGCGAGGACCCGCGGGCCCGAGACGGGGGCACCCGCGAGGTCTGCTGCCATGATTGCGGCGGCGCCGCGGAGGAAGGCGAAGGGGCTCTCGAGCATCCGCCCCACCCTCAGCGGCACGAGGTCCTCGAGGCGGCCTTCGTGCTGTCCGGACAGGATCGCGACGGCGTCCCGGCCCGATGCCCGGTACGTGCCCTGGTCCCTGCGCGGCACGGCCTCGCGCAGGGCCCGTCCCGCCTTTGCCTGTTCGGCGCGGGTCTGTTCGGCGTGCGTCTGTTCGGCGCGGGTCTGTTCGGCGTGCGTCACTGCCACACGGCCAGACTAGGCCGCGCCGCGGGCGGGCGGAACGGCCGGAGAACCCGGTCGGATGCCTCAGTGTGCCGTGGCGTAGAGCCAGAGAAGGTGCCGCCCCGCTGGTCCAGGGCCCGGCGCCTCCCGTGGCACTGGACCTCCCGCGGCGCTGAGCCGGGTGAGGACGTCCGTCGTGAGGGTGTGGGTGTTGCGGGTTCAGGCGGCGATCTTGCGGCGCATGCGGTCCAGGAGGCGGCGCAGCAGGCGCGAGACCTGCATCTGGCTCACCCCGAGCTCGGCAGCGATCTCGCTCTGGCTCATCTCCTGCACAAAACGCATCCGGATCAGCCGCATGTCCTCCTCACTCGCCCCCTCCAGCGCCGCAGCGAGCATCTGACGCTCCTCCACCCGCTCGAACCCCGGATCCGTGAACGAGACAACACACGAGGACGCACCCCCCGCCTCCGGCTCCGACACCCCGTCCAGAGGCTCGATCGCCACCCCGACCATCGCCGAGTCCGCCCCCCGGGCCTCGGCCACCTTCCCCGCCGCAGCACCCGTGGCCTCGCTCAGCTCCGCCGTGGTCGGCTCACGCCCCAGATCCTGCTCCAGCCGCTCCCGCGCAGCCCGCACCCCCAGACGCAGCTCCTGCACCGACCGCGGCGGACGCACCACCCACGACTGATCCCGCAGATGACGCTTGATCGTGCCCGTGATCGTGGGCACCGCGAACGGCACGAACCCATGCCCGGACCCCTCCCGGTACCGCTGCGCCGCCATCACCAGCCCCAGCCGCGCCACCTGGCGCAGGTCCTCCGGATCATGCCCCGGCACCCGATACCGGCGCGCCAGCGCATCCGCCACCCCCAGATGCTCCGCCACCAGAACCGCGGCCTCCGCACCCAGCGGCCCCCGCACCGCCTCCCGCGGCCCCTCCTGGGCCCCCTGCCCCTCCTGGGCCTCCTGGCCCTCCTGGCCCTCCTGCGGGGCCTCCACAGCCGCGGCCCCGCGCAGGGCATCCCCGCGCCCGCCGGCCAACACCTTCAGACGAGCCTTCGACTCACTCACAGCGCCATCCTCCTTGCCGCCGCACACGCGGCGTCCCGGTCCTTCCGGCCGGCCCGGCCCCCTGCCCGTTCCCGGGCCCCGGGGCTCCTGGCCGGTTCTGTCCAGTTCCGTCCAAACGAGACAGACCTGTCTGTCCCGCTAGGAAGAGTTATACAAGTAGACAGACCTGTCTGTCTAGAGTGCTACTATGGATCGCATGGACGGTCGAGATCACGGCCGGGCACAAGTGGCTCAGCGCCCCGCGGCTCGCGAACGGATCTTGGAGACGTCCTACGAGCTCTTCGCCAGGCGGGGCGTGAGGGACGTGGGTGTCGACGAGATCATCGCGCGCTCGGGTGTGGCGAAAGCCACTTTCTACCGGCATTTTCCATCGAAAGAAGCCTTGGTCCTCGCCTACATGGACCGTTGGTACCGAACCCGACACGATGCGATCGAAGACGCGATCGCACGGAGTCACACCCCTGATGACGCGCTGCTCGCCGCCTTCACGGTCCTCGACGACTGGTTCAGACGTGGGACTGCCGAGGTGAGCACCTTCCTGCACGTCATGATCGAGATGGGACCCGAGCACCCGCTGGGCCGCGCCGCGATGGGCCACCTCGCAGCGATCCGCAGGCGGCTCGCCGCCCTCGCGGAGGCCGCCGGGCTCGACGACCCTGAGGGATTCGCCTGGTCGTTCCACATCCTGACCAAGGGCGCGATGGTCGCTGCCATCGAAGGCGACCGGCAGGCAGCGACCCGGGCACGAGGACTCGCGCGGATCCTCATCGATCTCCATCGGCCCGACTGGGCCGAACGGGCCTCTCGGGGCCAGGCGCAGATGCACGACGTCGGGCGGTAGCTGGGGGCTCCACCGGCGTCGTGCTTCTCTGGCCGAATAGGTCCAGTAGGGGTCCGCGCCAGAAACAGAGGAAGGGGCTGGGACCGGTTCGCCGGTCCCAGCCCCTTCCCTCGCCCTTGGGCAATTCCCGCTCAGGAGCCTGGAGAAGCGCCTCAGGGCTTCTCGCCGTCGGGATGCAGCGGATCCTTCGAGTCGGGCGGGAGCGCCACCGGGGCATAGGGGTCCTCGGGCGCGCCCGGCTGGGGCGAGTCAGGGTCCCGCGGCGGCCCGTCGGGCGCGTCGGGCTCCCCGCTGCCCGGAACAACAGGACGTTCGATCGGGTCGCGGTCCGGATCGCCCCTCTCCGGCCCGGGGCCCCTGTCGCCTGGCCGATCGGCCGGCGGCGCGCTCAGCCGGCCCGATCCAGTCTGCGTGTCGAACGGGTCGAGGCCAGGCTCGCGGCCCGGGGGCTGTGGAGCGCCTGGCGGCTGCCCCGGCACGGGACCCCCGGGTGAGGGCTGGCCCGGCTGCGGCATGGGCTCGGCGTCCGGGTCGATGGGCGGGAAGGTGCTCGGCCCCGGCTCAGGACCCCCAGGCTCGGGCCCGGGCTCGGGAGGCTGGCTGGGCGGCTGCGGCTCCGGCGGAATGGAGGCCGAGTTCCCGGCCGCCGCCGTGCTGACCGTGACCGTGCTGTCGGCCTCGGGGCTGACTGAGACGGCAGCTGCCGTCGTATCCATCGTGAGAGGCTTCATGCCTCCTTCTTTCCCCGTGGGGGATCCACCACACACTGGGCCGCCATCATGCAGCTCATCCTGCAACAACGTTTGTTTGGCTCAGCCAGCGTTCGGGAAACACAGGTCTGAGCGCCGGGGTGCTCCAGAAACCTCGGGCTGCACAACCCAAAGAGGGGCAGATTGCCCCTCGCTCAGGGAGGAGAACGGCTATGGGTCTGGGAGACAAGTTCGAGAACAAGGCCGAAGAGCTCAAGGGCAAGGCCAAGGAAGGCGTCGGCGACGCCACCGACAACAGGGATCTTGAGGCCGAGGGCAAGGCTGACCAGGGCAAGGCCGGGGTCAAGCAGGCCGGCGAGCACATCAAGGATGCTGCAAAAGACGTGACTGGCCACTGATCTGTCGCTTCACTGACGTCAGGACCTCACGACAAGGAGCAACACTATGGGCATTCTCGCATTCCTCATCCTCGGGCTGATCGCCGGAGCCATCGCGAAGGCCATCATGCCGGGCCGGCAGGGCGGCGGCATCCTCATTACGATGCTTCTCGGCGTCGTCGGCGCCATCTTGGGCGGCTGGATCGGAAGCGCGGTCTTCGGGATCGGCCTCCAGGAGTTCTGGAGCATCCAGACGTGGCTGGTGGCGATCGTCGGCTCGATCATCGTCCTGGCGATCTACGGGATGGTCACGCGTCGTCGTCATCACGCCTGACCCAAACAAGACCGCGACTGGCCTGATCGCCGCTGGGCTCGATCAGGAAAGCGCGAATGACTACGGCGGCGCACCCTCCCCCCGGGTGTGCCGCCGTTGTCGTAACGCCGTTGTCAAACGGTGAGCGAGAAGCTCGAATGAGAGGGAAAGGAGAAGCCATGGGCCTCGGAGACAAGATCCAGAACAAGGCCACCGAAGTCACCGGCAGGGTCAAGGAGAACGTCGGCAGGACAACCGACAACCCGGACCTGGAAGCCGAGGGACAGGCGGAACAGGCCAAGGCCGGGCTCAAGCAGGCCGGCGAGCACATCAAGGACGCTGCGCGCGACATCACCGGACGCCACTGACGCTGACGCCAGCCATCCACCGCGGCGACGCCCCCACGCTCGGGTGCGTCGCCGCCGTCGTGCGCGCCCGGGAAGCTCACCTAGACAACAGAGGGTGCATATCTGGCAACATGCGGGCTAGGATGTGTGCGTGACTTCACAGGACATCGCCGCCTCGCGGCCTGCGGAGCTCGGGGACGAGCTGACCGCCGAGACCCAGACAGCCCTTGAACGTGCGCAGGCGAGCCACCGCCACGAGGCCCTCTTCTCCGAGCGCGCCTACAACATCAAGCAGTCGGCCGTGCGGGACGTCTTCGACATCTCGATCCAGCCCGGGCTCGTCTCGCTGGCCGGCGGTTCCCCGAGCCTGTCGAAGCTGCCGCTCGAGCTTGTCGCGGAAACCGCCTCGCGGGTCATCGTCGAGCACGGCATGGAGGCGCTGCACTACGGCGGCGGAAAGGGGACCTTGGCGCTGCGCGAGCTCATCTGCGAGATCATGGCCGAGGAAGGGATCGTGGGCGCTTCGGCGGAGGACGTCGTCGTGACCACCGGATCCCAGTCCGCGCAGGACATCGCGGCGAAGGTCTTCTGCAACCCGGGCGACGTGGTGCTCGTCGAGGACCCCACCTATGTCGGCGCGCTCAACACGTTCGAGGCCTACCAGGTGCAGGTCGAGTCGGTCTTCATGGACGACGACGGGCTCATCCCCGCGCACCTCGAATCGCGCATCGCAGAGCTCGAGGCGGAGGGCAAGCGCATCAAGCTCCTCTACACGATCCCGAGCTTCAACAACCCGTCCGGGATCACGCTTGCGGCGGAGCGGCGGCAGCGGATCGTGGACATCTGCAGCGCGCACAACATCCTGGTCCTCGAGGACAACCCCTACGGCATGCTGCGCTTCGACGGGCACCCGCTCCCGCCGCTGCGCGCCGACAACCCGGACGACGTCATCTACTGCGGCTCGTTCTCGAAGATCTTCTCCCCCGGGGTGCGGCTCGGCTGGGCGCTCGTGCCCAGGCACCTGTACCGCCGCTTCTACCTCGCCGCCGAGGCCGTGGTCCTGTGCCCGTCCACGCTCAACCAGCTCATCGTGACCGAGTTCTTCAGGACCTTCGACTGGCGCGGCTACCTCGCCGAATCCCGGGCCACCTACGCCGAGCGGTGCTCGGCCATGCTCGAAGCGCTCGCCGAGCACTTCCCGCCTGAGGCGACGTGGACGACGCCGGACGGCGGCTTCTTCGTGTGGGTCACCCTGCCCGAGGGGATCGACACGTACCCGCTGCTGTACAAGGCGATCGAGGCTGGGGTCGTGTTCATCCCGGGCGCCGCGTTCACCCCGTCGGACGGCACCAGCAGCAAGCTCCGACTGGCCTTCTCCGGGGTCACGCCGGAGCAGATCCGCGAGGGAGTGCGCCGGCTGGCGCCGGTGGTCCGGGGAGCGCTCGAGGCCCACCGCGGCTGACCCGCCCCATCGACTGCTCCGTAAGTGTCGTTCCGAGCCCCCAAAAGGACACTTACGGAGCAGTCGTTTGGTGGGGCTAGCCGCCGATCGCGGCCAAGGCGTTGACGCGGCCCTTGCCGGCGAACGAGTTGTAGCCCGCGCCGCCCGTGCAGGTCTGGGGCGCGCCGTTGTCGACCGACGGGTTGGCTGCATATACCGACATGTCCGTCGGGCAGGGCACAGCGTCGGCGGTGCCGCCGATACGGGCCGCGACGGCACCTGGGCTCGTCACGCCGGAGCTGACCACGAGGGCCGCGACGCCTGCCACGTGGGGCGACGCCATCGAGGTGCCCTGGAGGTAGCAGTAGGTGGCGCCCGAGGCGTCGACGACCTTGTTGGTCCCGCACCCACCGGCGAGGGCTGCGGGGTACGTCGACAGGACACGGCCGTTGACGACCCCGGCGGCAACATTCTTGCGGTCACCACCCGGGGCCATGACGTCGGCCACGCCCGAGCCGTAGTTCGAGTAGTACGACTTGAAGCCCTTGCTTCCGTCCGCGGTCACGCCGATCACACCGGCGACCTCCGTGGGCACCACGGCGCAGGCGTTCGTGACGTCCCGCGTGACCGGCGTGGTGTCATCAGGGCTCTGCACGTCCTGCGTCGGGTGGGCCAGGTCATCGGAGAAGTTGCCCAGAGCCGCCACGACGGTCGTCCCCTTGGACTGCGCATACTTGATGGCCCGCCGCTCGGCCTCCCAAATGGCCTTCTGCTGGGGGTCGTTCTTGCAGTTGAAGTACCACGGATCGGCGAAGTAGCTGTTGTTCGTCACCTGGATGCCGTGCTCGGCGGCCCACATGAAGGAACACACCACGGCCTCGGGGAAGAAGAGGCCGTCCGCGTTCCCGGCCTTGATCCCGGCAAGCTTCACGTTCGGGGCCACACCCACGATGCCCACGCCGTTCTTCGCGGCCGCGATCGTGCCGGCCGTGTGGGTGCCATGCCCGTTGTCATCCATCCAGGCGGACGGGGTCTGGTTGGGGACACCGCCGACGCACGAGGCACTCTTGGAGAAGTCGACGTTCGGCGCGAGGTCCGGGTGCGTGTAGTCGAGGCCCGTGTCGATGTCACCGACCACCACCGACGTGCTGCCGCCGCTGATCGACCGGGCCTCGGGTGCATGGATCTGGTCCATGTCCCACTGGAGCCCGGAGAGGCTGTCTGCTCCGGGTGCCGGCGTCGGCGGCAGGATGGGATCGGCGGCTGCCGCGGAGTCGGCGTCGCCCTTGAGCGCCACGCCGAACGACGCCGTCGACGACGACGCGTCGACGCTCGGATCCGCAGCGCGGAGCTTGGCCGAGAAGTCCGACGCCGCCGAGCTCACCACAGCGACGCCGATGGCACTGTAGTCCTGCACGAGCGTTCCCCCGGCCTTGGCGATGGCGTCAAGGGACTTGCCGGCAGCCTTGCCGCCGGACTTGTAGAGCACAAGGTAGTTCTGGCTCCCGGCCTGGGCTGCACTGGGCAGAGCGGTCGGCGACGTCGCCGCCGTCGTGCCCGAAGGTGCTGCGATGGCTGGGAGGGTGCCGGCGAGCGCGATGCCCGCAGCCAGGCCCGCACACAGCGCGGACCTGCGGATGGATCGGTGCATGATCTGCCTTTCGTCCCGCCGGAAGCGCGGGTGCGCGACGCTTCCGGCCCTACCTCCGCCCCAGTGGCGCCGGGGCACGAAACGAGACTAGTGGCGCAGGTCATACTTGAAAAGAGTCATTCACACTTTACTGCGTTCGTAACGCCAGGGCAGGGCGTCGATCCACAGCCGGTGCCGGGCGTCCCCGACCGCCGAGGCGTCGTCGTACTGGGCGTCGCCGGACCACATGACCGCGCGCACGCCATCGTCCCCGCGCAGGGGATGGCTGAAGTACCGTTCGAAGCCGTCGCCGCCGGCCCGCGCCAGCGCCTCGTCGACGCCTCGAGCCCCGAGGAGCCTGTGCAGCGTCAGCCAGGTGGGCGGGACGAGCACGACGCCGCCGGCGCCGTGCCGCTCGAGCGCCGCCTCCGGCGTCATCCACTCGGACCCCACGTGCTCGCCGGGGTTGAGCACCACGTCCCCACCCGGATGGCCCGCGAGGAAGAACCAGGTCCGAAGCCGCTTCGGCGCGCCGATCGGCGGAATCCAGTGGGAGAGCGGGACGAGCCCGGCCGGCTCGAGCACGAGCCCCGTCTCCTCGAGCGTCTCGCGCACGGCAGCCCGGCGCAGCCCGGCGTCGCCGTCGCCGTCCTCGGGGTCCACCTTCCCGCCCGGGAAGACCCAGGCGCCCGCGAACGAGCCGGAATGGGGCCGCTCGAGGAGCAGGACCTCGACTCCCGCCGCGCCCTCGCGAAGCACGACGACGGTCGCGGCCTCCCCGACGATGGGCGACTCGGGGGTCTCGTCCACATCAGATGCCATAAGCCCCAATGTAGCCGTCCCCCCGCGCGGCCTACCCTAGAAGGCGTGCCCCTTTCCCGCCGCCACTTCCTGCGCGCCTCCGCGGCCGCCGTCGTGCTCGCTCCCCTCGCCCCGTCCCTGGCCGCCTGCGCCGCCCCAGAGGACGTCCCGAAGGTCGAGTTCGGCGCGAAGCTGCCGATCCCGCCGCTCGACGCCGGCACGCTCGACTCCGCGGGCGGGTCCCCCGTGAGGACGTTCCATCTGGCGCCACAGGCGGGCACCCACGAGTTCGTCGCCGGCAAGGCGGCCGACACCATGGGCTACAACGGCGCCTACCTCGGCCCCACGCTGCGGGCGTCACGGGGCGAGAAGGTCCGCGTCGTCGTCGAGAACCGGCTCACCGAGGAGACCACGGTCCACTTCCACGGCGTCCAGCTGCCGGCCGCGGCCGACGGCGGACCGCACGCCATGATCGCCGCGGGAGCCACGGCGTCCCCTGAGTGGACGTTCGACCAGCCCGCCGCGACGCTCTGGTACCACCCCCACCCGCACGGGAACACCGAGAAGCAGGTGGGCCTCGGGCTCGCGGGGCTCTTCCTCGTCGACGAGGCGGCGCCGCCCACGTGGGGCGCAGCCGGCCTCCCCCACGAATATGGGGTGGACGACATCCCGCTCATCGTCCAGGACCGCCGCCTCGACTCGAGCGGCAGGATCACCTTCGACTCGTCCGGCAACTCGATCGGCACCCTGGGCAACTCGATCGCCGCCAACGGGGTCCTCGGCGCCGTCCTGCCTGTCGCCACCCAGCGCGTGCGGCTTCGCATCCTCAACGCGAGCGCGGGCCGCTGGTTCCGGTTCGGCTTCGCCGACCACCGCCGGTTCCACATGGTCGCGTCCGACGGCGGCCTGCTCGCCACGCCGCTCGAGCTCGACGCCGTGCAGCTCTCCCCTGCGGAACGGGCCGAGATCGTCGTCGAGATGGCGCCCGGCGAGTCGGTTATGCTGAAGTCGTTCGCGCCGGAGCTGGGGCGGGTGAACCCCGCGGACGCGTTCGGCGGCGGGCGCGAGTTCGACGTCGTGCGCCTGGACGCCGCGGCAACCCTGACGCCGTCGGCCGCGCTGCCCGCGACGCTCGCCGAGCTGGCCGCGGCGCCGGACACCCGCGTCGCGACGTCCCGGTCCTTCACGTTCAGCGGCCGGCAGATCAACGGCAAGACCATGGACATGAACCGGATCGACTTCACCGCCGCGCCCGGCGGCGCCGAGGTCTGGTACGTGGACAACGTCAACGCGTTCCAGCACAACCTGCACATCCACGGGGTGCAGTTCCGGCTGCTGGACATCGACGGCGCGGCGCCGCCGCCCGAGCGCGCGGGCTGGAAGGACACCATCCCGCTGATGCCGCGCGAGCGGAACCGGCTCGCGTTCCGCATGCCGAAATACGCCGACGCCCAGCACCCCTACATGTTCCACTGCCACCTGCTCACGCACGAGGACCAGGGGATGATGGGGCAGTTCGTCGTGGCCGACGGGAGCTCTCCCGCTGCGGCAGCGGGTGCAGCTGGGTCAGCAGGCGCTGGGACGGGCTCCCAGCACGCCCACTAGGTCCACGCTGTCACAATCTGCACAACTCAGGGCGCCACGGGGCCGTTTCGGGCCGAATGAGCCTCCGAATGATGCAGATCTGCACGCCCGGACCCGTCACCGGCCCCACTGGGTGGGCGGGCCGAGGAACAGCAGCACCGCCACGATCGCCGCGACCGCCACAGCCAGCCCTGCCGCGAGCGCGACCGGGTGGGCCAGCAGGGCACGCAGGACGCCGCTGGCCCACGAGCTGTCGCGGGGGTCGTCCGTGCGCTCGCGGCGCCACCCGCCCTCGAGGTGGCCGCGGCGCTCGAGCCAGCGGTCGAACGGGTACGTCGCATACGGCACCACCGCGGTCGCGACCGCGCCGGCGATCCGGCCCAGAGGCCAGTGCTGGTTCACCCCGACGAGGGCCGCCGTCACCGCATAGGAGACGAAGACAACCCCGTGGACCATCCCTGCGACCTGGACCGGCCAGTCCCCCGCCTTCAGCGCGTACTTCAGGACCATGCCGAGGATGAGCAGGGTCCAGGTCGCCATCTCGGCGAGGGCCAGGGTGCGGTAGAGGGATCGGGGCGTGGCGGCGATGCCGGCGCCGGTGGCCGGTTCCGTGTTCAGGGAAGTCACCCTTCCATCCTCGCAGGCGACTCACGACGCCGGCCTCCACCTTTCGGCTGATCCTCGCCGGCCGCGGGCGGCCGGTGCGGCGCGGGCGTCAGTACCCGGCGGCGGCGTCCACAAGCCCCTCCAGCTCCTGGCCCTCGGCGAACCGCCGGACGTTCTCGGCGACGCGCTCCCCGAGGAGCGGCCGGATCATCTCGATGGTGTCCGCGGCGTGCGGGGTGATGATGGCGTGGGGCTCGTCCCAGAGCGGGTGGCCGTCCGGGAGCGGCTCGGGGTCGGTGACGTCCAGGGCCGCCCCCGCGATCGTGCCGGCGCGGAGGGCCTCGACGACGGCGTCGGTGTCCACGAGCCCTCCGCGGGCGATGTTCACCAGGATCGCGGTCGGCTTCATGCCGGCCAGCTCGTCCGCGCCGATGAGCTTCGACGTCCCGGACGTGAGCGCGGCGGCGACCACCACGACGTCGGCCTCGGGCAGGAGGTCGGCGAGGCGGTCCGCTGTGGTCGTGCTCCTGGCGCCGGGCACGGGTGCCGCGGTGCGCCGCACGACGTCGACCTCGACGTCGAAGGCCCGGAACAGCCGCAGGATCTCCAGGCCAACCCCGCCGGCGCCGATCACGACGGCGCGGAGCCCGTGCAGCGACGTGCCGGTCGCGGGCGCCCAGGAGCGGGCGCGGATGCGCGCGGGCAGCTCGCGCAGGAGAGCGAGGGTGAGCGCGAGGGCGTGCTCGGCGACGGGCTTGGCGTAGGCGCCCTTCGCGCTCGTCCACACCTTCTCGGGGTGGGCGGCGAGGGCGTCCGCATAGGCCTCGATCCCGGCGGAGGGAAGCTGGACCCAGCGTACGGACGGGGTCGCGTCGAGGACCGCCTTGAGCTCGTGCTTGGGGTTGCCGTGGTCCAGGACGAGGACCTCTGGATCCCCGTCGAGCCCGACGACGGCGCCTCCGCCCGCCTCGATCGCACGGGTGAGGAAGGGAAGCGTCTCGCCGTGGACGGCGACCCGCACCGGAGCGGAGGGAGTCTGTGTGGTCATAGGGCCAGACTAGAGGCGCCTACGATCGATGCGTGCACCGCTTCGCGATCGTCCTGCCCCTGACGCCCATGGCCGTCGGCGAGCGCTACGCGGTGCGCGACTGGCCGCTGCACATCACCGTCATGCCGGTCTTCTCGACGTGGGCGGCCGCGGCGCAGCTCGCGGACAGCATGGCCGCGGTGGCGGCGCGCACCGCGCCGATCGAGGCGTCCGCGGGAACGCCGGAGCTCTTCGGCCCGAAGCACGACACTCCCGTTGCCCTCGTCGACTCGCCCGCGCTCCGGGCCCTGCACAGCGTCTTCGTCGACGAGCTCGACATCCACGTCCCGACCTTCCGCAGGCCGGACTACGCGGGCAACGGCTTCCGGCCGCACATCACGGCCACCAGGCGCGGGGCCGCGTCCGAGGGTGATCCGCTGCGCCTGACCCAGCTCGCGCTCGTCGACATGGAGCCCGAGCCCGGCCAGGGCCGGCCGATGGTGGTCGCCGTCGCCGGCCTCGCGGGGTAGCGTGTGGCCGTGGAGATGCGACTCGAAGTAGTGCAGGTGCCCGTGGCGGACGTCGAGGCGTCGAAGTCCTTCTACATGGAGACGCTGGGCTTCAACGTGGACCACGACGTGGAGCACATTCCCGGGATGCGGGTCGTGCAGCTGACGCCGCCGGGCTCCCCCACGTCGATCGTCATCGGCACAGGGATGACCAGCATGGCTCCCGGCAACCTCGAAGGCCTCCAGCTCGTGGTGCAGGACCTCGCCACAGTCCGCGCGGAGCTCCACAGGCGGGGTGCGGAGATCAGCGAAATCCAGAACCTTGGCGGCGTCCAGTTCGCCTACTTCGCGGATCCCGACGGAAACCGTTGGGTCCTCCAGGAAGCGGTTCCGCCCGAGTTCCGAGCAGCCCATGTGAAGGAATGACTAGGCCCTGTCGCGCCGTTCCGAACGAGTCGACGCAAGCGCCCGGGCGATCCGGGGCTCAAGCCAGAAGACCACAGCCGTGACCGGGACCCAGGCCCAGCTGACCCACTCCGTCACGGCGTCGGCCGCCGCGTGCGCCTCGTTGGTCATGCCGGCGTTCTCGGCCGCGAGCTGAAGCGGGAGGCCCGCGATGATGCACAGCGAGAGGGCCACCGTCCCGGCGAACGCTGCGCGCACGAAGACGCCTTGGACAGTCCGGGCGCCCCGCTGGGGCCGGTGGTAGGCCAGGAGGATCAGCAGGAAGGCGGCCCCGAGGACCACCGAGAGGAAGGTCCAGTCCCCGGGCTGGGCGAAGAAGGAGGCACCAGCGGCGACGATGGCCGTGGTCAGCGCGCCCGTGTCCACCGACATGGAGGCGGCCCCGCCGCTGCGCCGGTCGTCCGCCTCCGAAGTCGTCATCCAGCCATTGTGCGGGGCCACGCCGCCGGCAGTGAAGGGCTACACCGCTGCCGGGGCGGTGGCACCGGTGGCCGCACGGCCGAGCGCCTCACCCAGCCCGGCGGCGTCGTGCGCGCCGGCGAAGATCTCGGTGCCCGGCTCGAAGGCGCGCCCGGCGGCGAGGGGGCCGGCGTCCACGGCGTCGTACCCGAGCGCCTCGACGAACCCGAGGACGACGGCGCGCGCGGACTCGTCGTCGCCGGCGACGGCGAGCGCTCGGCGGTCCGGGGTGCCGGCGGGGCGGCCGTCCGACTCGAGGTCGTGGTAGCCGATGTGGTTGAGGGTCTTGACCACGGACGAGCCGGAGAGGAAGTCCTGGACCACCTCGGACGTGCCGCGCCCCGCGTGCATCTCGGGCATGGCGCCGTCGGTGGGCTCCCAGTAGTTCATCGCGTCCACGACGACCCGGCCCGCAAGCGCGGCGGCGTCGAGGGTCGAGTACCTGTGCAGGGGCACGGCGAGGACCACGAGGTCGGACGCTGCGGCATCGGCGGCAGCCACGGCGATTGCGCCCGGCGTGATGATCTCGACGATGAGCTCGATCTCCTCGACCGGCTTGGCGGTGGCGATCCGGACCTCGTACCCGGCCTTGAGGGCTTCTCGCGCCAGGGCCGTCCCCACGCGCCCGGCCCCCAGGATGCCGACGGTCCTGATGCGCTGCTCCATGCTGATGCCGCCTCCAATGTACGTCGAACTACAGATGATCTTTTCAACAGAAGATCTATGCCGCAACATTCCCGCCGGTATGATGGATCACATGAGCGCCACCGCCCCCGACCTGTCCACGGTTCCCGGCGAGCTCGGGTGGAACCTCGCCATGGTCCTGCGCGGGTACCAGGCGCGCTTCGAGGCAGCGATCGGCGATGCGCCGGGCGGCGTGCGCGGGTTCCAGATCCTCTCGGCCGTGGTCCACTACGACCTGCCGAACCAGCAGGCCCTCGGCGCCCACCTCGCGATCGACCGGACCGTCCTCACCTACCTGCTCGACGGGCTGGCCGACGCCGGGCTCATCGAACGGATCCCGGCCCCCGGTGATCGCCGCGCCCGCAAGGTCGTGGCCACCGGTGAGGGCCGGGCACAGCTCGCGCGGCTCGAGGAGCAGGTCGCGGCTGCCGAGGCGGCGCTCCTGGCCGGGTTCCCGGCGGACGACGGCGCAGCCCTCCGCGCGCTGCTGGCCCGCCTCGCACGGGCGGTCCACGCCGCCGACCCGGGCGCCGACCCCTGCGAGGCCGTCGCCCCCTGCTGACGGGGCCGCATCCCGCGCGGGCGACGCGGAAGAGCGAGCCGTTCGGCCCTGTTGGGCGGCGCGGCCCGGTGCAACCCTGATCCCATGGCGCGCATCCGAGTCCACACCCGTGAAGACGTCCCCGCCGAGGCCCGCGAAGCGGTCGCCCAGATCGCCGGCAGTGTGGGCCGCCTGAGCCACATGCTCGGGGAACTGGCCCACAACCAGGCCGTCTTCGACATCTACCTCGGCAAGAACCAGGCCCTCAAGGACCACGGCACGTTCGACGCGAAGACCCGCGAGGCGATCGCCCTCGCGATGGCCAACCAGAACGGCTGCGAGTACTGCGAGGCGTCCCACACCAGATCGGGCCGGCGGGCGGGGTGGACGGACGAGGAGATGATCGCGATCCGGGCCGGGAAGGTCACGTGGGACCCGAAGCTCGCCGCCATGACCGCGCTCGTCCGTGACGCATCGGCCAACACCGGCGACGTGTCCGACGGGGTCTGGCAGGCAGCCCTGGACGCCGGCTGGACCGAGGACGACCTCGCCGAGGCCTTCGCCCACATCATGGGCAACCTCTTCAACAACTACTTCAACCGCTACGCGCGCACCGAGTTCGACTTCCCGGCCGCGCCCGCACTGCCCGAGTAGGAGGCGCCAGCGTGTCCGCATGGCAGGAAGTCATCACCCCTGGCCGCTTCGACGGCCAGACGGTCATCGTCACCGGCGCGGGCTCGGGCATCGGGCGTGCGACGGCGCTGAGGGTCGCCAGAGAGGGCGGGCGTGTCATCGCGAGCGATGTGAGCCGGGAGCGCCTCGAGGAGCTCTTCGCCGAGAACCCTGACCTCGGCCTCGTCCCGGTCGCCGGGGACATCAGCACGGAGGACGCCGTGAAGGCGGTCGTCGCCGCGGCCGGGGGCAGGGTCGACGGGCTCGCGAACGTCGCGGGGATCATGGACCACTTCCACGGCCTGCACGAACTGCCGGACGAGATCTGGGAACGGGTCATGGCGGTCAACGTGACCGCCATCGTGCGCCTCTCGCGCGCCGTGCTGCCCCTCATGCTCGAGGCCGGGCACGGCTCCATCGTCAACGTGTCGTCCGAGGCGGGGCTGCGCGGCTCGGCGGCAGGCGCGGCCTACACGGCGTCGAAGCACGCGGTGAACGGCCTGACGAAGAGCGCCGCGTTCATGTACGGGCGTAGGGGCATCCGGGTCAATGCAGTCGCTCCCGGCGCCACGATCACCCACATCGAGGCGCCGATGGACTCGGAGCTCGCGAAGGAGACCATCGCGCCGCTCTTCGGTGTGGTGCTTCCGCCAGCGGCCCAGGCTGACGAGGTTGCAGCGAGCATCACCTTCCTGCTGAGCAGGGACGCGACGAACATCAACGGAGTGGTCCTCGCCTCGGACAACGGGTGGAACGCCATCTAGCGCGATTGAGCGCCGGCCCAGCGGGAAACAGTATTCAACACCGCCCCGAGGGGCACGACAGGAAGGATGAGGACAGTGAAGCGGCGCGCCGTCGTCCACGAACACCTGCTTGCGTGGTTGCGCGAGCAGCAGGACGAAGAGGCAGGTTCCGACGGCTCGAACGGCTCCGGCAGGACGGACGACAGGGAGTCGTCCCAGCACCGGCGGGCAGCATGAGCTGACCCGCGCGGGGCCGGCCGCCGGACGCCCGCCGAGGGCTAAGATCCCGGCATGGAATCCGTTGTGCTGTACAGGGTCCGCGAAGGAGTCGACCGGGCCCGCATCCTCGAGGTGTACCCGCGGCACCAGGCGTACTACCAGTCCTTCAGGGCCGACGGCGGCGGGCTCGTGGCGCTCGGGCCCTTCCTGACCCCGGACCCGACGGCCTCGTCGATGGGCCTCTTCACCTCCCGGCAGGACGCCGAGCGGTTCGTCGCCGGGGATCCCTTCGTCACCGAAGGCCTCGCCGAGCCGCACGTCCTGGACTGGGACCCGGTGCGGTTCGAGCCGTAGCCCGAAGTCACCCCCTGTGCCGCCGAAGTCACCCCGTGTGCACTCGAGATCACCCCGTGTGCCGCCGAACTCGCCCCATGCACTCCGCCCTGCCGAAGCGGCCGAACCAGCCTCAGCCGCCCATCGTCGCGGCCCACGCGTCGACGCGGGCCTTGACCTCCTCGTCGGAGAGGTCCTCGACGCGGGTCATCACGGACCAGCGGATGCCGAAGGGGTCGCGGATGCTCGCGAAGCGGTCCCCCGAGACGAAGACGGCCGCGGGCTCGCGCACCGTTGCCCCGGCGACCACGGCCCGCTCCACGGCGGCATCCACGTCGGGGACGTAGACCGCGAGGGAGAAGCAGTCGTCGTCACCGGCGGGCGGCGGAACGAGGTGGTACTCCGGGTTCGGGTCGCCGAGCTCGAGGCGGCCGTTGCCGAAGTCGAGGACCGCGTGCGCCACGATCATCGTCCCATCCGGCCCGGGGAACTCGGTCCGGGAGAGGGCCTTCGCGCGGAAGACCGTCTCGTAGAACCCGATCGCGGCGGCGGCTCCGTCAACCACGATGAACGGCGTCAGGGAGGTTGAACCGTGCGGCGTCCCGTTCGTGGTGTGCCTGCCGTTGGCTGGCTCGGTCAGGTCTGCAGGCTGATCGCTCATGGGGCCACGCTAGCGTCCCAGGGCCTGTGCCGGGAGGGGTGCAGCACTGACGCCTGTCAGCACGCCGTGCGACAATCAGCGAGGAGGCGCCATGGCAATCCGGACAGCTCAGGTCCTGCTCCCGGCCGCTCCGCTGCGCCTGACCACGGAGGAGGTCCGGCTCCTGTGGTCGTTCGTGCACGGCGCCATCCAGATCCCGTCGATGCGGGCCTGGATGCGCGAGTCGCTGGGCTTCTGCCCCCGCCACACGTGGGGCTATGCCGTGGTCGAGATCGAGCTGTGGGAGGCAGGCGTGGGCGACCGCGCGGGCCACGTCCCCTTCGATGTCAGCGTGCTCTACGAGGACCTGGCGCGTGGGCTGGGCCATCGGCTCGCCCAGCCGCGCGGCTGGGGGCGCCGACCGGACGCGGTCCTGGTCCCGGCCCGCCGCTGCCTGATCTGCACCCAGCTCGACTCCCCGCCCAAGGAGGGGTTCGCCATCGGCTACGCCAACTCCAACAGCGCTGCCCTCGCGGCCGAGGCCAACCCGCTCCGCCACAGCCGGCGCTGGTGTTCGCTCACCGCAGACGCCTGGGCCGAGCTCGCGTGCTCGGCGTGCCTCGGCGACGGGCCTACTTCGCCGGCGCACGACGCCGCCGCCCCCTGCCGCCTGCATCTCGCCGAGGCGGTGCGCGCCGGCCGGGCGGACGACGGCGACCTGGCCGCCGCGGCCTCGCGGCTCACCGGGGTAGCGGACCGGCTCGCCGTGTTCGTCGAATCGGTCACGATGTTCGGCCCGTCGGCGGGTCCGGCGGACGAGGCCTCGTGGATCGAGGCGCTTGGGTTCTTCGCCGGATGGCGCTTCCCGGCGTTCCTCGCCGGGCTCGTGGCGCCGGAGAACTGAAGGCCGGCTGACGCATAGTGCCCTACCCCTCGTGCCGGCGCCTACGCGCCCGCGGCCGTGAGCTTCTCGCCCAGGGTCCGCATGGCCTCGCGCAGCTCCGGCGGCTCGATCACGCTCACGGGCCAGCCCAGCCGCACCACGTGGTACGCCACATAGTCGAGGTCGTCCGCGCCGGCGGTGAGGATGGCGTGGTCACCGTCCGGCTCGACCACCGCAATCGTCGAGGGCACGCGTTCGGCGACCTCGTGGGCGGGCGCGTGGATGCGCACCTTGGCCACGTACTGGTAGGGCGCCTGGGTGATCGAGGCCTGGACGTACTCGACGGCGTCGGGCGCGTCCCGCGGCGTGAACCGCCAGCCGGTGCCGCGGGCGGCGGCCATGCGGTCGAGGCGGAAGGTGCGCCAGTCCGCGCGGTCGAGGTCCCAGGCCATGAGGTACCAGCGGCGCGCGGCCGCGACGAGGCGGTACGGCTCGACGCGCCGCTCGGAGCGTTCGCCGGACGCCTTCGTGTAGTCGAACGTCGCCCGCTCGGGGGTGCGGATGGCGCGGGCCAGCGCGACGAGGACGTCGGCATCGACGGCGGTGACGGGGCTGTCGAGGCTCACGGTCGCCTCGATGACGCCCTTGACCTCGGCCCTCAGCCGCGCCGGCAGCACCTGGTCGAGCTTCGCGAGCGAGCGGACGGCCGCCTCGCCGAGGCCTGTGACGGTCCCGCCCGCCGCCAGCCGCAGGCTCACGGCGACCGCGACGGCTTCCTCGTCGTCGAGCAGCAGCGGCGGCAGGGCCTTGCCCGCGCCGAGCTGGTACCCGCCGCCGGTGCCGTGCTCGGCCCGGACCGGGTAGCCCAGCTCGCGCAGCCGCTCGACGTCCCGGCGGATGCTCCGCGTCGTCACGCCGAGCCGCTCGGCGAGCTCCGTCCCGGTCCACACGGGGCGCGACTGGAGCAGGTTGAGCAGGCTCAGCACACGCTGGGTCGTGTCGTTCATGGCTCCATCATGGCGCGGGATGCGGACAGTATCTGTCCTACTCGCCTCCTTAGAAGACGGAGGTGAACCCGCTCCACCCGGTACCCACGACGGCGCTGCCCCGCCACCCGCCGCGGCCGTTGCCGAAGTAGACGAGAAGCCTGCCGCCGCCGTCGACCGCCCACACGTCCTGGGTGCCGTCGCCGTCGAAGTCTCCCGCACCTCCGATCCGGGCCATGCCGCCCCAGCCCCAGCCGACGACCGTCGCGCGGTCGCTGAGCCAGCCGCCCTTCCCGTCGCCGCGGAACAGCAGGAGCTGCCCGCCGGCGTCGCGCGCGAGGACATCGTTCCTGCCGTCGCCGTCGAAGTCCCCGGGGGAGAAGACCTGGCTCAGGCTGTTCCAGCCATCTCCAATAAGCGGGTTGTACCAGCCGGGGGTGGCAGCGGTGTGGAGCCGGTTGACCGAGTACCCCCTTGTGGGGCGGAAGGTGCCGTCGCCCTGGCCGGGGAAGAAGACGAGCCCGCCGTCAGTGGCCCGGCACAGGAGGTCGTTGATCCCGTCGGCGTCGAAGTCCCCGACCGGGACGATGGCACCGCACTCGTTCCAGCCCCAGCCGATCTGGCGGCGGGGAAGCCAATCGCCGTGGCCGTCGCCGGGGTAGAGGAAGAGGTTCCCCGAGGTGTCGCGGGCCAGCACGTCGCCGTTGCCGTCGCCGTCGAAGTCGCCCACGTTGAGGACGAGGTCGAACACGTCCCACCCGACGCCGACCGTCCTGGCCGGGAGCCAGCGGCCCACCCCGTCCGTCGGGTACAGCAGCAGCCTGCCCCCGGCGTCGCGGGCGAAGATGTCGGGCGCAAAGCCGGCGTCGAACCCCTCGCCTGCCACCTTGTAGCGAACGATGCCGGGCGTGGTCGCCGAGAAGGGCCGCTGGGCGCTCGGCGTCCCCGTCGTCGTCACCATCGCCTCGAGCCGGTACTTCCTGCCGGCGTCCCGGGCCGCGAGGGTGTGGGCGAACTGGTCGGGCGTCGCCGGCTGGTAGTTGAGCTTGTACGAGACGGTGAACGGCTGCGGTGGGGTCACGGCGACGCTCGACTCGTCGAAGGCTGCCGTCACCCTCTGGCCGACCACGGCACGCCCGGTGAGCCGTGCCGGAGACGCCGTGATGGGTGAAGTGATTCTGACCGGCGCTGAGGTCGCGCCCGCGGGACGGTAGCCCTCGGCGAACGACTCGAGATGCACGCTCAGGTCATGGCCGATGTCCTCCTCGACGACCCAGTCCGGGTGGTCAACCTCGACCCCGTCACGCAAGTACGTCTTGCGTCCGCTCTTGCCGGCCGCCCACGTGGCGTCGACGAGGCTGATGGTCTCGCCGTAGCCGGGAGTGCCCACGATCGCCGGGGGCGTCAGGTTCGCATTGTCGCTGATGCGGTAGGCCGGGGCGTCGACCGTGAATGTGGTCGTCCCGTAGGCGTATCCCGGCAGGCAATAGCCGGCTTCGCTCTGCTGACAGCTGCCGTCACGGGCGTAGTCTGCCGTCGCGTTGTACCAGTACTGCTGGCCGTTGAGGTAACCGAGGAAGGCCTTGGCGTATCCGACCCTGACGCGTGTGATCGAGTAGGCACCGGACCACTTGAGATGCCCCTGGTCCGCGTCCACCGGCAGCACGGCCCGCCCGGTGAACGGGCCGGAGCCGGAGACCGGACCGGATGTCGCCCTGAGGTACTCCGGGCTCTCAAGGCCGTCCACCGAGAATTCGACGTAGTCGGCCGCCTGGCTGAGCGTGAAGTCGATGGTCAGGGACTGCCCCGGAGTCAGCACGGCCGGTGACGTGACGCGCACGTCCAGGAGACGAGGCGGTGACGCGGCATTGACTTGGGCCGAGGCGGGGACGGTTCCGACGCCGGTCGCGATGAGGACGATGGCCGCCGCCGCTGCAGCCAGTCGGCGTGGCCAGCGGCGCCCGGCCCGCCGGAATAGGGCACGGTGGTGCATGGACGCGAGTGGCACAGTCCCCCCAAGGATTCATCTCGCGCCCAGCACGCGGGATGGCGCTGAGCCTAACGCGGTCCGTGCGCACCGCGGAAGACGTCAGGAGGCGAACCCTCAGGCGCGTGTCAGCAGGAGGCTCACGTTGTGGCCGCCGAAGCCGAACGAGTTGCTGACCGCGGCGTCGACGCGGGCCTCCCGGGCGGCGCCCGCCACGACGTCGAGCCCGATGGCCGGGTCCAGGTCGTCCAGGTTCCGGGTGGCCGGGATGACGCCTTCCTGGATCGTCTTGGCCGTGATGATCGCCTCCACCGCGCCGGCGGCGCCGACCAGGTGGCCGAGCGCTCCCTTGGGCGCAGTGACGGCGACGCTGTCGCCGAGGGCCTCGCGCACGGCGATGGCCTCGCTCACGTCGCCGACCTGGGTGCCGGTCGCGTGGGCATTGACGTGCTGGACGTCCGACGGCGCCACGCCGGCCTTGGCGAGGGCCTTCCGGATCGCCTTGACCTGGCCCAGGCCCGCGGGGTCGGTGCCCGTGATGTGGAAGGCGTCCGCCGTGATGCCGTAGCCGGCGAGCACGGCGCGGGCCCTGGCCCCGCGCGCCCGGGCGTGGTCCGCCCGCTCGAGGATCACGACGCCGGCGCCCTCGCCGAGCACGAAGCCCGTGCGGTTCGCGTCGAACGGGCGCGAGGCCGCCTCGGGGTCCCCCCCGGCCTTGGAGAGGGCACCGATCTGCGCGAAGCCCGCAATGGTCAGGGGCGTGATGGCCGCCTCCGCCCCGCCGGCGATCACGACGTCCGCCTCGTCGCACTCGATGAGGCGCGCGGCCTGGACGATCGCCTCCGCGCCGGAAGCGCAGGCCGAGGCGGGGGCGGAGGCGCCGGCGCGGGCGCCGAACTGGATCGACAGCTGCGCGGCGGCGGCGTTGGCCATGAGCATCGGGACGGTGCGCGGGGAGACGCGCCGGGCACCGGAGGCCTCGAGGACGTCGTCCTGGGCCAGGAGCGTGGTGACCCCGCCGATCCCGGTGCCGATCACGACGGCGAGCCGGTCGCCGTCGACCGCCGGCGCGCCCGCGTCTGCCCACGCCTCGCGCGCAGCGATGACGGCCGCCTGCTGGCTGCGGTCGAGGCGCCTGGCCTCGACCGGCGGCATCGCGGCCTCGGGCTCGACGGCGAGGGATGCCGCGATGCGGACCGGGAGGCTGTCGTCGAAGCCGGCGAGGCTGCGGACGCCCGAGCGCAGGGCGAGCATGCCGTCCCAGAGCTCGGAGACGGTGCCGCCCAGCGGGGTGGTCGCCCCCATACCCGTGATGACGATCTCAGTCATTGGCACGCCTTCCCCATCCCCGCCGACGACGCTCGCGCACCGTTGTATGCGATACAAAATCGTCGGCGTTGTACAGCATACAATTCCAGCATGGGTTCGGTCGAAGTCTCGTCACATCGCTACACCCCCGCGCCCCCACGGGGCCGCGGGGCCAGGACGCGTCGGCGCATCATCGACGCGGCCGCAGGACTCTTCGCCGCGCGCCCGGCCGATGCCGTCACGGTGAGCGAGATCGCCGGTGCGGCCGGGGTGTACCCGAACCAGATCACCTACCACTTCGGCTCCAAGGACTCCCTGTTCATCCACGCCGCGTTCGCGCTCATGCTCCGCGACGCCGGACGGATCGAGGGCGCAGGCTCGCGCATGACGACGGCGGCCGCCTTCCGCCGGGCGATCGCGCGGACGGTGCTCGTCACGCCGTCCCTGCCCGTGGTGATCAACGCCCTCGCCGTGGCGCGCGCGAAGCCCCAGCTCGGCGCCGTCGTCAAGGGGCACCTGAGCCTCCTGTTCCGGATGTCCGAGCGCTACCTCGAGCGCAGCCTGGAACGGCACGGATGGCGGATCGAACGGTCCTCACGGCGCGAGGTGCGCACGTTCTGGGCTGCCGCGTTCGGCGCGATCCTCATCGCCCAGTCCGGCTATCCCGGCACCCAGGCGGACCTCGACCTCGCGGGGACGCTCACCATCCGGGAGCGGGAGTGACACCTTGGTCCCCTGCTCGCGACGCACGCCACGTGACCCCCGGAAGGTGACTCCCTGAAGGTGACCCCCAGAAGGTGACCCCCAGAGCCCCTCTGGGGGTCACGTCCTGGGGGTCACGTCCTGAGGGTCACCTTCTGGGGGTCACGTCCTGAGGGTCACCTGCCGCCGGTCAGCGCCGGTTGAGGAAGATGCTCACGTCGTCGTTGTTGATGAGGTCTGGCACGGTCCAGCCGTCGAGGTCGTACTCGGCGAGGCACTGGTCCGCGAACCCCTTCATCGAGGCGACCGTGCCGTTGCCCTCCGCGACCATGAGTGTCTCGAGCTTGACGCCCTCGTGGTTGCCCGCGTAGTTGCGCTCGTAGAGCTCGTGGCGGCCGCCGAACTCGGTGCCGATCGCGTCCCAGAGCAGCTTCATGAGCTTGACCCGGTCCACGGCTGCCACACCCTCGGAGCCCCGGATGTACTTGTCGAGGTACGGGCGGATCTCGGGGGTCTTGAAGTCCAGCGCGGACGAGTTGAGGTAGATGAGGCCCGACGCGACGTCCTGCTCGATGATCTCCTTGATGCGCGGGTACCCGGTCGACATGAACACCCGGTACGCCATGGCGTAGTCGACCTTCGGCAGAACCGTCCCGTTGGGGCCCGGATCCGGGTTGAGCGCCATGCCGTCCGCGAGCGCGTAGAACATGTTGCGCCACGCGATGACCTCGCCGGCACGGGTCTGCACGCCCCGGAAGTCCTTGGTTCCCGTGATCTCGAGGGCCTTGAGCAGGAGGCCGGCGATGAAGTCCAGCTTCACGGCCAGACGGATCACGCCCTGGAACGAGAAGCGGTTGAGGAAGCCGGTGGCGGGGGTGAAGTTGTTCATCTTGTCGATGTCGCCATACGAGAACACGTTCTCCCACGGGACGAGGACGTTGTCGAAGACGAACACGGCGTCGTTCTCATCCAGGCGCGAGGAGAGCGGGTAGTCGAACGGCGTTCCCATCACCGCGGCCTGGTGCGAGTACGAGGCGCGGGAGATGAGCTTCACGCCCGGGGAGTCCATGGGCACGGTGCAGATCAGCGCGAACTCCTTCCGCTTGATCGGCAGGCCGTAGTGGGCGATGAAGTTGTACTGCGTGATCGCCGAGCCCGTGGCCACGACCTTCGCACCCGAGACGACGAGCCCGGCGTCGGTCTCCTTCTGGACCTTCATGAACACGTCCCCGGCCTGCTCCGGCGGGAGGTGCCGGTCCACGGGCGGGTTCACGATCGCGTGGTTCCAGTAGAGGACCTTCTCCTGCGACTCCCTGTACCAGCGGTTGGCGTTGTCCTGGTACGGCTCGTAGTACTCGGGCATGCCGCCGAGCGTGCCGAGGAAGGAGCCCTTGTAGTCCGGCGAACGGCCGAGCCAGCCGTAGGACATCCGGGCCCACGTCTCGATCGCCGTCCGCGAGGCCTTGAGGTCCTCGACGCTGCGGGCGGCCTTGAAGAACGGATGCGTCTGGCCTCCGGAGCCGGTGTCCGTGGGCACGAGCAGCTTGGACGCGGTCTCCTCCTGGTGGAAGCCGTCGTACAGGCGGGCGACCATGCGCACCGAGTTGCGGAAGGCGGGATGGGTGGTGACGTCCTTGACCCGCTCGCCGTAGATCCAGACCTCGCGCCCGTCGCGGAGGGACTCGATGTACTCGCCTCCGGTCTGCGGCCTGAGGGCATTGGCGGGCGTCGTGCGCTCGCTCATGTCGGGAACGGCGTGCGGGGCGGCGGTGGGCGTGTCGAGGATCTCGGTCATGGCTGCTTCCTTTCGATGGCCGACGGCGGCGCTGCCGCGGCGTGGGTGGGCGGGTGCGGTGCCTTGGGGGTACTGGCGTCTGCGGGGCAGGCGGGGCGGGATGCGCCTACAGCGTGGCGAGGGCGGGGACGAACGAGGACTGGGCAGCGTGGCCGTCGCCGCAGTAGTCCCACGGCGCGCCGCCGACGAGGCCGCCGAGGTGGTGGAACTTGCCGCCGAAGAACAGGAGGGGCGCGGCGGGGGTGATCTCGAGCGCGACGACCTCGCCGACGACGATGAGGTGGTCGCCACCGTCGTATACGGCCCACGGGCGGCACTCCAGGGTCGCGGCGTTGCCGGCGAGGACCGGGACTCCGGTGGAGCTCTGCCCCCAGGCGGGGCCGTCCCTCATCGGCCTGCCCGCGAAGTGCAGGCACGTGTCCTGCTGGGCGGCGCCCATGATGTTGATCGCGAACGGCCGCTGGGCCACGAACCCGGACAGCTTGGACTCGCGCATGAGCGTGACCTGGGCCAGCGGCGGGTCGAGGGAGACTGCGGTGAAGGCGCTCACGGTCGCACCATGGGCCTCGCCGACGTCATTGCGGGTCGTGACGACTGTGACGCCTGTGCCGAAGCGCCCGAAGGCGTGCCGCAGGTCGCGCGGGTCGATGGGTGGGGTGGTCATAGGGTGATCTCCTCGTGTGCGGGCCGGCAGCGTCGCCGGCACGTCCTTTCCCCGGTGACGACGAGTGTTCCAGCTCACATCCGCTCTGCGAGGTCCTGCACTGGACGATGTCCGGGGAGTGCAAGAACGTGTCCGAGGACTGCAAATCGCGCGGCTGGCCGACTCGGGCGGGCGCGACCGCGCGGCGGCACGGCCCGTCAGTCGGGCAGGATCAGGGTGTCGGCACCGCCGCGCCGGGCGGCCAGCGGCGTCATGCCGAAGCGTGCCTTGAAGACGCGGGCGAAGTAGGCCTGCGAGGAGAAGCCGCATCTGGCGGCGACGGCCGCGATCGGCGTCGTCCGCTCGCCCTCGTCGGCGAGGAGGGACCGTGCCCGCTCGAGGCGCCGGCGCAGGATGTACGCGCCCGGCGGTTCCGCCTCTTCGGCGAACACGCGTGTGAGGTGCCGTTCGCTGATGCCCACGGCGTCGGCGACCCGCGCCGGGCACAGGTCAGGGTCCGCGAGGTGCTCCTCGATGAAGCAGCGGGCCGACGCGAGGTAGCCCAGGGGTGTCCCGGCGCCCCTGCCTGCGACGAGGAGGCGCAGCAGTTCGAGGGAAGATGCCTCGACTGCCCGGGCGTCCAGCGGCGCGGCGGCCGGTGCACCGCCGGCTGTGCCCGTGGCGAGGGCCTCCCGGACGAGCCTCGCGAGCGCGAGCATGTGGCGGTTGGAGGGACCGGCGTCGTGGAAGTCGACGACGACCGGCTTGGTGAGCGGCCTCCCGCCGGACAGGGCGAGGTATTCCTCGCGCGGGATCGTCAGGACCATTTCCTCGACGCCCCGGTGGAAGCCGCGCATGAAGGGCCGGTCGGCGTCGTAGATGACGGCCTGGCCCGGCCTCAGCGTCTCGAAGCCGCCCGGGTAGTAGAAGAACGCCTCGCCGGCGAGCGCGAAGAACACGCCGATGACGTCCATCGGATGCCGGCGGATGAACCGCTCGTTCCGCTCGATGACCTGGGCGCTCCCCCGCACCTGGGCGAGCTTGATCGAGGGGAAGTGCAGGTTGATCTCCGCCGCCGCGAGCGGCGAGTCGTCCATCGTCCGGATGTCGAGGGCGATGAGCGCCTTCGCATTGTGGATCGACCAGAGCTCCACCCGGTTCGCCGTGGGGATGCCCTCGGTCGAGAACGCGAGCGTGCGCGCCGGGCTCGGCCCCCCGGTTGCGGCCGCGGAAGTCATCGTCGGTCATCAGCTCCTCGGCGTCGTGCATGCACCCTGCGGATTGCTGTGAGCGGCGTCACTGCCGCTGGAATGGACCGACTGTACGGGAGAGCGCCTTGGCGGCCGCGGCCCCGCTTCCGCTGAGTTGAAACGACCTAGGTTCAGCCGCCGCAGTCCGGGCACCACCAGCCCGCCCAGGCGGCGGACTCCAGCCCGTGCTCGTGGGGACGCACGACGGCGGCGCTCGGCGTGCCGCTGCCGTCAAGCCCCCCGCTGGGGGCGCCGGGCACCGGCGAGGAGGCGGGGCGGGCAAGGGTCAGGAGGGTGAAGAGCATGGCTGGTCCTTTCGGCAGGAGACGACCTCGCCGACGGCGATCACGTGGTCGCCGCCGTCGTAGACGTTCCAGGGGCTGCAGGTCAGGGTCATCTCGGTCCCGGACGCGTCGGGGACGTCGACGGTGAAGGGCGCGTCGCCCACGCACTGGGCGGCGGCGGAGCTGCGGGGCAGCGTGACGAGAGCCAGGGGCGGGTCGAGTGAGACGAGCGTGAAGGCTCCGGCCCCGCATCGGTGCGCGGCGCCGTCGTACGCTTCCGCGGTGACGATGGCCCCAGAGGAGGGCCGCGCCAGCGCCATGGCGCCGAGGCCGGGGCTCTGTGGTCCGGAACTGGTCTCGGTGCTCATGGCGACTCCTTCGTCCTTCCCTGTGATCCATCTCACCGGGTGATGCTTCCACGGTAGGACGGGGTATTGAGCCGAGGGAAATACTGATTTCGGCGCCATTGAGACCTCTCGGGTCTCATCGGGACGGCCTCAGCCAGCGCTGGCAGACCAATCGCTGGCAGACCAGCGGTACGCTGGGCTGGCTCGCCGACGACTTGGAATGAGGGCACCATGTCCGAACCGCCCGCCACTCCCCCGCGCAGGCAGGTCGCCGACCTCTGGTCCGACGGCCTCGGCCGTGCGGGCACCCGCTCGGTGCAGGCCCTCGCGGTCGGCGCCCTCATATGGGCGGTGGTCTGGGTCCTGCTGAGGATCCCGCTCGTGGTCATCCCCGTGGTCATCGCCGCGATCCTCGCGTGCGCGATCGCCCCGCTCGTCCGCTGGCTGCACGCCCACGGGTGGCCGCGGGCCCTGGCCGTGCTGAGCTCCTTCGTGGCGATCCTGGCAGTCTTCGGCGGGATCATCACCGGCATCGTGTTCCTCGTCCGCGCCCAGGCCCACGAGCTGGCGGAACGGTTCACGGCCGGCCTCGAGCAGCTCCACAGCTTCCTCAACAACGGGCCCGCGCGCATCAGCGACGAGCAGATCGCCCAGGCGCGCGACTCCATCCAGCACTTCTTCACGTCCGGAAGCGTCGGGGCCGAGGCCCTGACCGGGGCCCGCACGGCTGGCGAGATCGTCACCTCGCTCATCCTGATGGCCGTGATCCTGTTCTTCTTCCTCAAGGACGGCCGCCAGATCCTCGAGTTCCTCCTGTGGTTCATGCCGCCCTCGCACCGGGACAGGGCCCGGCTCGCCGCGGACCGGAGCGCGCTCGTGCTCGGCGGCTACGTCCGCGGCACCGTGATGGTCGCCGCCGCGGACGCGGTCATCGTCGGCATCGGGCTGCAGGTCCTGGGGGTGCCCCTGGCGCTGCCCCTGGCCGTGTTCGTCTTCATCGGAGGGTTCATCCCGATCCTGGGCGCGACCCTCGCGGGGTTCCTCGCCGTGGGCATCGCCCTGATCTCCAACGGGCCGGTGGTGGCGCTCGTCGCACTGATCGTGGTCCTGGCCGCGAACCAGATCGAGCACCACCTCCTCCAGCCGCTCCTCATGGGCCGGGTGCTCTCGATCCACGGCCTCGCGATCCTCCTCGCGCTCGCGTCCGGGACGGTCCTCGCCGGGATCATCGGGGCGCTGCTGGCGGTTCCTGTCACCGCCGTCGCGTGGACGGTCATCAAGACCTGGACGGGCCGCGGCGAGAGCGCCGACGGGCCGCCGCTCAGCGGATCGAGTTGGGATGCTTCGCCAGCGGAGTGACCTTGATCTTCATGTACGGGTACATGGGGAAGCCGCTCAGGATCGTGTGGAGCTCGTCGTTGGACTCGACGTCGAACAGCGAGTGGTTGGCGTACTCCCCCACGATCCGCCAGATGCCGGCCATCTTCCCCGAGCGCTGGAGCCCTGCCGAGTACTCCTTCTCGCGGGCCTGGAAGTCCGCGACCTGCTCGGGGGTCAGATGGGGCGGGAACGTCACGTCCATGCGTGCCATGAACAGCATGTGGTCCTCCTCAGGAATCCTGGCGGTAGCGGGCAAGCTTGCCCTCGTCGATCTCGGCGCCCACGCCGGGCACCTCGCGGACGCGGATGACGCCGTCGCGGATCTCGAGCGGTTCGGCGAGGAGGTCGTCGGACATGTCCAGGAAGTTGGACAGCTCCCCCGCACGGCGCTGGCTGGCCTCGTGCGCCGCGCCGAACGTGACGGTGGCGAGGGACCCGATCTGCGTGTCGATCTGGTTGCCCATCGTCACGTCCACGCCGAGGCCGGTGCACAGCCCGAGGATCTCGCCGGCCTTCGTGAACCCGCTGCGGGCCGTCTTGATGCAGATGGCGTTGCACCCTCCGGAGAGGAGCTCGCGCGAGACGTCGCCGGGGGTCGGCACGGACTCGTCGCCCACGATCGGGATCGTCGAGTGCTGCACGAGGCGGCGGCGGCTGAGCGCCTCTGACGCGTCGCACGGCTCCTCGAGCGCGGTCAGCCCCATTCCCTCGGTGCGGCGCAGCACCTCCATCGCCTCGTTGGCGGTCCAGCCGCGGTTCGCGTCGAGGTAGATCTCGACGTCCTCGCCGAGGCCCTCGCGCAGCACGCGGACGGCCTCGACGTCGAGGCCGAGCGGGCGGCGGCCGGTCTTGAGCTTGAAGGTCGTCACGCCGTACTGCTCGCGGAACCGCTGGGCCTCCTCGAGCAGCTCGTGGGCCGGGCGGAAGCCGAGCATGTGGGAGACGCGCATGCCGTCCGCGTAGCCGCCGAGGAGCTTGTGGACCGGGACGCCGAGGGACTTGCCGATGAGGTCCCACAGCGCGATGTCCACCGCGCCCTTGGCGGTGTCGTTGTGCACCGTGCGGCCCATGACGCGCTGGGCCTTCTCGCGGTCGAGCGGGTCCAGCCCCGTCAGCTGCGGCGCGAAGAGGTCCCGGACCACCGCGACGATCGAGGCCTGCGTCTCGCCGTAGGTGTAGGGCCGCGGCGGGGTGTCGGCGATGCCCACGAGCCCGTCGTCGGTGTGGATCCGCAGGAGCACGTGCTCGGCATCGTGGACCTCCCCGCTCGCGAACTTCAGCGGGTGGGTGTAGGGGATCGAGTAGGGGATCGCCTCGATGCGCTCAATCTTCACGGGTGGGCTCCTTCACGGGCTGGGTGCGCACGACGGCGGGTGGCTGGGCCGCGCGGGGTGCGGCGGCGCCGTCGTGCGCGGGTGCGGACACGGTGTCGAAGAGGGCGAGGAAGCGGCGGACGAGGGGCGTCTGGGCGCCGTGCCGCCACGCGACCGCCAGGTCCACCGGCGGGGCGTTGCGCACGGGCCGGAAGACGATGCCCTGGAACGCGAACCGGCGGGTCGTCATGGGCACGAGCGCGAGGCCCATCCCGGCGGCGACGAGCGCGAGGAGGGTCGAGGTCTCGGCGGCCTCCTGGACGACGCGGGGCGTGAAGCCCTCGCGGTGGCACGCCTCGCGGAAGATCCGGGTCACGACGGACTGGGCGGGGTACCCCACGAACGACTCGCCCGCGAGGTCGGCGAGGTCGAGCTGGGAACGCTCCGCCCACGGGGAGTCGGCAGGGAGCGCGGCGACGAGGCGGTCCTGGTCGAGGAAGGCGAGGTCGACCTCCGGCGAGTCGACCGGCGGGCGGAGGACGGCGACGTCGAGCCTGCCCTCCTCGAGGTCGGCCACCATCTGCGGCGTGAGCATCTCGCCGTGGACGCTGAGCTTGAGGCCGGGCAGCTCGCGGCGGGCCTTCTGCACGAGCGGCGGGAGCAGCCGGTAGGTGGCCGAGCCGGAGAAGCCGACGCGGAGCACGCCCGCGGCGCCGGCGCCCACCTGCGCGACGTCCGACTCGAGCTCCTCGAGGTCCTGCAGGATGCGGCGGCCGCGCTCGAGGAGGAGCTCGCCGGCGGGGGTGAGCTCGACCTTGCGGGTGGTGCGCTCGAACAGGGGCGTGCCGAGCTGCTCCTCGAGCTGCTTGATCTGCTGGGACAGCGGCGGCTGGGCCATGTGCAGGCGCTGGGCCGCGCGGCCGAAGTGCCGCTCCTCGGCGACCGCGACGAAGTACCTCAGGTGTCGCGTCTCCATGGCCCCCTCGCCTGCTCTCGTCACGGGTGTCCGGCAGAGGCCGGTGCCTTCCAGCGTAGGACCACGCATTAGGTTGCGGAAATATCTATTCCGCCTTTATTGAGATTTTTCCAGTATCAGAAGGGCAGTGGTCGCATGTTCGCGTGGCGGTCAGCCCGCGCCGAGGAGGAGCCACCACAGGCCCACGATCACCACAGGACCCACGAGGGCGCCCGCGACGACCTGCCCGAGGGTATGCGCCCCGAGGGCCACGCGGGACCACCCGACCAGCGGAACGAGCAGGAAGAGCGGCCACCACTCCGGGCCGAGCAGGAGCACTGCCGCTGTGGTCGAGGACGCGATCGCGGACGCGTGGCCGCTCACCTTCCACCACAGGCTCACGACGGCGAGGAAGGCGATCCCGGCGACGATCGCCACTGTCATCGCGAGGACCGACGCCGGCGCGCCGAGGACCGCGAGGACAGCCAGTCCCGCGAGCACGCATCCGACCGCCATCGCGAGGACCGGCGCGCGCTGCGTGCGCTGGCTGACGTGGTGGTCGGTGACGCGTCCGGCCCTGACCAGGGCCAGGAGGATGCCGAACGGGAGCACGCAGGTGAAGAGGGCCGCGATGGCCCCGTACCACCACGTCTCCGGCCAGCCCGGGCTTGCGGCGGGGCTCACGATGAGCTGGACCGCGATCGTGAACGGCGGCTGGAACACCTCGCTGAGGACGCGCGCGACGGCGGTGCGCGGCGTCTGGGGCGGTGGCGCCGCCTGCGCGGGCCGGGACCTGCTCAGCATCCTCCCAGTCTTCCACGCGCAGCCCCCCGAGCACGACGGCGGCGACGCACCCGCGCGGGGTGCGTCGCCGCCGTCGGGCGTGGTGGGCGCGTCAGTGCGCGGCGACCGCTTCCGGCTCCGCCGGCTCCCCTGCCGCGCGGCCTGCGCTGGCGTCGCGGGGCAGGAAGTACACCGCGACGGCGCCGATCAGGATCACGGCGCCGACCGCGAGGTAGAGCCCGTTCGGGGTCCACCCGGTGTCCAGCAGCGCCCCGGTCGCCAGCGGGGCGATGATCGCGCCGATGCGCCCGATGCCGATCGCCCAGCCGACCCCCGTGCTGCGCAGGCTCGCGGCGTAGGCCGAGGGGGTGATGACGTACAGGCCGGCGATGCAGCCGTTGATGAGGGCGCCGAGCAGGACGCCCACCACGAAGGCGAGGGCGAGGACGCCCGCCGTCGAGATGAAGACGCCGGTCGCGACAGCGGCGAGCACCGTGAACCACAGCATGACGGTGCGGCGGTGCCACTTCGCGGCGAACGCGCCGTAGGCGATCGAGCCGACCGTTCCGCCGAGGGTGAGCATGAGCCCGCCCACCACACCCTGGCTCTCGGTCATGCCCGCGGTCACCAGGAGCTTGGGAGTCCAGCTGTTGACGAAGTAGAACCCGAACATCACCACGAAGAACGCGCCCCAGACCAGCAGGGTCGTGCGGAGGTTGGGGCGGGCGAAGAGCTGGCCCACGGTCGTGCCGGACGGATCCGGCCGCGTGGCGTCCGCGACCGGCACCGCGAGGACGTCCGCGGTCTCGGCACCGCCGAGGCGCAGGCGGCGGGCGAGGCGCGCGAGCCGGGCCTCGTAGCCGCGCGGGCGGCGCGTGGCGAGGAAGTCGATGCTCTCGGGCGCGAAGAGGAGGACGGCCACGAGCAGGACGGCCGTCGCGGCCGCGCCGCCGACGAACACGGCGTGCCAGCCGAACGTCGCCTGCAGCCACACGGCCGCGCTTCCGCCGACCGTGGCGCCCACGCCGTAGCCGGCCGTGTAGATGCTGATCGCGAGGCCGCGGAGCTTCTTCGAGGAGAACTCGCTCACGAGCACGTTGGTGCAGGCGAGGATGCCGCCGACCCCGAGGCCGGTCACGACCCGCCAGAGCCCCAGCTGCCAGGCACCGCCCGAGGTGGCGGACAGGAGCATGCCGACGGCAGAGAGGGAGACCGAGAGGATCAGGACGGGCCGGCGCCCGATCCGGTCCGCGACCGGCCCGAGCACGAGCGAGCCGATGGCCATGCCCACCAGGCCTGCGCTGAGGAGCATCCCCAGTTCGCCGCCGGTCAGGCCGAAGTCCTTGGAGACGCGGGCCGACGTGAACGCCATGGCGAGCACGTCGAAGCCGTCGAGCGCGTTGAGCGCCGTGGCGAGCGCGACGACGAGCCACTGGGCCGTGCGCATGGGGGCCGCTTCGATGCGGGCCCGGAGGTCAGGTGTCATTCTCAGCTCACTTCGATGGTCACGACGGCGGGGCCACTCCCCGCGATCACGGATTCCCTGCTGGTGATGGCGCGCGAGACGCAGCAGCACATCTTCTCGGAGGCGTGCTGCTGGCGGTCGCTGTAGAACACGTCCCGGTGGTCGAGGCGGCCCTCGAGGCCGAGGACGCGGACCTCGCAGAGGCCGCATTCGCCCTTGCGGCAGTCGGACATCATGTCCGCCCCCGCGTCCTCGAGTGCCTCGAGCATGGACCGGCCCTTGGGCACGACCGTCTGGATGCCGAGGCGCGGGATCCGCACCACGAACTCCTCGGGGTCGAACCAGCCGCTGTTGCCGAACGTCTCGTAGCGCAGGTTCGGCAGGGACAGCTCGAGGTCCTGCCACGTGCGCCGCACCGCGTCCATGAGGCGGATCGGGCCGCACATGTACAGCTCGGTGTCGAGGTCCACGTCCGCCAGGAGCGTCGGGACGTCCAGGCTCGAGCCCTCGTCGTCGACGTGGACCTCGAGCCGGTCGCCGTGCTCGGCGACAAGGTCGTCGAGGTAGGCCATGGCCGCGCGGCTGCGTCCCGCGTACACGAACCGGTAGTCCGCGCCGGTACGGGCCAGGATACGCGCCATCCCCAGGACCGCCGTGATGCCGATGCCCCCGGCGAGGACCAGGTAGCGCCGGGCGCCCACGCGCAGCGGGAAGTTCTGCATCGGCTGGGTCAGCTCGACCTCCGCGCCGGTCTCGAGCGTGTGCATGTACACGCTCCCGCCGCGCGAGGCAGGCGTGCGGTACACGGACAGCGCGAGGCGCGCGCCGTCGTCGTCCGCCTCGACGATCGAGTAGGAGCGCACGTCGGGCTGGCCGTCGATCATGACGGCGACGTCCACGTGGGTGCCCGCGGCCGCCCTGACCGGATTCTCGGGGGCGATGACGATCCGGCGGATGTCCCGCGCCACGTCACGGGCCTCGACGACCCGCCCGCGCTGCCAGATGGCTGAGGACTGCGCCGCCATGCTCAGGCACCGACCTGCGCGGGCTGGGGCGTGGGCTGGGAGGCCGGCGCGGAGGCCGCGGCGCCGGGGAGCCGGCCCTCGGCCTCGAGCATGCGCTCGATGAGCCGCCGGACCCACATGCCGCCCTTGTCGATGTTGAGGCTGTAGAACTCGTAGTCCGGGTTCGCGTCGATCGCGGCCTGCTGGGCCTTCAGCATCTCCTCGTCCTCGCCGAACACGCCGTGCACGCCGTCGCGGAGCTGGGTGGTGATGAGCTGGCTGTCGAGGCGGTAGTTGCGCATGAACGCCCAGAGGTAGTGGCACGTCCTGTCCGTCTCGGGCGAGATCGTGTTCATCACGAAGCCGTTGACGCCCTGGCTGCGGTCGCCCTCGGGGGCGCCCGTGCCTGCCTTGGCGACGCCGACATCGATGGTGATGGTCGAGGGGGCCTGGAAGGTGATGATCTGCCACCGGTCGACCCGGCCCTCGAAGCCGGGGAACTTGTCCCGCATGTTCTTGAGCCAGAAGGGCGGCGGTTCGATGTCCTTCATCCAGCGGGAGACCGTGACGGTGCGGTCATCGTGCGTGACCTCGAAGTCGGACTCGGAGAGCTCGTCCTGGCCGATCGAGGAGGAGTGGACGAACTCCTCGTGCGTGAGGTCCATGAGGTTGTCGAGCACGAGCTGGTAGTTGCACGGCGCGTAGATGGTCTCGCCGTCTCCGGCCCACTCGGGCGAGGTCATCTGGTGCATGTCCGGGATGAGCTCGGGGTCCGCCAGCTCCGGGTCGCCGAGCCACACCCACACGTACCGGTAGCGGTCCACGACCGGGAACGAGGGGACCACGGCGGAGGGGTTGATGGTCTCCTGCGCGGGCATGGAGGTGCAGCGTCCCGCGGAGTTGTACCGGAGCCCGTGGTAGGGGCACTGGATCTCGTCGCGGCCCACGGTCTTGCCCAGGGAGAGAGGGGCGAGTCGGTGCCAGCACGCGTCGGCAAGGGCGACGGCCCGGCCGTCCTCGGTGCGGAAGAGCGCGAGCGGGCGGTTCGCGATGGTGCGGGCCATCGGCTTGCGCGTGACCTCGTGGTCCCAGGCGGCGGCGTACCAGGCGTTGAGCGGGTGGCCGAGGGTCTTGTTGGTGGTCGAGGCGGGGTGGGTGCCAGACATCGGTGTCCTTCCGTGGCGGTCGTCGCTGACCGGAGACTATCTATCGATGTAGATAGTTGGTGATTCGAGACACAGACTACCTATGTCCATAGTTAGTTGGCAAGGGCTGGGTAGGCTGGCTACCGACACGAAACGAGGTGGCCCGTGAGCCTGAGGTTCGCCCTCCTGGCGATGCTGACGTCGCAGCCGATGACCGGCTACGACGTCTACAAGAACTTCGAGACGTCCGTGGGCTACGTGTGGCACGCGCCGGACTCGCAGATCTACCCGGAGCTGCGGCGCATGGAACAGGACGGGCTCATCCGCGGCGAGACGGTCCCGTGGGGCAGGAAGGGCACGAAGAAGCGCTACGAGATCACGGTCGACGGCGTGGCGGCCTTCCGCGCCTGGCTCAACGAGCCGCCGCAGTACACGCGCGAGCGGGACCCCCTGCGCCTGCGGGCCGCGTACCTCGAGTGGGCCGAGCCCGACGCCGGGCGGCAGTTCTTCCGCGACCACATCGAGTACCACGGCGGCCGGATCCGCGACTGGGAGGACATGATCCGCACCCTCCGCGACCACACCAACCCGACCCTCGCGCGGCGCCTCGAAGGCCAGCCCGAAGACGAGTGGCAGCGCATCGTCGAGTACAAGGTGTTCGCGTACGAGGGGCTGATCGAGCGCGCGCGGGCCGAGGTGGCCTGGGCCGAACGCGGGCTCGCCCTCGTGGACCGCCTCGAGGGGGCGGGGCGGCCCGCCTCCAGCTGAGCCCGGCTAGGTGTACCCGGCCATCAGGTTGGTGCCAGCCGGCTGATCGGGGGTTTGCCTCCGAGTGCGCTGTGACAGCGTTCAGTGTTGTAGTGCTCGAGCCATGGTGCAAGGGCGGCTGTTCGTTGGTC
>NZ_JBCHVF010000008.1:0-170044 GCF_050474465.1 Sinomonas sp. B1-1 | reverse complement strand
CCGATACAGCCGCTGCACCGGCCACCGGGACACCCCCAGCCGAGTTGCCGCGGCCCGATCGGCGAAACCCTGCTCGAACAACGCTACAGCCGCCGACCGCTGCCCCTCGGACAGCGAACTACTCACACGCATGAACTGCTCCCCAGAAGACGGAACCGAATATCACGGTCCAACTTCCGGGGAGCAGTGCATTGTGGGGTCCTGTCCCGCGCGTTGTGGGGTCTCGTCCCGTCGGCCCCGCGCTCAGCCCGGCTCCCCGGAGTCACCGGCGGTAGGCTCGGAGGCATGTCCACCGTCGCCGCAGCGGAGTCCAAGGCCGCGGCCGCTTCCCCGCGGCACCAGCAGCTGATCGTCACAGTGTTCGGCCTCTACGCGCGCGAGCACGGGGGCGTCCTGCCGGTCGCGGGACTCGTGCGGCTGCTCGGCGACCTCGGCGTCGAGGGCGCGGGCGTCCGCTCCGCCGTCTCCCGGCTCAAGAAGCGCGGCGTGCTCGAGAGCGTCAAGCTCGGCAACGCCGCGGCCTACCGCCTCGGTCCAGGACTCGAAGAGGTCTTCTCTGAGGGCGACGAGCGCATCTTCTCGCCCCGCCGCGCCCGCCCCGAGGACCCATGGCTGCTCGCCGCCTTCTCCGTGCCGGAGTCGCAGCGCGCGCTGCGCCACCAGATCCGCGCCGCCTTCACACGCCTGGGCTTCGGCGCCGTCTCGCCTGGGCTGTGGATCGCCCCGGCCTCACTCGAGCGGGAGGCCAGGCGTCGCCTCGCCCGGGCGGGTGCCGCCGGCTACGTCGAGTTCTTCCGCGCCGAGTACGCGGACGACGGCGAGGGGTCGGGCATGCGCGGCCGCGTCGCCGAGTGGTGGGACCTGGAGGCGCTGGACGCGACCTACGCGGAGTTCGTGGAGGGCCAGCGTGAGGTGCGCGAACGCTGGGAGGGCGCGCCCCCGCCGTCGTCCGCGGAGGACGACGCCGCCGCGTTCACGGACTACGTCTCGCTGCTCACGCACTGGCGGCGGCTCCCGTACCTCGACCCCGGACTGCCCGCTGAGTACCTCCCGGGGAACTGGCAGGGGCTCGTGGCGCAGCGGCTGTTCGCGGAGCTCCACGCGAAGCTCGCCGGCCCCGCCCGACGCCATGCGGAAAAGGTGCTGGCGGGATAGGCGGGGGGCGCGACGCCGGACGGCTCCGCCTGCCCGGCGCCGCATTCTCGGTGCAGGGACAGGACCCCGCAAGCGCAGGGACAGGACCCCGCAACCAGGCTGGTGCCCCGCCCCCTACTCCGCCGCGCCCGACCCGATCACGGCGACGCCCTTGATCTCGATGAGCGCCTCCTCCTGCCAGAGCCGGGTGATGCCGATCCCGGCCATGGCGGGGTACTCGCGCCCGGCCATCTCGCGCCACAGCCGCCCGATCTCGCGCCCGTTGGCCATGTAGTCGTCCACGTCGGTCAGGTAGATCGTCACGTCGACGAGGTCCTCGGGCTTCCCGCCTGCCTCCTCCAGTGTGGCCAGGACGTTCCCGAACGCCTGCTTGAACTGCTCGACGATCCCTCCGGGGACGATCTTCATGTCCGCATCCAGGGCAGTCTGGCCGCCCAGGTACACGGTGTCCCCGACCTTGATCCCGTGCGCGTAGCCGGACGGCTTGGGCAGCGACGCCGGGTTGATGGTCTCCTTGCGCGTCATGGTGGCCTCCATGGTGTCCTCCTGCATCCCTCGCGGGCTCGTTCCAGTGTGGGGCTAGTCACGGCGGTGTGAGCCGTGTTACGTTGAGCTTAGTTGACGAACGTCAAGAAAGCGACATACTTCAGAAAGTCGCTGAAAGACCCAGGGAGGAGTCCCATGGAACTGGCCACCATCCGGACCGCGGAGGGAACCCGCGCCGCCGTGCGCAGCGGGGACCAGTGGCTGCCGCTGGGCGCGCCGCACCTCAGCGCGCTCCTCGCCGACGCCGCGTGGCGCACGACGGCGCAGGCCGCCCTCGCGGGGCCCGCGCCGCACGCCGTCGCCCCGGTCGCGGCGGACGACGCCGAGCTCGTCCTCCCGCTCCCGGCCCCCCGCAAGGTGATCTGCTGCGGACTGAACTACGCCGACCACATCCTCGAGATGGGCCGCGACCTCCCCGAGCACCCCACCCTCTTCGCGAAGTTCGCCGACACGCTGACCGGCCCCACGGACGAGATCGCCGTGCCGGCCGCCGCCCAGGGCGCGCTCGACTGGGAAGCCGAGCTCGCCGTCGTCGTGGGCGCCGAGCTGCGCAACGCCGGCGAGGAGGAGGCGCGGCAGGGGATCGCCGGCTACACCCTCGCGAACGACATCTCGGTGCGCGACTGGCAGAACCGCACCCTCCAGTGGTTCCAGGGCAAGGCCTGGGACGCCACGAACCCGCTGGGCCCGGTCCTCGTCACCGCAGACGCCCTCGACCCCGAGGCCGGCATCGAGATCACCTGCGAGGTCAACGGCGTCCGCCGCCAGACCGGCAACACCAAGACGCTCGTCTTCAGCCCCGCGGCCCTCGTGGCCTACATCTCCCAGTTCACGGTGCTGCGCCCGGGCGACGTCATCCTGACCGGCACCCCCGGCGGCGTTGGCATGGGGATGAAGCCCCCGCGGTACCTCGCCGACGGCGACACGGTGGTGGTCGAGGCCCAGGGCCTGGGCCGCGTGGCCAACACCATCCGCTTCACCGACTGACCCCGACACACTAGAGACAAGGCAAAGGAGCCATGATGACCCAGCAGACCCAGTACGCGACCGAGGGCGACAACTCCGTCTACGCCCAGCCCGACGGCCGCGTCGTCCCCGTCGTGACCCGCGCCGGGCAGGAGGACACCTCCACGATGCAGTCCGGGCAGTGCGTGCGCGTCTCCGGCGTCTCGATCCAGCACACCCCTGCTACCAAGATCTGGTTCGGCCAGGTCTCCAACGAGCCCGGCTACCGCTCCTTCCCACACCACCACGGCGAGGCCGAGACCGGCGGGTACGTGCTCCGCGGCCACGGCCGCATCTACTTCGGCGAGGGCTACAAGGACTACATCGACATGACCGCAGGGGACTGGGTCTTCGTCCCGCCGTTCATGCCGCACGTCGAGGCCAACATGTCCACCACCGAGGAGCTCGTCTGGCTCACCGCCCGCACGCCGGAGAACATCGTGGTGAACCTCGAGGACGTCGACGACTCCGAGCTCGAGGGGTTCCGTCGGGCATGAGCACCGGGACTCAGGAGACGCGCACGACGCCGCGCGGCGGCACCGCGGAGACCCTCCTCGCGGCGCTCGAGCTGACCCCGGCGGAGCCGGAGCACTTCGACCGCGCCTTCACTGCGACGACGCAGCCCTGCCCGTGGCCCAAGGCCTACGGCGGCGACATGGTGGCCCAGGCCGCCGCCGCCGCGATGCTCTCGGCCGGGACGGACCGCCGCCTGCATTCGATGCACTCCTACTTCATGCGGCCGGTCGACATCGGCGCAGAGGTCCGGTACGAGGTCGAGCTGCTGCGCGACGGCCGCGGCTACTCCACCAGGCAGATCCGCGGCTACCAGAACGGCAAGCCCGTCTACGCCGCGCTCGCCTCGTTCCAGGTGCCCGAGGACGGCGCCGAGCTCGCCCCCGCGATGCCCGCCGGCGTCCCGGCCCCCGAGATGCTGCCGACCTCGGCCGAGTACCTCGCGCACGTGGAGCCCGGAACCCGCGAGGCCGGCACCATGACTGAGGAAGCCAAGGCGTACTGGTCCGGCGGCCGCTCCTTCGACACGCGGCACGTCCCTGGGCCGGTGTATGTGCGGGTCGAGGGCGAGCCGGTGCCGCACCAGGCCGTCTGGGTCCGCGCCTTCAGCCCCCTCGAGGGCGCCCGGGCCGGCGACCTCACCGCGGACCAGCTCCACACCGCGGCGTTGGCCTACGTGTGCGACTACACGATCATCGAGCCCACCCTGCGGGCCCTCAGCCTCGCCTGGGCCGACCCGGGCCTGACGACCGCGAGCCTCGACCACGCCATGTGGTTCCACCGCCCGGCCCGCGTGGACGAATGGCTCCTCTACGTCCAGGAGGGCGCCGGCGCCCAGTCCGGGCGCGGCCTCGGCCTGGGCAGGTTCTACGACACCGACGGCCGCCTCGTCGCGACCGTGGCCCAGGAGGCCCTGGTCCGGCCCGGACACTGACGTCCGGGCCCCGGGCCCCGGGCCCCGGGCCGACAGGCCCTCTGCAGATCCCCACCCGTGCCCCACCCGCACATCACGAAAGGTGCGCCATGGCTCTCTCACCCTCCGCCCACGCGGACACGTTCGCGCGGGACAACCTCCCCCCGGCCGAGCAGTGGCCGACCTTCGAGTTCACCCTCCCCGAGCTCCAGTACCCCGACCGGCTCAACGCCGGTGCGGCGCTGATCGACCGCGCCGTCGAGCGCTTCGGCGCCGACCGCCCGGCCGTCATCGCCCCGGACGGCACCCGCTGGACCTACGGCGAGCTCCAGACGCACGCCAACCAGGTCGCGCAGGTCCTCACCGAGGACCTCGGCCTCGTGCCCGGCAACCGGGTCCTCCTGCGCTCCCCGAACAACCCCTGGACGGTCGCCGCCTGGCTCGGCGTCCTCAAGGCCGGCGGGGTGGTCGTGACGACGATGCACGCCCTCCGCGCCCCCGAGATCGCCCAGATCCTCGAGCGGACCACACCCAGCGTGGCGCTCGTGGACCACCGCTTAGCCGAGGACCTCGACGCCGCGGTCGCCGGCCTCGGTGCCCCGGCCGCCGTCGTGCGCCCCACGGTCGTCCGGTACGGCGGCGAGGGCCCGGACGACCTCACCGCCCGCGCGGCGGCCAAGAGCGGGACGTTCGACGCCGTGCAGACCGCGGCGGACGATGTCGCCCTCCTGGGCCCCACCTCGGGCAGCACCGGGGTGCCCAAGGTGACCATGCACTTCCACCGCGACATCCTCGCCAACGCGGACACGTTCGCCCGGCACGTCCTGCAGCCCACGCAAGAGGACGTCTTCGCCTGCTCGGCCCCGTTCGCGTTCACGTTCGGGCTCGGCTCCCTCGTGGTGTTCCCGCTGCGCTTCGGCGCCTCGGCGCTGCTGACCGAGCGCACGACGCCGGTCCAGCTCGCCGAGCTCGTCGCGGAGCACGGCGTCACGGTCCTCGCCACCGCCCCGACCGCGTACCGGGCCATCCTCAAGGAGGGCCACGCCGACCTGCTCAAGGGCGTGCAGAAGGCGGTCTCGGCCGGCGAGCACCTCCCGCAGGAGACGTGGCAGCACGTCTACGAGGAGACCGGCCTGAAGCTCATCAACGGCATCGGCGCCACGGAGATGCTCCACGTCTTCATCTCCGCCGCGGGCGAGGACATCCGCCCCGGCGCCACCGGCCGCGCCGTCCCCGGCTACCGGGCCACCGTCCTCGACGACGAGGGCAACGAGGTGGCGCCCGGGGAGCTCGGACGGCTCGCGGTCATCGGCCCGACCGGATGCCGGTACCTCGACGACGAGCGCCAGCTCTCCTACGTGGTCAACGGCTGGAACGTCACCGGCGACACCTTCTACCGCGACGCCGACGGCTACTTCTACTACCAGGCCCGCGCGGACGACATGATCGTCTCCTCCGGCTACAACATCGGCGCCCCCGAGGTCGAGGCCGCCATCAACGAGCACCCGGACGTCATGGAGTCCGGCGTCGTCGGCCGCCCCGACGCCGAGCGCGGCACCGTGGTGTGCGCGTTCATCGTCCTCCGCGAGGGCGTGGAAGGCGACGACGCCAAGCGCCGCGAGATCCAGGACTTCGTCAAGTCGCGCATCGCGCCCTACAAGTACCCGCGCGACGTCCGCTTCGTCGAGGCACTCCCGCGCAACCCGAGCGGCAAGCTCCAGCACTACCGCCTGCGCGAGCAGGCCGCCACCAACGGCACCCAGGTTTGAGAGGAAGACCCACCATGAAGATCGCAGTCATCGGCGGCGGCCCCGGGGGCCTGTACTTCTCCGCGCTCATGAAGCAGCTCGACCCGTCCCACGAGATCACCGTGTGGGAGCGGAACCGGGCCGAGGACACGTTCGGATTCGGCGTCGTGTTCTCCGACGAGACCCTCGGCGGGATCGGCAACGCGGACACCGTCGTCGCCGAGTACATGTCGGAGCGGTTCGCCCGTTGGACGGACATCGACATCACCCTCAACGGCGTCCGCCACACGGTGGGCGGACAGGGCTTCGCGGCCATGAGCCGCAAGGAGCTCCTGCAGCTCCTCCAGCGCCGCACCGCGGAGCTCGGCGTCGACGTCCGCTTCTCCACCATGGCGCCCGACGTCGAGGAGCTCGCCCGCGACTACGACCTGGTCCTCGCGGCCGACGGCGTGAACTCGGCCGTGCGCGCGAAGTTCGCCGACTCGTTCGGGCCGAGCCTGGACGTGCGCCCCAACAAGTACATGTGGCTGGGCACGGACCTCGTCTTCGAGGCGTTCCAGTTCTTCGTCAAGGACACCCAGTGGGGCACCATGCAGATCCACGGGTACCCGTACTCGGACGAGGGCTCGACCTTCATCGTCGAGATGCACGAGGACGTGTGGCGCGCCGCCGGGTTCGACGAGACCGAGGGCACCGCCTTCGCGCCGGGCGTCTCCGACGAGAAGGCCATCGCCAAGGTCCGCGAGATCTTCGCCGAGGAGCTCGACGGCCACGAGGTCCTCGCCAACAACTCGAAGTGGATCAACTTCACCACGGTGCGCAACGCCTCGTGGCGGCACGGGAACGTGGTGCTCCTCGGCGACGCCGCCCACACCGCGCACTTCTCCATCGGCTCCGGCACCAAGCTCGCCATGGAGGACGCTCTCGCCCTCGCGGCCTGCCTGCACGAGCACCCCACCCTCGAGGCCTCCCTCGAGGCGTACGAGACCGAGCGGCGCCCCGTCGTCGAGTCCACCCAGCGCGCCGCCCAGGCCTCGCTCGAGTGGTTCGAGAACATCGGCATGTACACGTCCCAGGAGCCCACGCAGTTCTGCTTCAACCTCCTGACCCGCTCGCGCCGCATCACGCAGGAGAACCTGCGGCTGCGCGACCCGGAGTTCGCCGCCCAGGTCGACGCCTGGTTCGCCGCGTCCCAGGCCGCCGCCGGCCACGGCGACGGCGTGTCCCGCCCCGCGATGTTCCAGCCCTTCCGGATCGGCGGCCTCGAGCTGAAGAACCGCGTCGTCGTCTCCCCGATGGACATGTACTCCGCCGTGGACGGCGTGCCGGGCGACTTCCACCTCGCCCACCTGGGCTCCAAGGCCCTCGGCGGGGCCGGTCTCGTCATGACGGAGATGGTGTGCGTGTCCCCCGAGGGCCGCATCACCCCGGGCTGCGCCGGCCTCTACACGGACGGGCAGAAGGACGCCTGGGGCCGGATCGTGGACTTCGTCCACACCGCCTCGACCGCGAAGATCGGCGCGCAGATCGGCCACTCGGGCCGCAAGGGCTCCACGAAGCTCATGTGGGAGGGCATCGACCAGCCCCTGGAGTCGGGCAACTGGCAGACGGTCGCGCCGTCCGCCCTGGCCTACGGCCCGGAGAACCAGGTCCCGGCCGAGCTGGACCGGGCCGGCATGGACGCGATCCGGGAGGAGTTCGTCGCCGCTGCCCGTCGCGCCGGGGAGGCCGGCTTCGACCTGCTCGAGGTCCACGCCGCGCACGGCTACCTGCTCTCCTCGTTCCTCTCCCCGGTCTCGAACCGCCGCGCCGACGAGTACGGCGGCAGCCTCGAGAACCGCCTGCGGTTCCCGCTCGAGGTGTTCGACGCCGTCCGCGCCGCCTTCCCGGCCGAGCGTCCCGTCACTGTCCGCATCTCCGCGGTGGACTGGCTCCCCGACGGCAACACGGTGGAGGACGCCGTGGAGATCGCGCAGGCCTTCGTGGCGCACGGCGCCGCCGCCGTGGACGTCTCCTCCGGCCAGATCGCCAAGGAGGAGAAGCCCGCGTTCGGCCGCTCGTACCAGACGCCGTTCGCAGACCGGATCCGCCAGGCCCTCGAGGGGACGGGCGCCGCCGTCATCGCCGTCGGCGCGATCTCGAGCTACGACGACGTCAACTCCATCCTCCTCGCCGGCCGCGCCGACCTCTGCGCTCTCGGCCGCACGCACCTGTACGACCCGAACTGGACGCTGCACGCCGCCGCCGAGCAGGACTACCGCGGCGACGGCGCGGAGTGGGTCCAGCAGTTCCGCGCCGGCCGGCGGAAGCCCCCGTCGGCCCGCACGGACGCCGTCCGCCCGCGGCTCTCGCTCCTGCGCGAGCCCGACGCCGACGAGCTGCCCACCCACCTGCGCTGGACCCCGGCTGCGGCGCGGAAGCACGAGGCCCTCGCGAACGCCTGACCCTTGCGGGGTCCCGTCCCGCCCGTTGCGGGGTCCCGTCCCGCCGGTTGCGGGGTCCCGTCCCGCCCGTTGTGGGGTCCCGTCCCGCCCTAGGATCGGGACGGGACCCCACAAACTGAGTGAATCGCACAACCCAGGAGGACTCCGTGACGGAGGCGAGCGGCGCCGTCGTGCGCGAAGAGGTGACCCGCACCGTCGAGTGGGTCGACACGGACGCGGCGGGGCACCACCACAACTCGTTCGTGCTGCGCAGCGTCGAGGCGGCCGAGGCGCGGCTGTTCCGGCGCCTCGGCGTGCTCGAGGCGTACTTCGGCGCCGCCCCGCGCGTGCGCCAGGAGGTCGACTACCTCTCCAAGCTGTACTTCGGGCAGGAAGCCACGACCGTCCTCGAGCTCGAGGCGATCGGCCGGTCCTCGATGACGTTCCGCTTCCAGGTGTGGGGCGAGGCGCACGACGGCGGCCCCTCCGGCCGCGTCGAGCGGCGCCTCGCGGCGTCGGGACGGTTCGTGACGGTGCACGTGCCGAAGGACAGCGAGGCGTCCGCCCCGTGGCCCGAGGCCATCCGGGCGGCGGTGGAGGCTGGGGACGAAGCGGCGCATGGAGAGGCCCCCGCCCCGGCATAGGCGCCCGGGCGGGCGCGTTCAGCTCCCGGAGCCGTCGTCCAGGACGGTGATGTCCAGGGGCATCCGGTTCTCGCGGCGGAGCCGTCCTGCCAGGATGCTGCGGATCCCGCGGGTCACCAGCGCCGGTCCTTTCAGTGCGCGGTACTCGGCGGCGTCGGAAGTGACGAGGCCGAGGAGCGGGCGGGCCGCCTCCTCGGGCGTCTGCCCCCACAGGCCGACCACGACCTGCAGCGCTCCCAGCCGCTGCTCGTACCCGCGCTGTGACGTCACCCGTCCCAAGAGGTCCGTCGTCATCAGGCCGGGGTTCATCCCGTGGACCCGCACCCCGGTGCCCTCCGTCTCCCGCCTCAGCGTCTCGGTGAACTGGCGGACCCAGCGCTTGCTCGAGGCGTAGGCGTTCTGCAGCGCCACGGGACCACGGTCGCCCTGGCCGTAGATGTTGACGAGGTCGCCATGGCCCTGCGCGAGGAAGACCGGCAGCGCGGCCCGCGACCCATGGAAGGTGCCCAGGATGTTCGTGCGCACCACGCGCGTGAAGTCCTCCACCGGGGTGGACGCCGTGGGCCCGTAGACGCCGGAGATGCCGGCGTTGTTGACCCAGATGTCGAGCGTCCCGAGGCGGCGCCCCTCCTCGCGCAGGGCCTCGACGTCCGCCATCTCCCCGGTGTCGCAGCGGCGGCCGGCAGCCGTGATCCCTTCCGCGCGCAGACGCTCGACGGCGTCCGCGACATGGGGCTCGGACCTTGACGCCACCACCACGGCGGCGCCGTGGCGTCCCAGCAGCTGGGCGGCGGCGAATCCGAAGCCGCGGCTGGATCCCGTCACGACCGCCACCCGTCCTCGGAGCAGGTCCCGCTGAGCGTCCATGCTTCCCTCATACGCTCCCGTCGTTCAGGAGGGAAGCCTAGGGGAGGCCCGGCCCCCCCGGGTGGTCGGGCTACAGCCTCTTGCCCGCGTCGAGGGAGGCAGCCATGAACTCCGCGATTACCTTCTGGGAGATCGCGACGTCGAGGACGAACACGCCGTCCTCGCCGGTGGCGAGCCACTCCCTGAGGGCCTCGAGGTCAGCGAGGGTGTGGGCCTTCGCGCCGCGCGCGCCGAGGGCGCGCCCTAGGGCCGCGAAGTCGACCTCGTCGATGAGCATCGCCGTGGGGTCCAGCCCCTTGGAGGCGTACTGGTGCAGCTCGGCGCCGTAGGCGGAGTCATTGAGCACGACGACGACGCCCCGCCGGGTGGCGCGCAGGAAGGTCTCGAGATCTGCCAGGCCCATGAGCCCGCCGCCGTCTCCGGTGACGAGCACGGTGGTGCGGTCCGGGCGGGCGGCGGAGACGCCGGCGGCGGAGCCGAAGCCGAGCCCGATGCTCTGGAACGCGGTGCCGACCAGAACCATGGCCCGCGGATCCGGGACCGAGAGGTACATCGGCGCCCAGCCGATGAAGTGCCCGCCGTCCATGACCACCGACCGCTCCTTCGGCAGGATCTCCTCGAGCGCAGCGACGACGGCGCGCGGGTTGAGCCGCCCGTCGGCGCCGAACTCGGCGGGGTCCTCGACCGGCTCGGCGGAGTGGAAGGCCGCGTCGGCGGCCTCGGGCACTCGCGCCCGCCAGGTCAGGGCGGGGTCCGCCGCGGGGATGCGCTCGGCCAGACCGGTCAGGGCCGGGGCCAGGTCGGCGCGGAGGTAGTCGGTGACCTGCGGGTGGGCGAGGTCCTCCGCGGGCTCGTTGTCGATCCGGATCACCTTGGCGCCTTCGGGGAACAGCGTGCCGTAGCGGGACTGGAAGGCGTTCAGCGACGCGCCGGCCACGAGGACGACGTCGGCCTGCCGCGCCAGCTCGAGGCGGTGGGCCCGCGTGAACCCGCCCGCCACGCCGAGGTCCCAGGGCGAGTCGACCACGCCGACGGCCATGACCGAGGTCATGAACAGCGCACCGAGCCGGTCGCCGAGCTCGCGCAGGGGCACCGCGGCGTCGGCCAGCACGACCCCGCGGCCAGCGAGAACCAGCGGGCGCTCCGCGGCGCGGAGAAGGTCGGCGATCCGGTCCAGATCGGCGGGATCGGCGTGCCACGCGGGCTTGGCCGGCAGCGGCTCGAGCCCGGACTGCTCCGCAGCCAGGGGCGCGGTGCCGACGTCGTAGGGGATGGCGAGGACCACGGGCTGGACGGTCTGGAGGGCGAGGTCGAACGCGCGGTGCGCGACAGCGGCCGCGTTCTGCGGGGTCGCCACGAGGGTGGTGACCCCGACCGCCGCCGCGGCCGTCGTCTGGTCGATGTCGAAGGACCGGGGCCCGGTGGTCGGGGCATCCCCGACCACGAGGACGAGGGGGATGCGGGCCAGCCGCGCCTCAGCCAGGGCGGTGTAGGTGTTCGTGAAGCCCGCCCCGTAGGTGGTCGTCGCGACGCCGACCGTGCCAGTGGCCCGGTGCCACGCGTCCGCCATCGTGACGGTGGCGGCCTCGTGCCGGGCGGAGGTGAAGGGGAAGCCGGCGTAGGTCAGGTGGCTGATCAGGTGGGCGTTGCCGTTGCCCATGAGCCCGAAAAGGTGGTGGGCGCGCTCGGCGATCACGTCCGCCACGGCGGTGGAGACGGTCGGGGCGGTCCCGGCGCCGGCGGAGGCGGTCTGCTGGGAAGCGGTGGTGGTGGTGGTCATCTGGCCCCTCCTCGATGATGGGCTGCGCATCGGTTCCCCACGACGGTAGGTGTGAAGGGGATCACTGCACAAGCGGGCACATTACGACGGTGCACGATGTCACTTCTGCATGGTGGAAGCAGCTCCCGATGTGGCAGTTTGTCCATTCGATCTGGCTGCCCTGCCGGATCCCGCCGCTGCGCGCTAGCCTCGTAGGGTGACTGAGGGGGCCCGGACTCCTCCGGCGGGCGCGGCCGCCGAGCACGCGCCCGGTGGCGTGCACCCGCCGTCGGACGGCATGCGCGTCTTCGTCGCCCTGCTCGCCAACACGATGGTCGCGAACGTCACGACCAGCTACCTCTGGTTCGCCCTCACCTTCTGGGTCTACCTCGAGACGCGGTCCGTGCTCGCCACCGGGATCGTGGGCGGCGCGTACATGCTGCTGGTCGCGGTGTTCGCGATGTACTTCGGGACGATGGTCGACCGGCACCGGAAGCACCGCGTCATGGTGCTCTCGAGCGTCGTCCCGCTCGGGGCGTTCCTCGTGGCCGCCGCGGTCTACCTCCTCCAGCCCGAGTCCGCGATCGTGGACCTCGGCGGGATGTGGTTCTGGATCTTCTCCGGCGTCATCCTGCTCGGCTCCGTCGTGGAGCAGCTGCGCAACATCGCGCTCTCGACGACGGTGACCCTCCTGGTGCCGGTGGAGCGGCATGCGAACGCCAACGGCATGGTGGGAACCGTCCAGGGGCTCGCGTTCATCACGACCAGCGTGTTCAGCGGGCTCTCGGTCGGCCTGCTGGGGATGGGGTGGACGCTGGCGATCGCCGTTGCCCTCACGCTCGTCACGCTCGCGCACCTGATGTTCGTCCGCATCCCCGAGGAGAAGCCAGCCCCGGAGGGAGGGAAGGCGCCTTCGGTGGACATCCGCGGCAGCCTCGCCGCCATCCGCGGGGTGCCCGGGCTCTTCGCCCTGATCCTGTTCACGACCTTGAACAACCTCATCGGCGGCGTCTACATGGCGCTCATGGACCCGTATGGGCTGACGCTGTTCTCGGTGGAGCTCTGGGGCCTCGTCCTGGGCGTGACGTCCACGGGGTTCCTCATCGGAGGCGCGGCCATCGCGAAGTTCGGGCTGGGCAGGAACCCGGTGCGCACGATGCTGCTCATGGTCGTCGCCATGGGGCTTCTCGGCGCTCTCTTCACCATCCGCGAGTGGTGGTGGGTCTATGCGCTCGGCATCTTCGCCTACATGATGCTCATCCCCGCCGTCGAGGCCTCCGAGCAGACCGTGATCCAGAGGGTCGTCCCGTACCGGCGGCAGGGCCGGGTCTTCGGATTCGCCTCCGCGTTCGAGGCCGCGGCAGCGCCGATCACCTCGTTCCTCATCGCGCCCATCGCGCAGTTCTGGATCATCCCGTACACGGCATCCGAGGGCGGCCGCCAGACGTGGGGGTGGCTGCTCGGCGAGGGCCAGGCCCGGGGGATCGCCCTCGTCTTCCTGGCCAGCGGGCTCCTGCTCACGGCGCTCGCGGTGACGGCCTTCAGCACCCGCTCCTACCGGCTCATCTCGCGCGAGTACCAGCGGGCGCCGACGCCCGTGCCCGAGCCGGAACCCTGAACGCAGCTGCCGCCTGAATGCCCCCGTTCCGGACGTCCCACGCCGAGGCGCGGGGCGTCCGGAACGGGGGCACATTCTTCCGATGCGGGCCAGGCGGGCTACCCGCTGAACGCGAACCGCTCCTGGAGCCGCGTGCCCGTCCGGTCGGGGTTGAGCAGGAGGACGCTGAGCGCCCCCACGAGGACGAGGTACACCCCGATGGCCCAGAAGGAGGTGTCCATGCCCGCCCCCAGCCGGGCGATCATCTCCGCCGACTCCTTGACGCCCTTCGGCGCCGGAACGTAGCCGGCCGCGTCCATGAGGCCGCCCACCATCGCGGGGGCGACCACGCCGCCGAGCGAGGCGAGGCCGGTGAGGGTGGCCATGACCGCGGCCCGCTGCTTGGAGCTGACGCAGAAGGCCACCGCCGTGGGAGCGAGCGGGTAGATCATCGCGAGGCCCGCGCCGACGGTCACGACGGCGATGGCCGCCGCGCCCTGCAGCCCCGGCAGGAGCAGGAAGCACACGCCGGAGACCAGGAGCGTCCCGCCGAACAGTGCCCCGAGCGCCCAGCGGACCGTGACCCCGCGGCGCATGAGGAACCGCGACGCGTACCCGAGCGCCAGGAGCGCGAGCGCCCCCACGATCCAGGGCAGCGTCGAGAGCGCCCCGATCGCCTCGGGGGAGACCGCCACGATCGAGGAGAGGTACTTCGGCGACCACGTCGTGAGGAAGCCCTGCGCCCAGAAGCAGCCTGCGCCGGCGAAAACGGCGACCGCGAACATGCGCGTGCCCAGGATCCGCCGGATCGGCACGATCCCGAGCGCGTCGGCCCGGTCCGCGATGCTCCCCGACGTGCCACGCGGGGATCCGGCCGCGGTAGCGGTGCCGCCCCCTGCCGCGCCAGCCCGCGTCTCCGGCGAGGAGGCGGACGACGGCGCGTCCCCGCCGTCGTGCGCGTCCCGGCCCGGGTGCGCGGCGGCGGTGCCGCGGCGCCGGGCCGTGTGGCTGAACGGCCCGTCCCGGCCCACGAGCAGCCAGGCGAGGGACCAGACCAGCCCGAGGACTCCGAGGAAGCCGAACGCCCAGCGCCATCCGAGCTCGGGATGCGCGATGATCCAGGCGAGCACGGGAGCGGCGATGATGGGCCCGAGCGTCGAGCCGGCGGCGACGAGGCTGCTGGGCAGGCCCCGTTCGGCCGGTGCGAACCAGCCGTGCACGTGCTGGAGCGTGATGGGCGTGGCCGGGCCCTCGGCCGCGCCGAGCATGATGCGGGTGACGAGCAGGACCGCGGCCCCGCCGCCGGCCAGCATCGGGAACTGGATGACGGCCCACGCGACGCCCATGCTGAGCAGGAGCCACTTCGTCGGGACCCTGGCTGCGACGAACCCGACCACCACGGCCGAGATCGCGAAGAGGAAGAAGAAGGAGCTGCCGATCATCCCGAACTCGCCCGCGGTGAGGCCGAGCTCGCGGATCGCCGGGTCGGCCACGAGGCCCAGGACGGCCTTGTCCGCGAAGTTGATGATCTGGAACACCACGAGCAGGCCGGTCACCAGCCACGCGCGCCGGTTCATGCGGCCGTTCGCGATCGCCCCGCGCAGGGTGTGGTCGGCGACCTGGGGCGCGGCGCTCACGCGTTGCTCCCGGCGAGCTCGTGGCGGACGACGCCGGCCGCGTCGCCTTGGGTGCCGACCCGGAAGACATCGTTGTCCTCGGCGATCCGGACCGGCCCCGCGAAGTCGGCGCGGGCGCCGGCCAGGATGGCCGCGAGGTCCGCGGCGCCGGGCGTGTTCGGGACGATGTGGTGCAGGACGAGCTCGCCCACTCCCGCGCCGGCGGCCACCTTGCCGACCTCGCTGTAGGGGGTGTGGGACTCGCGCAGGTGCACCTCGATGCCGGCGCGGGTGGGGCCGTCGGGGAAGGTCGCGAGGATGGAGTCCAGGTCGATGACCTCGTGCAGGAGGAGGTCGGCGCCGCGTGCGAGGCGGACGAGGTTCGGCGACGGCGCGGTGTCGCCGGAGACCACGACCGAGCCGTAGCGCGAGTCGACGCGGAAGGCGAAGGCCGGGTAGCAGAGCCGGTGGTCCACGAGGGCCGCGGTGATGCTCACCAGCTCGTCGCGGTACACCTCGAACGGCTCCGTCTCGGGATGCCGCGTGGCCTCGTCGGCGCCGGCACCGCCCGGCACGGCGATGTCCTCGGCGAGGATCCACGCACGCGGGTCGCCCCGGCGCTCGTCCTCGCGCCGGACGGCGACGTCGGAGGCGAACACGGTGCCCAGGAGGGCCTCGACGATCTCGGTGGTTGACGCCGTCGTGCGCCCTTCGGTCCCGACGGAGGCCCGGCCGGGGCCGAGGACCCGCACCGGGCGGGAGAACGACTCGCCCGGCACCTCCCAGCCCGTCACGAGGTAGGCGCCGAGGTCGTAGAGGTGGTCGGAATGGTGGTGCGTGAGGAGGACGGCGCGCAGGGCGCCCCAGGTCGAGTGGGAGCGGTAGTTGCGGATGCTGCCCATCCCGGCGTCGATGACGTAGGTGGCGCCGTCGACGGTGACGGCGGTGGAGGTTCCGGCGCGGCTGGAGGAGACGATGGGGCCGCCGCCGGTGCCGAGGGCGTGGACGGTCATGCCGGGCGTGGGGGGAGAGGTCATGGCGTGGCCTTTCTTCGGGTCTGGGGGTGTGGGCAGTCCGCTGGCCAGCGTGTGACGAACACCATATACACCATTTTTAGCGATCGCAATGGGTATTGCATAAGCGTGTGGGGGCGTGCCATGCTGGCCGGACCTTCCACCGACGAAAGGAACAGGCAATGGAGCCGACGAGCCAGGAGATCATCCTCGGAGACCTTCCCAAGGGCATCACGCTCGCGAGCGAGGCCATGGGCAACAAGACGTGGAACGTCCTCGGGCACACGTACCTGGCCAAGGTCGAGTCCGCCACCAGCTTCGCCTGGCTGTCCCTCGACCCCACCGGGACCGGCGTTCCGCCGCACGTGCACCCGACCCAGGACGAGCACATCTACGTCCTCGAGGGCACGTACACGCTGTACCTCGACGGGGAGTGGACCACGGCAGGGCCCGGCGACACCGTCCGCATGCCCAAGGGCCTCCCGCACGCCTACTACAACAAGGGCGAGACCCCCGGGAAGTCGCTCTTCTGGGTCAGCCCGGCCGGCCAGCTCAGCAGGCTCTTCGACGAGCTGCACAACCTCGACGACCCCCAGGAGGTCGTGCGCCTCTCGGCCCTGCGAGACGTGGACTTCCTCCCGCCGGGCTCCGTCCCGGGCGCCTGAGGCGGGGCAGCCGCGTGAACCGGCCCGACGGCGTCGTGCGCTACGGCGCCCACCCCGACCAGCGCGTCGAGCTCCACGACCCGGCCGAGGGCAGCCAGCCCCGCGGGGTGGCGCTCCTGGTCCACGGCGGCTACTGGCGCGAGCGCTTCACGCTCGGGCTCATGCGCCCGCTCGCCGCGGACCTCGTGGGGCGCGGTTGGGCGGTGGCGAACGTGGAGTACCGGCGCGGCGCCTCGGGCCCGTGGCCCGCGCCCGACGACGACGTCCGGGCCGCCGCCGCTGCCGTCGCCGCCAGTGGGTGGCGCTGGAGCTGGGGCGGCCCGCTGGTCGGGATCGGGCACTCCGTCGGCGGCCAGCTCGTGCTGCTCGCCTCGGGTGAGCTCGACAGTGCGGTCGCCCTCGCACCGGTGACCGACGCTGGGCGGGTGTGGGCCGAGGGCCTGGGCGACGGCGCCGCCGCCGCGTTCTTCGGAGCGGGACCGGCGGAGCTCCCGGGGGTGTACGCGGAGGGCTCGCCGATCCGCCGGCTGCCCCCGGGATGCCCCGTCCTCGCAGTGCACGGCGACGCCGACGACCGCGTGCCGCTCGCGCACTCCCTCGACTACGTGCGCTCGGCCTCCGGCGCCGGCGGCAGCCCCGTCGGCCTGCTCGAGGTGCCTGGCCTGACCCATCTGGGTGCCATCGACCCCGCGGCGCCCCACTGGGAGGCGACGGTCGGCTGGATGGCGGGGGCCGCCGTCGTGCGCTGAGCGCCGGGGATCACGCGGCCTCGAGGGCCCTGCGGGCGTGCCGTCCCGCGGGGCCGGCCAGCTGCGCGTGCAGGCGCAGGAACGCCGCCTTCGCGCGGGGCGCCTTCCAGCCCTCCGGCAGGTACTCGAGCGGGATGTTCGGATCGCGGTAGGGGAACCGGCGCCAGCGCGTGAGCATGGGCACGTAGGCGGTGAACGCGGCCAGATCCGCCTCCGGGCCGTCCGGCGAGGGGGCCTCGAGGTGCTCGTAGTCGCCGATGAACGCGGCATACTGCTCGTCCAGGGCGCCCAGGTCCCACCACTGCCCGACCTTCGCCCGGATGTCCGCGCCCGTGAGGTACTCCCCGGCGAAGCACTCGGTGTAGCCGTCGAGGCCCCGCGCCGCAAGGCGCTCCCTTGCCTGGTCGAGGACGGTCCGCGGCGCGATCGCGACCCCGGCCGCGACGAAGCCGAAGCCCAGGCTCGCGAGCTCGCTGCGCAGCTCGTAGCGGCGGTTGCGCTCCGCCTCGGGCACGGAGAAGACGACGAGGGACCATGGGTCCCCGGGGACGGAGCGCACGGGGGCGAAGATCCGCTCGTCGTCGGCACGGAAGAGGTCCAGGACGTCGGGGGAGAGGGCGTAGAGGCTCGTTCCGCCGGCCCGGCGCTGGTCCAGGATCCCCTTGCCCTTCAGGCGGGAGACCGTGGCGCGCGCCGCCTGCCCGTCCACGCCCACCCCGTCGAGCAGCCGCACGAGCCCGGCCACGGGCAGTTCGCCGGTGCGCGGGTCGGCGTAGAGGCCGTAGAGGGTGACCACGAGCTCCTGGACGAGCGGGGTCGGGCGCGGCGGCATCTTCTTCCTCAGGACGGCGGCGGGGTCCCTGCCATCCTAGGTCCGGCCGCGGCGCCCGGCGCGCCGGCAGCTCAGGCAGGCTGCGCCGCGGCCTCGGTGAAGCGGTGGGCGCCGAGGCCGCCGTCCACCCGGACGTCGCTGCCGTTGACCCAGCGGGCGGCGTCGGAGGCGAGGAAGACGACGACGTCGGCCACCGCCTCGGGCGTGGCGGCGCCGCCGGTGAGGCTGATGGCGCCCTCGACCTTGTCCGTGCCGTGGTCGCGCTTGAAGTCGTCCAAAATCGGGGTGCTGACCGGGCCGGGGCTCACGGAGTTCACGCGGACGCGCCCGAGGGAGGCTGCCGCCTGGGCCTGGGCGAGGACCCGCACGCACTCCTTCGAGAAGCGGTAGGAGTTGCCGGTGACCTCGGCCTCGTCCTCGACAGAGGCGAGGGCCTCGGCGTCGTCCGCGTGGGAGAGGAATGCGCGGAGGTGCGGGACGCGGGCGGCCCAGCCGTCCGCGACGTTCGAGGCGAGGTGGACCACGGACCCGCCCTCTGCGATGGAGGGCAGCAGGGCATCGGTGAGGGCGCGCAGGCCGAGCACGTTCACGCCGAGCACGGTCCGCCACGGCGCGGTGCCGGGCACGCCGGCGATGTTGGCGAGGTGATCGATCCTCGGGGCCAGGGCGCGGACCTCCTCTGCCGCCGCGGCGGCTCCCGCCGAGCTCGAGAGGTCTGCGCGCACGAAGTCGCGTGCGCCGTCGGGAACGTTGCGGTCCACCCCGATCACCCGCGCCCCGAGACGGGCGAAGGCTGCTGCGGTCGCGGCCCCGATGCCCGAGGCGGCTCCGGTGACGACGACGGTGTGGCCGGCGAGGTTCGGCTCCATGGGTCCTCCTGCTGAAGAGTGGCTGATGTCTCTCCCACCACTCTTGGGTCCCGCGATGTGACCGGCAACGCGCCCTTTCCACTGGATGGAGAGACCGCGTTGTCCGTCCCCGGCGTGCCGGGCCACGCTGGGAACCAGATCCGAGACCCGGCGCCCCACCGGCGCCCTGCCCGCCGAAAGGGACATCGCATGACAACGACGTACGAGGTGTTCGACCCCGCCACGCTGGAGCCGGTCGGCACCGCCCCCCTGCACGCCGAGGCGGACGTCGACCGCGCCGTCGGGCGGGCCGTCGCCGCCGGCCCGCGCTGGGCCGCCGACCGCGATGCCCGCCGCGCCGCCCTGCGCGGCGCCGCCGCGGCCCTGCGGGCGAAGGCGCCCGGGATCGGCCGCACCCTCTCGCTCGAGCAGGGCAAGGTGCTGCGCGAGGCCGTCGGCGAGGTCCTCGTCGCCGCGGACGTGTTCGACTACTACGCAACCCTGGAATGGGACGAGCAGGAGTCCCTGCCCGAGCGCGGCGGCCGGCGGCTCACCGTCCAGCGCCGCCCGGTCGGCGTCGTCGCCGCCATCACCCCGTGGAACTTCCCGATCTCCCTCCTGAGCGTCAAGCTCGCCCCCGCGCTCGCGGCCGGCTGCACCGTCATCGCCAAGCCGTCGCCCACCACGCCGCTCTCCACCATCGCGCTCGTGGACGCCGTGGCGGAGTTCGTCCCGGACGGGGTGGTCCAGTGGCTCACCGGCCGGCGCGCCGTGAACCGCGCGCTCAGCGAGCACCCCCGGGTCCGGAAGATCTCCTTCACCGGTTCCACCGAGGTGGGCGCCGCGATCGCGGCCCAGGCCGCCCCGACGGTCAAGCGCGTCACGCTCGAGCTCGGCGGCAACGACCCTGCCATCGTCCTGCCCGACGCCGACGCGGCGTTGACCGCGGCGGGGATCGTCGGCTCGGCGTTCCGCAACGCCGGGCAGGTCTGCATGGCGGTCAAGCGCGTGTTCGTGCCCGCCGAGCGGGAGGCCGAGTTCGTGGAGGCGATCGCCGCGGAGGCGGCCAAGCTCGTCCTCGGCCACGGCGTCGCGGAGGGCACCACCATGGGCCCGATGCACAACCGGTCCCAGCTCGAGCTCGTCCAGGGCCTGGTGCGGGACGCGCTCGACGGCGGCGCGAGACTCGCCTCGGGCGGCGGCCGGGGGACCTCCCTGCCGGGGTACTTCCTCGAGCCGACCGTCGTCGCCGGGGCAGCGTTCGACACCGCCCTGGTCGCGGCTGAGCAGTTCGGCGCGGCCCTGCCCGTAGTCGCCTACACGGACCTCGACCGGCTCCTCGAGGGGCTCAACGGCCAGGAGTTCGGCCTCGGCGCCTCCCTGTGGACGCCGGACCTGGACCGCGCCGACGAGCTGGCGGGCGGGATCGAGGCAGGCACGGTCTGGGTCAACCAGCACACGCAGGTGGAGCTGGACGCCCCGTTCGGCGGCTGGAAGGCCTCCGGCGTGGGACGCGAGCGCGGCCCGTTCGGGCTCGAGCCCTACCTCGAGCTGCGCACCGTGAACGCCCGCAGCCACACCGCCCCGACCCCCATCCCCGCGGCAGCTCCTGCCGCCGTCACGGCCCGCTGATTCGGAGGACCCGCATGCACCCCGCGAACAGCCCGGCGCCCGCCGGCCTCGACGTCATCACCTTGGGCACCGCGGCCGGGCCCGCGATCCGCAGCGGAGCGCCCGGCATCGCGACCGCGATCGTGGTCGACGGCGCGCACTACCTCGTCGACTTCGGCCTCGGCTGCACCCGCCAGGCCAACGCCGCCGGCCTCCGCGGCCAGGACCTCCGGGCGGCGTTCATCACCCACCTCCACTCGGACCACGTGGGCGAACTGCCCGCCTACCTGCTGTGGAACTGGGGCAGGCCCGTGGACGGCTTCACCCGGGACGTCCCCGTGTACGGGCCCGGGCCGCAGACGAGCGAGATGGTCTCCCACCTCCTCGCGGCGTTCGACTACGACATCGCCATCCGCATCGTCGACGAGGGGCGCCCCGACCTGCGGCGCATCGTGCGCCCCGTGGACATCGAGCTCCCCGCGGACGCCGCGGGGGGCGGCCCCGGCTCCACCCCGGCCATGCAGCCGTTCGAGGTGTACGCGGACGAGAACGTGACGGTCACGGCCATCCTCGTCGAGCATCCGCCGGTGTTCCCGGCCTTCGCGTTCCGCTTCGACACCCGCTACGGCTCGGTCGTGATCTCGGGGGACACCACCGAGTGCGAGAACGTCGCGACCCTCGCCGCCGGCGCGGACCTGCTCATCCACGAGGCGGTCAACCTCGCCTACTTTGCGGCCCGGGACTTCTCGCCGGAGTTCCTCAACCACCAGCAGATCTCCCACACCACCCCCGCCGGTGTCGGGCGCGTGGCCCGGGCGGCCGGCGTCGGGCACGTGGTCCTGTCCCATCTGGCGGGCGTGGCGACCGACGAGGAGTGGGCGGCCGGCGTGGCCGCGGAGTTCTCCGGGCCGATCACCGTGGCCCAGCCGGGCCAGCGCTTCGTCCCGGGACGCATCCCGGCCCGGAGCTGACCCGGACGGAAGGCTCCGGGCAGGCGGCGCGGCGGACCGCGTCCCGGGTATCGTGAAGGAGGCGTTCGGCACCGTGCCGGGCGCCTCGTCGGCGAGGTGGGCAGTGGCAGGTCATACGAAGGCCGCCGGGAAGTCCGTGACGTCACGGGCGCTGAACGTGCTGGGCGCGTTCGACCAGGAGAATCCGGTCCTCGGTCTCTCCGAGATCGCCCGTCGCTCCGGCACGCCCGTGGCCACGTGCCACCGCCTGCTCGGCGAGCTCACGGAGTGGGGCGCCCTGGCCAAGACCACCGGCGGCCGGTACCAGATCGGCTACCGCCTGTGGACGCTCGGCATGCTCGCCCCCGTCCAGAAGGGCCTGCGCGAGGTCGCGGCCCCGTACATGCATGACGTCCTCTTCGCGACCCGTCACGTCGTGAACCTGTTCGTCCTCGAAGACGCCCGCGCGCTGCTCCTGGAGCGCATCGCGGGCACCGCCGTCGGGCAGCCCGTGGCGCGCGTGGGGGAGCGGCTGCTCCTCCACACGAGCGCGGGCGGGAAGGTCCTGCTCGCCTATGCGCCGGTGTCCGTCCTCGAGCAGGCGTTCGCCGAGCTGAAGCAGGAGACGCGGCACAGCATCACCGACCCGGCCAGGCTCCAGCGCGAGATCGTGAAGATCCGCGAGCAGGGCTACGCCACCACCATCGAGGAGCACGCCCTCGGAACCTCCGGCCTCGCCGTCCCCGTCTTCGGCGCCGGCGGACGCGTCATCGCGGCCCTCGGCGCCGTCGGCATCGGGGCCACGCCGCCGCCCGTGGCGCGCACGCTCCCGGCCCTCCAAGTGGCCGCGAAGGCGATCGGGAGGACGCTCGGCGTCACCGGCTGAGCGCCCGGCCGAGGCTCCGAAGGGGCGGACATGCCGGCTGATGCGGCTTTTCCATCCAGCGGTAAAGACCGCGTGATCCGGACCACGCCGCGGACTTAAGGTCTCTGGAGAAGGCGCGGTGACGGAGGGAATCCTCCCACCCGCATCAGCGAAAGGACATCCCGATGACGGCACAGGCCGAGGCAGACATGGAGCACCTCCTGCCGGTCTCCGCGACGCTTGACGCGCTCGTCGCCGAGCGCCGCGAGGCAGCCGACGGCGTCGCCCACCTCACGCTCCGCCCGGCGGACGGGGGCCTGTTCCCCGCGTGGGAGGCCGGAGCGCACATCGACCTGCACCTCCCCGGGCACACGCGCCAGTACTCGATCTGCTCCTCGCCGGCCAACCGTGCGAGCCTCGAGATCGCCGTCCTGCGCGAGCCCGAGTCCCGCGGCGGCTCAGCGTACGTCCACGAGGAGCTCACCCCGGGCACCCGGGTCGTCGTCGGTGGCCCCCGCAACAACTTCTCCCTGGCCCCCTCGCGCAAGTACCTCTTCATCGCCGGCGGGATCGGCATCACGCCGATGCTCGCGATGATCGAGGCGGCCGAGCAGGCGGGCAAGGAGTGGCGCCTCGCCTATGGCGGCCGCAGCCTCGCGACCATGGCCTTCGCGCAGGAGCTCCTGGACGCCTACGGCCCCGAGCGCGTGCTGCTCTTCCCCTCAGAGGAGTCGGGCCGCCTCGACCTCGAGGCGCTCCTCGGCATCCCGCGGGCGCTCACCCTCGTCTACGCGTGCGGCCCCCAGCGCCTCCTCGACGCCATCGAGGACTACTGCCTCGGCTGGCCGGCCGGCGCCCTGCACCTCGAGCGCTTCGCCGCGGCGCCGGGCGCCAGCGGGTCCGCGGGCCCGTTCGAGGTCGAGCTGAGCCGGACCGGCCGCGTCGTCGAGGTCGCCGCGGACCGCACCGTCCTCGACGCCGTCGAGGAGGCCGGAGTCCGCGTCCTCTCGTCCTGCCGTCAGGGGGTCTGCGGCACGTGCGAAATCCCCGTCCTCGCCGGTGAAGTGGACCACCGCGACGCCATCCTCAGCCCCGAGGACAGGGCCCGCAGCGCCACGATGATGGTCTGCGTCTCCCGCGCCGCCGCCGGCTGCAGCCGCCTCACCCTCGACCTCTGAGACCCACGGAGAACACGATGTCGCTTCTGACCCACCGCGAGGCGCCCGTCCTCGACGCGGACCCCTTCGCCCCCGAGAACCTCGTGGGCCGCTACGCGCTCCACGAGACGCTGCGCGAGGCCGGGCCCGTGGTCTACCTCGAGAAGTACGGCGTCTACGCCGTCACGCACTTCGACCCCGTCCGCGAGGTCCTCATGGACTTCGAGACCTACTGCTCCTCCGGCGGAGTCGGCCCGAAGGACATCCGCAAGCAGGCCGAGTGGCGCCCAGCCGGCATCCTCGAGTCGGACCCGCCCACCCACACCGCGATGCGGCGGGGCCTGTCGAAGGTCATCCACCCCGGCTCGGTCCGGGACCTCGCGGCTGGCTTCACCCCGCCCGCGGAGAGCCTCGCCGGCTCGCTCGTGGCCCGCGGCGCGTTCGACGCCGTGACGGACCTCGCGCAGGTCTACCCGCTGCGCGTCTTCCCCGACGCCGTCGGCATCCCCGACTCGGGCCGGGAGAACCTCCTGCCCTACGGCAGCATGGCCTTCAACGCCTTCGGCCCGCGCAACGAGATCTACGAGCGCGCCTTCGTCGGGGCCGAGTCCGTGGCCGCCTGGGTCGAGTGGGCGTGCGCCCGCGGAAGCCTCATGCCCGGCGGGTTCGGGGAGAAGATCTGGGAGCAGGCCGACCTCGGCAACATCACCGACCAGGAGGCCTCGCTGCTCGTCCGCGCCCTGCTCTCCGCCGGCGTCGACACGACCGTGGCAGGCATCGGCAACACGCTCCTCTGCCTGGCCCGCGAGCCCGAGCAGTGGGCGCGGCTGCGCCGCGAGCCGCACCTGGTGAAGTTCGCCGTCGACGAGGCGCTGCGCCTCGAGTCGCCGTTCCAGATGTTCCACCGCACCGCAACCGTGGACTCCGAGCTCGCCGGGGTGCGCATCCCGGCCGACTCCAAGATCCTGCTCTTCCTCGGCGCCGCCAACCGCGACCCCCGGCGGTGGGGCGACACGGCGTCGGACTTCGACCTGGACCGCAACGCGACCGGGCACGTCGCCTTCGGCATGGGACTGCACCAGTGCATCGGGCAGCCCATCGCCCGCCTCGAGATCGAACTGGTCCTCAAGGCACTCGTGGCGCGGGCCGCCACCCTCGAGCTCGACGGCGATCCCGTCCAGGAGCTCCACAACACCCTCCACTTCTTCACCTCCATCCCCCTCAAGGTCTCCGCTGCTGCGTGAGCCGGTCCTACGAAGGAGTAGACCCATGACCCAGCTTGCTCCCCCCACGCCGCCCCAGGCGCCCGCCCCCGTGTCGAAGGACCCGGCCACCTGGTCCTACGAGAAGCGCCGCCGCTACGGCTGGCTCGTCACGGTCTCGCTGCTGTTCCTCATGATGCTCAGCTGGGCGGACAAGGCCGTCCTGGGCCTCGCCGCCGTGCCCATCATGAAGGACCTCCAGATCACCCCCGAGATGTTCGGGCTCGTCAGCAGCGCCATGTTCTTCACCTTCGGCGTGGCGCAGCTTGTCGCCGCCCCGCTGGCGAACAAGGTCCAGAGCCGCTGGATCCTGCTGGTCATCTGCATCCTCTGGTCGGTGGCCCAGGCCCCGATCCTCGTCTTCTCCTCGCTCCCCGCCCTCTGGGTCAGCAGGCTCCTCCTCGGCGCCGGCGAGGGCCCGCTTGCGCCGGTCATGATGCACGGCGTCTACAAGTGGTTCCCCGAGAAGAAGGGCGCCACCCCCGCCGCGCTGGCCTCCTCCGGCGTCACCCTCGGCATCGTGGCCTTCGCCCCCGTGCTCGCCTGGGTGATCGGCGCCTACGGCTGGCACGCCGCGTTCGCGCTGCTCGCCGTCGTGGGCCTCGCGTTCGCCGCCTACTGGCTCATCGTCGGCAAGGAGGGCCCGTACACGAGCCGCGCGGCCGAGCTGAAGCTCGACGGCGACCGGGCCGCCCGCGCTGGCGCCGCCACGCCGTCGTCCGCCACCGCCGTGGTGGAGAACCGCGTGCCCTACCTGCGGACCATCCTGTCCCCGAGCTGGATCTTCGCGGTGCTGACCTCGTTCTTCGGCTACTGGACCTTCACCCTCGCGATGTCCTGGGGCCCGGCCTACTTCCAGACCGTCCTGGGGCTCACGGGGCAGCAGGCCGGCAGCCTCATCGCCCTCCCGGCCGCCTGGGGCGCCATCGCGACCGTGGGCCTGAGCGCCCTCACGCAGCGCCTCCACCTGCGCGGCGTCCCCACCCGCAAGTCGCGGGCCTGGGTGCTGGGCAGCGGGGCGGTGTTCGGGGGAGCGGCCCTCCTCGCGGCCTCCCTCGTGCCGGACCCGGTGGTCGCGGTCGCGCTCATGGTGTTCGGCTTCGGCACCGCGCCGGCGCTGTTCGCCCTCAGCTACCTCGTGGTCGCGGAGCTGACCTCGGTGGCCCAGCGCGGGGCGAACCTCTCCATCGCCAACGCCGTGTTCACCACCGGCGGCGTCTTCGCCCCCGCGGTCTCCGGCTTCCTCATCGGCGGTGCCGCGACGCAGGCCGCCGGGTACTCGGCCTCCTTCGCGCTCGCCGGCGGCCTCCTCCTGGCCTGCGGCGTGCTGTCCCTGGTCTTCATCAACCAGCAGCGCGACCGCCGCCGGCTCGGCCTCGACGCGGCGCCGGTGCCCGCCGCCTGAACCGATACCGGCAGGGGCCGCGCGACGACCGGTCGCGTGGCCCCTGCCTGTGCGTCCGCCGCGCTGCGTGAGCCAGCGCACTATAGTCGGACACCATGGAAGAGCGTGTGCTGGGACGGACTGGCCGGATCGTTTCGCCGATCGGCCTCGGAACGTGGCAGTTGGGGTCCGACTGGGGCGAGGTCGGCGCAGCGGACGCCGCCCAGGTGCTCGACGCGGCGGCCGAATCCGGCGTGAGGTTCTTCGACACGGCCGACGTCTACGGCGACGGCCGCAGCGAGCAGACCATCGGCGCCTGGCTCGCGGCCCATCCCGACGCAGGCATCACGGTGGCGACCAAGATGGGCCGGCGCGGGCCCCAGGTTCCCGAGAACTACACCCTCGAGAACTTCCGCCAGTGGCTCGACCGTTCCCGCCGCAACCTCGGCCAGGACACCCTCGACCTGGTCCAGCTGCACTGCCCGCCCACCCCCGTCTACTCGGACGACCGGGTCTTCGACGCCCTCGACCAGCTCGTCGAGGAGGGCGTGATGCGCGGCTACGGCGTCAGCGTCGAGAGGACCGAGGAAGCCCTCGCCGGGATCGCCCGGCCCGGTGTCGCCACCGTGCAGATCATCTTCAACCCGTTCCGGCTCAAGCCCCAGGAGGAGGTCTTCCCGGCGGCCCAGGAGGCGGGCGTCGGGATCATCGTGCGGGTGCCGCTGGCCTCAGGCCTGCTCAGCGGGAAGTACAGCCGCAGCACCCGGTTCGACGAGCGCGACCACCGCAGCTACAACCGGGACGGCTCGGCCTTCGACGTGGGGGAGACGTTCTCCGGCGTTGACTTCGAGCGGGGCCTCGATGCCGTGGCCGAGTTCCAGAAGCTCGTCCCTGAGGGCCTGACGACGGCGCAGGCGGCCCTGGCGTGGATCGTCTCCCAGCCGGGGGTCACCACCGCGATCCCCGGGGCGAGGAACGCCGCCCAGGCGAGGGGGAATGCGGCGTCGGCCGACGCCGCAGGCCGCCTGGGCCCGGAGTTCGACGCCGGGGTGCGGCGGATCTACGACGCGTACTTCCGCGAGGCTGTCCACCCGCGCTGGTAGGACCAGGCATGCTCAGCCCTGGGCGCCCGGGCCCCGGATGATGCGGCGCTGGGTGGCGGCGGCGATGGCTGCCGTGCGGTTGTCCACCCCGAGTTTGCCGTAGATGTGCACGAGGTGGGTCTTGACGGTCGCCTCGGAGATGAAGACCCGCTTGGCGATGGCCCGGTTGGACAGGCCGGTGGCGAGCAGCTCGAGCAGCTGGATCTCCCGCGGGGTGAGCGACGGGGCGGGATTGCTGATCCTGTCCATCAGCAGGGCCGCGACCCGCGGCGCCAGCGCCGTCTGGCCGGCGGCGGCGGCCAGCACGGCCTGGTGGATCTGCTCGGGAGGTGCGTCCTTGAGCATGTAGCCGCTCGCGCCTGCCTCCACGGCCGCGAGGATGTCGGCGTCGGTGTCATACGTGGTCAGGATTAGGACAGGTGGGGGACCCTCCAGCTGCCTGATCCGGGAAGTGGCCGTGACGCCGTCCATTCCGGCACCCATCTGCAGGTCCATGAGCACCACGTCGACCCTGTCCCCCAGAATTCTCAGCCGTTCCAGCTCTTTCAGTGCCGCGTCGCCGTCGGCCGCCTCCGCCGCGACGGAGATCCCCTCGAACGCCGTGAGCATCGCCCTCAGCCCGGCCCGGACCACCGGATGGTCATCGACGAGCAGAACGCGGATCTCCTTCATCGCTCCGTCCTCCCGGCGGCCTCTCGCAGGGGCAGGCGCACCGCGACGACCGTCCCCTCCCCGGGAGCCGACTCCAGGTCGAGGGAACCGTCCAGCTCCTGCACCCGCTGCTGCAGCGACCGGATCCCGTAGCCGGTCCCGTCGGTGCGCGCAGCGGTCTGCGCCGCCAGGGTGCCGGGGTCGAAGCCGACGCCGTCATCGTAGATGTCCAAGGCGACCTCGCTGCCCAGGAAGGCGAGGGTCACGACGGCGTTGCCGGCGCCGGCGTGGTCCGCGACGTTTGCGAGGCTTGCTTCGGCGGCCCGGAGGAGTGTCACCCGATAGGGCTGGGGCAGCTCCACTGGCGCCCCGTCGAGTTCGACTCTGCACCGCAGCCGCACGCCGCGGGCAGCGGCAGTGGTCTCGGTGCGCTCGCACAGCCGGCGCAGGCTCTCCAGGAGGGAAGCCCCCTGCAGCTGCGGGGAGGAGAGCCCGCGGACGAAGCTGCGGGCTTCCGACAGGTTCTCCGACGCGGTCTGCTGCACGAGGGCGAGGCGCGCGGCGGCGGTGGCAGCGTCGCCGTCGGCGAGGGACTTCTCCGCCGCGCGGGCCATCAGGACGATGCTCGAGAGGCCTTGGGCGAGCGTGTCGTGGATTTCCCGGGCCAGCCGCTCGCGCTCGGAGAGGACCCCGGCGTCGTGCTGCGATGCGGCCAGCTCCGTGCGGGTCCGTCTCAGTTCTTCGACTGCCCGGCGCTGGCGCTCCGCTTCCCGGTAGAGCGCCCGGTAGGCGAGCCCCGTCACGATGGAGAACCCTGCACCGAAGAGCGGGCCGATGACCATCGCCGGCTGGGGGGCGGCCAGCCCGCTGGAGGCCCACTGTGCGGCGATGACTGCAGCGGTCATCAGCGCGATGGTCAGCAGCGCCACCCGCCGCGGCAGCACGTGCAGGTGGAGGAAGAAGAGGGGGAACGCGAGCCAGGAGAACTCGGCGCTCGCGGACAGCAGGACGAGCCAGAGCGCGGTGACGATCCCCAGCCAGAGGACTCCGTAGCGGCGAGGGTCCATGCCGGTCCCGGCCGCGGCGAAGCGCTTCTCCTGCAGCGTGCCGGTGAGGTAGACGCCGGCCAGGACACACGCGGCCGCGGTCCAGACGTAGCCCAGCACGCCGGCCTGCCCCATGCTCAGCAGCCTCACGACCGCCACGCCCAGCAGGGCGGCGAAGCCGACGTGAAGCGTGACCCTCAGGACGCGCAGGATCACCACAGTCGGCGCCGTGCCGGGATCGCCGGGAAGGTCCTCGTCCAGCGCCGGAGGACGAGCGCCGTCCGGTGCGGGGGGCGGGTCTGCGGCAGGCACCGTACCAGCGTATGCGCGTCCCGATCAGGTGGGGTCAACCGAATGGTTGACCCGGAGATCAGCCGTTCCTCCTGCGGCGTCAACCGCCTGCACGATGGTCTGCGCCCCGGCCCGCGGGAGAGTGGATCCAGGAGCCTTTCGGCTGCCAGACACCCCACTGAAAGAAGACTGAACGTGTTCCTCGCTGTCCGCGACATTCGTTATGCCAAGGGCCGATTCGCCCTGATGGGCGGAGTCGTCGCCCTGATCACCCTGCTCCTCGTCATGCTCTCCGGGCTCACGGCCGGCCTGGGGGACCAGTCGACCTCAGCCATCGCCAGACTCGGCGCCGTCAGCTCCGCGGGGGTCCCGCCGATGGCCGTTGACACCATCGTCTTCGGAGCCCCGGGCACGAGCGAGCCCAAGGCCGCGTTCACGGAGAGCGAGATCAGCGCCGACCAGGTCGAGACCTGGAAGAACGCCCCGGGCGTGCAGGCCGCGGAGCCCCTCGGCATCAGCCAGAGCCGCCTCCAGGCCGTCACCGGGGGCAGCGGCGCCGGCACCGCCAACGTCGCCGTCTTCGGCGTCGCACCCGGCGGGGGGCTCGCCCCGTCCGACGTCGGTGCCGACACGGTCGTCATCGGCAGGGCCGTCGCCACCGCCCTGTCCCTGGGAGTCGGCGACACCGCCAGGGTCGGCGGCATCGACCTGACCGTCGGCGCCGTCGTCGACGACCAGTGGTACTCCCACACCAGCGTCGTCTGGACTGCCCTCCCGACCTGGTCCAGGCTCGCCCATGTCAGCAGCCCTGGACAGCTCGCCACCGTGGCCGCGGTCACCTACCAGAACGGTGCCGCCGTTGACGAGGCCGCCGCCAACGCCGCCGCGCACACAGTCAGCGCCTCCCGCACGGGTTCCTTCCAGGCGTTGGGCTCCTACAAGAGCGAGAACGGCTCCCTGACCCTGATGCAGGGCTTCCTCTACGGCATCTCAGCGCTGGTCATCGTGGCCTTCCTGACAGTCTGGACGGTCCAGCGCACGCGTGACATCGCGGTGCTCAAGGCGATGGGAGCCTCCGCAGGCTACCTCCTCCGCGATGCCCTCGCCCAAGCAGCCATCGTCCTGCTCGCCGGGGCTGGACTCGGGGGTGTGGTGGGCGTCCTCGGCGGCCTGGTGGCAGCGACAGCCGCACCCTTCCGCATCACCCCGGCCACGACACTGCTGCCCGTCGTCGGGATCATCGCCCTCGGCCTGGCCGGCGCGGCCCTTGCCGTCCGCCGCGTCACCAAGGTCGACCCCCTCATCGCCCTCGGCGGCAACTGACCCACGCCGCAGTCCGGCCCTGAAACTCAAGAAAGCATCATCATGTCCTCCACTCCCGCTCCCCTGGCCCTCGTCAACGTCACCCTCGAGTACCCGGACGGCGACGGAACCGTCAGAGCCCTCGACGCCGTCGATCTCAGCGTCCACGGCGGCCAGCTGGTCTCCCTCGTGGGCCCGTCAGGTTCCGGCAAGTCCAGCCTGCTCGCCGTCGCAGCCACCCTCGTCCGCCCCACCCACGGCCTGGTGCTCATCGACGGCACCGATGCGACAGGCCTCGGGGACAAGGACCTCGCGGTGCTCCGCCGCGAGAAGGTCGGCTTCATCTTCCAGCAGCCGAACCTGCTCCCGTCGCTGTCCGCGGCGGAGCAGCTCGTCATCGGCGACCATCTGCGCGGGCGGTCCGCCAAGGCCGCGTGGGCGAAGGCCGCAGAGATGCTCGACGTCGTCGGGCTCGCCCCGAGCGCCGACAAGCGCCCGCACCAGCTCTCCGGCGGCCAACGCCAGCGGGTCAACATCGCCCGGGCGCTCATGGGCGAACCCAGAGTCCTGCTCGTGGACGAGCCCACCGCGGCCCTTGACCACGAACGCAGCGAGACCATCGTCCGGCTCCTGCGCCGCATCACCGACGAGTTCAGGGTCGCCACCGTCATGGTCACGCACGACACCGAATTCGTCCCGCTGACGGACTCGGTCGCGACCATGCGCGACGGGAGGCTCGGCGCCCCCGTCCCCGCCGTGGGGACGGGGAACTTCCCCTCGCTCAGTGCCCCTTGAACGCCTCCTGCAGCCACCAGGCGCCGCCGTCGGAGGCGACCTTCGCGTCGAGCACGAGCGGCCGGTCCGGGACCCCATTCGGGCCGGACGCCAGCCAGCGCCGCACGGCGTCGAGGTCGTCCAGGGTCCGGACCGTCGCGGCCGCGCAGCCGATCCCGCGGGCGATGGAGGCGATGTCCGTCTCCGGGAACGTCACCGTGGAGAGGTCCACGCCGGGATCGTCGACGCCGAAGTGGTGCACCTCGGCCCCGTACGCCGCGTCGTTGTACACGAGGCACACGAGCGGCAGCCTCAGCCGCACCGCGGTCTCGAGCTCGGACAGGCCCATGAGGAAGCCGCCGTCGCCCGAGCCGAGCACCGGCAGGCGCCCCGGCTGGGCGATCGCGGCGCCGATCGCCGTCGCGAGGCCCAGCCCGATCGACTGGAAGGCCTGCGTGAAGCAGAACCCGAACTCGTCGGGGACGTCGAGGTACTGGCTCGGGTAGCCCATGAAGTTCCCCGAGTCCACGGAGACGATCCGCTCCGCGGGCAGGAGCGCGTCGAGGCGGCGCGTGAGCTCGCGCGGGTCGATCCGCTCCAGCCCGTCCGCGCCGGGCCCCGAGAGGTCCTCCGTCTCCACGTCCTGCCACCGGGAACCGGCCGCGATGCGCTCGCGCACCTCCTCGGTGCGGTACGCCGTCCGCGGCGCGGCGCCGGAGAGCGCCTCGAGCACGGCGGCTGCGGTGGCCCCCGAGTCTCCGACCACCCCGAGCGCCACGGGGCGGTGCGCGCCAAGCGCCGCATGGTCCAGGTCCACCTGCACGACGGCGGTGTCCGCACCGATGAGGTTCCCGTGGCGCATCGTCCACATGTTCAGCGCGCACCCGAACGCGACGATCAGGTCCGCGCCCGAGATGAGCTCCGCCGTCGTGGGCGAGGAGAACCCGCCTGAGATGCCGAGGCTGAACGGCTCCCCGGCGAAGAGGCCCTTCGCCACCGCGGAGGTCGCCACGAGCGCCCCCGTGTGCTCGGCGAGGGCCAGGATCTCCTTGCGGGCCCCGCGGCCCCCGCGCCCGGCGACGAACACCGGCCGCTCGGCCGTGGCGAGCAGCTCGGCGATCCCGCGGACCGATTCCTCCGCGGGCCGCACCGGGGCCGGCGGTGCGACCCGCAGCGGCGAGGCGGCGGACGACGGCGCGTGGCCGGCGTCGTGCGCGGTGCTCTGCAGTTCCTGCACTTGCACGTCGAGCGGCAGGTTCAGCACGACCGTGCGCCGGCCCTCGAGCGCGGTCCGGAAGGCCCGCACGGTGTCCGCGACGGCGGACGCGGCCGAGTGGACGCGCTCGGGCACCGCCCCCACCGACCGGGCGAGCGCAGCCTGGTCCATCGCGAAGTTCGAATGCACGGCCGCCCCTGCCGTCTCCGCGGCGAGGACGATGAGCGGGGTGCGGGACTTGGCGGCCTCGCCGATGCCGGTGGTCGCGTTCGTCAGCCCGCAGCCCTGGTGGACCGAGACGAGGCCGACCTTGCCGGACATGCGGGCGTAGGCGTCGGCCATGGTCGCGGCCCCGCCCTCGTGCCGGGCGGCGGTGAACGGGACGCCGTTCGCGACGAGCGCGTTCGTGACAGCGAAGTTCCCCGAGCCGACCACCCCGAAGCAGTGCCCCGCGCCGAGCTCGGCAAGCGTGCGGGCAACGACCTCGGCCACTGTCTCGGCGCCCACCCGCGCGGATGCGCCGCTCACGCTGCGCCCTCCTGCACGAAGGCGAGGACGCGGGCCGGGGAGCCGGTCCCGCCCACGATCGGCAGCGGCGCCACGACCAGGAGCGCGCCGCTGGCCGGCAGCTGGCCCAGGTTCTGCAGCGAGGTGATGCCGTACTTGTCGTGCCCGAGGAGGAAGTGGTGCATCGGGAACGGCGGCTCCATGCCCCCGGCCGAGCCGGCGTCGATCCCCACGGTCTCCACGCCCACGCCCGAGAGGGGCGTCGACTCGGCGAGCCACTGGGCGCAGCGCGCGGTGAAGCCGGGGGAGTGCGGCCCGTTCTCGTCCGCGTTGAGGAAGCGCTCGCGGTCCTGCGCGTACGCCTCCCAGCCGGTGCGGACCAGGAGCCACGCATTCTCGGGCAGCGGCCCGTGCTCGTCCTGCCAGGCCTCGATGTGCTCGATGTCCACGAGGAAGTCGGGGTCCTCGGCCACCTGCGCGGCCACGTCCAGGACGCAGGCCGGCCCGACGAGGCGGGCGGGCTCGATCGAGGCGACGTCCTTGCCGTCCCTGCCCGTGGCCCAGTGCACGGGGGCGTCGAGGTGGGTGCCGATGTGCTCGCCGGTGGAGATGTTGTGGTGCTTCCAGAACGGTCCCGGCTCGTTGTAGGCCGAGACTTCCTCGAGGCTGAAGTCCACGAGGTTCGCGAACGGCTCGGGGAGCCGCAGCGTCGGCGTCTGGGAGGAGAGCCGGTTCGTGAGGTCGACGACGCGCGTGGTGCCGGCGGCGAGGGACTCGATGAGGGTGGGCAGGGGCATGGGGACTCCTTCGTCCGGGCGCACACCAGTGGCGCATAACCTGATTCCGTGACCTCCGTCACGAAAAGTCCATAGTCCGCTACGGTACATCGCGTTCCGAGGGCTGCCTAGAGTCTCCCAGAATCCGGGTTCCCCGCGCGGCGGCGCCGCGGGAATCGGACAGGAGACCGCAGTCAGCGGATAGCCGCGGCGGCCGCCGGGCCGGGAGCATCGATGCCATCCCCGAAACCCCTTCCCCGGGGCCGACCTCTGGAGGTCACCATGGAAACAGCACTCACCCCGCTGGTCGCGGCGCAGTCGCTGCGTCAGGCCATGCGCCACTGGACCACGGGCGTCACCATCGTCACCGCCCGCCCCGGAGGGCATGCGCCCATCGGCCTGGTCTGCAACAGCTTCACCTCCGTCTCGCTCGAGCCGCCGCTCGTCTCGTGGTGCGTGGACCGCGCCTCGACGAGCTTCGGCGCGTGGATGTGCGCGGACTCGTTCTCGGTGCACATCCTCGCCGAGGACGACGCCCCGCTGATCCCGCGCTTCGCCGCCCGCGGCGCGGACAAGTTCGCCGGCCTGGCCCCGGGCCGCACCCACCTCGGCACCCCGGAGCTCGACGCCGGCGCCGCCCGCCTCGACTGCCGCGTCTGGAGGACGTACGACGGCGGCGACCACGCCATCGTCGTCGGCCTCGTCGAGCGGATCGTGGAGCGCGACGGCGCCCAGCCGCTCGATCTCCGGGCGCTCCGGGGCGCCTGAGCGCCGTGACCTGACCACCCCCCGCTCACCCTCAACCCCACCACCCACACAACCCACCGAACGAAGGAGTTCACCATGACGCGCAGCATCCTCGACGGCCATGGATTCAAGCTCGGCCTCTTCTCCCCCAACTGCTCGGGCGGCCTCGCCGTAACAAAGATCGAGGAGCGCTGGAGCGCGAGCTGGGAGGACAACCTCCGCCTCGCGAAGATCGCGGACGAGGCCGGCATCGACTTCCTCCTGCCGATCGCCCGCTGGATCGGCTACAAGGGCGAGACCAACTTCCACGGACACGTCCTCGACCCGATCGTGTGGGCCGCGGGCATCCTCGCCTCCACCGAGCGGATCAACGTGTTCTCCACGATCCACACGGCCTTCAACCACCCGCTCGCGGTCGCCAAGGCCATCGCGACCCTCGACCAGATCGGCGGCGGCGGCCGCGCCGGCCTCAACATCGTCGCCGGGTGGAACCAGCCCGAGTACGAGACCATGGGCGTGGACATGCCCCAGGCACACGACGACCGCTACGCGTTCGCGCAGGAGTGGTGGGACGTGATCCGCGACGCCTGGTCGCGCAGCGACATCTTCGACCACGCTGGCACGTACTTCAACCTGGCCCACATCGAGTCCGAGCCCAAGCCGCACGGCGGGCGGGTGCCCGTGCTCAACGCGGGCTCGTCGCGGCAGGGCCGCGAGTTCGCCGCCCGGAACTCCGACTTCGTCTTCACGATCATCCCCGACACCGAGACCGGCGCCGGCATCGCCGCCGGCCTCAAGGAGCAGGCACGCGCCGAGCACGGCCGGGACGTGGGCGTCCTGACGCTCGGGCACGTCGTCTGCCGCCCGACGCGCGCCGAGGCCCAGGAGTACGTGCGCTACTACGCCGAGGAGAACGCCGACTGGGGCGCCGTGGACTACCTGATGGGGCTCCAGGGCCTGCATGCGCAGTCCTTCACCCCCGAGATGCTGGCCACGATGCGCAGTCGCTTCGCCTCCGGCCACGGCTCCCTGCCGATGTTCGGCACGCCCGACGACGTCGCTGACGCCATCGAGCGCGTGCACCTCGCCGGATTCGACGGGATGACGCTCGCCTTCGTGGACTACGCGGGCGAGCTGCCCTACTTCGCCCAGGAGGTCCTGCCGCGGCTCGAGGCGAAGGGCGTGCGCCTGCCCGACGCCTCTCTCGCGGCCGCCCGCTGACCCCGGCGTCACGGACTGAGCCCGTTCCGTGACGCTCGTCACGTCCCGGTACCATGGGCTGACTGGTCATTCCCGAGGAGGCAGTGTGGCCGCAGTGAGCCTGCCGTCCGATCCGCTCCCCGGCACCAGGGGGATCCTCGGCGGCAGGCCGCTCGTGCGCAGCAGCTCCCCGACAGTGATCCGCGAGGCCGTCGACGGCCTGACCCGGGAGCACCACGTCCTCCGTCTGCGCGGACGGCGCGAGCTTGCGGGCGCGGTCGACGGGCTCGCCCTCGGTCCGCTGGGCATCGTCCATGTCGCCTACGGCGCGCCCGTCCTCGTGGACAGCCCGCCGTCGGGGCGGCAGGTCGTCGTCGTGCTTCCCCTGGGCCCGATGGAGGTCGAGTCGAACGGCCACCGCTGGGTGGCCCGGGAGCCGTTCGCGCTCAGCTCGTGCCACAGCACCGCCATGGCGCCGGACCCCGAGCGGGGTGCCCTCGTGGGCTCCGTGCCGGCCGACGCCGTGGAGGCACACCTCGAGTCGCTCCTCGCCCGCCCGCTCGGCGCCCCGCTCGAGCTCTCCTCCGAGAGGCCGCTCCGGCTGGCCTCCCCCTCGCTGGTCCAGTCGGCGTGGTTCGAGGCCTGCCGCGTCCTCGGGGCGGGGGCAGAGCCCGACGACCTGACGCAGCGTGCGCTGCTGTCCTCCCTCATGTCCACCATGGCGATGGGACTCGCGCCGCACCTCGGGCCCACCGTGGCCAGCCCGCCCGCGGTGGGGACGGCAGACCCTGGTCCCCGCTACGTGCGCGGGGCCCAACGCGTGATGGAGGCCCATCTGGCGGAGGACCTGCGTGTCGAGGACCTTGCCGCGGCGGTGAAGATCAGTCCCCGCCAGCTGCATGCCGCGTTCGCCGAGCACGTCGGCATGCCGCCCGCGCAGTACCTGCGCCGGCTCAGGCTCGAGCGGGCCAGGTCTCTGCTCCTGGACTCCGGGGCGCGCGGGCGGACCGTCGCCTCGGTGGCTGCCCGTGTCGGCTTCAGCCACCTGGGCCGGTTCGCGGCCTACTACACGGAACGGTTCGGCGAGCCGCCGTCGGCTACGCTGCGGAGGACCAGTTCCGCCGGCGGCTGATTATCGTCCTTCCTTGACGGTCGTCATCCGCACGTCTTATGGTCGTCCGGTGACGCACGTCACAACCGCGCAACTCAACGAGGAGTCCGCCCATGGCCGCTGCGCCGTCGTCCACCGTCACCGGAAGCCGGGCTGGAGCCTGGCCGGTGCCGAAGAGCACCACCTCGAAAGTCCTCTTCTGCTGCTGGCTGGCCATCCTCGCCGAAGGCTACGACGTCGGCGTCCTCGGCGCGGTCCTGCCGGCCCTGGCCGACTACAAGCCGTGGAACCTGAGCCCGCTGGCCCTCGGCGGCCTCGGCTCGTACGCCCTCGTGGGCATGCTGATCGGCGCGATGTTCATCGGCACCCTCTCGGACCTGTTCGGGCGCCGCCGGATGCTCGCGGTCTCCATGCTCATCTTCACCACGACCCAGCTCGGCGCAGCCTTCGCGCCGTCGCCCGAGCTGTTCGGCCTGTTCCGCCTCGTGGGCGGCCTCGGCATGGGCGGCATCATCCCGGTCGCCGCAGCCCTCACGATCGAGTACTCGGCGCCGACCAAGCGCTCCTACAACTACGGGCTCATGTACTCGGGCTACTCGCTCGGCATCGTCGTCTCGGCGCTCTGCGCGCTCGCGTTCCTGCCTACCCTCGGCTGGCGGTGGGTGATCGGACTCGGCGCCGCACCGCTCGTGATCCTGCCGCTCATCCTCGCCTTCGTGCCCGAATCGCTCGAGTTCCTCATGGCCAAGGGCCGCCGCGACCGCGCCGAGACGCTCGCCCGGAAACTCGGCATCTCCCCGTTCGTCGCCGAGGACTGGACGCCCCGGGCCGATCCGGGCAAGGAGGCCGGCGCCTCGTGGAAGAGCGTCCTGGGCACGATGTTCTCCCGCCGCTACGGCGTGGCGACCGTCTGCTTCTGGATCTCGCTCTTCTGCGGCCTCCTCCTCGTGTACGGGCTCAACACGTGGCTCCCGGCCATCATGAAGAAGGCCGGCTACGACCTCGGCTCGTCGCTGACGTTCCTGCTCGTCTTCTCGCTCGCCTCCGCGATCGGCGGCGTCCTCATCGGCGGGGTCGCGGACAAGTACGGCAAGAAGCTCATCCTGGTGGTCTTCTACGCCCTCGGCTCGGCGGGCATCCTGGCGCTCATGTTCCCGGGCAGCCAGTTCGTGAACTACGTGTTCGTCGCGGTGGCCGGCGTCGGGTCGATCTCGACCTCGCTCGTCCTGACCGGGTGGGTTGCCGACTACTACCCCGCGCACGCCCGCGGGACCGCCACCGGATGGGCGCTCTCCTTCGCCCGCATCGGGGCCATCGCGGGCCCGATGATCGGGGGCGTCATCGCCGCCGTCCAGCTCCCGTTCCAGTGGAACTTCGTCATCTTCGCCGGCATCGGGCTCCTCGCCGCCGTCGCGGTGGCGCTCATCCCGAAGAAGTCCTGACCGGCGGTTCCTCTGTTCTCCCCGCCCGCTTTCGGCCATATTGGGTCGTGCAGGCTGAACTCGGATGAGAGGGGCAGACCATGGGCACGAATCCCGACGAGCGCGAGCCGATCCCGGAGGAGCCGACGGGCGAGAGCATCCCCGACAGCGATGAAGGGGTGGGCCTGGGCGCCGGCGAGGAGGCCACGACCTTCGAGCCGGAGGAGGACCCGGAGGCCACCACCGGCGACGAGTAGCCCCCTCCGGCCGGACAGGACAACCAGGAGGCCGACGACGGCGGGTGCGAACCCGCCGTCGTCGGCCTCTTCCTGTCCCTGATCCCCCTTGACCTTGACCTTGACGCAGCGTCAACTCCTACCGTGGGAGAACGGAAGGGGGAACGCATGGACTGGAGCATCCAGGAGGTCGCCCGCCTCGCCGGGACCACGAGCCGGACCCTGCGCCACTACGGCAGCATCGGCCTGCTCGAGCCGACACGCACCGGCGCGAACGGCTACCGCTACTACGACCGGGACGCGCTCGTGCGCCTCCAGCGCATCCTCCTCCTGCGCCAGCTCGGCCTCGGGCTGGACGACATCGCGGCGGCGCTCGCGCACGACGGCGACCCGGCCCGCGCGCTGCGCCGCCACCTCGCGTGGCTGGGCGCCGAGCAGGAGAGGCTCGCCCGGCAGGCGCGCGCGGTGGAGCAGACAATCGAGGCATTGGAGACAGGAGGGCCGGTCATGGCCAAGGACATGTTCGACGGATTCGACCACACCCAGTACAAGGAGGAGGTCGAGCAGCGCTGGGGCGCGGCGGCGTACGCCGACTCCGACGCGTGGTGGCGCGGCCTCGGCCCCGAGGGGCAGGCCGAATGGAGGGAGCGCTCGCGCCGGCTCGGGGAGGACTGGCTCGCCGCCGCCCGGAGCGGTGAAGCGCCCGACGGCGAGGCCGCCCAGGCGCTCGCCGCCCGCCACGTGCAGTGGCTCGGCGGCATCCCCGGCACGCCGGGCTACCCGCACGGCCCTGCGAGGGAGTGCGTGCTCGGCCTCTCCGACATGTACGTCGCCGACCCGCGGTTCGCCAGGAACTACGGCGGCGCCGAGGGCGCCGAGTTCGTCCGCGACGCGCTCCACGCGTTCGCGGAGCGGGAAATGTAGGCGCGGCCGAGGTCCGCGGCGTGCGGGCGTCCTCTGCCCCGGGATGCGCCGCGGACGCCTAGGCGTATCCCCGGCCCGCGCGCATACTGGCAGGACTTCCGGAGGCGACCTACTCGAGCAAGGGGTGTCATGTCTCGGCCGAACCAGTCAATCCTGCGCCGCAAGCCCATTGGGGAGATCGAGGAGGAGCCGGGCATCGGGCACCTGTCCCGGACCCTCGGCCTCTGGCAGCTGACCGCGATCGGCGTGGGCGGAATCATCGGCGCCGGTATCTTCTCGCTCGCCGGCGCCGTGGCCAACAAGACCGCCGGGCCCGCCGTGCTGATCTCGTTCCTCATCGCCGGGGTCGCAAGCGCGGCCGCCGCCCTCTCCTACGCGGAGTTCGCGGGCATGATCCCCAAGGCCGGCTCGGCCTACACCTACGGGTACGCGTCGCTGGGCGAAGTCGTGGGATGGTTCATCGGCTGGGACCTGCTGCTCGAGTACACCGCGATCGTGGCTGTGGTCGCGATCGGCATCTCGGGGTACTTCGGCTTCCTCGTGGGGCAGTTCGGCGTCGACCTGCCGGCGTGGATGCTCGGCGCGCCGGGGACGGGGCCGGGGCACGTGGTGGACGTCTTCGCGATCGTGCTGTGCCTGCTCACCGCGTGGATCCTCACGCGCGGCATCCAGAGCACCGGCCGCTTCGAGCTGGTGATCGTCGGGCTCAAGGTGCTGCTCGTCGTCGTGATCGTGGTGCTCGGGGTCCTCCACATCAACACGGCCAACTACCAGCCCTACTTCCCGTTCGGCTTCGGCGGGGTGATGACCGGCGCGGCCACCGTGTTCTTCGCCGTCTTCGGCTACGACGCCATGAGCACCGCCGCGGAGGAGTCGAAGGACGCCAGGAGGCACATGCCCAAGGCGATCATCTACTCCCTCATGATCGCGATGGTCCTCTACGTGCTGGCGACCCTCGTGCTCACCGGGATGCAGAACTACAAGGACATCGACCCCAAGTCCGGCTTCGCCACGGCGTTCGAGTCGGTGGGCCTCGCGGGCGTGGCGGACGTGATCGCGATCGGGGCGATCATCTCCATCCTGACCGTCATGATCACGTTCATGCTCGGGGTGACCCGCGTGTGGTTCTCCATGAGCCGCGACGGGCTGCTGCCCAAGTGGTTCGCCAGCACAGACCCAAGCGCCACGTCCCCACCCGCGTCACGTGGATCGTGGGCGTCGGCTCCGCGCTCCTCGCCGGCGTCCTGCCGATCACCACCGTGGCGGAGCTGACCAACATCGGCATCCTCTCCGCGTTCGTGGTGGTGTGCCTGGCGGTCATCGTGCTGCGCTACCGCAGCCCCGAGATCCCGCGCTCGTTCAGGACCCCCTTGATGCCCGTGGTCCCCGCGGTCGGGGTCCTGTTCTCCCTCTGGCTCATCATTTCCCTGCCCTGGGAGACATGGGTCCGCTTCGCCGTCTGGCTCGTGGTCGGACTGGCCATCTACTTCGGCTACTCGCGGCGGCACTCGCTCCTCAACCCGGAGAGCCCCCGGCACGCCAGCGAGCAGCGCGCCGCTCCGTCCTCCGAGCGCTGAGGCGCGCTGCCGGGCGCACGACTGCGGGTGCGCACCCGCCGTCGTCCGCGGGCCGTCCCCAGCTTCAGCTGTTGCGCCCGCGCGCCGCGACGCGCCACCGGTCCACGACCTCGCCTCCGCTGACCACGGCGACCTCGTCGACGAGGTTCACCGCGACGCACACGTGGTTGGGGATGACGCGGACGCGCTCGCCGAGGGCCGGGAGGTCCGCGCCGTCGGGGAACACCACCGTCGCGTGGTGCTCCGACAGGGCCGTGATGCGGGCGTCGGGGAAATCCATGAGCCGGCCGAAGCCCGTCGCCCACGCGGGCCGGTCGCCCCCGACCACCTTGGTCCCGGCGTCGAGGACGATGCGGCGGGGGATGGCGCCGTCGCCCTCATGCCGGCTCGTGACGGTGGCGGCGATCGTGAGCGCGATGTCTCCGGGAGCGCAGCGGCCGAGCTCGAGCTGCTGGGCGTCGCCGAACACGTACACGCCCGGGCGGACCTCGGTGGTGGCGCCGGCTTCGGTGAGCAGCGCGCTCGGCGTCGAGCCGCCGCTCACGCGCGTGGCCTCGAAGCCGGCGTCCGCGAGCAGCGCGTCGGCCTCGGCGAGGGCCTGCTGCTCCTGGTGCGCTGCCGCCGTCGGCATGCCCGGGGCGTAGGAGTGGCCGGGGAACGTGAAGACGCCCGCGACGCGCAGCCCCGCGTCCGCCGCGGCCCGGGCCACCGCGACGGCCCGCGCCGGGGCGACGCCGCTGCGGTGGTGGCCGCTGTCCACCTCGACGAGCACGTCAAGCGTCCCTGCCGCGTCCCCGAGCGCGGCGCCCATGGCCCGGGCGGCCTCCGCGGAGTCCGTGCCGACCGCGATCCTGGCCCGCTCGGCGAGGCGCCGCAGCCGCTCGGCCTGGCGCGGGCCCACCCACAGCGGGTAGGCGATGAACAGGTCCTCGACCCCGTGCTCCGCGAAGACCTCCGCCTCGCCGATCGTCGCCACCGTGAGGCCGACGGCGCCGGCCGCGAGCTGGAGCGCCGCGATCTCGGGGATCTTGTGGGTCTTCGCGTGCGGGCGCAGCGCCAGGCCCTTCGCGGCGACCGCCTCGGCCATCCGGGAGATGTTCCGCTGCAGGACATCCCTGTCGACCATGATCTCGGGGGTGTCGGTGTCGTGCGGGACCGTGGTCATGCTCTGCGTCTCCTCTGCCGGGTCGGGTGGTCCGCCCCAGCTTAGGCGAGGCGGCGATGGGGGGCCTCGGTCGTCAGCCCTGCCCGGGCGCGCGCCCGCCGTCGTGCGCCTCGCGGCCCCTACCCCTCCGAGACTGCCGCCGGCTCGCGGACGGGCGGGCGCGCCGTGGAGGCGCGCGGGATGAGCGTCGGCGCCACGACGCGGGCCGCCCCCGCCCCAGTTCCCGTGCGTCCGGCGACCTGGTCGAGCAGGGAGTCCACCGCGGCGGCCGCGATCTCGCGGAACGGCACGCGCACGCTCGTGAGCGGCACGGCGAGCCGGCCCACGAGCGGGATGTCGTTGTAGCCCACCACAGAGAGGTCCGCGGGGATCCGCAGGCCGGCCCGCTGGATTGTCGAGGTGAAGCCGATCGCGGTGTTGTCGTTCACCGCGAAGACTGCGGTGGGCCTGCGGGCGGCGGCGAGGAAGGCCTCGGCCGCCGCCTCGCCGCTCTCCATGGAGAACGTCGAGGGGTAGACGAACTCGGGCATCTCCGGGATCCCGGCCTCGGCCAGGGCGCGCCGGTATCCCTCCCGCCTGGCCAGGGCGGTCGGCGCCTCGTCGGGGCCGGTCAGGATGCCGATCTCGCGGTGGCCGAGGTCCACGAGGTGGCGCGTGGCGAGGTATCCGCCCAGGGCGTCGTCGCCGGTCACGCTCGGGCTGGACCCGTAGGCGCGCAGGGCGAGCACGTGCGGCACGTCCCGCTCGAGGAGCTCCGTGCACAGGCCGCCTTCCGTGGTGGCCGTCGTCAGGATCAGCCCGTCCACGCGCGAGGCGAGCATCGTGTGGCCGTTGTCGCGCTCGAGGCCGGGGTCGCCGTAGGTCGTCGCGACGAGCGCGTGGTAGCCGCGCGCGGCGCAGGCGGAGGCGATCTCCTCATAGAGGGTGGCCATGACCGTGTCCGTGAGCCGCGAGACCAGGACGCCGATGGTGTTGGTCTGCCGGCGCCGCAGGTTCGCCGCGGAAGGGTTCGGCTCGTAGCCCAGCGACTCGGCCACCGCGCGGATGCGGGCGGCGGAGTCGCTCCGGTAGAACGTGTGCTCGCGGTTCATCGCGCGGGACACGGTGGACCTCGCGACCCCCGCAGCCGCGGCGACGTCGGCAATCGTGGGCCGCGACCCCGCCCGGGCCTCCTTGCCAGCCAACCGGAACCTCCTCGAAATCGACCCTTGACGTGCTCCTGTGACCCAGCTTACCGTTGAAGCAATCGATAACGGAATCGATTCCCTAACTCGAAACGTCACCACTCGAAGAGGAGCAACCATGAGCAGCATCGACCTCCGCGGCCTCGTCCCCGCCCCGGTCACCCCCTTCACCCGCGACGGCGACGTGGACGTCGCCGCGATCCACCGCCTCGGCGGGTGGCTCGGCAGTGTCGAGGGCGTCAAGGGCCTCGTGGTCCTCGGCCACGCCGGCGAGGGCACCTTCCTCACCCAGGCCGAGCAGGCGCTGGTCATCTCCGCCTTCCGCGACGCCGTGGACGGCCGGCTGCCGATCATCGCCGGCATCACCGGCGAGGGCAACAAGGTCGCCGCCGAGGAGGCGCAGCGCGCGGTCGACGCCGGTGCTTCCGCCGGCCTCGTCTACCCCTCCCACGGCTGGCTCCGGTTCGGCTACCAGGAGGGCGCCCCGCAGACGCGCTACCGCGAGATCTACGAGACGAGCGGCCTGCCGCTGATCCTGTTCCAGTACCCGGACGCCACCAAGGCCACCTACAACCTCGACACCCAGCTCGAGATCGCCGCCCAGGAGGGCGTGTTCGCGACCAAGAACGGCGTGCGCAACATGCGTCGCTGGGACACCGAGATCCCGGTGCTGCGCGCGGCGTTCCCCGAGCTGCAGGTGCTCACCTGCCACGACGAGTACCTGCTGCACACCATGTTCGACGTCGACGGCGCCCTGGTCGGCTACGGCGGCCTCGCCCCGGAGCCGCTCGTGGAGCTCATCGCCGCCGGCAAGGCCAAGGACTACGCCAAGGCCCGCGAGATCCACGACCGCCTCCTGCCGGTGACGAAGAACGTCTACCACCGCGGCTCGCACATGGAGGGAACGGTCGCGCTCAAGGAGGGCCTCGTGGCGCGCGGCATCCTCGAGCACGCCACCGTCCGGCCGCCGCTCCTGCCGCTCGCCCCCGGCGCCCACGAGGAGATCGCCCTGGCCCTGGCCTCCGCGAACCTCGGCCAGGCCGTGGTCCCGGCCCGCGCCTGACCCCAGCGCCACAGCACGCACGACGGCGGGTGCCCGCCCGCCGTCGTGCGTCACCCCCGCCCGGCCACGCCCGGGCACCTTCCCGTCCGCTGCCGGCGCCCACGCTCCGGGGCGGTTCGGCGACAACGACGTCCCGACAACTCCGCGCCCGTGCGCGGAGGGGAGGAATCCCACCACAATGACTGCTATGGCCAGCGGACAGACCTCCGCGACGCAGACCGACATCGTCGCGCGCCTCGAGAGGCTGCCCATCACCCGGCGTCTCACCATGATCCGCGTCGTGATCGGCTCCGCCACCTTCTTCGACGCCTACACCGTCCTCGCGATCGCCTTCGCGATGCCCCAGCTCGTCTCCGAGTGGCACCTCACGCCCGGGGAGGTCGGCCTGATCCTCTCGTCCGGCTACCTCGGGCAGCTCTTCGGCTCCGTCTTCTTCGGCAGCCTCGCCGAGAAGATCGGCCGCATGCCCACCCTGTTCATCACGATCGTCCTGTTCGTGAGCATGGACCTCGCCTGCCTGTTCTCGTGGGGCGCCTGGTCCATGATCGCGTTCCGCTTCCTGCAGGGCATCGGCACCGGCGGCGAAGTCCCCGTGGCGAGCGCGTACATCAACGAGTTCGTCGGCGCGCGGCGCCGCGGCCGCTTCTTCCTGCTCTACGAGGTCATCTTCCCCGTGGGCCTCATGTTCGCCGGGCTCGCCGGGTTCTTCCTCGTTCCCACGTTCGGCTGGAAGGCGATGTTCATCGTCGGGCTTGTCCCCGCGATCCTCACCATCCCGCTGCGGCGGCTCATGCCCGAATCGCCGCGCTGGCTCGCCTCCGTGGGCCGCGGCGAGAAGGCCGACGCCGTCGTGTCGATGCTCGAGCGCGAGGCCGTCAAGGCCGGCCACACCCTCGCCGAGCCCGTCGCGCGCCCCCTGCCCGCGGTCGAGGCCAAGTCCGACTGGCGCGACCTGTTCCGCGGCATCTACCGCCGGCGCACCCTCATGATCTGGGGCCTCTGGGTCAGCGTCTACGTGGTCAACAACGGACTCATCACCTGGCTGCCGACCCTCTACAAGGAGGTCTTCCACGTCCCGCTCCAGACCAGCCTCGCGTACGGCTGGGTGACCTCAGGGGTCGGCGTCGTGGCGTCCGTGCTGTGCGCCCTGCTCATCGACCGCGTGGGACGGAAACGCTGGTACTCGGTCGCGTTCGTCGCCGCGACGGTCCCGCTCGTCGTCCTCGGCGCCCTCGGGGCGGTCTCCGCGATCCAGGTGGTCCTCTTCGCGAGCATCGCCTACGCGATCCTCCAGACCATCTCCTTCTCCCTCTACCTCTACTCGGCCGAGCTCTACCCGACGCGCCTGCGCGCCATCGGGACCGGCTTCGGGAGTGCGTGGCTGCGCGCCGGCTCGAGCGCCGGGCCGCTCCTCGTCGCGTGGATCATGGACGGGTTCGGGATCGGGTGGGTGTTCATCGCTTTCGCGGGGATCGCCCTCCTCGGCGGGCTCGTCACGATCTTCTTCGCGATCGAGACCAAGGGGCGCGTCCTCGAGGAGCTCGCGCCGTAGGGCTGGCTGTACCGACGCATTGGGCGAGCGCACGACGGCGGGTGGGAACCCGGCGTCGTGCGCTGTGCCCTGACGGATGTCGGAGCCTCTGCGTAGGCTGGGCGCATGCGGATCAAGATGTGCTCCATCCACGTGACCGACCCGGCCTCGGCCCACGCCTTCTACACGGAGACGCTCGGCTTCGACACCCTCATGGCGATGCCGGAGGGGAACCTCTTCATCGTCACCTCGCCGGACTCGGGCGGTGTGGGCCTCCTGCTCGAGCCCAGCGACAACCCGATCGGCGAGACGTACCGCACGAGCGTGTACGACGCCGGTATGCCCGCCATCGTGCTCGGCTCGCCGGACGTGCGGGCCGACTACGAGAGGCTCACGGCGGCCGGCGTGGCGTTCCGGGGCGAGCCCACCGAGGATCCCTACGGGGTTTCGGCCGTCTTCGACGACCAGCACGGCAACCTGATCCAGCTCCACCAGGACTGACCGCGGGCCTGCGGCCGCCGCTTTGCACCGTGCGGAATACTGTCCCCATGAGACGCGCCGTGATGACCGCTGCCGCCGCCCTGACCCTTGCCCTGGCCACGGCTGCCCAGCCGGCCTTGGCCGCACCGCCCGGCGGCAAGGGCACCGCGCCCTCGACCCTGGGCCTCGATGTGTCATGGCCGCAGTGCGGCGCCACGCTCCCGAGCGGCCAGGCCTTCGGGATCGTGGGAGTCACCGGGGGCCTCGCCACGACGACGAATCCCTGCCTCGCCGACCAGCTGGCCTGGGCCGCGAAGTCGACCGGTGCCACCAAGCAGGCCAAGGTCCAGCTCTACGTCAACACCGCCAACCCGGGCGGCCTCGGAACGGCGTCGTGGCCCACGTCCTCGACCTCGGGGAACCCGTACGGGACGTGCGACGGCAGCGACAGCCTCGCGTGCGCCTGGCAGTATGGCTGGAACCGCGCCGAGGAGGACGTCGACCAGCGCTTCGCGCCTGCGGCCCAGACGGCCAAGGTCTCCGCCAACCCCGCGGACTACGTGTGGTGGCTCGACGTCGAGCTCGAGAACACGTGGAAGACGGGCGGCACCGACGCCGACAGGGCAAGCAACCGTGCCGTCCTGGAAGGCATGACCGCGCACTTCGTCTCCCGCGGCGGCGCCGTGGGCCTGTACGCGACCCCGTACCAATGGGGCCAGATCGCAGGCACGGTGCCGGCAGGCAGCAGCCTTGCCGGGCGCGACGAATGGCATCCGGGGGCGAGGACCCAGCGAGGCGCCGAGCGGGCCTGCACGGAGGCCACGCTCACGCCGGGCGGCCGGATCTCGCTCGCGCAGTTCGTCTCGGGCGGCCTGGACTACAACGTCTCCTGCATCGGATAGCGCCTCCGGCGCATCCAGGAGAAGGCGGTGTCAGCCGTGGCGGCCGCCGCGCAGGGAGCGCTCCGCCGCTGCACCGTGGGACGCACGGGCGGCCTTGGCGGCCTTCTCCTCTGCCTGGGCCTTGACCCGCCGCGTCTCCTCTCGGACCGCCGCCATGTTGGCCCGCTCGTCCTGCAGCCACTGCGGCCGATCCTTCAGCAGCGCCGCGATCTCCTCCGTCGTGAGCGCCTCGGTGATGCCCGCCCGCGCGAGGCCCGAGATCGTCACGTTGAGCTTCTGCGCCACGACCGGGCGCGGGTGCGGGCCGTTCTCGCGGAGCTCGGTGAGCCACGCCGGCGGGTTCTCGCGCAGGGCGTCGAACTCCTCGCGCGTCACCACGCCCTCCTGGAACTCGGCAGGGGCGGCGGGGAGGAAGATCCCGAGCTTCTTGGCCGCGGTGGCCGGCTTCATGGACTGGGACGCGCTGTCCTTGGGGTTCGAGCTCATGGATCAAGGCTACCGTTGACCCATGCAGTCCGAGAGCGCCCCGGCCCTGAAGGTGGCCTTCGTCGCGGGCGTCGCGCCCGGCAAGTGGTTCCACCGCTGGGAGGAGCGCTTCCCGGACGTCCCCCTCTCCTCGCAGATGGTCGACGACGGCGAGCAGCTCGCCGTCCTCGGCGACGGCCGCGCGGACGTCGCGTTCGTCCGCCTCCCCGTGGACAAGGACCGCGAAGGCCTCCACGTCATCCCGCTCTACGAGGAGCTGCCGGTCGTCGTCGCGCCCAAGGGCCACGAGATCCAGGCCTTCGAGGAGATCCCGCTCGCCGAGGTTGCGGACGAGCTCTTCGAGTACGACGGCGGCCACTCTGAGCGACTGGACCTCGTCGAGGGCGGGGCGGGTCTCGCGATCATGCCCATGAGTGTGGTGCGGCACTTCAACCGCAAGGACCTCCGCTATCGCCCGGTGACCGGCGTGGAGCCCTATGGCGTGGGGATCGCGTGGCGCAGGGACAACGAGTCCAGCACGATCCAGGAATTCATCGGCGTGGTCCGCGGGCGGGGAGCGAACAGCTCGCGGCAGGAGTCTGTGCAGCGCGACCAGCAGGAGGCCGCGAAGCAGCGCCGCGAGGACCGGGCTGCGGCACAGTCCAAGGCGGCCCGGGCGCGGAACGATGCGAGCCGGGCGGCGAAGGCCGCCCGCGGGAAGCCCGCAGCCCGCGGAGCCAAGGGCCGCCCGGGCTCGGGGAAGCGGCGCGGCCGCTGACGCCGCGCGCCCGTGCGATTCTGCCCAGCCTGAGGACGCGGACGGTCCGCGGGCGCGCGTGTCACCCCTCCCGCCGAGGGCGTGTCCGCGGCTAGCCTGAGCAGCATGGAACGCCCTCCAGCGGCGGCCGGCCCTGACTCGTCCCGGATCACGGTAGTCCCCGCCAACGAGGCCTCGTGGGAGGACCTCGCGGCGGTCTTCGGGGAGCGCGGCGACCCTGCCCGCTGCCAGTGCCAGTGGTTCAAGGTCACGGGCCGGGAGGAATGGCGGCTCCTGTCCCGCGAGGCCCGCGAGCAGGCGCTCCGCGAGCAGACGGACTGCGGCCGCGCCGACGCTCCGCAGACCTCCGGCCTGGTCGCCTATCTCGACGGCGAGCCGGCGGGGTGGGTCGCGGTCGAACCCCGCACCGCCTACCCTCGGCTGGCGACGAAGCGGATCCCGTGGACCGGCCGCGACGAGGACAGGGAGGATCCGGCTGTCTGGGCCGTCACCTGCTTCGTGACCCGCGCCGGGTACCGCAAGCGCGGCGTCGCGCGGGCCCTCGCCGCCGCGACGGTGCCGTACGCGAAGGAACGGGGCGCCCGCGCCGTCGAGGGCTACCCGATGCTCACCGAGCCCGGCAAGGATGTCCCGTGGGGGGAACTGTTCGTGGGCAGCCGGGGGATCTTCGAGGAGGCGGGCTTCGACGAGGTCAGCCGCCCGTCGCCGCGCAGGGTCGTCATGCGGATCGACTTCCCGTGAGCAGCGCAGGCGCGGCGGAGCCGCCCGGGCCCCCGGCGGAGAGCGGGTACCTGCCGCCGGGGCTGCCGTTCTTCCGGGTGGGGACGGGACGGCCGCTCGTGGTCCTGCCGGGCCTCGGCGCGCCCCACGAGGTGCCCCGCGGCTTCGAGCGGGCCGCCGAGGCGGGCCCGCTGCGGGCCTTCGCCCTGTCCCGGGAGGTGTGGTGGATCGGGCGCCGGTCAGGGCTGCCGCGGACCACGACCATGGCGGACCTCGCCGCGGACACGGCCCTGGCGCTCGCCGCCTTCGATGGGCCCGTGGACGTGGTCGGCATCTCGACCGGCGGGAGCGTGGCGCTGCAGCTCGCCGCGGACCACCCCAGGCTCGTCCGGCGCCTCGTCCTCGTCGCGGCCGGGTGCCGGCTCGGGGAGCTCGGCAGGAGGGGCCAGCGGGCGGTCCTGGACCGGCTCGACGGCGGCGACCGCCGCGGCGCGGGCGCCGAGATGGTGCGGCTCATCGGGGTGCGGCCGGTGGCCAGGCAGCTGGAGGCCTGGATCGGATGGCTCGCAGGACCCTTGATGCTGCCCCGGTTCACTGACGACCTCGCTGCTGTGATCCTCGCCGAGGACGCCTTCGACCTCACCGCCCGGCTGTCCTCGATCACGACGCCGACCCTCGTCGTAGGCGGCGACGAGGACTCCCCGTACGGACCGGCGGTGTTCAGCGAGACAGCGGCAGGCCTCCCGAACGGCCGCCTCCGCCTCTACTCGGGCAGGGGCCACGTCGGGGTCCAGCGGGCGCCCGGCTTCGCGCGCGACGTCCTCGCCTTCCTCGACACCCCCTGAGGTGCGAACGACGGCGTCGCGCCCGCTCTGGCCCTCGGCCCACCCGAGGCGTATCGTCCCAGCTACGTCTCGGGTACCCGGCCGCACGCATCGGCGAGGAGCATCGATGGGCATCGTTTCGTCCGGCTTCAGGGGCCGCAGGAAGAGGGATGTCCCGGGCCTGCCTCCGGGACAGTACGTGACCGAGGACTTCCCGGTGCTGTCGGCGGGCCCCACGCCACGCATCGACCCGGGGGAGTGGACCTTCTCCTTCACGGGCGCCGGGGCGCGGCGGCTCTGGGACTGGAACGGATTCCTGTCCCTGCCCCACGAGCACGTCACCGCGGACATCCATTGCGTCACGAGCTGGTCCAAGCTGGGGACCAGGTGGCGGGGCGTTCCGGTGGATGCGCTCTTCGATGGGGCCGACGGCGCCTCCGTGCACGAGAGGGAAGGCTTCGCGCTCTTCCACTCCTACGGCGGCTACACGACCAACCTGCCGCTGACCGACGTGCTGGACGGGAAGGCGTGGCTCGTGCACGAGTTCGAGGGCGGGCCGCTGGCCCCGGAACACGGCGGTCCTGTCAGGCTCCTCGTTCCCCATCTGTACCTGTGGAAGAGCGCGAAGTGGGTAGACGGCCTTGAGCTCGTCCACCGGGACATTCCCGGGTTCTGGGAGAGCCGCGGCTACCACATGCACGGCGACCCGTGGACCGAGGAGCGCTACGGGTGAGCGGCGCGTGGAAGGTGGCCGACGTCGTCGCGCTCGAGGCCGAGACCCCCACTGCACGGACCATACGCCTGCGGCTTCCGGGCCCCGTGCACGCGGCCGCGGGCCAGCACGTCGACGTCCGCCTCACAGCGCCCGACGGGTATCAGGCGGTGCGCTCCTACTCCGTGTCCGCCTCGGTGCCGCCGGACACGCTCGACATCACCGTCGAGGAGCTGCCCGACGGCGAGGTGTCGCCCTACCTTGTCCGGGACCTCGCCGTCGGCGACCAGCTCGAGGTGCGCGGCCCGGTGGGCGGCTGGTTCGTGTGGCGGCCCGAGGAGGAGTCGCCGGTGCAGCTCATCGGGGGAGGGTCAGGGGTCGTGCCCCTCATGGCGATGGTCCGCGCTCACCGGGCGGCCGCGCACCCGGCTCCGATCCGCCTGCTGTACTCCGTGCGGAGCCCTGAATCCGTGTTCTTCCGCGGCGAGCTCGACTCTCTGGGCGCCGGTCACAGCCCCTTCAGCCTGACGGTGGTGTACACGCGGGCCGCGCCGGAGGGCCACCCGGTGGGTCGGCTCGATGCGCCGACGCTCGCGGAGCACGTGCTCGGCAACGGCTCGGACCCCTTGGTGTACATCTGCGGTGCCACCGCGTTCGTCGAGGCGGTGTCAGGGTGGCTCGTGGACCTCGGCCACGCTCCCGCGAGGATCAAGACGGAACGCTATGGGGGTCTGGGAGGCGCATCATGAGCGACTGGACGGGTCGGCCGGGCACTCTGGGAACGGACGACTACCTCGACGGCAACGCCCTCGCGGGCCCGCTGTCGGAGGTCTTCGCGATCGACATCACCGCCGCTCTTGGCACGTGCGCCGGCTGCGGGACCGTCCGCGCGATCGCCGAGGCGCGCCTGTACGTCCACGCGCCGGCCAAGCTGCTCCGCTGCCCCGCGTGCGACGGGGTGTGGCTGCGGCTGGACGAACGCGACGGCCGCGTCGTCGTCGACTTCCGGGGGCTCACCCAGCTCACGATCACGCTCGGCTGAGCGGAGGCGATCCCCTGGCCGCGGGGCGATCCCGGGCCCGCGGAAGGTCACCGGAGGCGGTCCAGGAGGGCGTCGAGGATGGGGGTCTGGCCCTTGACCAGCTTGGTCCTGGCCACCTCCTCGGGGAACCACTCGGCGCGGTCGATCTCGGGGACATCGATCACCCGCCCCGACCCCTTGGGCCACTCGAGCGGGAACGTGTTGCTCGTGATCTGCTCTGGGGCGAAGTCCGCCTCCGCCGCGAAGGCGGTCAGGCGCTTCCCCGAGGGCTGGCGGAACTCGCCGAGGGGCACGTAGTCGGCGTCCGGGGGAGGGGTGCCCATCTCCTCGGCGAACTCCCGCCGTGCAGCGGAGAAGGGGTCTTCGCCTTCGTCGTAGAGGCCCTTGGGGATCGACCACGCGTGCTCGTCCTTGCGCGCCCAGAACGGGCCGCCCATGTGCGCGATCCACACCTCGAGTCCCTCGTCGCCCCGCCGGTACAGCAGGATCCCCGCGCTCAGAACGGCCATGGGCGTCAGCCTACCCACCGCCGCCGTCTGGGGGTCACGTTCTGAGGGTCACGTTCTGGGGGTCACCCGATGCGACCCTCAGAACGCGACGTACTGCCGGGCTTCCGTCAGCGGCCGTGCTTCCCCGAAGCGCCCTGGCCTGCAGAGTGCGCCTGCGCCGCGGGCTTCGCGGCGGGCTGCGCCGCGGATCGGGCTGCAGCCTGGGGAACGGAGTCGGGAGCGGGCTTCGACGCCGCGGGCACGTACTGGAGGACGACATCCGAGACGGACCCGGGGTACCGGTCTTCGCCCTGGGCGTGCGCCGCCGTTGTGGCCTGCTGAGCCACCACCGAGGCCTGCGCCGCCGGGGTGCCTGCGTCGGGCGCCTCGACCTCCGGGGCGTCAGCCTCCGGTGCTTCTGTCTCGGGCGCCTCCGTCTCCGGTGCCTCGGCTTCCGGAGTTTTCGTCTTGGGTGCTTCGGCCTCGGGTGACTCAGTCTCGGGGGCCTCCGTTTCGGAGGCTTCCGAGTCGGGGGCCTCCGCGGACTCGGACGACTCGGCCTGCGGCTCGTCCGCTGCATCGAGTGCATAGGTCTCGGACGCGGCCCGGGCACTGACGGGCTGGTCGACGGTCGACTCATCGGGTGCCGCCACGGCCGCTACACTGGCGCCGCCGAGGACGAGCGCACCGGCGGACACCGCGGTGAGGACCGCCTTCTGGGTGACAAGGTTGGCGAGCTTGGGCATCAGATCTCCCTGGTGTCGGTTCCCGCTCAGAGAGCGGATTGCCTCCCTATCGTGACCACATCTGGTTGACGGACGCATTAAATGCGATGACAGAATCCGTAATTCTTAAATTGAACGGCTCATATGGCCGTCATCCCTTGACGGCGGCGCTCCATGATGCGACACGCGATGGCCGACCCGCGCTCTCAGAAGACGGACCACCCGAGGCGCGAGCTGAGATCGGCAAGGGCGGCCGCACCGGCCACGGAGTTCCCCTTGGCGTCAAGGCCTGGGCTCCAGACGCAGACGGTTCCCCTGCCCGGCGCCACGGCCATGATCCCGCCGCCGACTCCGCTCTTAGCCGGCAGCCCGACCCTGTAGGCGAACTCCCCGGCGGCGTCGTAGAGGCCGCAGGTGAGCATGATCGAGTTGATCCGTCGCGTCTGCTCCGGGGTGAGCGCCGACCACGGCTCGCCGGTCCACGGACCCACCCTCCCGCCGTCGGCCAGGAAGGTCCCCGCCCGGGCGAGGTCGCGGCAGCTCATGGTGATCGAGCAGTGCCCCACGTAGTGTTCCACCACCTGGCGGACATCGCAGCGCAGGTTGCCGAAGTCCGCGAGGAAATTCGCCAGCGCGAGGTTCCGGCTGCTGCGTTCGAGCTCGCCGGCGGCGGCGGCCTCGTCGATGGCGGGCCCACCGCTCCCCGAGAGTGCCCTAACCAACGCGAGCACCTCCCCGCGCGCGTCCCCCCACTGCTCCTGCAGAACATCGGTGACCACCAGGGCGCCAGCATTGATGAATGGGTTGCGGGGAATGCCAGACTCGGCCTCGAGCTGGACGAGGGAGTTGAAGGCCGTTCCCGACGGTTCGCGCAGCACGCGCCGCCACAGGGTGTTGGCAGAATCGTGGCGGAGCGCCAGCGCCAGCGAGAAGACCTTGGAGATGCTCTGGATCGAGAAGGGCACGTCCGAATCACCCGCGGCATAGACGTCCCCGCCGACCGTGGCGACGGCGATGCCGAAACTCGTGGGCTCCACGCGCCCCAGATGTGGGATCGAGGCAGGAACCGACCCCACAGGCCCCCGTGGCCTGTGGGCGATGACAAGGTCCTCGAGGAGCTCCTGCATTCCGGTGGCGACGGCCGTCGTCATGCCCGCCCCGCGGGCGACGAGAGCCGCCGGGAAGCCCACAGCTCGAGGTGAAGCAGCGCGATTGTGGAGTGCGCAGGCTGGCTGAAGTCCAGACCCGTCAACCGGCTCGCCTTCGCCACCCGGTAGTACACCGTGTTCCGGTGGAGGTTCAGCCGCCTTCCGCACTCGCCCACATCCAGCCCGGAGTCCAGATAGCCCCGCAGCGTCCGCGCCAGTTCCTCCTCTTCCAGACACAGTCGGGTCAGCGCGCGGTGGCGGAACGGCGATGCGTCAAGCCCCCGGACGACCTCGTCCAGGATGATCTCCGCCTCGAAGTCATCCAGCGTCGCGGCCTGCTGGCTGCCGTCAACCCGCATGGCCCGGAGCAGGGCTGCGGTCTCCACGCTGGTCGAGCGTAGCGCGGTCAGGGTGGGGGCGACCTGGCCCACGGCGACGTGGACCTTCACGCCCAGGTGCTCGCGGGCGTCCTTCACTACGGCGTCGGCGAGGACGCGGAGCGCGGCCTCGGGGCTGTCGGACCGCAGGTCGGGCACGATCACCGCAGTCTGGCCCTGGTGCTGGCCCACGACCGCCGAGTCCTTGAACGCTGCCGCGCGGATCGAGGCAAGGTTCGCCAGCTCGCCGTGCTTGAGCTCGGCATCCGCTGACCGCTGGTCCTCGTGGGAGAGCCCCACGAGGAGGAGGCAGGCGGGGCGCTCTGGGTCGATCCGCGAGAACTGCGCGCTCGCGGTCGCCTCGTCAGGTGTGGAGAGGAGTCGCGCGATGGCGTCTTCCCTGAGGTGCACGGACTGCTGGTTCCGGTGCCTGACGAGCTCTGCCGCCGCCCGGCGTGCCGCGCCGACGAGCACCGCGTCGACGCCCGGAGCGAAGCCTGATCCCGTCTCCTGGAGCCAGATGTAGCCGAGCACGCGTTCCCCGGCGAAGATCGCCACGGCAGCCCGCTCCTTGAGCGCATCCTCCTGCCGCTCGGGCACACGCACCACGCCGCGGCTGCGGTGCAGTTCCCGGTAGGCGCCGAGGTCCTTGAGCAGCGCCTCGTACTTCCGGGGGCCTCGACGGCTCAGGATGGAGGCCCTCCGGAGCTCGTCGAGGTCGTTGCCCACAGTCGAATAGGCCAGGACCTTGTTGGCCGCGTCCTCGATGACCACGTGGCTTGAGGTCATCTTCGCGGTGGTCTGGGCGATGGCGAACAGATCTTCCTGGATCAGCGCCAGGACATCGCTGTGGTAGTCGGTGGTCTGGATGCGGCCGTTGGCGACGGACAGGAAGGTGTCCCAGCCGCTGGACGGCTCGACCAGAAACAGCCCGACGCCGGCAGCCCGGAGGAGTTCCTCGATCTCGAGCGCTTCCCCGGCCGTGCCCTTGACGGCGACGGCGACGGGCCGGCTCTGGGCAAGCCGCCGCACCATGGGCAGGGCCGCCCTGCCCCGGACTCCCATGAGGCACACCAGGGCGCCCGCAACGTCACGATCCGTCTCCTCCGAGTCGAGGATGAGAGCCTGCGCCACCGGGGAGTCGGTGGGGCTGGGCCGGCTGATGAGCCTGCACAGGCTCGCCGGGAGGTCTTCCAAGATGTCGTCGACGGTGACTGATCCCACGCTGGTCCTTCATTGCATCAGTGGCACGGCGCCCCGTTGCGCCGTCCACAGTTCATGGTAGGGACGCTGAGAGGGACCCGTTTTGTGCGCGGCGCCCTCATGCGCTCCGATTATTGGACGGCTGCCCAAACCGGGGATGCACTGTTCAGGACCAACGCCCCTGTATTCGTCCCGCCACCGAAACCTACGTTCGAGGGTGGGGTCGGGAGAAGGGAGGGCGACGATGGACTCTCGCCGATACGCAGGACAGGTGGGCGCGCAGCACGCGAGGGGTGTGTCCCGTAGGGTCGTGGCGGCCGTCGTCGGACTCCTGGTCTTGACCGGGTGCACCCCCGCCCCCAGCCCCAACCCTTCCACGTCCAGCCCGGCCACGCATAGCGCATCCGCCCCCAGCGCATCGGCGTCCAACGTTCCCTCGAAGGTGTTCAGCGACCAGGAGCTGATGACCGTCGGCTACATGATGCTCCAGGAGCGGGGACTGAACCTGAACTACATGGACGACAGCACGGTGACGAGGACGGCGTTCGACACACGCCCCTTCCCGTTGTCCCACTTCACCGCCCAGCCCGCTGAATGCGGGGTGTTCCACCCGCCGGTGGGGGACGACGCGCTGAAAGACCTGAGTCTCAGCTTCGCCGTCGGCGTTGTCCCGCTTTCCGACGAGACGGTTCCAAGCAGCAGGATACGGTTTACGATGACGAGCGCAGATCGGGACCGGCTGGCGAAGGCCGACTTCGACTACACCGACGAGCTGGTTTCCCGCTGCGCCCAGTTCGATCTCTTCGCCGGTGAGGCGGACAGCGTCCCGCAACCGTTGATGCTCGTGCAACCTCCGGCGGTTGGCGAGAAGGCCTATGCCGTGGTCGGGCAGCCCGGCCAGGCGGAGGCCCCTCGAGGCATCGGCCTCCGCGTCCTTGCAGGAACGGTCTCTCTCAGCATGTTCCGAAGCGTGCCCTCCCTCAGATCCCTCGAGGATGCGCAGCCCACGCTGGACATGATGGCTGGCGTCGCGAAGGACCTGATTCACCAAGCGGCGCAACACCCGCCAGCCGTCCCTCCCCCGCCCCCGAACGCCCAGACCCCGCAGCAGTTGACTGACCTTCTGCAGGAGATCACTGGGCCCGACGGCCGAACGGTGACCTATGCGTCAGGAACGGTCATCCACGGATCATCCCCCGGTGACATGGCGTCCTGCACCTACAGCGACGGAACCTACTACGCAGCACTTCGCCGGTCCACCGTAGTGCACGGGGAGTTTCCGCCGTCGCCTGCGTCGTCTGGCGGGACCGCGGTCTTCTCCGAGATGACAGTTCGGCTGATCAGCATGCCCACCGGGACGTCTGACCCCTTCCCCTTTGACAAGCGGGCTGCGGACCTCCGGAACTGCCCTACGATCCAAGAACAGGTCTTCACCGATTCGACCAGCAGCATGGCCCAGTGGAGCTCGATCCACCGCTTCACCTTGAACGTCGCAGCGGATTCGGCCTTTGCGATTGCCCATGACCAGCCGGACATGGGGGCGTGGCATCTGCTGGCTGGGGCCAGGAGGGGCACTCTGACGGTGGAACTGGGGACGTATTGGACTCCGGACCTCGATCCGAAGGATCGCCTTGATCAGATGGCAGCGGTGATCAACCAGATCTTCGCCAAGGCCGGTGTCTAGGAGCATTCCCTTCGTGAGCTGGTCAAAGTGCCGCGTCCCGGGGCCACACGACGTGGCTCCCGGGACGCGACTCCTTGACGGAGGGGAGGCGACTCCTAGACGCCCGCCGCCAGGGCCACGGGGTTCGGGTTCCCGAAGCGGTGCGCGGTGATGGACACGGCCTGCTCGTGCAGGAACGGCAGCAGCTCGACCCGCCCCGCGGAGACCACGGGGTGCGCGTACACGGCGATGTCCGGCGTGCCTCCCACGGCGTCGGCGAGGGCGCGCACTGCGGAGGCCGCGGCGTCGCCCGTGCCGGCGATGAGCCGCACCCGGCCGGACCCGAGGGCCGCTGCCCTGCGCAGCCACGCCGCAGAGTCCTCGACCGTCACGCCGACCCGGTGCCGGCGCAGGACGTCGGCGGTGGTGCCGGGAAGCCCGACGGCGGTGCTCACCGTCACGCGCGCCCCGGCCGCGAGCCCGGCAGCGGCCACGCGCAGGAGCTCCGCGACGCCGTGGCCCGAGGTCCCGGCCTCGAAGCGGACCGTCACAGGGAGCGGCCGGTACCGGAACACGTTGCGCTCGCAGGCCAGGCCGGAGACGTCCTTCGACACGCCGAACTCCGCGGCCCACGCTGCGGCGTCGGAGCCGAGCGCGGCGGCCAGCCACGCGGCGTCGTGCGCGGGGAGGACGGTGCTCGAAGCGGCGAGCAGCTCCCCGGCCGCCTCGCCGACCCGCGCGCCGCCGGCCACGGGCGCGTCCTCCCACGAGCCGAGGCCCACGAGGTAGTTGGGGCCGCCCGCCTTGGTCCCGGCGCCCACCGCGGACTTCTTCCACCCGCCGAACGGCTGGCGCTGGACGATCGCGCCGGTGATGCCGCGGTTCACGTACAGGTTGCCGGCCTGGATGTGCTCGAGCCAGTAGTCCAGCTCGGCCGGGTCGAGGGAATGCAGGCCCGAGGTGAGGCCGTACTCGATCTGGTTGACCAGGGCCACGGCCTCCTCGAGGGTCTCGGCGGTCATGACGCCGAGGATCGGACCGAAGTACTCGGTGAGGTGGTACTCGGACCCGGGCTTGACGCCGACCCGCACGCCGGGGCTCCACAGCTTGCCGGTCCCGTCGAGCTGGCGCGGCTCGAGTGCCCAGCTCTCGCCCTCGCCGAGCACCGTCAGGCCGCGACGCAGCTTCTCGCCGGGCGCCTCGATGACCGGGCCCATCTGGGTGCGCGCGTCCCACGGGTACCCGACGTGGAGGGACTGGACGGCGTCGAGCAGCTGGTTGCGGAACCGCTTCGAGCGGCCCACGGAGCCGACGAGCACCACGAGCGAGGCCGCCGAGCACTTCTGGCCCGCGTGCCCGAACGCCGAGTACGCCACATCCTTCGCCGCGAGGTCGAGGTCCGCGGACGGGGTCACGATGATCGCGTTCTTGCCCGAGGTCTCTGCCAGGAGCGGCAGGTCGGGGCGGAACGAGCGGAACAGCTGAGCGGTCTCGTACCCGCCCGTGAGGATGACGCGGTCCACGTCCGGGTGCGCGACGAGCTGACGGCCGAGCTCGCGCCCTGGCTGGCCCTGCGGGAGTTGGACCAGCTGGAGCACCTCGCGGCCCACGCCCGTCTCCGCCTGCGTCTCGTCGAAGGCCTCCCACAGCGCCTCGACCATGACCGCGCCCGAGCGGCGGGCCTGCTTGGCGGGCTTGATGATGACGCCGGTGCCCGCTGCGAGGGCGGCGAGCGTGGACCCGGCCGGGATCGCGACGGGGAAGTTCCACGGCGGGGTCACCACGGTGAGGCGGCCGGGGAGGAACGCCGCGCCGTCGACCTCGTCGAGCCCGCGGGCGAGCTTGGCGTAGTAGTGGGCGAAGTCGATCGCCTCGGACACCTCGGGGTCGCCCTGGTCGAGCGTCTTGCCGGCCTCGCTGGCCATGACCTCGAGCAGCTCGGCGCGGCGGCGCTCGAGCGCGCGGCCGGCGGCGTCGAGCACGACGGCGCGCTGGGCACCGGTGAGGGCACCCCACCGCCCGCCGGCGTCCACCGCGGTGCGCACGACGGCGCCGAGCTCGCCCTCGGTGGAGAGCTCGGCGGCGTCGGCACTCGCCTGGCCGAGGTCCGAGGCCTGGGCGCGCTCGATGATGGCCCGGCCCCACGCCCGGTTGCCCGGGAGGTCGGGGTCGGTGTCCGGGGTGTTGGCGAAGCGGATCCCCGTCCCGCCCCCCGTCCCCGCCCCTCTGGGGGTCAGGTCCTGAAGGTCACCTGAGGTGACCCCCGGGAGGTGACCCCCAGACGGGTGGCGGCGGTCCTGGATGCGGTGCGGCTGCGGAACCGTGCGGTGGCCGTCGCCGTCGGCGAACGGGGGCTCCCCCAGCGCGGCGAGGGAGGCGCGGAACCGCTTCTCCTCGCGCTCGAAGAGCGCTGCGCCGTTGGGGTCGTCCGACCCGAGGTCGAACACCGCGGACATGAAGTTGTCCTGGCTCGCCCCCTCCTCGAGGCGGCGGATGAGGTAGGCGATCGCGACGTCGAACTCGCCCGGGTGCACCACCGGCGTGTAGAGGAGGAGGTGGCCCACGTCCTTCAGCACGGCCTGGGCCTGGGCGGAGGCCATGCCGAGGAGCATCTCGAACTCCACCTGGCCTGCGCCGTCGCGGACCCCGAGGTCCACGCCGCGCGCCCTCGCGAGCAGCCACGCGAGGGCGATGTCGAAGAGGTTGTGCCCCGCGATCCCGACGCGCACGGCGGCGAGGCGGTCCGGGTGGAGGGCGTAGTCGAGGACGGCCTTGTAGGACGTGTCCGACTCCTGCTTGGAGTGCCACGTGGCGACCGGCCAGCCGTGGATCTCCGCGTCGACGTGCTCCATGGGCAGGTTCGCGCCCTTGACCACGCGGACCTTGATCGGGGCACCGCCGGCGGCGATGCGGGGGGAGGCCCATTCCTGGAGGTGCATCATCGCGCCAAGGGCGTCGGGGAGGTAGGCCTGGAGCACGATCCCGGCCTCGAGGCCGCGGAACTCCGGCCGGTCGAGGAGCCGCGTGAAGACCGCGATCGTGAGGTCGAGGTCCTTGTACTCCTCCATGTCGAGGTTGATGAACTTGGGCTTGCCCTCCGCGCAGCTGTCCGCGGCGAGGCGGTAGAGCGGTGCGAGCCGCTCGGTGATGTGGTCCACGGCCTCGTCGAAGGCCCAGTGGTTGTGCGGGGCGACGGTCGAGGAGACCTTGATGGAGACGTAGTCGACGTCGTCGCGGGAGAGCAGGCGGCGCGTGCCCTCGAGCCGGCGTGCCGCCTCGCCCTCGCCGAGGATGGCCTCGCCGAGGAGGTTGACGTTGAGGCGGATGCCGGGCTTGCGGATCTTGGCGATCGCGGGCCCGAGCTTCGCGTCCGAGGCGTCGACGATGAGGTGGCCGACCATCTCGCGCAGCACGCGGCGCGCGATCGGGACGACGACGCCGGGCATCATCGGAGCGAGCGAGCCTCCGAGGACCACGGCCCGGCGCATGTACCACGGGAGGAATCCCGGGACCTTGGGAGCGATGGCCCGCAGGTTCCGGGCCGCGACGGAGAGGTCCTCCGGGCGCACGACGCCGTCCACGAACCCCACCGTGAACGCGAGGCCATTCGGGTCCTTGAGAACGCCGGCGAGCTGCGCGGCGGAGGCACCCACCGGAAGCTTCGCAGCTTCGTCGAGCCAGGTGCGCACCTGGGCGACGGCGGCGTCGGCGAGGTCCTGCGGACGGATGGGGGCGGCCGCTGCCGGCGGCGGGGTGGTGAAGGCGCTCGTGGAGCTCATTGCGGCGGTCCTGTCTGGTGCTCGAGGGGTCGGAGGGTGGCCCACGGGAGGGGCGTGCTGGCTCCAGTATGTGACGGCCCTTACGGAAGCAAAAGCGATCTTTCGTGATGGATAATGGTGAGCAGAAGTGAATGATCCGGAAGGTTTCCCATGCTCGAAATCCGCCGGCTGAGGCTGCTGCGGGAGCTGAGCATCCGCGGCACGCTGGCCGAGGTCGCCGAGGCCCTCGCCTACAGCCCGTCCTCGGTGTCCCAGCAGCTCGCCCTCCTCGAGAAGGAGACGGGCGTCGAGCTCCTGCGCAAGTCCGGCCGGGGGGTGCTCCTGACCCCGCAGGCGCAGGTCCTCGTCGCGCACACGGAGGAGCTCCTCGACTCGTTCGAGCGCACGGAGGCCGCGCTCGCGGCGAGCCAGAGCGAGGTCAGCGGCACGGCGCGGCTTGCCGTGTTCCAGACGGCGGCGCTCGCCCTCATGCCGGCCGCCCTGCGGACCCTGCGGCAGCAGCACCCGCAGCTGCGCGTGGAGATGGTCCAGCACGAGCCCGAGACCGCGCTGCGGGAGACGTGGGCGCGCAGCTTCGACCTCGTCGTCGCGGAGCAGTACCCGCACCACGCGGCACCCCACTACGAGGGCCTCGACCGCCAGGGCCTGACCCGGGACGCCATCCGCCTCGCCCTCCCGCCGCGCGGCTCCGGGCCCGAGTTCGACGCCGTGCGGCGGCTCCCCGACGCCGCCCGCGTGCCATGGGTCATGGAACCCCACGGCGCGGCGTCGCGCCACTGGGCGGAGCAGGCCTGCCGGTCCGCCGGATTCGAGCCCGACGTCCGCTACGAGACGGCCGACCTCCAGGCCCACGTGCGCCTCGTTGAGTCGGGCAACGCCGTGGCCCTGCTGCCGGACCTGGTGTGGGTGGGGAGGACGCCGTCCGCGCGCCTCGTGATGCTCGAGGGCACGCCCCAGCGGACCGTGTTCACGGCCATGCGGTCCTCGAGTTCGCAGCACCCCGTGATGCTCGCCGTCCGCCGCGCGCTCGAGGAGACGGCGCACCGCCTCGCCGGCCCGCCGGCCACGTGATCTGCATGTCAAACCGGTAACGGCGCCACGTGGCCCTGCGGCCGCTGCAACACTTGACCCTGTCCCCGGCGTCACGCACCCTGCGGCGCCATGCCATCCGGAGGAAGACATACAGCATGACTGAGCAGACCTTCCAGCTGATTGCCATCGCGGTGTACCTCGCCGCGATGCTGGGCATCGGCTACTACGCCTACCGTCGGACGACGAGCATCGACGGCTACATGCTCGCCGAGCGCGGCCTCCGCCCCTCGGTCGCCGCCCTGTCCGCCAACGCGGCGGACATGTCCGGATGGCTCCTCATGGGCCTGCCGGGCGCGATCTATGCCTCGGGGCTGATCGAGGCATGGATCGCCATCGGCCTGACGGTCGGCGCGTGGCTCAACTGGAAGTTCGTCGCCCCACGGCTGCGGGCGTACACCGAGATCTCCGACAACGCGATCACCATCCCGAGCTTCTTCGAGAAGCGCCTCAAGGACCACTCGCACCTGCTGCGGGTCGCCGCCGCCCTCGTGATCCTGGTCTTCTTCACCTTCTATGTCTCCTCCGGCATGGTCGCCGCGGGCAAGTTCTTCGTGAGCTCGTTCGGCTGGCCGTACCTGTCCGGGATGCTCGTCGTCGCCGGCATCACCCTCCTGTACACGCTCTTCGGCGGCTTCCTCGGCGCGACCCTCACCGACGTCGCCCAGGGCCTGCTCATGTTCGTGGCGCTCATCGCCGTGCCGATCGTCGTCGTGCTCAACATGGGCGACCTCGGCGGGGCCGTGACGACGATGCAGTCCGTCAACCCCGAGGCGCTCGACCTCTTCGCCGGCCTCGAGGACAAGGGCGGCCTCCTCTGGGGCCTCGCGATCTTCTCGACCGCCGCGTGGGGGCTGGGCTACTTCGGCCAGCCGCACATCATCGTCCGCTTCATGGCGCTGCGCACGCCGGGCGAGGCGCGCATCGGCCGCCGCGTCAGCACCACGTGGATGGTCCTCACCGCGCTGGGCGCGATCGGCACCGCCCTCATCGGGATCGCCTACTTCGCCGGCAGCCCTGAGCGCGCGCTCAAGGACCCTGAGACGGTGTTCCTCATCCTGAGCCAGATCTTCTTCCACCCGTTCGTCGCGGGCCTCGTCCTCGCCGCGGTCCTCGCCGCCATCATGTCCACGATGTCGAGCCAGCTCATCGTCTGCTCGTCCGCGCTCGTCGAGGACCTGTACAACATCCTGGGCCGCACGGCGTCCCCCAGGGCCCAGCTGGCCCTCGGCAGGCTCGGCGTCCTGGTGGTCGCGCTCGTCGCCGCCCTCCTGGCCCTCGACTCCGACTCGAAGATCCTGGACCTCGTCTCCTTCGCCTGGGCCGGGTTCGGCGCCGCCTTCGGCCCGATCGTCCTGCTCAGCCTGTACTGGCGCCGGCTCACCGCGGCCGGCGCGTTCGCGGGCCTTGTCACGGGCGCCGTGACGGTGTTCGTGTGGGGCAACATCGCGGTCCTGCACAAGGCGATGTACGAGATCGTCCCGGGCTTCCTGCTCAACATCCTCGTCGCCGTGGTCGTCTCGCGGCTCACCCGCCCGCACGAGGACGTGGACGCCGAGTTCGAGGCCATGGAGCGCGAGGTGGGCGTCAAGGACGCCGTCGCAGCCACTGCCCGCTGACGCGGCGGGAGCCCCGCACGCACGACGCCGGCCCGGTCGCCTGGGGGAGGCGACCGGGCCGGCGTCGTGCGTGGGACCGTGGGGCGGGGCGGGAGGGCTACGCCTTCGTGGGCTTCATCTTCTCCGCACCGATCATCCAGGAGAACTGCTCGAGCTGGAGGATGATCTGGTTGAGCTCGTCGGTCGTGGCGGGGTCCGCCTCCTCGACGGCGTCGTAGATGCCGCGGACGGTCGCGACCGTCTTGTTGAGGGCGGCGACGATGGCGTCCACCGCCTGGCCGGTCGTGATGAGGCTTTCCTCGGCATCCGCGAGGGAGCTCGTCTTGGCGATGGTCTCCGAGCGGCCGTCCGGGACGGCGTGCAGCGCACGCATGCGCTCGGCGATCGTGTCGGTGTGCAGGCGCGCGGCCGCGACCACCTCGTCGAGCTGGAGGTGCAGGTCGCGGAAGTTCGGGCCGACGATGTTCCAGTGGGCCTGCTTGCCGACGAGCGACAGGTCGATGAGGTCCACGAGCACGGCCTGCAGGCCCTTGGCGAGTTCCTCGGAAGCCTTCATGGGTCAGTCCTTTCCCTCGGGGTTGTGCACTGTCCCTACCCGGCCCGCGCGGCAGCCAAAAGTGAGGCGGGCTACCCTTGGGCGGCCTCGTCCGGCAGCGGGCGGCGCGCGAGCCACGCGGCCACGACCGCGCCGGAGAGGTTGTGCCACACGGAGAACACCGCGGAGGGCAGCGCGGCGAGCGGCGTGAAGTGCGCGGCCGCGAGGGTTGCCGCGAGGCCGGAGTTCTGCATGCCGACCTCGAACGCGAGGGCGCGACGGGCCTTGTAATCGAGCCGGCCGACCCTGCCCGCGAGGTATCCGAGCCCGAGTCCGAAGCCGTTGTGGAGCACGACGGCGAGCAGCACGATCCCGCCCGCGGCGACCAGCTTCGACGCCGATCCCGCGACCACGATCGCCACGATCGCGGCGATGACCACGGCCGAGATCCACGGCAGCGCGGGCAGGACCTTCGCCACGGCCTTCTTCAGGAACAGGCGGACGGCGAGGCCGAGGACCACGGGGATGAGCACGGTCTTGACGATGTCCAGGATCATGGCGCCGGCGTCGACGTTCAGGAAGGACCCCGCGAGCAGGAGCGTGAGGGCGGGGGTGACGAGGGGTGCGACCAGCGTGGAGACCGTGGCTACGGCGACGGACAGCGCGACGTCGCCCTTCGCGAGGTAGGCCATGACGTTCGACGCCGTGCCCGACGGCGCGCAGCCGACGAGGATGACGCCGACGGCGAGCTCGGGCGGGAGCTGCAGTGCCATCGCGATGGCCCAGCCCGCGCCGGGCATGATGACGTAGTGGGCGACGAGCCCGAGCGCCACGGCCCAGGGTCGCTTCGCGACGGACGCGAAGTCAGGCGGCGTGAGCGTGAGCCCCATGCAGAACATGATGATGCCGAGCAGGTACGGCACGGACGGGGCGGCCGTCTTGATGGCGTCCGGCGCCAGGAAGCCGATGAGGCCGGCGACGATCACGAGCGCGGGGAAGACCGTGACCGCGAGCTTCGCGTCGCGGTCCGCGGCCGTGGGCGCGGGGGCGGGGGCATGGGTGGTCTGGTCAGTGTGCGAGGGGGTCACGCACCCTATCGTTGCATCGGGCACCTAACAGATGCCAGCCGACCGCGCCGGTCAGGTCAGCCGGTAGCGCTCGATCTGCTTGAGCCGGCGCAGGAGCGAGTCGCGCCGCGGGTGGGCGTCGGCGTCGGCCGGCTCCGCGGTGAGGTCGATGTGCTCCGGGCCGAACCGCCACAGGAGCAGGTCGTCCAGGAGCCGGTCGGGGCCGGGGGAGTAGCGGTGGTCGAGGGCCTTGCGGACGTCGGTGATGCGTTCGGCGTCGAGCAGCTCGACGAGCTGCCGCGTCTTGGTCAGCCCGTGCGCGGCGAGGAGTTCGGCGGCCCAGCCCCAGTCGTCGTCGACCTTTCGGTCCACGTGCGGCAGGAGGGTCAGCCAGACCTCGCGGATGCGGTCCGGCGTCAGGGGGCTGCCGCCCTCGCCGGCCGCGTCCCAGTAGCTCACGACCGTCTCGTACCGCTCGTGCAGCTCGGCGAACTCCTTCTCGACCACCTCGAGCATGGCCGCGGTGGCCGTGAACTGCCGGTCGAACTGCGGGCTCCACGCGCGCGGGTCCTGGCTCTTGAAGCGGATGTCGTGCTCGATCTCGCTCCACGCGTGGGCGAAGATCGTGCGGATCTGGCACTCGAAGAAGTAGGAGCCGTTGGCCGGCAGCTCCGGGTTGAAGACCGCCTGGTAGGCCCGGACGGCGTCGTTCTGGAGCGTCCTCAGGATCAGGTGCCGGCTCGAGTACCCGTAGGTGCCGGATTCGATCGAGCCGATGGCTTTCTCCCGGTCGCCGCGGCAGTCGAAGATCTGCCGCTGGCGCTTGATGAGGTTCGCCACCACCGCGTTCTCGCTGGGGAGCTTGGTGATGACCCGGACTCCGACCATGTCGTTGAGCGTGCGGAACGGGTCCGGGAACTTCAGCGTCGGCTCGCCTCCCGGCTCCGCCGGAGGGTCGAGGCGGGAGATCTTCTGCCTGAACGATTCGACCGTCTTGGTCCGGCCGGTGACGAAGAGCGGCGTCACGTCGGCCTCCTTGAAGATGTCCCGCAGGGTGTACAGGACGTCCCTGGTGACGTTCTTCAGCTCGGGCCTCACACGCTCGTACGTCGTGACGGACGCGTCGACGATTGCGCGCTGGCCGGCGTCGAGCCGGTCGTAGTTCGTGGCCATGGGAAGAACGGTAGCAACCGGGGCCGACACCGCTCGTGTCAAGGACCGGCGCCCACTGTGCCGCGAGGCCAACCCACCCGTGGCTTTAGCCCCTAGGCGACCGGCTCTGCCCGTCCGACAGTGGGTACACGGGGCCTGCGGCGCGCTCACTCCGCGCCGCCCCGGGCCCCACCGCCAGGACGAGGGATTCCCATGGCCGCTCCAGCAGCACCCGCCAATGTCTATCCGTATTCCGGTCAGCCGGTGTACCGCATGAAGCCGGGGCACTGGATCCTGCTCGTCCTCGGCGTGCTGCTCGCCGCTGCCGGCGCCGGGCTGACGCTCGCAGGGAGCGCCCTCCTCGCGAGCGACGCGGCCCAGCAGGACGGCCGGTACCTCGTGTCGCAGCAGGAGCGGCTGCGCACGACCGGCTACGCGCTGGTCTCCCGGTCCGCCCGCATCGATTTCGGCGGCGCAGCAGTCTCCGGGATCCCCGGCGTGTCATCGCTCGGTGACCTCGCGAGCCTGCAGGTGCGGGTGACGCCGGTGGTCCCCGGCCAGGAGGTCTTCGTGGGCATCGGCGACGCCGCTCAGGTCGCCGCCTACCTCAAGGACGTCCCGCAGGCCTCGCTCAGCGACGTCTCATGGTGGGCCGGCGGATTCCGGACTCCGCGCGTGACCTCGTCCGCGGCGGACGACCTGCGGCCCACCGCCGGCAGCCAGGCTCCGGCGGCCCCGGCCCAGCAGACGTTCTGGGCAGCCTCCGCCTCCGGTGCCGGCACCCAGCAGCTGGCCTTCGACCTGCGCGAGGGCGAGTGGACCCTCGTGGTGATGAACGCGAACTCGGCCCGGCCCCTCTGGGCGGACGTCCAGTTCGGCGTGCGGTCCCACCTCCTCGGCCCGCTCGGAGGCGGCCTCCTGGCAGGGGGCCTGGTCGGCCTCGTCGTGGGCGTGCCGCTGCTGCTGTTCGGCGCGGCGGGCCTGGGACGCGACATCGGCCTCGCCAGCCGCGCTGCGGGTCCGGGGACGCCGGGCTACCCGGTGCTCTTCACCGGCTTCCTCGATCCCCCGCTGTCCCGCGGACTGTGGCTCGTCAAGTGGCTCCTCGTGATCCCCCATGCCATCGTGCTCGCCATCCTCTGGCCGGCGCTCTTCGTCACCACGATCGCCGCGGGCATCGCGATCCTGTTCACCGGCCGCTATCCGCGCTCGCTGTTCACCTTCAGCGTGGGGGTGCTGCGGTGGACTTGGCGCGTCGGCTTCTACGCCTACGCCGCACTCGGCACCGACCGCTACCCGCCCTTCACCCTGGCCTCCGCCCCGTACCCGGCGGACCTCGACGTCGCCTACCCGGAGCGCCTGTCCCGCGGGCTCGTGCTTGTGAAGTGGTGGCTCCTGGTGCTCCCGCAGCTCCTGATCGTCGCCGCGCTGACCGGCAGCGCCGGCAGCAGGGGGGCCGGGGTGTGGTGGGACGCGGACGGCCGGTGGGCGGGAGGCGGGGGATTCTCGCTGCTCGGCCTCCTGGTGCTCATCACCGCGGTCATCCTCCTGTTCACCGGGCGCTACCAGCAGGGGATCTTCGACTTCGTCGTGGGCATCAACCGCTGGGTCACCAGAGTCGGTGCCTACGCGCTCCTCCTCCGGGACGACTACCCGCCCTTCCGCCTCGACCAGGGGGCCGTCGATCCGCCCGCGAAGGTGCCCACGGGGCCGCTCCCGCCGGTCCCGCCGGGCCCGCCGCCCCCGTCTGGCCCCGGCCAGCAGCCCGGGCCGCCGCCCGCATGAGACGCACGACGGCGGCACTCGCCGGCGCGGGCGCCGCGGCGATGCTCCTGGCCGGCTGCGGCGCGGGGTACGCGGCGCGGACGACGGCGGAACCCAGCCCGTCGTCATCGTCCGCGCCGAGCGCATCGCCGAACCTGGGCGAGCCATCCGCCCCGCGCACCCCGAGCATCACGTGCGACCCGGTGGGCGGGCTGCCCGCCTGCGTGGACTTCGTGTCCGTGTCCGGCAGCGATGCTAGCGGCCCCCTGGCGTGGCTCGGCACCGACCCGCTGGCCTTCCGGCTCGAGGAGGTTGACGGTCAGGTGCACGCCCGCCTGAAGACCCCGTGCAACGTCGGGGACGGACTGGCGTCACTCGACGGGTCGGCACTCACGGTCACCCGCCTCGCCGTCTCCGCGAAGGGCTGCTCCGAGCCGGCCGCCGCGTACGAGCACTGGACGTGGAACCTCATCGGAGCGCCCGTTCCCTACACCTACGACGGCGCGACGCTCACCTTGACCAGCGCCCGCGGCACGGTCGTGTTCCGCCGCTGGGCTACTTCCTGGTGACGACGTAGATCGCGCCGGTCGTGACGTCCTCTTCGAGGGCCTCGAGGGTCCTGCCGCGCGTCTCCGGGACCTGGGTGATCACGAAGAGCAGCGCGAGCGCGCCGACGGCTGCGAAGAGGAAGAACGTCCCCGTGATCCCGGTGGCCTGCACGAGCGAGGGGAAGTAGAGGGAGAGGAAGCCGTTCACGACCCAGAGCATGAAGATCGAGACGCCCGTGCCGATCCCGCGCATGTGCAGTGGGAAGACCTCGGAGAGGTACACCCACACGGCGATGTTGAGGAAGGTCTGCATCGAGCCGACGAACGCGACGACGAGGAACAGGATGACGAACGGCCGGGCGGGGCTGTCCGCCGGCAGCGCCATCGAGGCGACGCCGATCAGCACGTGGCACACCGTGGTCAGGGACAGCCCGGTGATGAACGTCTTGCGGCGGTCGAGGCGGTCCATGAGCGAGAGGCCGATGACGCCGCCGACCACCGCGATCACGCCGGGCGCGATGTTCGCGATGAGCGCGCCGCTCTCGCTGAAGCCGGACTCCTTGAGCACGGTCTGGCCGTAGTACATGATCGAGTTGATTCCGGTCAGCTGCTGCGCCACGCCGAGCCCGATGCCGATCAGGAGGATGCGGAGCAGGTTCCTGTTGGAGAAGATCGCGCGCCAGCCGATCTGGTGGCTCTCGAGCTCCTCCTTGGCGACGTGCTCGACGTCCGCGAGCTCGGCCCGGGCGCGGTCCTCGGAGCGGACGGTGCGCAGCACCGACAGGGCGTCCTCGTGGCGGCCCTTCTCGACCAGCCAGCGGGGGGACTCGGGCATGCGCAGCATGCCGAAGAAGAGGGCGATCGCCGGCAGGGCGCAGATGGCGAACATGATGCGCCAGACGCCCTCGATGTGGCCGTAGACGTTGCCGATGATGGCGTTGACGACGAAGGCCGCGAGCTGGCCCACGACGATGGCCAGCTCGTTGCGGCCAGCAACCGAGCCGCGGATCTCGTACGGCGCGAGCTCGGCGAGGAAGACCGGCACCACCGTGGACGCGCCGCCGACCGCAAGGCCGAGGAGGACACGGCCGATCACGAGCACCGCGAAGTTGGGCGTGAACACCACCGTGAGCGTGCCGACGAAGAACAGGACGGCGAGCAGGATGATCGTCCTGCGGCGTCCCCACCCGTCGGAGAGGCGGCCGCCGCCCATCGCGCCGAGGGCAGCGGCGAAGACGAGCGAGCTGGTGACGACGCCCTCGGTGAAGGCTGTCAGCCCGAGCTCGGCGGACATCGGGCTCAGGGCGCCGTTGATCACGCCGGTGTCGTACCCGAAGAGCAGGCCGCCGAAGGTCGCGACCAGGGCGACCAGCCCGAGGCGCCTCGTGTGCGGCCCGGAGGTGAGCGGCGGGAGGGTCGACGGCGCCGACGAGCGGTGCGCGGCCGGGTGGGAGGACATCAGGACTCCTTTGTCGGATGGCTGCGGGAGTGCGTGACCCGCGTCTCACGAACGAGAATAGCCGACTAAAAGTAAGAATGTAAGGTCATATTCACAATTACGTCATAAGGGGCGCGCGTCTGCGACCGGGCCGGCATTGGGCCAGAGCGCCGCCGAAGGCCGGACTGCTACCGTAAGGGCCATGCTGACAGTCATCGGCGAGGGCCTCATCGACGTCGTCCGCCGCCCCTCGGGGACCGAGTCCCATCCCGGCGGCAGCCCCCTGAACGTGGCGATCGGCCTGGCCCGGCTCGACCACCCTGTCCAGTTCATCGGCCGCTACGGCGACGACGCCCACGGCCGCATGCTCACCGAGCACCTCAAGGGCTCCGGCGTCCTGGTCCCGCTCCCGGCGGACACCGCCCCGACCTCGGTCGCCACGGCCCAGCTCGACCACCACGGAGCCGCGAGCTACCACTTCGACCTCGACTGGCACCTGCCCGACCTGCGGGACCGCCTCGATACGCTCCTCTCCGCCACCACGCTGGTCCACACCGGCTCGATCGCCGCGGTCCTGGAGCCGGGCGCCGACCAGGTGCTGCACGTCGTCGAGCGGGCCCGGCCGCGCGCAACCATCGGCTTCGACCCGAACTGCCGCCCCACCATCACGAGCGATCCCGACGTGGTGCGCGGGCGCGTCGAGCGCTTCGTCGCGCTGGCCGACGTCGTCAAGGCCTCCGACGAGGATCTCGCCTGGCTCTACCCGGGGGTCGACCCGCTCGAGTCGGCCCGCCGGTGGCTCACGCTGGGTGCCCCCGAGGGGCCTGCCATCGTCGTCGTGACCCGCGGCGCCGACGGCCCCTGGGCTGTGTGCCGGGCCGGCGAGGCCCAGGCGAACCCCCCGCGCGTGCGCGTCGCGGACACCGTCGGCGCCGGAGACTCGTTCATGGCCGCGCTGCTCTCCGGCATCGTGGACCGTGAGCTCGACGGCGCGCAGCGGCGCCCCGAGCTGCGCCGCCTCGACGTCCGCGAGCTGCAGCGCATCCTCGAGTTCGCGGCCCGGGCAGCCGCCGTCACCGTCTCCCGTCCCGGTGCCAACCCGCCGAACCGCGCCGAGGTCCGGGCCGGTGCGCCGGCGCCGTCGTCCGCACCGGCCGAGGGAGGTGCGCTGTGACGTTCGAGGTGACCAGCCAGGACCTGGTCGACGGCGGCGAGCTGCCGCGGTCGCAGGCCAGCGCGTACTTCGGCTTGGACGGGCAGGACCTCTCCCCGCAGGTGTCGTGGTCCGGGGCGCCCGAGGGCACCCGCAGCTTCGCCGTGACCGTGATGGACCCGGACGCGAAGCGCGCCGGCGGATTCTGCCACTGGGCGGTCGTGAACATCCCCGCCGCCGTGGACGAGCTCCCCGAGGGCGCCGGCGGCGCCCCCGACGGCATGGGGCCGTCGGGCGACGAGGCGGGCCTCCCCGTGGGCTCGGTCGAGCTCACGAACGACGCCGGGTTCGCCGGATTCGTGGGCGCCGGGCCGCCGAAGGGCTCGGGCCCGCACCGCTACGTCCTGACGGTGCACGCCGTGGGCGCGGAGCGGCTTCCCGCGACCCCGCGCAGCACCGGCTCCCGCGTCCTGAAGGACATCCGGGACCACGAGCTCGCGTCGGCGAGCATCACCTGCACGTTCGAGGTGCGCTGAATGGCTGCTTCGGGCCGGGCGAAGGCCGGTGTGGTCGAGCAGCTCATGCGCCTCGTGGCCAGCGACATCGACGGAACGATCCTGCGCCGCGACGGGCGCATCAGCGAGCGCACCGTGCAGGCGCTGCATGCGTGCGAGGCGGCGGGCGTGGAGCTCGTGTTCGTGACCGGGCGCCCGGCACGGTGGCTCACCCCGCTGAGCGAGCAGCTTGGGCACTCCGGCACGGTGATCTGCTCCAACGGCGCTCTCGTGTACGACCTGGAGACCATGTCCGTCGTGTCCTCCGAGGCGATCCACAGGGACACCGTGCTCGAGGTCCGCGAGATCGTGCGGGGGCTCTTCCCCGAGACTGCCTTCGCCGCGGAGACGCCCGCGGAGTTCGTCATGGAGACCGCGTTCGCGGAGCCGAGGCACCAGCGGCTCCTGGAGGAGGTCCGCCATGGCGACCTCGAGGACCTCATCGACGGCGACGAGGTCGTGAAGTTCATGGCCAAGGTCGAGGGGATCACCGCCGACGAGTACCTGCGCGTGGTGGCCCCGCACGTGGCGCACCTCGTGTCCATCACCCATTCCGCCGTGGACATGACGATGCTCGAGATGGCCCCGCTCGGGGTCAACAAGGCCGTCACCCTGGCCGAGTACGCCCACGCGCTGGGGATCGCCCCTGCCCAGGTGGTCGCGTTCGGGGACATGCCGAACGACGTCGAGATGCTCGCCTGGGCGGGCGAGGGCTATGCGATGTCCTCAGGCCACCCGGACGCGCTCGCCGCGACAGAGCTGCACGCGCCGGGCATCGAGGACGACGGCGTCGCGCAGGTTCTGGAGCGCAAGCTCGGCAAGCTGCGCCGGGCCGGTTAGCCGGGATCACAGGGCTGGGTAGCCGGGCCGGGACACACAGGTGGGCGGGACACACAGCTGGGGACGGAGCACGGGCCCGTGCGGGCCTGTCCTCCGTCCCCAACCGTGAGTCCCCCGAGGCTCTGCCCCGCTGCTACACGGTGCTTCGGCCCCTGACGAAGTGGAAGATGAGCGCGATGATCGCCAGGACGATCAGGATGTGCACCACCCAGCCGAGGCTCGGGAGGGCGATGAAGCCCAGCAGCCAGAGCACGAACAGAATGACAGCGATCCACAGAAGCACGGTGAACTCCTTTTCTCGGGTTGTGGTCTTCGAATACCCCGGCACCCGTCAAACGAAACCGAACTTCTGTCATCCAAGTGGCCCCTCGCGGCCTCGCCGGGCCAAGATGGGTCAATGATCACCACCCGAGACGAACTCCGCGCCGCCCAGGCGCCCCTGAAGCAGCAGTACCGTGACACCCCGGAATCCGCCATGGCGGCGGTCCACGCCTCGGGCACGTTCTCCGAGCCCGGGATCACGGCCACGGTCGAGACGTGGTCCGAGCCCGTGCGGGCCGGCCTGCACCCCTCCACGGGCGGCGACGGCGCCGACGCGTGCTCCGGGGACATGCTCATGGAAGCCCTCGTCGGCTGCGCCGGTGTGACGCTCCGCAGCGTCGCCACGGCCATGAGCATCCCGGTCCGCTCGGCGGAGATCCGTGCCGAGGGCGTGTTCGACGCGCGCGGCACGCTGGGAGTCGACGGCGAGGCCGAGGTCGGAGTCCAGAACGTCCGCATCCTCGCCATCATCGACGCCGACGCCACCGACGAGCAGCTCGAGCGCCTCGCGACCTCCACCGAGCGGTACTGCGTCGTGGGCCAGTCCCTCAAGACACCGCCGGCCGTGGAGGTCAAGCGCCTCTGAGCCCCTGCCGTCTGCCCCACGGCCGCCGTACAATCGCCGCATGTCCACCGTGGTGGTCGTGGGCGCGGGGCAGGCGGGCCTCGCCGTGAGCCACGAGCTCGGCCAGCGAGGCATCGAGCACACCGTCCTCGAACGCTCCCGGATCGGCCAGGCGTGGCGGGACCGCTGGGACTCCTTCACCCTTGTCACCCCGCACTGGTCCCTGGGCCTTCCCGGGAGCCCGTACGAGGGCAGCGACTCGGAGGGGTTCGTGCCGCGGGACGACGTGGTCGGCTACCTCGAGGGCTACGCCGCCGCACAGGCGGCACCCGTCCGGGAGGGCGTCGAGGTCACGCGCCTCGCGCGCACGGAAGGCCGGCGGCTCCGCCTGGACACCACCGAGGGACCGCTGGAGGCCGACGCCGCAGTGGTCTGCACCGGGTCGTTCCGCCGCCAGCACCGCCCCGAGGTCCTGGCCGGCATCCCAGACGACCGCGTCACCCGCTCTGCCGACTACCGGTCCCCGGACCAGCTCCCCGACGGACCCGTCCTGGTGGTCGGCGGCGGCCAGTCCGGCTGCCAGATCGCCGAGGAGCTCCGGCTCGCCGGCAGGGACGTCACCCTCGCGTGCGGCCGCGCGCCCTGGATCCCCCGTCGGCTCGACGGGGTTGACACGGTCACCTGGCTCGCGCGCACCTCGTTCTACGACCTGCCGCTGTCCGCCCTCCCGGCGCCGGCCGCGCGCCTGCTCTCCAACCCCCTCGTGAGCGGCGCCCGCGGCGGGCACGACCTCAACTGGCGCACGCTCTCGGCCCTCGGCGTGCAGCTCGCCGGCCACGTCGCCGCGGTCGACGACGGCGTGGTCGCGTTCGCCGACGACCTCGCCGACTCCGTCGCGTTCGGCGACGCCCGCTGGGCAGACCTGCGCGAGGTGCTCGCGGCGCAGCTGCCCGCGAGGGGCTACCCGGTCCCCGAGCTCCCCGTCCCGGCGCCGTTCGCCGCGGAGCCGGTGCCGCCGATCCCCCTCGGCGAGCTCGGCGCCGTCGTGCTCGCCTCCGGGTTCCGTCCGGACTACAGCTGGATCGAGGCGCCGGCCTGCGACGCGCTGGGCTTTCCGCTCACCGACGACGGCGAGAGCACGGAGGTGCCCGGGCTGTACTTCTGCGGCGTCCACTTCATGCGCACCAGGGCCTCAGCCGTCCTGTTCGGCGTGGGCAGGGACGCCGCCGTGGTGGCGGGGAGGGTGGCCCAGGGCCTCGCCGAGGCGGCACGCCTGTAGGCCCATCGGCCCTACTGCCCGGCCCCGCGCCGTCGGTAGCGTTGCCACTATCCGAGGCGGAAAGTGCCGGCAACCGCGGCGCTGGTGAGGGGTCTGGCGATGAGCTCCGAGACGGTAGGCGTGGGCCACGCGGCGGAGCCTTCGGCGCTGGCCGGACTCGACCTCTCGGGGACCGTGACCAACCTGAGCCGGGTCCGGGCCAAGAACCGTGCCCGGCTGGCCAATTCTGGCCTCACCCGCGCGTTCCTCGAGGCAGGGCTCGCCCTCACCGACCAGGCCTTCACGGGGTCCCGCCAGGCCGAGGGCGCCCGGCAGATCCTCTCCTACGTCTCGCGCCCGCGCATCGTCGCGAGGGCGCAGGCCGACTGCCCCGACCTCGCGCCCACCGAGGCCAAGTTCAGGGACCGGTGGGCTGGCCAGCAGGACTTCCTGGACGACTTCGTCTCCTACGCCCTCGTCTCGCGCGGCGTGACGCTGGAGTCCGCGATCGACCGCTGGGCCGAGGACCTCGCCGCCGCGGACGGCGACGTCGCCGGCGTCGTGCGCAGGATCGCCGACGAGAGCGTGGAGCTCTTCCTCGACCTGCCCTCCTACCGGCTCCAGCTCCTGACGGTGACCTCGGCCGCGGCCGACGCCGTCCTCGCGGGGGCAGCGGCCGCGCTGTACGCGGCCCTCGGGGAGGCGTGGCACGGGCTCCTGGAACGGTTCCTCGGCTCACGCGGGCTGCGGCTGCGTCCCGGCCTCACGGCCGAGCAGGTCGCCGCGCTCATCCAGGCGGTGGGGGAGGGCGCGGGGCTGCGCCTCCTCGCGGGAGTCGGCTACCGCGCGCACGACGGCGAGGGGCCGGGAGCGCTCCTCGCCTCGGCCCTGCTCGGGCTGCTGCTGGGCGCGATCGACGACGGCGGCGGGCTCAGCCTCGACGACGCGGTCGACGCGCGCTTCGGGCGGTAGACCCGGAGACACGGGCCAGGCGCGGCGCGGGGTGGGCGACCTTCACGAGCCCCATCGGCACGAGGACTGCGGCGACCACGAGGAACATGTGGATTCCCGGCCCGATGTTGATGATCATCCCCAGGATCCAGACGGCGAGGGACAGCAGGCCCGACACGAGCATCAGCATCTCGAACTCCTCCTCTGACATGCACTCGACGCTCACATTGTGCGCCCCTCCGCGTCCCGGTGGCTACGTTCGCCCAAGGAGAACGCCGGAATCGAAAGGGCCGGCGGCGTCGTTTTCCCTGCTGTGAGCGAGGACACATCCGGCGCCGTCGACGCCGAGGCGATGGACGCCTACTCCGAGGTGGTCGTCCGGGTGGCGCGGCACCTGACGCCGCGGGTCGCCTCCGTGCGGACCGAGCGCGGGGCGGGCTCCGCCGTCGTGCTCAGCGCCGTGGGGCACCTGGTCACGAACGCGCACGTCGTCGCCCGGTTCTCCCGCGGCGAGGTCGCGTTCGCCGACGGCTCGAGCGGGCCGTTCGACGTCGTGGGCCGCGACCCGCTCTCCGACCTCGCCGTGCTGCGGACCGGGATCGAGATGCCTGAGCCGCCTGACTTCGGCGACGCCGACAGGCTCCTCGTCGGTTCGCTCGTCGTGGCGGTCGGCAGCCCGCTCGGGCTCGAGGGCAGCGTGACGGCGGGCGTGGTGAGCGCCCTCGGGCGGTCGATGCCGGCGCGCGGCCGGACGGCGTCGCGGATCATCGAGGACGTCATCCAGACCGACGCTGCGCTCAACCCCGGCAACTCCGGGGGCGGCCTCGCCGACTCACACGGACGGGTGGTGGGCATCAACACCGCGGTCGCCGGATTCGGGCTCGGCCTCGCCGTGCCGATCAACGCCACGACGCGGCGCATCCTGGACGCCCTGCGGGAGGACGGCCGGGTGCGGCGCGCCTACCTCGGGATCGTGAGCGTGCCGACCCCGCTCGAGCCGCGCTGGTCCGCCCGGACGGGCCGGCGCAGGGCGCTGCGCGTGGCCGAGGTGATGACCGGGAGCCCGGCGGCCGTGAGCGGACTCCACCCCGGCGACGTGCTCCTTGCGATCAACGGCGCCCCGTTGGCGGACGCGCAGTCCCTCCAGCGGCACATGTTCGCCGACGCCATAGGCCGGCGCACCGAGATCACGGTGCTGCGCGGCGAGGCGATGGTCGACGTCGTCGCGGAGCCCACCGAGCTGGCCGACTGAGCCGCCGGGCTGGGGCGGGGATTCCCGATGCGGGCGCCGGGAGCCTACAGCGCGACCGTGCCCCGTACTCCCACCACGGTGTCGCCGCCCACCCAGACGTCCGCGCCCGCGGCGGAGACCCGGACGAGCCCGCGCCGCCCGAGCACCGTGCCCTGCTGGGCGGTGTAGGACGAGGGGGCGCGTCCGCTGCCGATGAGCCACTGGGCCAGGCCGGCGTTGAGGCTCCCCGTGACCGGGTCCTCCGGGACGGCGAGGTCGGGGCAGAAGGCGCGGACCTCGAACGCCGCATCGTCACCGTCAGGCCGAGGCCCGATCACGCCGACCTGGAAGCCGATCATCGCCCCGAAGTCCGGTTGGAGCCCGAGGACCGTCTCCGCGTCCCGCAGGAGCAGCCCCACCCAGCCGGGCCCGTTGTCCACCCAGGCCGAGTCGACGACGTCGTCCGGCGACAGGCCCAGGGAGGCTGCGATTGCGCCCAGGTCCTGCGCATCCACCGGTCCCGAGCGGCGCAGGGGCGGGGCAGCGAAGGCGAGGCGGCCGGCGTCGTCCGCAAGCGTCACGAGGCCGACCCCGCACTCCTGGACGATCCGCCCCGCGGCGGCGGGGACGCCGCCGGCCTCGAGCCAGGCGCGGGCGGAGCCGAGGGTCGGGTGGCCCGCGAACGGCAGCTCGCCGCTCGGGGTGAAGATGCGCAGGCGGTAGTCGGCCCCGGCCTGAATGGGGGGCAGGAGGAACGTGGTCTCCGAGAGGTTGGTCCAGCGGGCGAACGCGGCCATCTCCTCATCCGGGATGCCCTCGGCGTCGTGCACTACCGCGACGGGGTTGCCGCGCAGGAACTCGGACGTGAAGACGTCCACCTGGCTGAAGGCCCTCACAGGACCTCGACTCCGTCCTCGAGCTCGAGCGTGCGGGCCTCTGCGAGCCCGGTGAGCGCGGCCTGGATGTGCAGGGCGCCGTGGTCGCCGAAGTACTCCACGAACTCCGCCGGCGTCACGAAGCGCCACTCCGTGAGCTCCTCCTCCTGGAGGGTGACCTCGGCACCGTCGGGGAGGCTGCCGCCGTCGTACAGGAAGCTCAGCCCGTCCCCGATGGGGTCCGGGAAGGCCGAGTGGGCGATCAGGAGCAGCGCGCCGGGCTCGATGTCCAGCCCGAGCTCCTCGCGGCCCTCGCGGCGGGCGGCCTTTCGGGGCGCCTCGCCCGGATCCACTGTGCCGCCGGGCAGGAGCCAGCCGTCCTTGTAGTTCGGCTTGACGGCCAGGACGTCGCCGCGCTCGTCGCGGATCACGAGGCCGGCGGCGACGCGTCGGCGCGGAAGGGTGCGGAAGTACTCGCGGCTCACGGGGCTCAGCTGCTCCATGCCGTCCAGACTACCGGCGTACCGTGGACGCGTGCCCTACCTCCACCCGGGCCCCATGGCCTTCGCCCACCGCGGCTTCTCCCTCGAGGGCCTCGAGAACACGCTCACCGCGTTCCGCGCCGCGTGGGAGCTCGGATTCACCCACCTCGAGACGGACGTGCGGGCCACGCGCGACGGCGCGCTGGTCGCCTTCCACGACGAGCGGCTCGACCGCGTCGCGGACCGGCCCGGGGAGGTGGGCCAGCTCGACTGGTCTGACGTCGCGGCCGCGCGCGTGGGAGGCGTGGAGAGGGTCCCGCTGCTTGCCGAGCTCGCCGAGGAGCTGCCCGGCGCCTTCCTGAACATCGACGTGAAGTCCGCCGCCGCCGTCGTGCCCCTGGCCGAGGCGATCGAGCGGATGCGGCTGCACGAGCGGATCCTCGTGACCTCCTTCTCGGACGCCCGGCGGCGGGCGGTGCTCGCGCGTCTCTCGCGGCCGGTGGCGTCCTCGGCCGGCATGAGGGGTGCGGCGGCGTTCCGGATCGTCGGATCCGCCCTGCCTGAGGCGGTGCTGCGGCGGATGCTGCGCGACGTCCAGGCGCTGCAGGTGCCCGAATGGACCGGGCGGCTGCGGGTCGTGACGCCGGCGGCCGTCGCGCGGGCCCACCGACTCGGCCTCCAGGTGCACGTGTGGACCGTCAACGAGGCCGCGGACATGGGCCGGCTGCTGGATGCCGGCGTCGACGGGCTCGTGACCGACCGCGCGGATGTGCTGCGGGACGTGCTCCTCGGCAGGGGAGCCTGGCCCCCGCCCGCCCCCCGGTGAGGAGCATCCCGCCGCCGACGGACGCGCCGCCCCTATGCGCCGTCGTCGCCCGCTGCGACCGCCCGCTCGATCCGCCGGTCCGGCACGATCCAGATCGCGGCGACCGCGACGTACGCGGCCACGCTCACCCACGGCGAGAGGAAGGCGCCTGCGGATCCCAGCACGTACAGGCCCATGGACCACTTGCCCTTCGCGTCGTTGCTGATGGCCCGGGCCAGGCGGCTCTCAGCGCCCTGGATCCTGATGAGCCGGGCCTGCAGGATCGTGTACGAGACGGCGGCGGCGAGCAGGTTGATCCCGTACACGAGCACCGGCAGCGTCGCGAGGCTGCTCTCGTCCATCCAGCGCGTCGTGAACGGGACGATCGAGAGCCAGAACAGCAGATTGAGGTTGGCCCACAGCGCCGCACCGTCGATCCTCTGCGTCAGGTGCATGAGGTGGTGGTGGTTGGTCCAGTAGATCCCGATGTACACGAAGCTCAGCACGTAGGTGAGAAGTGTCGGCAGGAACTCTGCGAGGCCGTGGAGGTCCGGCGTGTCCGGGACCTTGAGCTCGAGCACCATGATGGTGATCGCGATCGCCAGGACGCCGTCGCTGAAGGCCTCGACGCGGTTGGTCTCCACGGGGACATTCTGTCAGTGCGTGCTGGCAGGATGGGGGAATGCGCATCCTGATCGCCCCCGACAAGTTCAAGGGCTCCCTCACCGCCGCGGAGGCAGCCGACGCCATGGCCGAGGGCGCCCACGCGGTCTACCCCGACGCCGAGACCGTCCGGGTCCCGGTCGCCGACGGCGGCGAAGGCACGCTCGAGGCGGCCGTCGCGGCGGGCTTCGAGGAGCGCATCCGCGCGGTGACCGGGCCGCTGATCAAGCCGGTCGGCGCGGCGTGGGCCCTCAAGGGGACGGTCGCCGTCATCGAGACCGCCCAAGCCTCCGGACTGGCTGCGCTCGGCTCCGAGCCGGACACTGAGACGGCGCGCCGCGCCCACTCCTACGGTGCCGGGCAGCTCATCGCGGCGGCGCTGGACGCCGGTGCCACCGAGATCGTGCTCGGCGTCGGCGGATCCGCGATGACCGACGGCGGCTCCGGCGCGCTGCGCGCCCTCGGGCTCCGTCCCCTCGACGCTGCGGGCAACATCGTCCCGCTCGGAGGCGCCGCGCTCGCGGACATCGCCACCGTCGACACCTCCGCCCTCGACCCCCGGCTCGCCGGTGCCGACCTGCGCATCGCGGTCGACGTCCGCAACCCGCTCACCGGCGAGGACGGCGCCGCGCACGTCTTCGGCCCCCAGAAGGGCGCCGACCCGGAGACCGTCGCGGCGCTCGACGCCGGGCTCCGCACCTGGGCGAAGGTGCTCGCCGAGGCGACCGGACGCGACGTCGACGTCCCCGGGGCCGGTGCGGCGGGCGGCTTCCCCGCGGCGTTCCTCGCCTTCACCGAGGCCAGGCTCGAGAGCGGGTTCGACCTCGTGGCCGAGCTCGTCGGCCTCGACGCCCAGCTGGCCGGGGCGGACCTGGTGATCACGGGGGAGGGGTCGCTGGACGGGCAGTCCCTCACGGGCAAGGCGCCGATCGCGCTCGCGGACCGGGCACGCGAACGCGGCATCCCGGTGGTCGCGGTCGCCGGGCGCATCCTTGCTACTCCCGAGCAGCTCGCCGAGCACGGCATCGAGGCCGCGGGCGCACTCGTGGACCTCGCGCCCACTCCCTCCGACGCCATCGCCCACGGCGCCCAGTACCTCCGCCGCGCGGTGGCGGAGCTCCTGGCCGGCGCCTGAGGCCCCTTCCGCCGCCGCCCTCATCCGTTTCGGGTACGCCAAATCCCGCCGGAGGGCGTTTCGGGTACGCCAAATCCCCTCGCTAGGCGTCTCGGGTACGCCAGATCCCCCAGACTCCATTGCGGGTACGCCAGATCTCCTCGCTAGGCGTCTCGGGTACGCCAAATCCCCGTCGGTCCGGGCTCCCGGTGGCGAGACGGCTTGTTGCAGGGAAGGCGCCTTGAGGCCGCCTCCACGGCGACAAGGCGTCTCACACCGCGTCCGAAGGCGTCTCAGTTGCCAGAAGCCGTCCCATCGAGCGGGCCCGACTCCCCGGCCCAGCCGACGCACCGCGCACAGGCGACCGGTCGTCGTCGTGCGCTCGCCCCGGGGCACGGCAGAGGCCGCCGGTGCTAGCTCCCCTGCGCGGCGAGCGCGTCGAGCTGCAGGACGAGCCACGGGCTGAAGGCGTAGGGGGCGGCGGCGACGGCGGCGCGGAAGTCGTCCGGGTCGGTCCAGGCCCACTCGGCGACCTCGTCGTCGGCGGGCGCCGGGTCCGAGGCCGCGACGGCCCGGTAGACGGGGCACACCTCGTGCTCGACGATCCCGGACGCGTCGACGGCCCGGTACCGGAAGTCGGGCAGCACCGGCTCGATGGACTCGACGTCCAGCCCGAGCTCCCGCTGCGCGCGCCGCCGGATCGCCTCCTCGAAGGGCTCACCCGGCGCGGGGTGGCCGCAGAAGGCGTTGCTCCAGACCCCGGGCCACGTCTTCTTGCCGAGAGCCCGCCGGGTCACGAGCACCCGCCCGTCCGGGCTGTACACGTGGCACGAGAAGGCGAGGTGCAGCGGAGTGTCCGTGGTGTGGACGGTCGCCTTGGGCGCAGTGCCGAGGGGCGTCCCGTCCTCGTCCACGAGCTGCACGAGCTCGTCGGTGCTGCTTCCCTCAAAGGTCTCCGCGCTGGCCATCTGCCCATTGTCCCAGCTCGCGCACGACGCCGCGTGCCCGCCCGGGTGCGCCGCGCGCCGTCGTGCGCGGCCCGCGGGAGGAGGCGGTCAGCCGGCGCGGCGGGCAGGCTCGACGGCGTCGTCGGTTGCGGTCCCGCGCCACCGCGCAAGAGCGGTCATGCCGTGGAATACCACGAGTGCCGCCGCGGAGCCGAGCGCGATGCCGGCGAACGCGAGCTCGCCGACCTTCCACGTGTAGTCCGCGATGCCGACGATGAGGGCCACCGCGGCCGTGGTGAGGTTGACCGGGTTGGAGAAGTTGACCCGGTTCTGCACCCAGATCTTCACGCCGAGCACGCCGATCATCCCGTACAGCATCGTCGCGGCGCCGCCGAGCACACCGGCCGGGACGGTCGCGATGAGCTCGCCGAATTTGGGGGAGAAGCTCAGCAGGAGCGCCGTGATGCCCGCGACCCAGTACGCCGCGGTCGAGTACACCTTCGTCGCGGCCATGACGCCGATGTTCTCGGCGTAGGTCGTGGTGCCGGAGCCCCCGCCGAGGCCGGCGAGGACGGTCGCGGCGCCGTCGGCCATGAGCGCCCGGCCGGCCATGTCGTCGAGGTCCTGCCCCGTCATCGCGGCCACGCTCTTCACGTGCCCCACGTTCTCGGCGACCAGCACGAGCACCACCGGCACGAACAGCCCGAGCACGCCGAGGTGGAACTGCGGCGTCTGGAACGTGGGCAGGCCGACCCAGGCGGCGGCGTCGATCTTCGAGAAGTCCACCTCGCCCCGCCACACCGCCACGAGGTACCCCACGACGACGCCCACGAGGATGCTCAGCCGCCCGAGGATGCCGCGGAACAGCACGGAGACGAGGATGATCGCGAGCAGCGTGATGAGCGCGGTGACGGGTGCGGCGTCGAAGTTCTGCTTCGCCGCAGGCGCGAGGTTGAGGCCGATGAGTGCCACGATCGTCCCAGTCACCACGGGCGGCATGACCACGTTGATCCAGTGCGCCCCGAACGCCTGCACCACGCCGCCCACGGCCGCGAGCACGACGCCGGCCACCACCACGCCGCCCAGCGCCCCGGCGACGCCGAACTGCTGCTGGGAGGCGAGGATCGGGGCAATGAACGCGAACGAGGAGCCCAGGTAGCTCGGCACCCGACCGCGGGTGATCACGAGGAAGAGCATCGTGCCGATGCCCGAGAAGAAGAGCGTCGTGGCGGGCGGCATGTGGGTGAGGATCGGCACGAGGAACGTCGCGCCGAACATCGCCACGACGTGCTGGAGCCCGACCCCCACGGTGATCGGCCACGCGAGCCTCTCCTGCGGAGCGACGACCTCTCCCGGGCGGACAGAGTGCCCGTCTCCGTGCAGAGTCCAACGGGTTCCGAGCAGGCTCATCGGGCGCCTTCCAAGCGTGGGGAGCGGGGTATCGGGGACATCCTACTCGCCGGTCGCGGGGACCGGGCCGCGTGGCCAACGTCACCCCGCGTCACGGGATGCCGCGCGCACGACGGCGGGTTGTCACCATGGGAGGGCGGCCGTCCGTGCCGCCGAGAGGAGACCCATGAGCATCGCGCACGAAGAATCCATCCTCGGCACCGAGGCCGTCGACGCCCTGTTCGCGCAGGCGCGCACCGCGAACGCCTTCACGGGCGAGGTCACCGACGCCCAGGCGGAGGCGATCTACGAGCTCGCGAAGTTCGGCCCGACCGCCTTCAACTCGCAGCCCCTCCGCGTCACGTACGTCCGCAAGGGCGACGCGCGCGACCGGCTCGTCCAGCACCTCGCTCCCGGCAACCAGGACAAGACGCGCCTGGCCCCACTCGTGGCGATCCTGTCCTTCGACGCCGACTGGCACGAGCAGTGGGAGACGTTCCTCCCCGCCGCCACGCGCGGCAAGGCGCGCTACGACGCCGATGCCGAGCTCCGCGCCCAGACGGGCCGCGACAACGCGCACCTGCAGGCCGGCTACTTCATCCTCGCCGTGCGCGCCCTCGGCTTCGCCGCCGGGCCGATGACGGGCGCCGACTTCGCCGGGATCGACGCCGAGTTCTTCCCTGCGGGGGACCGGAAGGCGTTCCTCGTGGTCAACATCGGCAAGCCCGCCGACGACGCGTGGGGCCCCGCCAAGCCCAAGCTCGCCTACGAGGACGTCGCCGAGATCATCTGATCCCGGCAGCCGCATCCGTTGCGGGGTCTCGTCCGCGCCGTTGCGGGGTCCTGTCCGCGCCGTTGCGGGGTCTCGTCCGCGCGGTCGAGAGGCACGCCTCACCGGCGGCGGGCCGCGTCCTTCAGGTGCGAGCCGTTCTGCAGTGCAGCCACCGTCGGGCGGGAGCCGGTTGCCGGGGCCGGAGCGCATCGCGTCGGGCGGGCTGCGGGACCGAGGATCGGTGAGGGGTCCGCGGGGGTTCCGGGGCCGCCGTCGTGCGTGGGAGCCGAGCTGGTCGCAGCGCGCCGCGCGGCCCACGCCCCGGCGACCTGCGCGCGGAGGCTCCCCTCGCCCCACCGGGCCAGGAGCACGACGCCGATCGCGCCCGCCACGAGCGCGGCGACGCCCCCGGCGAGGACCGCCCACCGGGTCCCGGCGGTGTTCGCGAGCCATCCGATGAGCGGACCGCCGATCGGCGTTCCGCCCTGGATGACGGCCATGTACAGCGCGAGGACTCGGCCGCGGTACTGCGGGTCCACGCTCAGCTGGACGATGGTGTTCGCCGAGTTCAGGAACGTGAGCGCAGTGACGCCCACGGCAACGAGAAGAACCGCGTACGCGAGGTAGCTGGGCATGGCCGCCGCGACGCTTGAGGCGATGCCGAGCCCCACGGCCGAGGCCACGAGGAGGCTCATTCGCGGCTTCTTCCTGCGCGCCGCGAGCAGCGCCCCGCTGAGCGTGCCGATCGCCTGGACCGAGCCGAGGAGGCCGTAGGCGTCGGCGCCGGTGTGGAAGACGTCCGCGGCCATGAGCGCGTTGGTCACCTGGAAGTTCAGCGTGAACGTGCCGACGATCGCGGCCATGACCATGATCAGCATGATCCGCGGCTGGGTCCGCACATACGCGATGCCCTCGCGGATCTGGTGCTTGCCGCGCGGCAGCGGTGCCGTCCGGTGCAGCAGGTCGACCCGCAGCCGGGTGAGGGAGGACAGGACCGCGGCGAAGGTCGCGGCGTTGAGCATGAACACCCAGCCCGTGCCGATGACGCCGATCAGCAGGCCCGCGACGCCCGGGCCCGCGAGCCGCGCGAGGTTGAAGGAGGCGCTGTTGAGCGCGACGGCGTTGGGCAGATCGGGCCGCTCGACGAGCTCGGACACGAAGGCCTGCCGCGGCGGGGCGTCCAGGGCGCTCGCGATGCCGAGGGCGAGCGCGATCGCATAGATGTGCCACAGCTGCGCGACGCCCGTGAGCACGAGCACGCCCTGCAGGAGCGCGAGGAGACCCATGGCGGACTGCGTGGCGATGAGGAGCTTGCGCTTGTCGAGGCGGTCGCCGAGCACGCCCGCGTACGGCCCGAGGATGAGGATCGGCAGGAACTGCAGGCCGGTCGTGATGCCGACCGCGGCGCCGTCGTGGTCTGTGAGCGCGGTGAGGACGAGCCAGTCCTGGGCGACGCGCTGCATCCACGTGCCCACGTTGGAGACCAGCGCGCCCGCGGCCCACAGTCGGTAGTTGGGGTGGCGGAGTGCGCGGAACATGCTGCTCATCGGGCGGTCATCTCCAGCAGCAGCTCGGCGGCGCGGTGCAGTGCGGCGCGGTCCGCGTCCGGCAGGCCTTCGAGGCGCCCCGCAAGCCATGCGGCGCGCAGGCGGCGGGACTCCTCGAGGACCTGCCGCCCGTCAGGGGTCAGCGAGACGACGACCTGGCGGCCGTCGGTCGGGTGCTCGGCGCGGGCCACGAAGCCCCGCTCGCACAGGTGGTTCACGGTCCGGGTCATGCTGGGCGCCTGGACGTGCTCGATGTCGGCGAGCTGGCGCATCGTGAGCGGTCCGCGCTTGTTCAGGAGCGCGAGGACGGTGTTCTGCCCGGGGCTCACGACGTCGCTGCTCGCCTCCGTGCGCAGGATCCGGGAGGTGCGCATGAGCGCTGCGCGGAGTTCGGCGGCCAGTTCGAGGACGTCCGGGGTGGGAGTCATGTCGGGTGGGGGAGCTGTGGTCGGGGAAGGCATGGCGGTCGGCGAAGCGGTCGGCGGAGTCATTGATACTTAGCCTAGCTCATTAGCTTCGCTAAGGATATGACCGCGCTCACCCCCGAACGTCTGAGGGTCACCTCCTGGGGGTCACGCGATGTGACCCTCAGGAGGTGACCCTCAGACGGGGAGGTGAGGGCCGGAGCCGCGGGGCGCTAGGCGATGACCGAGTCGACGAGGGCCTTCGCCTCGGCCTGGACCTGCGCCAGGTGCTCGTCGCCCTTGAACGACTCGGCGTAGATCTTGTAGACGTCCTCCGTGCCCGAGGGCCGCGCGGCGAACCAGGCGTTCTCGGTGGTGACCTTGAGGCCGCCGATCTTGGCCCCGTTGCCCGGGGCCTCGGTGAGCTTGGCGGTGATCGGCTCGCCGGCGAGTTCGGTCGCCGTGACGTCGGAGGCGGAGAGCCTGCCGAGCTTGGCCTTCTGCTCCCGGGTCGCCGCCGCGTCGATCCGGGCGTACGACGGCGAGCCGTACTTCGCGGTCAGCTCGCCGTAGAGCTCGCTCGGCGACTTGCCGGTAACGGCCTTGATCTCCGAGGCGAGGAGGCACAGGAGGATGCCGTCCTTGTCGGTGGTCCACACCCCGCCGTCGAGCTTGACGAAGCTCGCCCCGGCGGACTCCTCGCCGCCGAACGCGCCCTGGCCGCTGAGCAGGCCCGGCACGAACCACTTGAATCCCACCGGCACCTCGACGAGCGGCTTGCCGAGCCCCTCGGCCACGCGGTCGATCATCGATGAGCTCACCAGCGTCTTCCCCACGACCGTGTCGGGGCGCCAGCCCGTGCGGTTGCGGTAGAGGTAGTCGATCGCGACGGAGAGGTAGTGGTTCGGGTTCATGAGGCCTGCGTCCGGCGTCACGATGCCGTGGCGGTCCGCGTCGGCGTCGTTGCCGGTCGCGATGTCGTACCTCGCGTCGCCGGAGGCGACCTTCTGGATGAGGGAGGCCATCGCGGAGGGGGAGGAGCAGTCCATGCGGATCTTCTCGTCCCAGTCCAGGGTCATGAACGCCCACTGCGGGTCGACGGTCGGGTTGACCACGGTCAGGTCGAGGTGGTGGCGCTCGCCGATCTCGCCCCAGTAGTCCACAGAGGCCCCGCCCATGGGGTCGGCGCCGATGCGGACGCCGGCGTCGCGGATCGCGGCGATGTTGAGCACCTGCGGGAGGTCGTCCACGTAGGAGGAGAGGAAGTCGAACTGGCCGGTCGAGTCCGCCGAGAGGGCGTCGGCGAGCGGGACGCGCTTGACGCCCGAGAGGTTCGCTCCGAGGAGCTCGTTGGCCCGGTTCGCGATCCAGCCTGTCGCGTCCGTGTCCGCGGGGCCGCCGTGCGGCGGGTTGTACTTGAACCCGCCGTCGGCCGGCGGATTGTGGCTCGGGGTCACGACGATGCCGTCGGCGCGGCCCGGGTCGTTCTCGGCACGGCCGGCGTTGTACTTGAGGATCGCGTGGCTGGCCGACGGCGTCGGCGTGTACCCGTGGCGCGCGTCGACGAGGACCTGGACGTTGTTGGCTGCGAGGACCTCGAGCGCGGTGTTCGTGGCGGGCTCCGAGAGCGCGTGGGTGTCCTTCGCGAGGAACAGCGGGCCCTGGATGCCCTGCCCGGCCCGGTACTCCACGATCGCCTGGGTGATGGCAGCGATGTGCTTCTCGTTGAACGAGGCCTTGAGGCTCGAGCCGCGGTGCCCGGACGTCCCGAACGCCACGCGCTGGCCCGGGTCGCTCAGGTCGGGGGAGACGTCGTAGTACGCGTCCAGGAGCGCGGTGATGTCCACGAGGTCGCTGGGAAGGGCAACGGTGCCTGCTCGGTTCGCCATGTGCCTAGCTTGTCAGAGAAGGCCAACGTGAGGTGACAGTTCGGTGAAGATTTCGGCGCCGGCGCTAGGAGCCCTCGGCGAGGACCCGCTCGGCGAGCTCGCGCAGCGCTCCGGACAGGTAGGAATCGGGCACCTCGACGCGCTCCCTCCCGAAGCGGAAGGTCCACTGGAAGGCGTCCCGGACGCGCGACGGAGGCCCTGCGACGTCGTCTGCCCCCTCGCCCAGGCTGAGCTGCTCACGCTCGTTGCGCGCCTGCCGGTACAGGGCGGCCCACTCGGCGTCCGAGGCCTCCCTGGCCCCGCGCATCGCAAACTCGACGGCGCCCCTCCGGGGAATCCCGGCGACGCCGCCGGAGCGGGTGACCTCGATCTTCATCGCACAGTCTTCATCGCGCACAGTGCCCTTCCAAAGCCGGCACTCCCGGTCTTGTCCTCCTAGCCCTTGGCCCGCGGCCCCTTCCCCTTGCCATTCGCGCCGCTGCCATTCGCGCCGTTCCCGTTCTTCCCGTTCCCGGTCTCCGTGAGCCGCACCGTGATTCCGACGCCGCGCCAGCCAGCGCGCACCGCCTTCTCCTCAGCGGACTCGCGGCCGAACAGCGAACGGGCCACGCGGACAGTCTCCCGCGCGAACCCGCGGAAGTCGACGTCGAGGGGCAGCTTGCGCAGCGCGACCGTCTCGAACCAGATCCGCCCCGCCCTTTCCCACGCGTGTCCGCCGAGCTCGGCTGCCACGAGGTAGAACGCGCGGTTCGGGATGCCGGAGTTCAGGTGCACGCCACCGTTGTCGTCCCGCGTGCGCACGTACCCGTCCATGTGGTCCGGCTGCGGGTCCTTGCCGAGTGCAGGATCGTCATACGCCGTGCCCGGCGCCTTCAGGGACCGGACGCCTAGGCCCTTGATGCCGGGCAGGAAGATCCCCTCGCCCACGATCCACGAGGCGGACTCGGCCGTGTCGCCGCGCACGAACTGCTCGACGAGGACGCCGAAGACGTCCGCGAACGACTCGTTGAGCGCGCCCGACTGGCCCTCGTAGGAGAAGTCGGTCGTGTGCTGCAGGAGCCCGTGCCCGAGCTCGTGGGCGATGATGCTCAGCGACGAGGTGAACGAGGCGAAGACCTTCCCATCCCCGTCGCCGAAGACCATCCGGGTCCCGTCCCAGAACGCATTGTCGTACCCGGCGCCGTAGTGCACGCTCCCTTCGAGCGCGAGGCCTGCGCCGTCGATGCTGGACTGCCGGAACACCTCCTCGAGGAAGCGGTAGGTGTCGCCGAGCCCGTCGTAGGCGCGGTTCACGTCGACGTCCGAGACCGGGTCCTGGCCTTCCTTCCGCACCGGCTTCCCGGGGAGCCGCTCGGTGTTGTCAGCGTCGCTGATCTCCCGCCGCAGCGTTCCGGGCTCGACGAGGATCTGGTGCTTGGCGTCGCGCGTGTGGGCGCCGCGCTGAGCGCGCATGCGCTCGTCGGCGAGGAGGGTCCGCCGGGCGAGCTCCGCAACGGCCTCGATCCCGCGCGTGTCGTCTGCCCACCCGTTGGGCGGGCCCTCGCCGCGGAGGGCCCGCGCGCGGCGCTGGTCGCACGTGGCGAGCCGCTCGAGGAGGTAAGGCGGGACGGCGCCCTGGTGGCGGACCGCGGGGCGCGCGCACGACGCCGGGTGCGCACCCGCCGTCGTGCGCCGGCCTTGCGTCGCGGCCGTCGGCCGCTTCCGGGAGGGTCGCATCTCAGAGCGCGACATCGGCGAACCCCGTGATCTCGCGCCAGCGCTGGGCGACGCCGCGGGCTCCCCTCGGGACCGAGTAGCGGTCTGCTCCGGGAAGGGGGCCGAGGTCCAGGCCCGTGAGCTGCGCGATGTCCGACACGGGGACCTGGAAGGTCCGGTAGGCGCCAAGGGCCGGGGCCTCCCGGGCGCCGGGATGCAGCACCTGCTCGAGCCCGTTGCTCTGGTCGAGGATGTAGCCCGTGCAGGCGAGCGCGGCGCCGTCCTCGCCGGGCCCGGTGTTCCAGGCCCCGATCTTGAAGAACTTCCGCGGGATCATGGCGCCCCGGTACTCGGGATCCCCGACGTCGAACACCGGTCCCGAGAACACCGAGAGGCGCTGCTCGTGGGCGCCGGCGTGCTCGAGGATGTAGTCCTCGAGGCCGAGCCACAGCTCCCGACCCTGGTTGAAGTAGTCCGCCTGGGGAGCGCACACCGTGTAGTGGAAGGTGTCGAGATTCGCCCGCTCCGCAGTGTCCTGATCGCCCCACAGCGGGTCCTGGCGGCGCACGAGATGCCCCCGATCGAACCGATTGTTCGAGTAGAGCTCCGGCCCCCACTGCTGGTCCTCGTCGATCCGGTCGTCGAGGCGCCAGCTCTCACCGCCGCGCTCGATCTCGACCAGACTCGCACCGTCGATGTTCACGGCCGTCGCCGCCGGCATGCGCCGGTCGGGGTCCTGATGGATCGTGAAGTGCGTGTAGGTCAGCTCGAGCAGCCCCGGTCCTGTCGGCATCGGCACCGGGGACGGCGTGCCGAGGAACTCGGGATCGTAGCCGTTGCCCTCGTCGGAGGGCTCCGCGGCTCGGGTGGGCTCGGCGGGATCGGTCGTGTTCTCGGACTGCGTCATGGCTTCCCCACATCCGCTCGGTTCGTTCCTCCATGCCGGGGCTGTGCGGGCCTCGGCGGGTACGCTGAGAACAGCATGGCACCGGGCTCCGACAATTTTCATCATCTGCGCCGGTGCCCCAGCTGACGCCACTGTACGGAGGGGACACATGGCCGAGACACAGGACCACGACGGGCGGGAGCCCGAGCGGGAGCCGCAGGCTCAGGGGCCGGAGGCGCACGACGCCGGGCCCGTCGCCTCGGGCGGCCCGGCCGCCCCGCGGGAGCGTCCTGGCGAGTCCGGCGAGAGCCAGCCGGAGCGCCCGAAGTACACGCCGCCGTCGTACATCCCGCCCGTGACGCTCGACAAGGACCGCTCCAACGCGACCGAGCCCATCCCGAGCAACCCCACCCAGCCCCTCCAGCATCACCTTCCCCCCGGCGCGCCGCCGATCCCGGGCGCACCCGGGCCCGCGGCCCAGCAGCCGGGGCAGCAGGGCCTCAGCCAGCAGGGACCGCCGACATCGGGGGCGCAGAGCCCTTCGCAGCAGTTCAGGAGCGGAGCTGTCCCGCAGCAGGCGCAGGGAGGGTACCCGGGCCCCCAGGGCCAGAACCAGGGCCAGTTCGGCCAGAACCAGAACCAGAACCAGAACCAGAACCAGTACGGCCAGTACCCGTACGCGCAGCCATCGGGGCAGCCGAGCCCGTCCGGCGCCCAGTACCCGGGCAACCAGTACCCCGGAGCCCAGTATCCCGGCGCCCAACCCTCGGGAAGCCCGTATCCCGGCGCCCAGTACCCCGGCGCGGGCTTCCAGGCCCCGGCGCAGGGCTACCCGGGCTACGCGCAGCCGGGCTACGGCCAGTTCCCGTACGCTCCGCCGGCGCCGAAGGGCCTGAGCCTGGCGTCGATGATCTGCGGCATCGCGGTCTTCGTCGGCTTCGGGTTCTTCATCCTGCCGCAGATCGCCGCAGTGGTGCTCGGGCACATGGGTTTGCGGCGTGAGCCGGCGGGGCGGGGCTTCGCGATCGCGGGTCTCGTGATGGGCTACGTCGGGGTCGCGCTGACGCTGCTGTTCCTCGTGTTCTTCATCATCGCGGTCTCCTCGGCCCGTTCCCCGTACACGTACTGAGCCGCGCCGATGGGGGAGTGGCAGGGGTCCGCGGGAGCCGAGCGGGCGCCGTCGGCCGCTGAGGTACCCGCGGCGAGCGGGGACGTGCTCTTCCCACGCCGTGAGCCGGGCGGGCTCGCCGTGGCCTCGATGGTCTGCGGTGTGCTGGCTGTCGGCGGATTCGGAGTGTTCCTGGCGCCGCAGGTTGCGGCCATCGTCCTGGGGCACATGGCCCTCGCCCGCGGTCCGGGCGCACGTGGGCCCGCGATCGCCGGCCTCGTCCTCGGGTATGCGGCCCTGGTGCTCCTCATCGCCGGTGTCGCGGTAGCGGTCTACCTGTGGCGCGCGTTCGCGGACATGGGCATGACCTGAGGCTGCCTCCTAGCGAACCGGCGGCCGGGGCACGTGCAGGATCCGCGCGACCTGCAGCAGGAGGGCCTCGGACCCGGGGTGTCCCACGGCCTGCACGCCCATGGGCAGGCCCGCATCGGTCCAGTGCGTCGTCGCCGCCACCGCGGGCAGGCCGCACACGTTGACCCAGGACGACCACGGCGCGAACTCGCACTGCCGGCCGTAGTCGTCGTCGACCGTCGCGTGCCATTCGGGCCCGCCCGTGAACCAGCCGACGGGGCGGGGCGTCTGTGCCAGGGCCGGCGAGAGGAGCAGGTCCCAGTCCGAGAGCTGGGCGACCATGTCCCGCTCGAACTGCCGCAGGAACACCAGCGACTCCTCGAGCTTCGCGCGCGAGCGCTGCTGGGCCCGGCGGCGGAAGGCGCGCGTGAGCGGGGTCAGGAGCGGCTCGCGCTCCGGGCGGATCCGGGCAGTGCCGACGCCGGCGGTCCAGGCCGCGGTGAACGCGTCCGGGTAGCGGTTGTCGAAGCGCAGGTCCGCCTCGACCACGAGGTGCCCGGCCGCAGTGAGCGCCTCCGCCCCTCGCCGCAGCGCCTCGAGCGCCTCCGGCTCCGGTTCGATCCGGTACCGCGCGTCCCACGGGCTCGCGAGGCTCACCGCGACGCGGAGGCGCCGGGGCTCGCGCACGACGGCGTCGAGGTACCCTCCAGCGTGCCGTCCGCGGTGCCCGTGGTCGCCGTGGGCGACGCCCGGGACGAGTGCGTCCAGGAGGAGCGCCGCGTCCTCCGCGCTCCCGGCGAGGGGCCCGGCGACGACGAGCTGCAGCGAGCCGGGCTCGTCGGCGCTCTGCCCCTCGGGGATGAGGCCCCTCCCGGGCTTGAGCCCCACGATCCCGCAGGCCGCGGCCGGGATGCGGACCGACCCGCCGCCGTCGGACCCGGGCGCGAACGGCACGAGCCCGGCGGCGACCGCGGCCGCCGATCCGCCCGAGGACCCGCCCGAGCTCAGCGCGAGGCCGTGCGGGTTGCGCGACGGCGGGCCGATCCGGTTCTCCGAGTACGCCGTGAGCCCGAACTCGGGGACCTGGGTCTTGCCCAGGCCCACGACGCCGGCCTGCCGCAGGAGCGCGACGATCGGCGCGTCCGCGGGGGCCGGCCGGGCGTCGAGGGCCGCCGAGCCGTGGGTGGTGGGCACGCCGGCCACGTCGGTGAGGTCCTTGAAGGCCGTCGGCATGCCGTGCAGCGGCGGGAGCTCTGCGAGCCGGCCCGCGCGGGCGAGGCGGGCGTGCAGCTCGTCGGCGGCAGCGGCGTCGTCGTGCGCGCGCTCTGCGGTGACCGTGAGGAAGGCGCCGAGCCGGCGGTTCTCCGCCTCGATGCGGCCGAGGCAGTGCTCGGCGGCCTCCCGTGCCGAGACCTGGCCCGCACGGAGGGCGTCCCGGAGGGCGACGGCGCTGAGCGCCCCGAGCCCGGCGTCGAGTGTCACCGGGCCACTATAGGCTGGAGTGAAGAGCACATTCGGAGGCGAAGCATGTCTGATTTCGAGACCGTCCGCGTCGACGCGCTGCCCGAGGGCGGCACCCTGCTGGATGTCCGCGAGGACTACGAGTGGGAGGCCGGCCACGCGGAGGGCGCCGTCCACATCCCGCTCGAGCAGCTGCCCGGGCGGCTCGACGAGCTGGACCCGGACGAGGACCTCCACGTGATCTGCCGGACCGGGGGCCGCTCGGCCCGCGCGACCCAGTGGCTGGTTGCCAACGGGTACTCGGCAGTGAACGTGGCCGGTGGGATGGATGCCTGGCTCACAGCGGGCCGGCCCATGGTGTCGGAGAACGGGCAGACGCCCACGGTGCTCTGAGGTGGCGGTCTACACCTTCCTGGGCCCAGAGGGCACCTTCACGGAAGCCGCCCTCCTCAAGGTCCCCGGCGCCCGCGAGGCGCAGCGCATCCCTGCGACCAACGTCAACGCCGCCCTCGACGCCGTCCGCGCGGGCGAGGCCGATGCCGCCATGGTTCCCATCGAGAACTCCGTGGAGGGCGGCGTGACGGCGACCCTGGACGCGATCTCGACCGGGCCCGAGCTGCGGATCGTGCGCGAGGAGGTCGTCCCGATCACTTTCGTCCTCGTCGCCCGACCGGGCACCCGGGTTGCGGACGTACGCCGCATCTCGACCCACGGCCATGCCTGGGCGCAGTGCCGCGGCTGGGCTGCGGCGCACGCGCCCGACGCCGTCCACCTCGCCGCGAGCTCGACCGCCGCGGGCGCGCTGGCCCTCCTCGAGGACGCGGCCAAGCCGGGGGACGCCGCGATCTGTGCGCCCATCGTGGCCGAGGAGCACCCGGAGCTCGAGGTGCTTGCCTCGGACATCGGCGACAACCCGGGAGCCGTCACGCGGTTCATCCTCGTGTCCCGGCCCGCGGAGCTGCCGGCCCGCACCGGCGCCGACAAGACGACGGTGGCGGTGCCCCTGCCGGAGGACCGGCCGGGGGCGCTCATGGAGATCCTCGAGCAGTTCGCCGCACGCGGGGTCAACCTCTCGCGCATCGAGTCCCGGCCCACCGGGCAGTACCTCGGCCACTACTTCTTCTCGATCGACGTGGACGGGCATGCCCACGACGCCCGGGTCGCGGACGCCCTGGGCGGCCTCCACCGGATCAGCCCCCAGATCCGCTTCCTCGGCTCGTACCCCCGGGCCGACGGCGCCCGGCCGGTCGTGAAGTCCCACGTCACCGACGACGCCTTCGCCGCCGCCCGCGGCTGGGTCGACGCGATCCTCGGGGGCACCGGCGTTGGCTGAGCAGGGCGGGAGCCGGGACTTCCTCGCGGACTACTTCGCGCGCATCGGCTACGAGGGCTCGGCCGAACCCACCCTCGCGAACATCGCCGCGGTCCACGCGCACCACACCCGCACGATCCCGTTCGAGAACCTCGGGCCGGCCACCGGCAACCCCGTCGACATCGCGCCCGAGGCCATCCGGGGCGGGCTCGTGGACCGCCGGCGTGGCGGCTACTGCTTCCAGCATGCGGGGCTCATCTCGCGTGCACTGGCGGACATGGGCGTCCCGGGGGTCGAGAACCACCTCGGGCGCGTCTACTGGCGGCGCCCGCCGGGCTCGGGCGCTCCCGCGCGCACCCACCTGGTTACGGTCTTCGAGCACGGCGGCCAGCGCTACCTCGTCGACGGCGGCTTCGGCGGCTTCAACCCCTCGGGCCTGCTCCCGCTGGACCTCGCCCCCGCGGAGGCGGTGCGCACGACGCCGCTGGGCACCTTCCGCGTGGTCGACGTGGGAGCCGCCGGGCTGCCCGCCGAGGACACCGTGAACATCGACCTCATGGTCCAGGCCCAGGTGGACGGAGCGTGGGCGAACCTCTATGGGGTGGACCTCAGACCCAACGCGCCGATGGACCTCACCGTGTCGAACTGGTATGTCTCGACGTCCCGGACGGCTCCGTTCACGACCTCGCTCATGTTCTCCATCCTCACCGAGACGCAGCGCATCACGCTGGCCAACCTCTCCCTCGCGGTGCGGACCTACGCGGCGGACGGCTCCTCGAGGGTCGAGAAGCGGACGCTCGCCGGTGCCGCCGAACTCCGGGACGCCTCGCGGGAGCTGTTCCGCATCGAGGACGCCACGGTGGACTGGGATGCGGCCTACGCTGTCGGGGCTTCGGCCGAGAGGGCAGCTGCCGGGCAGCGCTGAGGCAGCGCTGCGCGGCGGGCGTCTCAGGCCACGCGCACGAGGAGGCTCGCGGGGTGGATCTGGACGTCCACGCGGGTGGCGAGGCCGGTGACGTCGCCGTCAGCCTGGGTCTCGATGGGCTCGGGGACGCGGATCGAGACCTTCCGCGCACCGTAGAACTGCATGACCGGCAGCTGGTGCTTGTGCTGGAAGAGGATCTTGATGTACATCGCCACCCAGCCGATGAGGCTGCGCGGGCTCATGACGGCGACGTCGAGGACGCCGTCGTCGATGTACGCCTCGGGGATGAAGTCGACGCCGCCGGGCAGCTTGCTGCAGTTCGCGAACAGGACGCTGCGCACGCGCCGGGTCTGGAACTCGCCGTCGTCGAGCGAGACCTCCACCCGGCGGCGCTTCCGCCCGGGCATGTGCCGGATCCCGGCCTCGGTGTAGGCCATCCAGCCGAAGGAGCGCTTGAGGTCGTCGCTCGTGTCCTGCAGGATCTCCGCGTCCATCCCGACTCCGGCGATGACGAGGAATGTGTGCGTGACCGTGTCGCCGGTGTCCGTGGTGAGCGTCATGCTCGCGGTGTCGATCTTCCGCTGCCGCCCGAACACCGCCGTGTGCACGCTGTGGGCGAGCCGCCCGACGTCGAGGTCGAGATTGCGCGCCAGGATGTTGCCCGTGCCGAGCGGCACGAGGCCCATCGCCGTCTCGGTCCCCGCCAGCACCTCCGCGACGACGCGCACCGTGCCGTCGCCGCCGCACGCGATCACGACGTCGGCGCGCGCCTCGAGCGCCGCCAGCGCCATCGAATGGCCCGGGTCCTCGCGGGTGGTGTGGAAGACGAGCGGCGTCGGCCATCCGGCGCCCCGGCAGGCTGCCTCGATCAGGACCCTGGCCTCCTGGGCGCGGTCCTTGACCGGATTGAGCACGATGGCGACCTGCTGCGGTCCCAGCGGGGGCGCCACGGCCGGTTCCGCGACGGCCGAGCGGGAATGCTGCTCGGCGAGCCTGCGCACACCCCACCAGCTCGCGACCGCGAACCCGCCAGCCACGGCAAGGGCTCCCGCAATGATCCAGTTGCGCATGGTGCTCTCACTCTAACCGCAGCCGGTGCCGTTCCCGGGCCGCTCGCCGGTTAGTCTTGGACTCGTGATCGACGTCAAGGACCTCACCGAGAACCCCGAGAAGTACCGTGCCAGCCAGCGTGCCCGTGGGGCCGATGAAGGGCTTGTCGACTCGATCAGCGCGGCCGACGCGCGCCGTCGTGCGTCCCTGACCGAGTACGAGACGCTGCGCGCCCAGCAGAACGCGTTCGGCAAGAAGGTCGCCGCCGCCAAGGGCGAGGAGAAGCAGGCACTGCTCGCCGAGGTCAAGGACCTCGCCCAGAAGGTCAAGGCCGCGCAGGCGTCCGCGGACGAGGCGCAGGCCGAGATGGACGAGCTCATGCGGATCGTCCCGAACCTCATCATCGACGGCATCCCGGCTGGCGGCGAGGACGACTACGCCGTCGTCAAGACCGTCGGCGAGCCGCGCGACTTCGCGGCCGAGGGCTTCGAGCCGCGCGACCACCTCGAGATCGGCGAGCTCCTCGGCGCGATCGACATGGAGCGCGGGGCCAAGGTCTCCGGATCCAGGTTCTACTTCCTCAAGGGCGTGGGTGCGCGGCTCGAGATCGCGCTGCTGTCCATGGCCATGGACCAGGCCGTCAAGGCGGGCTTCACGCCGATGATCACGCCCACGCTCGTGCGTCCGGAGACGATGCAGGGCACGGGCTTCGACGTCAAGCACGACGCCGAGATCTACCGTCTCGCGGAGGACGACCTCTACCTCGTGGGCACCTCCGAGGTGGCCCTTGCCGGGTACCACTCGGACGAGATCCTGGACCTCTCGGCCGGGCCGACCCGCTACGCCGGGTGGTCCTCGTGCTACCGCCGCGAGGCCGGTTCGCACGGCAAGGACACCCGCGGGATCATCCGTGTGCACCAGTTCAACAAGGTCGAGATGTTCTCCTACTGCTCGCCCGAGGACGCCGAGGCGGAGCACGCCCGCCTGCTTGCGTGGGAGGAGGAGATGCTCGCGAAGGTCGAGCTGCCCTACCGCGTGATCGACACGGCCGCCGGCGACCTCGGCATGAGCGCCGCCCGGAAGTTCGACTGCGAGGCATGGGTCCCGACCCAGGGCCGCTACCGCGAGCTGACCTCGACCTCGAACTGCACGGGCTTCCAGGCACGCCGGCTCAACATCCGCGAGCGGATCGTCGACAGCGACGGCGCCTCCAAGGGCACGCGCGCGGTGGCGACGCTCAACGGCACCCTCGCGACCACCCGCTGGATCGTGGCCATTCTCGAGCACCATCAGAACCCCGACGGCTCCGTGAACGTCCCGGTGGCCCTGCGCCCGTACCTCGGCGGCCTCGAGGTCCTCCCGGTCCTCTAGCGGCACCCGCGGCGGGCGGCGCCGTCGAACGCTGCGTGGCGCCGTCGAGCGTCGGCAGCCAACGCCGCGCCGCGCCCCCGGGACGCCTTGTTGCGTGTGAGGCGCCCTGTCTCCTGAGCGGAGACGCCTTGTGGTCGAGGAGCTGCCCTCAGGCGACCTTCTCGACGACAAGGCGTCTCGTGTCTGGCCGAAGCCCGACCTCGATGAGCTTGGCCCGGAGCCGGGACGGCCGCTCGAGGTCGGCCCAGTCCCAGCGCACTACGGGGTGGCCCAGAGCGAGAAGGCGGTTCTCACGCCGTTTCTCCCGGCGTATGATCTCGCGGGGGTCCTCTCCCCGGGCCATTTCGGCCCGGAAGTACTTGCCCCACCCATCGAACTCGCCCACGGGGCCCTCCCCGAACCCGCGCAGGGGAGCTTCGACCCGTTCTGCATCCCAGAAGCAGTCCGTGCGCCCCACCAGTCCCAGAGAGTCGTAGTGCTCCACTTGGAGCGCCGGTTCTGGGAACCCGAACAGCAGCATGAGCGCCCTGCTCACCGACTCGCCGGGAGACTCGGCGCCGGCTCCGGCCAGGGAGGCGATGAGCGACGCGCGCGAGCGCCAGCGCGCATGGCGCAGCGCCTCGATGGCGGAGCGCACGTCGAGCCGGTCCTGCAGCGGGGCATCGGCCTGCTGCCGCAGCACGCCATCTGCGACGGTCAGGGCACGGGCGAACCGGCCGACAGCGAGGACCTCGACAAGAGCGGTGGCAGTCGGGGCCAGGTGGAACTCCCCGAGCGTTTCCGGTTCGAGACCGGGATGGAAGTGCCGACGGACCGGCGGGGGAGCGAGCCGGCGAGCCTTCTCGGCCAGCTCGGAACCGGCCGCCTGGAAGGTCGGGGGCCGTTCGCCGAGCCGTCCGCGGGAGGGCGCCGCGACGTCGATTGCGGTCGGGGCCTTGACCGTGGGAAGGCCCCGAAGGAACAGCGCAGTCTCGCCGCAGAACACGGTCGAAGGATGGGCCTGGGCAAGTGCCGTGGCGGCTAGCAGGAACCGTTCGTGCTCGGCCGCCTCCACCCAGACCGAGGTGGGAACGTAGAAGCCCCTCCTGAGCCGAACCAGCTCCCCAGAGGCAAACCGGGTCCGCGGGCTTTCGGCCGCCCCGAGCAGCAGGTGTCTGGTGGCGCAGAGGAGCGAGTCGGCGGGGTCCATGCGCTCAGCCTCCCTCCTTCCGGACGGCCCGGGCCCTGCACGACGGCGCATGTGGATGACACGCCGGACTGGGTCTCCTGTGGAGGACCTTCGAGCCCAGCGCCGGACCCCATGAAGGAGGCGCCTTGTCGCAGCGAGGACGTCATCCGGGGCGTCGCGAGACGCCATGTGGCAGTGAGGACGGACTGAGGCGACCTCCTCGGCAACGAGGCGTCTCAGGCCCGGAAGCCCCGGCCGAACGTGAACAGCCGCCACCCCGAACATGAACACTCACACTGTGGGCCGGGCTGTGAGTATTAACCTCGCGCCCCCACGCTTCACCCCGTGTTCACGCCTCCTGTGTCGGCCGTCCTACGGCGAACGAACGGCAAGGTGCTTCACTAGTACCTATGACTACAACGCTGAATGCTGGCATCGATGACCAGCTCGCAACGATCGAGCGCAAGCTCATCGCCCTCGACGTCGACGGAACCCTCGTCGACCACTACGGCCACATGTCCCCGGCCATCCGGGAGGTGGGCGGCGCCGTCGTGGGTGCCGGCCATGAGGTGGTCGTCGCCACCGGCCGCTCCCTCGGGGCGACCCTGCCCATCGTCGAACTGCTCGGCGTGGACCGCGGATACGCCGTCTGCAGCAACGGCGGCGTCACCGTCCAGATCCACGCCGGGGCCAACGGCGGCTACACCGTGATCGACCGCCGCTCCTTCGACCCGGCCCCGGTCCTCAAGGCCCTCCGCCGCCGGCTGCCGAACGCCAAGTATGCCCTCGAGGACATCGAGGGCAACTTCCTCTCGACCGAGCGCTTCCAGGACGCGAGCTTCGGCGTCGAGGCCCGCGGCGTGTCCTTCCGCGAGCTGCTCGAGGCCGAGGCCGTGCGCCTCGTCGTGTTCTCGACGGACTCCACTGCGGAGGAGTTCGGGGAGGCTGTCGAGTCCATCGGCCTGCACGGCGTCACCTATTCCGTCGGCTGGACCGCCTGGCTCGACATCGCCGCCCACGGCGTGACCAAGGCCAGCGGGCTCGAGCATGTCCGCCAGCTCGTGGGGATCGGGCGCGAGCACACGGTCGCGATCGGCGACGGCCGCAACGACATCGAGATGCTCCAGTGGGCCGGCCGCGGCGTCGCGATGGGCCAGGCCCCCGACGAGGTCAAGGTCGCCGCCAACGAGGTCACCTCGACCGTCGAGGAGGACGGCGCCGCCGTGATCCTCCGCTCGCTGGTCTAGGCGCACCCCACGCACGACGGCGCGTGGTCGCCGTCGCGGGACTCGCCTCGCCCGGTCGCGTGCCCCGGGCACGGGGTTGGGCCCCCGATGGCCCGGGCTCACTTCCGCGACGCCGCGTCGAGGAGGCCCAGGAGCCGCGCGGCGGCGGGACGCGCCGCCCATTCCTCCGCCCAGTGTGCCCGCGCGACGGCCTTCGACACGGCCTGGGTCGTGATCCCGAGCGCCTCGGCGACGGCCTTCTGCTGGCCGCGGACGCCCGGGGTGAGCAGGTCCAGGACCCGCCACTCCGCCAGAGTGCGCTTCGCGACGGTGAGGCCGACCAGCCTGAGCACCCCCTCGGCGTCGTGCGCGAGGCCCGCATCGGGGCCCTCGACGGCGATCGCCGCCGCGTCCCCGCCCGACTGGGCCCGCTCGACGGCCCGGCGCGAGTACACGAGCGAGGGGCCGCGGGCATCCCCGACACCCAGCGGCAGCGGCTCGTCGACCGCGCCCACTCCGATCCCCACGTTCCACCGCACTTCCCCGCACGCGTCGGGGCGGAGCGCCACGAGGGCGGCCTCGACCGTCGAGGACGCGTCGGCGAAGACGGCCTGCGCCTCGTCGCCCACGGTCCGGTCGAACGGCACCTCGGGGCGCAGCCGGGCGAGCGCCTTGAGCAGCGCGGGGACCTTGTCCCCGGCCTGCCGGTCGCGCTGGTTGATCGTGACCGTGAACATGGCGGCCAGCCTAGCGGCGGCGCCCAGCCACGTCGGGGAGGCTCAGCCGCTGCGGCGCTGTGCGCGTGCCGCGGCGCGCGCGGCGACCCGCGCTTCCCGCTCGGCGACGCGGGGGTCGGGGACCGGCGGCATTCCCCGCTCGATACCCGCACGCAGGTCGCGGGTCGAGTACCGCTCCGACCAGTCGCCTGCCATGGAGCCCGAGAAGATGCCGATCACCGTGATGACCGCGTAGAGGGGGACGAAGCTCCACAGCACGGCACGCCAGCCTCCGCGCCACACGCCCGGGCGGGACCCGTCGTCGAGCCTCACCGCGCGGAGGCCGCCCGCGTGGTCGCCGAGCGCTCCGACGCTGCCGGACACCATCCCGTACGCGAAGACGACGGCGAACCAGATGAGCGCCGCAACCGCCGCCGCGGTGCCGCCCGAGACGGAGGAGCGCCCGAGCGCGGCGAGCGCCGGGACGAGCACCGCGGCGGCGACCGCGACGACGACCGCGCCGTCCAGCACCCGGCACCAGAAGACCCGGGCGGCGGGGGCAGCCGCGAACTGCTCCCCGGAGGCCGTGACCACGCGGATCTCCCGCCCGGTGGCGGCATCGACAAGTCCTGTGCGCGCTCGTGTCGTCATGCGGCCGGGGCTGCGGTCAGGCCGGCGAGGAGGCCCTCGAGGGTGTCCGCGGAGACGTCGCGGAGCTCGACGGCGTCGGCGGGCTCGGCCACACCGTCGCCGCCGCGCGGCGTCAGCAGCGTCACGGCCGTCGAGGACGTGTAGACGCTCAATGACTGGTCCGGCCCGTGTGCGGCGAGCGCCGTCACGGTCGTGGCGGCGCGCGTGTCCGCGAGCCGTTCGCCGGCCTGCGCCTCGAACTGGGCCTGGTCGAGCAGGACGGGCTCACTGTCGCCCGCGGCGATCCCGTCGGGGTCCACGAATCCGGCGAGCCACGGCCCGATGCCGGCGGCGGTGAACACGCGGAAGGCGTGCAGGCCGGATTCGTCGACCTCCTCGGCGAGCACTCCGCCGTCGTGCACGTACGCGTAGATCCAGCGGCGCCCGGTGGAGACCTGGCGCTCGAGGCGCACGAGCCGCTCCGCGGTGCGGCGCAGCGTGAGCAGGCCCGTATGCTCGACGCCGGCCTCGAGCCGCCGCGGCGTCGGGTCGCCCTCGGCGTGGACCGGGTACGCGATGCCCTTGGCGAGCAGCCCGCGCAGGGCGACGGCGGCAGCGGCCTCCCGGTCGACCCCCTCCGCGGCGAGCCACGGCAGTTCGACGAGCTGCTCCCTGGCCGGCCCGTCGAGCGCCACGATCTCCTCGTCCGTGAGCGTCGGCAGCTCGCGGCCCTCGTCTGTGGCCGAGCCGAGGACAGCGGCAGCCGAGCGCACGTCCCTCTCGGTCCAGGTGATCTGTGCCTGTGTCATCCGAAGAGCCCTCCCACGAAGTCCTTTGCGGCGCCCGCAGCATCGGACACCCCGTCCACCACACTATCGACGGTGTCCGCGACAGCGTCCTTGGCCTCCCCGAAGCCGTCCGCGATCGTCCCGCCGACATCGCCGGCGAAGCTGCTGATGGAGTCCCAGTTGTCGTAGACGAGGTTCCCCACGGTCCACCCCGCGGCGACGAGGCCCGCGCCGATCACCACGGGGGCGCCGATCGGCCCCAGCAGCGCTGCGCCGCCGGCCGTCGCGAGCATCATCGACCCCACGCCGCCCACCGCGGAGAGCCCGCCGGCAACCCGGTCGCCGGTTCCGCGCCACCCGTCGTGGGACGGGCTGATGACGTCGTGGATGCCCCCCGCCACGGCGAACGGTCCGGCGATCGCGCCCGCCCAGCGCAGCGACTGGGAGAACCTGCTCGCGTTCTCGAAGGCCTCGCTGTAGGGCACCCCGGCACGCATGGCCTGGTAGACGTCGGAGAGTCCGTCGCCGCTGCGGATCCCGCGGATGCCGTCCCGCACGAGCTCGCCGACGTCGGCCCAGCTCGTGAAGAGGCTCTTCGTGTCCTTCCAGGCGTCGAGGCCCAGACGGCCGGCGTTGATCGCGTTCCATGCGGCGGAGCCGAACGCCTTGACCCCGCCGGCGGTCTCGTACACGTCGTACAGGACGCCGAGGGCGCTCGGAGCGCCAGCGGCCAGCGCCCCGGTCGAGGCCTCGGAGGTCTGCTCCTGTGCGTCGGCGTTGGCGAGCAGGGTCCGGGAGGCCTCCTGGAGCTGGCGGGACACGGCCAGGAGTGCCGGCCGGTGCAGGCGGCTCCACTGCTGCTTGAACTGCTCGGCGTCGTTGCCGCGCCACACGTCCAGCCGGCCCAGGACCACGCTGAGCTCCTGTCCGCGGCTGCCGAGTTCCTTCGACGCCTTCCCGAACTGCAGCGCCAGCGCGCGCAGCTCCTCGACGTTCGCCCCAGCTCGGATCGTCACCGTTCCCCCTTCGTCTGGGCGCTCCGGGCGCCCACTGGCTCGTGGACAGCCTAGGAGACGGGAACGAGAGGGGGCGATGGGGACCACTCCCCATCGCCCCTCTCGGCATGCTCGCAGGCCGGCTCAGCCGCCTGCTGCCGGGCTCAGTGGCCCTGCTGCTCGAAGCGCTTGATGGAGGCCTCGAGCTCCGCCTCGGCGGCGGCGCGGTCCGCCCAGCCGGCGGGCTTGACCCACTTGCCCGGCTCGAGGTCCTTGTAGCGCGTGAAGAAGTGCTCGATCTCCTTGATCAGGAAGTCGTCGAGGTCCGAGGCCTCCTGGATGTGGTCGAACCGCTTGTCCGCCGGCACGCACACGAGCTTCGCATCCCCGCCGGACTCGTCCTCCATGTTGAAGATCGCGATCGGGCGGGCCTCCATGACGATGCCGGGGAAGAGGTCCACGTCCGGGTACCAGACGAGGGCGTCGAGCGGGTCGCCGTCCTCGCCGAGGGTGTTGTCGAAGAACCCGTAGTGGGTCGGGTACTGCATGGAGGTGAAGAGGACGCGGTCGAGGCGCACGCGCCCGGTCTCGTGGTCCACCTCGTACTTCACGCGGGAGCCGCGCGGGATCTCGATCGTCACATCGTGCTTCATGGGTGCTCCTTGCATGGCCCGCCTGCGGGGCCGGGTCGCGTCGGTCACGGCAGCCGGCACGGGCAGGCCCGGGGGCCCGTCCGCGGCGGCGACTACGATGAAGGATATCTGCCCCGGGGCTGCCCACCCCCAGCCGGGACCGTAAGAGAACCCCGAGGACCGACACACATGAGCACGCAACGCGGACCCCGCGCGCCCCTGAGCGGGCTGTGGGCCCCTCTCGCCGCAGCGGTCGCGCTCGCGGTGGCCGTCGCCGTCGTGCTCGTGGCCACCGGGCTCGCGACCGATGCGCGGTCCGCGCTCTTCCCCGCCCCGACGCCCACCGCCGCGACCCCGGGGTGGCTCGCACCGCCGTCGTCCGCGCCGGCCCTCGCGGGCGCCGCGCCGCTGTCCACCGCGGCCCCGCTTCCCGAGGCCGATCGGCTCGCCCGCGACCTCGCACCCCGGCTCGCGCTGGGCACCGGAAGCATCGGCGGGACCGTGCTCGACGCCGCCACCGGCCGCGTCCTCTTCAGCCAGGCCGGCGGGGACGCGCGCGTCCCGGCGTCCAACCTCAAGCTCCTCACGGCGGCGGCCGTGCTCACCGCGCTGGGGCCCGACGCGCGGCTCCGCACCCGCGCCGTCCGCCCCGATGCCGGCACCGTCGTCCTCGCCGGCGGCGGCGATGCGATGCTCGCCGCGGGCTCGTCCCAGCCCGACGCGGTCATGGGCCGCGCCGGGCTGGCGACGCTCGCCGCGGACACCGCGAAGGCGCTCGCCCCGGCGGCCGGGGCCGCGCACGACGACGCCGCCTCGCCCCAGCCGGCTCCCTCGCCGCCGCGGACCGTCACCGTCCGGCTCGACGACACCCTGTTCACCGGCCCGGCCCTGAGCCCGGCGTGGGACCCGGCCGATGTGGCCGCCGGGGAGATCGCGCCCGTGTACGCCCTCGCCCTCAACGGGGCCCGCACGGCCCCGGGCGCCGCCGGCCCGCGGCCCCAGGACACGGCACTCGACGCCGCGAACGCCTTCCGTGACGCGCTCGCGGCAGCCCTCGCTGGCACCGGCGTGACGGTCGCCGCCGGCGTCAGCCGCGTGACGGCGCCCGCGGAGGGGCAGGAGTTGGCCGCTGTCGAGAGCGCGCCGCTCGGGGAGCAGGTCGACTACATGCTGCGTGAATCGGACAACTACCTCGCGGAGGTCCTCGCCCGCCTCGCCGCGCACGCACAGGGCGCCCCGGCGGCCAACGAGGGCGCCGTCGCGGCCCTGCGCGCCGCGGCAGTGCGGGTGCTGGGGACTGCGGACGGCCTCGAGGTCGCCGACGCCTGCGGCCTCTCCCTCGGCAACCGGATCAGCCCCGCGGCCCTCGCAACCCTCGTGCGCGAGATGGCCGTGGGGTCGGACGAGCGGCTCCGGGCCGCCCTCGGCGGCTTCCCCGTGGCCGCGCTCGACGGGACCCTCGGCTCGCGGTTCGCCGGGAGCGCGGCGGCCGGGGCCGGCGTCGTGCGGGCGAAGACCGGAACGCTTAACACGGTGGCCGCCCTGAGCGGGTACGCCGTCGACGCCGACGGGCGCCTCCTGGTGTTCTCCTTCATGGCGAACGGCCTGGATCCGGGGCGCCGCGGGGAGGCCGTTCAGGCCCTCGACGGCGCCGCCGCAGCCCTCGCGGCGTGCGGCTGCCGATAGCGGCGGGCGGAAGCCGCGCCCCGCCCCGCACAGCGGAGGGACAGCAGCATGTGGTCGAATGGAGGCATGGATGCCTCGCAGATGGCCAGCCAACTGATCAACTGGGATCTCGCTGCGTCAACCGCGGCGCGCCTGGCGCCCCCCGGGCCGGCGCTGTCGCCGGCTGAGGCGCGCGACGTCGTCGAGAGCCTGCGGCGCCTGGCCGATGCCTCGGTCGCCCACGTCCACCGCATCACGGGGCTCGACGTCGCCGCGGACCTGCGCGACTCCCAGCTGCTGATCGTGGACCGCGCCTCGTGGGCGAAGGCCAACACGCAGGGCTTCGAGGTCATGATGGACCCGGTGCTGACGCACCTCGTCGAGAAGCGCGCGAGCGAGCTGACCCCGACCGCGGCGAAGGTCGGCGGGGCAATCACGGGGACCCAGCTCGGCCTCATCCTCGCCTACCTCTCGAGCCGGGTTCTCGGGCAGTACGAGCCGTTCTCGGCCCTCGCGCCCGGGTCCACGGTCCCGCCGGCCGGGCGGCTGCTGCTGGTCGCGCCCAACATCGTCCACATCGAGCGCGAACTCGTGCTCGAGCCCGAGGACTTCCGGCTCTGGGTGTGCCTCCACGAGCAGACGCACCGCGTCCAGTTCGCCGCCGCCCCGTGGCTGCGCGGCCACATGACCGAGCAGATCGGGCAGCTGAGCGAGAGCCTCGTGGGCAACATGGACTCCCTCATGGAACGCGCGACGGCGGTCGCCAGGTCCCTGCGCGACCGCACCGGGAGCGCCTCGGACCTCCCGAGCAAGGGTGCCATCCTCGACCTGCTCCAGGACCCCGCAGAGCGCGCCGCGATCTCCCACCTGACGGCGGTCATGAGCCTGCTCGAGGGGCACGCGAACGTCGTCATGGACGCGATCGACGCCTCGGTGGTGCCCACCGTCAAGACCATCCGGCAGCGGTTCCAGCAGCGGAACGAGAACCGCGGCCCGCTCGAGACGTTCATCCGCCGCCTCCTGGGGCTCGAGGCCAAGATGCGCCAGTACACGGACGGCCAGAGGTTCGTGCGGCACGTCGTCGACGCGGTCGGGATGGCGGGCTTCAAACGTGTGTGGGAGGGCCCCGGGAACCTCCCGACCGAGGAGGAGATCCACGCCCCGGACACCTGGGTCTCCCGCATGGGCCTGTGACCGCCGGGGACTCCGGAAGCGCCCTCGGTCCGGCCCTCGACCCGGCCCGCGACAGCGCCTCGCCCACCCGGCGCCGCCTCCACCCCGCCGTCGGCGCCGCCCGGAACGCGGTGAAGGCCGCGCTCGCCGAGGCCGGCTGGCCGCGCCGGGTCCTCGTCGGCTGTTCCGGCGGACCGGACTCGCTCGCGCTCGCGGCCGCGGTCGCCCACTTCGCCCGCCGCGGCGGGGTGTCGGGACACCCGCTCGAGGCGGGCGCCGTCGTCGTCGACCACCAGCTGCAGGAGGGCTCGGGGGAGGTCGCGCGCACGACGGCGGGTGTGCTGGGCGAGCTCGGACTCGCGCCGGTGCGGGTGGTCGCCGTGGAGGTCAAGCGCCGGGGCGAGGGGCCCGAGGCCGCTGCGCGCGCTTCGCGGCTCGCCGCCCTCGAGGCCGAGGCGGACGCGTGGGGCGCAGACGCGGTGCTGCTCGGGCACACGCTGGACGACCAGGCGGAGCAGGTGCTCCTCGGGCTCGCACGGGGGTCAGGGCCCCGGGCCCTCGCGGGCATGCGCCGGGTACGAGGGCTGTACGCCCGGCCCTTCCTGACGCTGCGCCGCGCCGACACGCTCGACGTGTGCGTCGCCGAGGGCCTCGAGCCGTGGTTCGACCCGACGAACGAGGACCCGCGGTTCATGCGCTCGCGGGTCCGCACGGCGACGATGCCGTTCCTCGAGGCCGAGCTCGGGCCCGGCGTGGCCGAAGGCCTCGCCCGCACCGCCGCGCTCCTGGCTGCCGACGCGGACTACCTCGACGGCGCGGCCCAGCGGATCTACGCCGCCCTCGCCGAGGTCACCCCCTCTGCCGCCGAGGTCACCCCGTCTGCCGCCGAGGTCACCCCGTCTGCCGCCGAGGTCACCCCTGCCAGCAGGGACATGACCCCCCACCGCGGGGGCGGGCGCGCCGTCGTCCTTCCCGGCCCCCAGCTGCGGGCCCTGCCCCAGGCGCTCCGCAGCCGCGTGATCGCGCTCGCGGTGACCGAGCTGGGAGGCCAGCTCACGTTCGAGCGGCTCGCCGCCGTCGAGCGCCTCCTCGAGCCCCGCGGCTCGGCAGGGCCGGTCGAGGTCCCGGGGCACGTGAGCGCGTTCCGGCAGCCCAGGGGCGGCGCCGGCAAGGGCGCGGGGCACCGCGGGGGGCTAGTCTTGGTATCGCATCGCTGACCCAGCACCGCGTCACGCCCCAGCAGGCAGGCACACGCTCGACCACAGGAGCCGCAGGTGGAATCGACCGACGTCCACGCAGACCTCAAGCACGTCCTCAAGACGAAGGAGGAGATCCAGAACCGCATCGCCGAGCTCGCCGCCGAGATCGACCGCGACTACGACGGCCGGGACCTCCTCATCGTCGGAGTCCTCAAGGGCGCCGTGATGGTCATGGCGGACCTGGCGAGGGCCCTGCACTCGCACGTGACGATGGACTGGATGGCGGTCTCGTCCTACGGTTCCGGCACGCAGTCCTCCGGCGTGGTGCGGATCCTCAAGGACCTCGACACGGACCTCATGGGCAAGCACGTCCTCATCGTCGAGGACATCATCGACTCGGGCCTGACCCTCTCGTGGCTCAAGACCAACCTCGAGTCGCGCGGCACGGCGTCGGTCGAGATCTGCACGGCGTTCCGCAAGCCCGACGCCGCCAAGGTCAGCATCGATGTCAAGTACGTGGGCTTCGACATCCCGAACGAGTTCGTGGTGGGCTACGGCCTCGACTACGCCGAGAAGTACCGCAACCTCGACTTCGTGGGCACGCTCGCGCCCCACGTGTACGAGTAGGTCGCGCAGACCTCGGTCACTCCGATGCCGGTGGGCAGCGGCGCACGACGCCGCGCGGCGCGTTTCGCCGTCAGCGCACCGGTGCGGGGGGAACTTTTGGAGTGAACCGTGCGTGAACGTTTCCGAACGGTGTCATGCTGGTGGCCACAGCCTTCGCGCATGACAGTACCGGTGCACTACAGAAGGGACGGGGTCTAGCCCCGATTTCATGAACGTCAAGAGCTTCGTCAAGGGTCCGGGAATCTGGATCGTTGTGGTCGTCGTCCTGCTCCTGCTGGCCTTCGGAACGCTGGCCCCGGGCGGAAGCACACGCGTCGACACCTCGGTCGGTCTTCAGCTCCTCAAGGACGGCAAGGCCGAGCAGGCCAAGATCTTCAACGGCGAAGAGCGCGTCGACCTCGTCCTGAAGGACGACTATGTGGTCGATGGCCAGGACAAGGGCAAGACCGTCCAGTTCTTCTTCATCACCCAGCGCGGCGACGACGTCATCAAGGCCGTCAACGACGCGAACCTGTCCAAGGGCTACACGGACCAGCCGGTCGAGAACAACTGGTTCGGCTCCGTCCTGTCCCTCCTGATCCCGGTCCTGCTCCTCGGAGCGGTGTTCTGGTTCCTGCTCTCCCGCATGCAGGGGGGCGGCAGCCAAGTGATGAAGTTCGGCAAGTCCCGGGCCAAGATGATCACCAAGGACATGCCGCAGGTGACGTTCACGGATGTCGCCGGTGCTGATGAGGCCGTCGAGGAGCTTCATGAGATCAAGGAGTTCCTCCAGGAGCCGGGCAAGTTCCAGGCGGTGGGCGCCAAGATCCCCAAAGGCGTGCTCCTCTACGGCCCTCCCGGGACGGGCAAGACCCTCCTGGCGCGCGCGGTCGCCGGTGAGGCCGGCGTCCCCTTCTTCTCGATCTCGGGCTCGGACTTCGTCGAGATGTTCGTCGGCGTCGGCGCGTCCCGTGTCCGCGACCTGTTCGAGCAGGCCAAGGCGAACGCCCCGGCCATCGTGTTCGTCGACGAGATCGACGCCGTGGGGCGCCACCGCGGCGCCGGGATCGGCGGCGGCAACGACGAGCGCGAGCAGACCCTGAACCAGCTCCTGGTCGAGATGGACGGCTTCGACGTCAAGACGAACGTCATCCTCATTGCGGCGACGAACCGGCCGGACGTCCTGGACCCGGCGCTCCTGCGCCCGGGCCGCTTCGACCGCCAGATCCCGGTCGAGGCGCCTGACCTGCTGGGCCGCGAGCAGATCCTCTCGGTCCACGCCAAGGGCAAGCCGATGGCGTCCAACGTGGACCTCAGGGCGGTCGCGAAGAAGACCCCCGGCTACACGGGCGCCGACCTCGCGAACGTCCTGAACGAGGCCGCGCTCCTCACAGCGCGCTCGAACGCGCAGCTCATCGACGACCGGGCCCTCGACGAGGCCATCGACCGCGTCATGGCCGGCCCGCAGAAGCGCTCGCGCGTGATGAAGGACCTCGAGCGCAAGATCACGGCGTACCACGAGGGCGGCCACGCCCTCGTCGCGGCGGCGCTGCGCAACTCCGCCCCCGTGACGAAGATCACCATCCTCCCGCGCGGACGTGCCCTCGGCTACACCATGGTGGTCCCCGAGGAGGACAAGTATTCGATCACCCGCAACGAGCTCCTCGACCAGCTCGCCTACGCCATGGGCGGCCGCGTCGCCGAGGAGATCGTGTTCCACGACCCGTCCACGGGTGCCTCGAACGACATCGAGAAGGCCACCTCCACCGCACGGAAGATGGTCACCCAGTACGGCATGAGCGAGCGCGTCGGCGCCGTGAAGCTCGGCCAGGGCGGCGGCGAGCCGTTCCTCGGGCGGGATGCGGCCCACGAGCGGAACTACTCCGACCAGGTCGCGTACATCGTGGACGAGGAGGTGCGCCGGCTCATGGACCAGGCGCACGACGAGGCGTACGACATCCTCACCGACAACCGCGATGTCCTGGACCGCCTCGCCCTGGCCCTCCTCGAGCACGAGACGCTCAACCAGAAGGAGATCGCGGAGATCTTCACGGACGTGCGCAAGCGCGACTTCCGCGAGGTGTGGCTCTCCAAGGAGTCCCGCCCGGTTCAGAACATCCCGCCGGTCGAGACCGAGGCCGAGCGCAAGGCGCGCGAGGCCCAGGAGGAGGCGGCGAACGCCAGGCGCGAGGAGCCCCTCGACGTCGGCCAGGCCCACCACCCCCATGGCGAGCAGGAGTTCGCTCCCGGCAGCGAGGGCGTGTGACGGCCGTCGCCTCGCCATTTCGCCCGCACCGCTAGGATCGATCCGTGACCCACATTGACGACGACGACGTTTTCGAGCTGCCTGCGGAAGTCCAGGACGTGGACCTGCCCCGCATCGAGGCGGCCGTGCGGGAGATCCTGCTCGCCGTCGGGGAGGACCCGGACCGCAGCGGGCTGAAGGACACCCCGAAGCGGGTCGCGAAGGCCTACGCCGAGACGTTCGCTGGCCTCCACATGGACCCCGAGGACGTCCTGGGGGTCACGTTCGACCTCGACCACGAGGAGCTCGTGCTCGTGAAGGACATCCCGTTCTACTCGACGTGCGAGCACCACCTCGTGCCGTTCCACGGTGTCGCCCACGTGGGCTACATCCCCTCCCATGACGGACGCGTGACCGGACTGAGCAAGCTCGCGCGCCTCGTCGACATCTACGCGCGCCGGCCCCAGGTCCAGGAGCGGCTCACGACCCAGGTGGCGGACGCGATCGTCCACCACCTCAAGCCCCGCGGCGTGATCGTCGTGATCTCGTGCGAGCACATGTGCATGTCGATGCGCGGCGTGCGCAAGCCGGGGGCCCACACCGTCACGAGCGCCGTCCGCGGCCAACTGCACGACCCAGCTACCCGCGCCGAAGCCATGAGCCTCATTCTCGGAAGGTGAGTACGACGATGGACTCTCTCGCAGCAGCGCCCGGAACCGGGCCCAATACCTCCCCCCTTCCCGTGCTGCGCCAGGCGCGCGCCCGGGCCACGTTCGCGGGTCTCCCCAGCGACCGCACGGTCGTCATGGGGATCCTCAACGTCACCCCCGACTCGTTCAGCGACGGCGGGGACTACGCCACCGCCGACACCGCCATCGCCGCCGGGCTGCGCATGTACTACGCGGGCGCGGACATCATCGATGTCGGCGGCGAGTCGACGCGCCCCGGCGCGGACGAGGTCCCCGAGGACCTCGAGCAGGAGCGCGTCCTGCCCGTGGTCGCGGCGCTCGCGAAGGCCGGCGCCCTCGTGTCGGTGGACACGCGCCGCGCCGCCACCGCAGCCAAGGCGATCGAGGCCGGCGCGGCGATCATCAACGACGTGTCGGGGCTGGCCCTCACCGATGAGATGATCTCGCTCGTCGCCGAGACCGGCGTGCACTATGTCCTCATGCACAGCCGTGGCGACTCCAAGAGCATGGACGGACTGGCCGCCTACGGCAACGTGGTCGAGGAGGTCCTCGCGGAGACGAGGGCGCTGCGCGACCGTCTGCTCGCAGGCGGGGTCAAGGATGAGCAGATCATCGTGGACCCGGGCCTGGGCTTCTCCAAGAACGGCGAACAGAACTGGGAGCTCGTGAAGCACATCGATCGCTTCACCGAGCTTGGCCACCCCGTGCTCGTGGCGGCCTCCCGCAAGCGCTTCATCGGCGAGCTGCTCACCACGGCGGGGAAGGCCGCGCCGCCCAAGCTGCGGGACGCCGGCACCGCTGCGATCACCGTCCTCTCCGCGGCGGCGGGGGCGTGGGGCGTGCGCGTGCACGACGTCGCGGCGAACCTCGACGCCGTCAAGGTCGCCGCCCGGGCGAAGGCCTAGGCAGAGTGGACGGAGGGCCGGTGGCCGGCAGCGTGCGCGTTCGCCCGGACCTGATCACGCTCACGGGCGTGACGGCGACCGGATACCACGGCGTGCTCGACTTCGAGCGGCGCGACGGGCAGCCGTTCGTCGTCGACGCCGTCCTGCACACGGACTTCAGCGCGGCGGCCGGCAGCGACGAGCTCGCCCGGACCACGAGCTACGCCGAGGTTGCCGAGCGGATCGTCGCCGTCGTCGAGGGCGAGCCGGTGGACCTCATCGAGACGCTCGCGGTGCGGCTCGCCGAAACCATCCTCGACGAGTTCCCGGTCGACGCCGTCGAACTCACTGTGCACAAGCCGCAGGCCCCCATCGGGGTGCCCTTCGGCGACGTGTCCGTCACCGTCTTCCGGGAGCGTTGACATGGCTGGGGAGCGGCACGAATGGGTCCGGTCCGTCCTGGCCCTCGGCAGCAATCTCGGTGCACGGGCAGAGACGCTCGCGGAGGCTGTCGCGGACCTCGTCGACCGGCCTGAGGTGCGGCTCGTGGATGTCTCGCCGGTGGTCCAGACGAAGCCCGTCGGCGGACCGGAGGGCCAGCCGGACTTCCTCAACATGGTCATGATCGTCGAGACGAGCCTGGGCCCGTACGAGCTGCTCGAGCACTGCCACGCCGTCGAGGCCAAGCACCACCGCACCCGCGAGGTCCACTGGGGCCCGCGCACCCTGGATGTCGACATCATCACGTACGGGGACGTCAGGCTGGACGACCCCGAGCTGACCATCCCGCACCCCCGGGCCGGCGAGCGGGCGTTCGTGCTCTTCCCCTGGGTCACGATCGAGCCCACGGCGATCCTCGACGGGCACCCGATCGTCGAGCTGCTCGAGGACTGCGCCGACGCGGAGGGCGTGGAGGGCTTCGACGTGCTCACGGACCAGGAGACGACATGACTCCCCTCAAGCCGTGGGTGCTCAGCATCGTCGTCGTGTTCGCCGGGATCGTGGGGCTCGCGGTCAACGCCTATGCGCAGCGCGCCTCCATGCCGACTCCCGTGCTCCCCCTCAGCGCACTGGCCTCGATGGGGGTCATCGCCGTCGTGACGCTCGTGCTGGGATTCCGCGTGCTGCGGTGGCGGACGGGGCACCGCAGGCGGATGCTCGACCCGATCTTCGCCGCCCGCACCCTCGTCCTCGGCCATGCCTGCGCGTACGCGGGCGCCGTCCTGCTGGGCTGGCACGCGGGCGTGATCGCGGACCAGATCCCGATCCTGACCTCCCGCTCGGACAATCCCATCGTCCTGCAGGCCCTCGGGATGATGGCCGGCGGCGTCGTGATGGTCACCATCGGCTTCATCGTCGAGCGGTTCTGCCGCATCCCGCCCGAGGACGGCGACGACGCGGAGGGCACCTCCGGCGGAGACATCGCGGGCGGCGGCCGTGCCCCGGACGCGGAGGGTGGTCTTGCCTGACCCTTCCGGCCCAGAGGCGTCCTGGCCCGCTGGGCGGCGGCGCGCCCTCGATCCCGACGGGATCGAGTGGAGGCGGCTCGACCCGAAGTACCTGACGCTCCGGCTCGCCGGAGCCGCGATCTCCGCGATCGTCTGGACCGCCCTCGCCTGCGCGCCCCTCGCGGCCGGCGCACTGGGCCTGTTCACGCCTCCGGTCTGGCTCGCCGTCGGGCTTCCGGCGGCGGTCGCGGCGGGGGCCCTGGCCAACCTGGCGCTCGTTCCCCGGAGGGTCCGCGCCATGGGGTACGCCGAGCGGGAGGACGACCTGCTCATCCGCCACGGGCTCCTCGTCCGCCGCGTCGTCGTCGTGCCGTACGGGCGGATGCAGTACGTGGACGTCTCGGTGGGCCCGATCGAGGGCGCCCTCGGGCTCGCGACCGTGAAGCTCCATACCGCGGCCCCCGCTGGGCAGTCGACCGTTCCCATCCCCGGCCTGCCCGACGCCGAGGCGGCGCGGCTCCGGGAGCAGCTGAGCGCGCGCGGCGAGGCGCGCCTGGCAGGACTCTGACCCGATGGGAACCCAGCAGATCCCGGGATCCGCGCACGACGGCGAGTGGCGCCGCGTGCACCCCCTCTCGCCGTGGGTGCGCGGCTGGATCCTCGTCGCGGCGCTGTTCGTGGCCGTCGGGAGGGACTGGTTCGAGGCGCTCCTGTCCGGCGGCGTGAACCGCGGATGGTGGAGCGGGGTCCCCGTGCCGGTCCTCGCCGCGGTGGGGATCGGCGTGGTCGTGCTCGTGGCTGCCGGCTTCATGTTCTCCTGGTGGACCACTCGGTTCGCCGTCGACGCGACCACGGTGCGGCTCCGCACCGGCATCGTGTTCCGCCAGCTCCGGCAGGCCCGGCTCGACCGCGTGCAGGCGGTGGACCTCGCCCAGCCGCTCCTCGCGCGCCTGTTCGGGCTCGCCGAGCTGCGCTTCGAGGTCGCTGACGCGGGGGAGAGCGCGCTGCGGCTCTCGTTCCTCCCGGTGGCCGAGGCTGAGGCGCTCCGGGCCCAGATCCTCGCGGCCGCCGCGGCAGCGCGCGCCGCTGAGCAGCTCCGCGCCGCTGAGCAGCTTCCGCGCGCCGCGGCGCCCCGTCCCGGGGCGCGCCGCGAGGCCGAGCGGGTGGCGCCCGGGGCTCCGGCTGACCCGGGCGAGGCGCTCGTCGCCGCGGTCCCGGTGGCGCGGATCCTGGCCTCGACCCTGCTGACCCCCTTCGTCATGGTGGCCGGCCTGGCAGCGGCAGCCTCGGTCGCCCTCCAGGTCGTCACCGGAGTCGCCGCGCTCGGCGTCGCCCTCGTGCCGGCCTTCCTCGCCGCGGCGGCGACCGCGTGGGGGAGGATCAACCGGACCTGGAACTTCCGCGTCCTCGCCGCCGGGGAGGGCCTCCGCCTCCGCTACGGACTCCTCGAGACCCGCACGCAGACCGTCCCCGCGGGGCGGATCCAGGCGGTCGGGATCCGCCAGCCGTTTCTCTGGCGCCCCTTCGGGTGGTGGGCCCTGCACGTCAACGTGGCCGGCTACGGGCAGTCCTCGGGGCAGGAGGAAGCGAAGTCCACCGTCCTGCCCGCCGGGACGCTCGAGGACGTCTTCCGTGTCCTCGGCCTCGTCTTCCCCGACCCGGGCACGGGCCCCGGCTCCGCCCGCGGCGTCGTCCAGGCCGGAATGACCGGGACGGGCGACGACGGGGGCTTCGCCTCCTCGCCGCGGTCGGCGCGCTGGGTCGACCCGCTCGGGTGGCGCCGCACGGGATTCCTCGCAACCGGGACGGCCGTCCTGTGCCGCCATGGTGCGTTCGCGCGCACGCTCTCGATCGTCCCGCACGGACGCACCCAGTCGGTCGCCCTCACGCAGGGGCCGCTCGAACGGCGGTTCGGCCTCGCCGACGTCGAGCTGCACTCGACGCCCGGACCCGTCCGGCCTGCCGTCCGCCATCTCGCAGTGGCTGACGCCGAGCGGCTCTTCGGCGAGCTGGCCGCCCGGGCCGCGGCAGCGCGCCGTCGTGCGCCCGGGGCCGCGCCACCCGCCCGCCAACACCCGCCGGTCCGAGCCGAAGGAGACACACCATGAGCACCCCCAGCGACCTCCCCGGTGCCCGGAGCCGCCGGCCCGGACGGCTCGGGATCGGGGTGATCGGGGCAGGCAGGGTCGGCGCAGTGCTGGGCGCGGCGCTGCGCGCGGCCGAGCACGCCGTCGTGGGCGTCTCCGCGGTGTCGGAGGCGAGCCGCGAGCGCGCCGAGCTGCTCCTGCCCGGCGTGCCCGTGCTCGAGATCCCGCAGATCCTCGAGCGGTCGGAGCTCGTCCTGCTCGCGGTGCCCGACGACGCGCTGGGGCCGCTCGTCGAGGGGCTCGCGAAGCTCGGGGCGTGGCAGCCGGGGCAGCTCGTGGCGCACACGTCGGGGCGGCACGGGGTGGGCATCCTCGCGCCCGTCCGGGCCGCCGGCGCGATTCCGCTCGCGATCCACCCGGCGATGACGTTCACGGGCATGTCGCTGGACCTCGGCAGGCTCGCCGACTGCTGCTTCGGCGTGACTGCGGATCCGGCGATGCTTCCGGTCGCGCAGGCCCTCGTCGTCGAGATGGGCGGGGAGCCGGTGGTGGTCGCGGAGGGGGACCGCGTGGCGTACCACGCGGCCCTCGCGCACGGGTCCAACCACCTCGTGACGATCGCATCCCAGGCGGCGGAGATCCTGGGCAGGATCGGGATCGAGAACCCCTCGGCCGTGCTGGGGCCGCTGCTGCGGGCGTCGCTGGACAACGCGCTCTCGGTCGGCGAGACGGCGCTCACCGGGCCCGTCGCGCGCGGCGACGTCGGCACGGTCGCCGCGCACGTGGAGGCCCTGGCCGAGCTCGGGGCCGCCCCCGGAGGAGTGGGCTCCGCCGATATCCTTGACGCGTACCGGGCCATGGCCCGTGCGACGGCCGTGCGGGCCGACCGCCGCGGGATGCTGCCGGCGGGCAGGCGCGCGGAGCTCGAACGGGCCCTCGGGGGAGCCCAGACCGGCTCGGACGCCGACCCCGACGCCGCCCCAGGAGAGGACCGCTGATGCCCAGCCAGCCCATCGAGATCGTGCACACCCGCGGCGACCTGCAGGCCGCGATCTCGCGCCATCTCGCCGGGACGCGGCGCCGCTCACTGGAGGTCGGCGCCGAGAACGTCCGGGTCCGCGGGTCTGCCGGGACCCCCTCGCTCGGGCTCGTGCCCACCATGGGCGCGCTCCATGCCGGCCACCGGGCGCTCGCCGAGGCCGCCGCGGCGGGCAACGACGTCGTCGTCGCCAGCGTCTTCGTGAACCCCCTGCAGTTCGGCGACGCGGCCGACCTCGAACGCTACCCGCGCACGCTCGAGGCCGATGCGGCGCTGCTGGAGGAGGCCGGCGTCGACATCGTCTTCGCGCCGTCCGTCGAGGAGATGTACCCCGGCGGCGAGCCGGAGGTGCGCGTCACGGCCGGTCCGCTCGCGGCCAAGTGGGAGGGCGCGTCCCGGCCGGGGCACTTCGACGGCGTGTGCACGGTGGTCTCGAAGCTGTTCCACCTCGCGATGCCGGGCGGGTTCGACGGCGGCCGGGTCGCCTACCGCGCCTACTTCGGCCAGAAGGACGCCCAACAGGTCGCAGTGGTGCGGCGCATGGTGAAGGACCTCGACTTCCCCGTCGAGGTCGTCGCCGTGCCCATCGTGCGCGACGCCGACGGGCTGGCCCTCTCGAGCCGGAACCGCTTCCTGTCAGGCCAGGAGCGCGACGCCGCCCTCGTCCTCTCGCGGTCGCTGCGGCTCCTCGAGGCGCGGGCCTGGGCGCACGAGCCGCTCAACCCGGACGACGCCGAGGAGCTCATCCGCTCCCAGCCGCTCGTGGAGCTCGACTACCTCGACGTCGTCGACACGGACACGCTCGAGCCGCTCGCCTTCAACTGCCGGGAGACGCCGTTCACGGGGGAGGCGCTCGCGATTGTCGCGGCGAAGGTCGGCCCGGTCCGGCTGATCGACAACATGCCGCTCCGCGCGCGCTGACCCCGCCCCGCCGGCGCCCACCCCCGCGCCACCCCTCGCCCATCCCCCGTTTCGGGTACAGATAATCCGCTCCCTGGCCGTTTCGGGTACAGATAATGCGCTCCCAAGCAGTTTCGGGTACGGGTAGCGCCCGGCCGATTGACCGGAAGGTCAGTCGTCGCCGCGTGCCCGATCGCCGGGGAGGACCGCACATGCGTCACGACGGCTTCCTGCCTCCCGCCGGAGAGCTGCGTCCTGGCGAGGTCGCAGCGCGAGGCACCGACCGGCGTCGTGCGTTCCACCTCGCGGAGTTTGGTGTACCCGGAAAGGGGAGGGGCGCGTTTTGGCGTACCCGGAAAGGGGAGGGGCGCGTTTTGGCGTACCCGAAACGGGGGGGTCAGCTGGCGAAGAAGTCCGCGAGACGGTCGACCAGCGCCTTCGCCGGCCGGGTCGGCGCATCGTGCGCGAGCTTGGGCAGGACGTCGAAGTCGGAGGCCGGCAGGACGCCGTCGAGCTTCTGGGCGGCGTCGGCGAAGTACTCGGGGCTCGCCCCACCGGCGAGGATCAGGGTCTCGAGCGGGAGCTCGTCGAAGCCCTTCGCCTCGGCATCGGCGGCGACGACCGCGCGGATCTCCGCCGGGCCGGTCGGGAGCAGCCGCGAGAGCTCCTTCCCGATCGGCATGCGGCTGCCGATCCGGTTGAGGACCGTCAGGACGGGAAGCGGCAGCTTCGAGACCGGACCGGCGGTCTGGAGGCCGCGGAGCAGCACGGCGAGTGCCTTCTCCTCGTCACCCGCGGCGAGGGAATCCTCGAACTCGCGCAGCCAGGGGGCCTTGATGCTGCCCTCGAAGGAGATGATCGGGTCGTACACCGCGAGTCGGCCGATCTCGAGCTCCCGCCCGGCGTGCAGTGCGATGCACCCGCCGTAGTTGTGCCCGAACACCGCCTCGGTCTGCGTGCGCTCGAGCACGCTGGCCAGGTCCGCGATCTCCGTGCTCAGCGAGTAGTCGGCAGGCTGCGGCGACGACCCGCCCCGGCCGCGCCGGTTGTACACGTGGACCGGGGCATGGAGGGCCTCGGCGAGGCGGAGAGCGAGCTCCTTGTACAGCTCCGCCGTCACCATGGATCCGTGCACGACGACGACACCTCCCGCCGCGGCCTTCTCCTGTTCCGAGGCCCTGCCGAGAGCGGTGAAGAGCTCGAGGACGGCCCCGTCCTCGCTGGTGACGGTCGACGTGGAGAGCTGCGTGGCGGCCATGCACCGAGCCTAGCGGGAATCCCCGAGTCCCGAGCCGCAGGGACGAGAAACTAGAATTGTCTTCCGTGACCGCAGAGAACCCCTCCCTCCCCGCCGCAGAGCCCGCCGACGCCAGCGAACAGATGCACATCCGCCGGGACAAGCGGGAGAAGCTTCTCGCCAATGGCGAACAGCCGTATCCGGTGGTCCTGCCGCGCACGCATTCGCTGGCGGAGGTCCGCGAGAAGTACCCCGAGCTCGAGCCGGACACGGCCACGGGGGAGAAGGTCGGCGTCGCCGGACGCGTGGTGTTCATCCGCAACACGGGCAAGCTGTGCTTCGCGACGCTCCAGGAAGGCGACGGCACGCGTCTCCAGGCCATGCTGTCCCTCGCGAACGTGGGCGAGCAGCGCCTCGCCGACTGGAAGGCGCTCGTTGACCTCGGCGACCACGTGTTCGTCACCGGAGAGGTCATCTCGTCGCGCCGCGGTGAGCTCTCGGTCATGGTCGACTCGTGGCAGATGGCGTCCAAGGCGCTCCGGCCGCTCCCGACCCTGCATGCGGGGCTCAACGAGGAGACGCGGGTCCGCCAGCGCTACGTGGACCTCCTCGTGCGCGAGGAGGCCCGGCAGATGGTCTACACGCGCTCCAAGATCACCAAGAGCATCCGCGACACCCTCGACGCGCGCGGGTACGTCGAGGTCGAGACGCCCATGCTGAACCTCGTCCACGGCGGCGCGACCGCGCGCCCCTTCGCCACGCACCTGAACGCGTTCGACCAGCACATGACGCTGCGCATCGCCACCGAGCTGTACCTCAAGAGGGCGGTGGTCGGCGGGATCGAGCGTGTCTACGAGATCGGCCGCGTGTTCCGCAACGAGGGCGTCGATTCGACCCACAGCCCCGAGTTCACCACGCTCGAGTGCTACGAGGCGTACGCCGACCAGTTCACCATGGCCGAGCGCATGAAGGAGATCATCCTCAACGTCGCCGATGTGGTGGGCACCCGCCAGATCGAGACGCCCGCGGGCACGATCGACCTCGACGGCGAATGGCGCTGGCTCGGCGTCTATCCCGGACTGTCCGAGGCCGTCGGCGAGGAGATCACGCCCGACACCCCGCTCGAGCGCCTCCTCGAGATCGGCGAGAAGCACGGCGTCAAGACCGACGCCCTTTGGACCCAGGAGAAGGCCGTCATCGAGCTGTTCGGCGAGATCGTCGAACCCACGCTCCTCAATCCGACCTTCGTCTACGACTATCCGCCGTCGGCCCAGCCCCTCGCGCGCCCGCACCGGGAGGACCCGCGCCTCATCGAGGCATGGGACCTCATCATCGGCGGCATGGAGCGCGGCACGGCGTTCTCCGAGCTGATCGACCCCGTCATCCAGCGGGAGCGGCTCACGGAGCAGTCCCGCCTCGCGGCGGAGGGCGACGACGAGGCCATGGCCCTGGACGAGGACTTCCTCCGGGCGCTCGAATACGGTGCCCCGCCTATGGGCGGCATCGGCCTCGGCGTGGACCGCCTCGTCATGCTGTTCACGCAGGCGGGCATCCGCGAAACGATCCTCTTCCCGCTCCTCAAGCCGGAGGCCAACTGATGGAATACGTGCTCGTCCTTCTCCCGTCCGTGGTAGTGGGCCTCATTTTCTGGTTCGCCATGCGCGCCATCTTCAATGCGGACAAGTCCGAGCGCGAGGCGCTCGCGCGCGCGGAGCGCGAGTCTGGAGAACACCCCACGAATTGATGCCTTATTCACAGGTGGCGCACGTGCTTTTGACGTGCGCCATTTGTGCCTTCATACTGATATCGCTCGGCATGACCCCGTCATATCGACGCGGTGGGCCGATTGCTTGAACTCCCCATTGCCTCGCCCCCAGCGATGACAGAGAAGAGAGCTTAGATATGGCACAGAAGGTCCAGATTATTCTTGAGGACGACATCGACGGAGGGAAGGCCGACGAGACCGTCCGCTTCAGCCTCGACGGGTCGAACTACGAGATCGATCTTTCCTCGGCGAATGCCGAGAAGCTCCGCAAGGCCCTTGCGGAGTTCATTTCCGCGGGCCGCAAGGCAAGTGTCCGGGGCGCCGCAGCCCCGAAGGCCCGCGCAACGTCCTCCTCGCGCAATTCGGATTCCGCGAAGATCCGCCAGTGGGCCCGAGACAATGGCTACAACGTGAATGCCCGCGGCCGGATCCAGGCCGAGATCCAGGAGGCGTACCACAAGGCGAATGCCTGATCAGCCTCAATTGGCTAAATCTCCGTCCATGGGGGGCCGGGGAAGGGAAATCCCGATGCGCATGCCGCACCGGGATTTCTCGTTTTTCCGAAGCGTATTTCCGCCGCTCTCCGGCGCGCACGACGGCGGGCGGCTGCGTCCGGGCGCGCCGGCCACCCGCCGTCGGACTCGCCAGGCGGGGCGACGGCGCCGGTTCACCCTGTGGCGAACAGCCCTCTGCGTGTGGGCACCCGGCACGTAGCATCGAGATACGCAAGTGACGCACCCAAGCTAAACCGGGGAGTTCGAGCAATGTTCGAGAGATTCACAGACCGCGCCCGCCGCGTGGTGGTGCTGGCCCAAGAAGAGGCCCGCATGCTCAACCACAACTACATCGGGACCGAGCACATCCTCCTCGGGCTGATCCACGAGGGCGAAGGGGTCGCGGCCAAGGCTCTCGAATCCCTGAGCATCTCGCTGGACGGCGTCCGCGAGCAGGTGCAGGAGATCATCGGCCAGGGCCAGCAGGCCCCGTCCGGCCACATCCCCTTCACGCCTCGCGCCAAGAAGGTCCTTGAGCTCTCGCTCCGCGAGGCGCTACAGCTCGGCCACAACTACATCGGCACGGAGCACATCCTCCTCGGCCTCATCCGTGAGGGCGAGGGTGTGGCGGCCCAGGTGCTGGTCAAGCTCGGCGCGGACCTCAACCGGGTCCGCCAGCAGGTCATCCAGCTGCTGTCGGGCTACCAGGGCAAGGAGACCACTTCCGCCGGCGCCGGCTCCGGCCAGCCCGAGGGCACGCCTGCGGGCTCCGTCGTGCTGGACCAGTTCGGGCGCAACCTCACGCAGGCCGCGCGCGAGAACAAGCTCGACCCGGTGATCGGGCGCGAGCACGAGATGGAACGCGTCATGCAGGTCCTCTCGCGCCGCACCAAGAACAATCCGGTCCTCATCGGCGAGCCAGGCGTCGGCAAGACCGCCGTCGTCGAGGGCCTCGCCCAGGCCATCGTGCGCGGGGACGTCCCGGAGACCATCAAGGACAAGCAGCTGTACACGCTTGACCTCGGCTCCCTCGTGGCCGGCTCCCGTTACCGCGGCGACTTCGAGGAACGCCTCAAGAAGGTCCTCAAGGAGATCCGCACCCGCGGCGACATCATCCTGTTCATCGACGAGATCCACACCCTCGTCGGTGCGGGTGCCGCCGAGGGCGCGATCGACGCCGCGAGCATCCTCAAGCCGATGCTGGCCCGCGGCGAGCTGCAGACCATCGGTGCCACCACGCTCGACGAGTACCGCAAGCACATCGAGAAGGACGCCGCCCTCGAGCGCCGCTTCCAGCCGATCCAGGTCTCCGAGCCGACGGTCGCTCTCGCGATCGAGATCCTCAAGGGCCTGCGCGACCGGTACGAGGCGCACCACCGCGTGACCATCACGGACGGCGCCCTCGCCGCCGCGGCGAACCTTGCCGAGCGCTACATCTCGGACCGGTTCCTCCCGGACAAGGCCATCGACCTCATCGACGAGGCGGGCGCGCGCCTGCGCATCCGCCGGATGACGGCACCGCCGGAGCTCAAGGAGCTCGACGAGCGCATCGCCGCCCTCAAGCTCGAGAAGGAGTCCGCGATCGACGCGCAGGACTTCGAGGGCGCCGCCTCGCTGCGCGACAAGGAGCAGAAGCTCATCGCGGAGCGCGCCGAGCGCGAGCGTGCCTGGAAGTCCGGCGACATGGATGGCGTGGCCGAGGTGGACGAGGACCTGATCGCCGAGGTGCTCGCCAACTCGACCGGCATCCCGGTGTTCAAGCTGACCGAGGAGGAGTCCAGCCGCCTGCTCCACATGGAGGACGAGCTGCACAAGCGGGTCGTCGGCCAGGACGACGCGATCAAGGCGCTCTCCCGCTCGATCCGCCGCACCCGTGCCGGCCTCAAGGACCCGAAGCGTCCGGGTGGGTCGTTCATCTTCGCCGGCCCGACCGGCGTGGGCAAGACCGAGCTCGCCAAGGCACTCGCCGAGTTCCTCTTCGGCGAGGAGGACGCGCTCATCACGCTGGACATGTCCGAGTTCTCCGAGAAGCACACGGTCTCGCGGCTCTTCGGTGCACCTCCCGGGTACGTGGGGTACGAGGAGGGCGGACAGCTCACCGAGAAGGTCCGCCGTCGCCCGTTCTCCGTGGTGCTGTTCGATGAGGTGGAGAAGGCCCACGCGGACCTGTTCAACTCGCTCCTGCAGATCCTCGAGGACGGCCGCCTCACGGACTCCCAGGGCCGTGTGGTGGACTTCAAGAACACCGTGATCATCATGACCACGAACCTCGGCACCCGGGACATCTCCAAGGGCGTCATGACGGGCTTCCAGTCCGGCACCGACACCAAGACCGGGTACGAGCGCATGAAGTCGCGCGTGACCGAGGAGCTCAAGCAGCACTTCCGCCCCGAGTTCCTCAACCGCGTCGATGACATCGTGGTGTTCCCGCAGCTGACGCAGGAGCAGATCATCGAGATCGTCGACCTGATGATCGCCCGCCTCGAGCAGCGCCTCAAGGACAAGGACATGGGCATCGAGCTCACCCAGGCCGCCAAGGTCCTGCTCGCCACCCGCGGGTACGACCCGACGATGGGTGCCCGTCCGCTGCGCCGCACGATCCAGTCCGAGATCGAGGACCAGCTGTCGGAGAAGATCCTCTTCGGGGACCTCTCCGCGGGCGACATCGTGGTCATCGACGCCGAGGGCGAGGGCGACGAGGCGAAGTTCACCTTCACCGGCATGCCCCGTCCGCAGGTCCCCGAGGTCGTGACCCTCGCCAAGGGCAGCGGCAAGGAGCTGGGCGCGTAACGCCCGTCCACAGCCACAGCCACAGCGCACGACGGCGGCCCCCCACCTTCCGAGGTGGGGGGCCGTTGCGCTGTGGCGTAGCTGCATCGGCGGGTTAATCCAATCGCTAGACAAAATCCCTAACTGAGCGTAGTGTCTCTCTTGGTCTCAACGTGATCCGTTCCACACCCAGAGAGAAACACCATGACCGTCCAGACTGAATTCATCACCCTCGAGGACCTCGTGCGCGGCGAGGTTTTCGACCCGAGCGACCCGGGCTACGCGGCTGAGGCTGCCGCGTTCAACGCCGCCGTCGCTCACTGCCCCGACGTCGTCGTCGCGGCCCGCGACGCCGCCGACGTCGTCGCGACCGTCCGCTGGGCCTCGCTGAACTCCGTGCCGCTCCACGTCCAGGCGACTGGCCACGGCGCCGAACGCGCCATGAGGGGCGGGGTCCTCCTGAGCACCAAGCGCCTGCGCTCGGTGGCGATCGACCCCCATGCGCGGACCGCGACCGTCGGCGCCGGCACCCGGTGGCGCGAGGTCATCGACGCGGCCGCGCAGCATGGCCTCGCCCCCCTGAACGGCTCCAGCTCGGACGTCGGCGTGGTCGGGTACACGCTCGGCGGCGGCCTGCCCGTCCTCGGCCGCACGTTCGGCTTCGCCGCCGACTCGGTCGTGAGCTTCGAGATCGTCACGATGGACGGCGATGCCCGCACCGTCAGCCGCACCCGCGAGCCGGAGCTCTTCGATCTCGTCGCCGGCGGCGGCCACGGCCTCGTCGTCGTCACCGCGGTGACCTTCCGCCTCTACAGGGTCGCGCAAGTCTACGGCGGGGCGCTCGTCTTCGACGGCGCGCATTCCGCGTCCGTCCTGCGTGCCTTCGCGGCGTGGTCGCGCACACTCAAGGATGCCTCCAACACGGCGATCCGGTTCCTGCGCGCCCCCGATGCGCCGGACGTTCCGCGCGAGCTCGCCGGGAAGCTCACGGTCCACGTCAGCTTCGCCCACGTGGGTCCCGGCGGCGAGAAGGCCCTCGCTCCGATGCGGGCCGCCGCTCCCGTCCTCCTGGATGCGGTGGGCGTGCTGCCGTACACCGAGATCGACCGCGTCTACTCGGATCCCGAGACGCCGATGCCGTTCCTCAGCGGAGGCACAGGGATCGTGGACCTGACGGAGGCGGCCATCGAGGCCGTGCTCGCTGCCGTCGGCCCGGACGCCGCCACGGTCCTGCCCCTGGTGGAGTTCCGGCTGCTCGGCGGTGCGATGGCGTCCGACGCCGGCCGGGCCGTCTCCGCGCACGGACTCGCCTATGCGGTGCATGCGGTGGGCGTCCTCGCGCCGCCGATCGCCGACCTGGTCCCCGCCGCGCTCAAGGGCCTCCTCGCGGCCCTGCGCCCCTTCGGCAACGGCCGCGGCCCGCGGAACTTCCTCGGCGGCGAGGACCCCTCGGCGGCGTACAGCGAGAAGGTCAACGCCGTCGTCGCGGTGGCGCGCGAGGAGCTCGACCCCCAGGGCCTCCTGCGTCCCTGAGGTACCGTGCCCGGGCCGCGCCGGCTTTGTTTCCCCCACCGCCCACAGGGCAATCACTCCCCCGACAGCTCGATGGAGACGATGGAAGGGAAGCCATGAACACTGTGACCCCCGAGAACCCGGACGAGTCCCAGAAGGATGCCGAGCGCGGACCCGGCGGATACGGCGTCCCCACCCCCGAGCAGGAGATGGGCCAGGGCGCCGGCGAGCCGCAGGGCGGCGGGCAGCAGGGCGGCGGGCAGCAAGGCGCCGGCCAGCAGGCCGGCGACCAGCAGGCTGGCGACGAGCCGACGTCGGGGTCCGGACAGCGAGCCGACGCCGATGAGCTCGCGGGGGAGCAGCGCGACCCGGTCACGGGCGAGGACCTCAAGCCCGGCGGGGCGGAGAGCAGCGCATAGCCCTGCGGTAGGCTCCAAGCACGACCCGTGCAAGCGTGGGACACCGTGCAAAGGAGCGGCATGAAGAAGCTCATCAATGACCCGCGGGCGGTGGTGGACGAGTCGGTGGAGGGCTTCGGGCTCGCGCACGCCGACCTGGTCCGCGTCCACTCCGACCCGCTCTTCGTCAGCCGCGCGGGCGGTGCCGTCCCGGGCAAGGTCGGCCTCGTGTCCGGCGGCGGCAGCGGGCATGAGCCCCTCCATTCCGGATACGTTGGGAGGGGAATGCTCGACGCCGCCGTCCCCGGCGCCGTCTTCACCTCGCCCACTCCGGACGCGATCATCCCTGCGACGCAGGCAGCGGACGGAGGGGCCGGCGTCGTGCTTGTCGTGAAGAACTACACGGGCGACGTGCTCAACTTCGAGACGGCCGCCGAGATGTGCCAGGCCGAGGGTCTCGACGTGCGCACGGTCCTCGTGGACGACGACGTCGCCGTCGAGGACTCCCTCTACACCGCCGGGCGGCGCGGCGTGGCCGGGACGGTGCTCGTGGAGAAGATCGCCGGCGCGGCCGCCGAGCGCGGAGACCGCCTGGACGAGGTCGAGGCGATCGGGCGGAAGGTCGTCGCGAACGTCCGCTCGATGGGCCTCGCGCTCACGCCCTGCACCGTCCCGCACGCCGGGAAGACGAGCTTCGATCTTGGTGAGGATGAGATCGAGATCGGGATCGGCATCCACGGCGAGCCAGGGCGGCGCCGCGTGGGCCTCGAGCCCGCCGACGCCCTGACCGAGCACCTCCTCACGCCTGTCATGGAGGACCTCGGGCTCGCCGAGGGGGAGAGGGTCCTGCTCTTCGTCAACGGCATGGGCGGCACGCCGCTCTCGGAGCTCTACATCGTGTACCGCGTGGCGGCCCGGATCCTGGCAGACCGTGGCGCCTTGGTCGAAAGGAGCCTGGTGGGGAACTACACGACCTCGCTCGAGATGCAGGGGTGCTCTGTCACCGTGCTCCGGCTCGACGACGAGCTCACCGCGCTCTGGGACGCCCCCGTGCACACCCCGGCACTGCGGTGGGGCGCGTGATGGCGGCCCTCGACACCGCGTGGGCCGAACGCTGGCTGCGGGAGAGCGCCCGCGTCATCGCGGAGCAGCGGGAGGAGCTCATCGACCTCGACCGCGCGATCGGCGACGGCGACCATGGCGAGAACATGGACCGCGGCTTCGCGGCGATCGTGGCGAAGTTGGACGAGGAGCCGCCCGCATCCCTCGCCGGAGCCCTCAAGATGGCCGCCATGATGCTCATGAGCAAGGTCGGCGGCGCCGCGGGCCCGCTGTACGGCACGGCGTTCCTGCGGGCCTCGACCGCGATCGGCGATGCCGAGGCGCTGGACGGCCCTGCGGTCGCGCGGATGCTGGCCGCAGGACGCGACGGGATCGTGGCCCGCGGCAAGGCCGAGCCGGGGGACAAGACGATGGTGGATGCGTGGACGCCCGCCGTGGACGCCGCCGCCGGCGGGGCAGACGGACACGCAGCGCTCGGTGCCGCGGCCGACGCTGCCGAGGCCGGCGCGCAGGCCACCAAGCCGCTCGTGGCCCGCAAGGGCCGGGCGAGCTACCTGGGGCAGCGGAGCGCGGGCCACCTCGATCCCGGCGCGGTGTCCACGGCTCTCATCCTGCGCGCCGCCGTCACCGCCACCGCGGAGGCGGACGCGTGACCCCCGTCGGACTGCTCATCGTCTCGCACAGCGCGCGCCTCGCTGAAGGCGTCGTGGAGGTCGCCGCCCAGATGGGGTCCGGCGTTCCGCTCGTCGCGGCGGGCGGGACGGACGACGGCGGCGTGGGAACCTCCTTCGAGAAGGTCATGGAGGGCATCGGGGCAGCGGACCAGGGCGAGGGGGTCGTGGTGCTCGCCGACCTCGGGTCCGCCGTCATGACGGCTGAGTCAGTGCTCGAGTTCCTCGAGGACTCCCAGCGCCAGCGGGTCCGGATTGCCGACGCGGCCCTCGTCGAAGGAGCCGTCGCCGCCGCGGTCGCGGCCGCGGCGGGAGCCGGGCTGGAGGGCGTCGTGCGCGCCGCCGAGGAAGCCGTCCCGGGCGCCGAGGCCGAGGAGCCGCCCGAGCTCCGGGAGCCCACAGAGTCCGCGGTCCTGACCCTCGTGAACCCCATGGGGCTGCACGCGCGGCCGGCGGCCGTGCTCGCGGGCAGGCTCTCGGCCTTCGACGTCCAGGTGACCGTCAACGGCGTCGACGGCCAGTCCGTCATGGCGCTCATGGGCCTGGGTGCGGGGAAGGACAGCCAGCTCGTGGTGGAGACCTCGGGCCCGGACGCGCTGAAGGCACTCAACTTCGTGCGCGCTCAGGTCGAGGCCGGCTTCGGCGAGCTCTGAAGGTCACCTTCTGGAGGTCACGTCCTGAAGGTCACCTCCTGGGGGTCACCTCCCGCTACGCTGGGCCCATGAGCGGCAGCCGGCCACACGCCGTCGTGCGCCGGGCGGGTCCGGCGGACGCAGAGGCGCTCGCGCGGCTCCTCGACGCCTTCAACCGGGAATTCGGGGAGCCGAGCCCAGGCGTCGCGGTCCTGGCCCAGCGGCTCTCCATGATGCTGGCCGGCCCCGCCGCCGTGGCGCTCGTCGTCGGGGACCCTGCGGTCGGCGTCGCCCTCCTGAGCTTCCGCGCCACGGTGTGGTCGGACGGGCCGACGGCCCTCCTCGAGGAGCTGTACGTGGTTCCCGGGCGGCGCAACGGCGGACTCGGCGGTGCCCTGCTCGAGGCCGCCGAGGCAGCGGCGCGGGACCGCGGGGCGGAACTGCTGGAGATCAACGTCGACGGCGAGGATGCCGATGCGCGGCGCTTCTACGAGCGCCACGGCTACGTGAGCGGCAACCCAGGCCAGTCGGAGCCGCAGTTCTACTACTCGCGGGAGCTGGGCCGCCAGCCCCCCGGCCCCGAGGCGCGCCACTAGGATTGAGCGCATGACCCCCGAGACCTCCGCCGACCCCGCCGCGCCTCCCTTCACCCTGCGCCGGGCCCGAACGAGCGACGTCGCCGCGATCAAGCGCCTCGTCGCGCCGCTGGCGGAGCAGCGGATCCTCATCTCGAAGGAGTCGGTCGCCTACTACGAGGCCATCCAGGAGTTCCGTGTCGCGGAGGGCCCGGACGGGGAGCTCGTCGGCTGCGGCGCGCTCCACGTCATGTGGGAGGACCTGGCCGAGATCCGCACCCTTGCCGCCGCGGACACGTGGCGCGGGCACGGGGTCGGGCATGCGCTCGTCGAGCAGCTGCTCCAGGAGGCGCGCGACGTCGGCGTGCAGCGGGTCTTCTGCCTCACCTTCGAGGTGGGGTTCTTCGAGCGGCACGGTTTCGAGGTCATGGCCGACCAGTCCGGTGTGGACCCCGAGGTGTACTCCGAGCTCCTGCGCTCCCACGACGAGGGCGTCGCCGAGTTCCTGGACCTTGCCCGGGTCAAGCCAAACACCCTCGGGAACACCCGGATGATCCGGTGGCTCCACGGGCGGGCGCGCGAGTAGCCGACCCCGGGCCTACCCCGCCCGCAGCCCCTGCGGGTCGAGGGTGGCGGATGCGGTGGTGGGGCCTCCGCAGTCCCTGCCGTAGGGATAGGTGGTCTTCGGTGTGAGGCGGACGCTGCTCGTGCCGATCGGGAGCCCCCCGGCGTCCGTTCCGTTCGCGGTGACGTCGAGAGGATGATCGTTGATGGCGGCCTCGATGGCGACCTCAGTGCTGCCGTCCGCCGTGCGCAGCGACCGGGCGCGCAGTGCGCCCGGCGTTGCGGGCGGCAGGGAGTCCGGGCTGGTCCCCGTGAGCGCGCCGTCGAGCGCCACGGACCGGCAGGCTCCGTCCTGGCAGAGCTCGACGCTGAGGGCGCGGAGGCTCTCCGCCCGCTCCGGCGTGACGCGCAGGGTGACGGTCGAGACATAGCCGACCGCGGGACAGGCCGTGGGCCCGCACCCGGTCAGGCCTGCACCCGCCACGGCAGTGCCAAGCACCATCAGGGATGCGCGGGCGTCCATGGCCTGAGCCTAGATGCCCCAGAGGCGGTGGGCGGACATATCTGCACAACTCGCGCACGGATCGGCCCGGAATGCAGGCTGGCGGCCTCCGGGTGATGTCAATATGCTCGCCGCCTTCACGGCAGCCGCAGCACCCCGTCGGCGTCCACAGCGAGGCCGTCAGCGAGGAGCCCGGCCAGCGCGCGCTCGCGCTGCTCAGGCCCGGCCTGCAGGGCCTTGAGTCGCGCCACGGCGGGGCCCACGCGGTCGGCAGCGCTGTCCGAGACCGTTGCCAGCGCGCTGTCATCGAGCAGCGCGCGCGGCACTCCGTGCTCGGCGGCGCGGAGCACGGCCATGATCGCGCCGCGCACCTGCCGGTCGGTACCGTGCCAGGCCTGGCCCCGGGGCGTGTAGGTGGGCGGCGGCTCTCCCGCGGCCAGCCAGGCGCAGTCCGCGGCGACCGGGCATTCCGAGCACCGCGGCGAGCGCGCCGTGCACACGAGGGCGCCGAGCTCCATCGCCGCTGCGTTCCACACCACGGACTCCGCCCGGCCCTCTGGCAGGAGCGCGGCGGCTCGGCGCTGCTCGGCCGCCGTGAGCGACGGGGCCGGGAGCGCCTCCCCGCCAACGAGCCGGGCGTGGACGCGCCGGATGTTCGTGTCCACCACCGTCGCTCGGGCGCCGAACGCGAACGCCGCAACGGCCGCGGCCGTGTACGTGCCGACGCCCGGCAGTGCGAGGAGGCCTTCCTCGGTGGTGGGCAGCTCGCCGTCGTGCTCCCGTGCGATGACCGCCGCCGCGGCATGGAGCCTCAGCGCCCGCCGCGGATACCCCAGCCGGCCCCAGGCGCGCACGGCTTCGCCGGCGGGTTCGGCAGCGAGGTCCGACGGGTGCGGCCATCGCCGCATCCACTCCTCCCACACCGGCAGGACCCGCACCACGGGGGTCTGCTGCAGCATGATCTCGCTCACGAGGACGCCCCACGGGGTCCGGTCGGCGGCGCGCCACGGCAGGTCACGGGCCTCACGCGCGAACCACGCGGCCAGCGCCGCGTGCAGGTCTGTGAGCCGCGCAGGCGGCGAGGCGGCCGACGCACGACGGCGGGGAGCGGCGATCGCGGTCACGGGCACCTTTCTGGGGGTCACGTTCTGGGGGTCACCTTCTGGGGGTCACTCGAGGTGACCCCCAGAAGGTGACCCCCAGACGGTTCGGGTCTGCCCACTCTAGCGGGCCGGCGAGGTTGCCCGGACCCCCGGCCGCGGCGTGCCGGTGCGGTCCGCCCGGCCCGCGGATCCTAGCCTAGAAGCATGGCAGGAAAGGGTGCGGGCGGAGCAGGCTCGAAGGGGTCGTCGGGACGAGCAGTCAGGACGTCCGGACCCCGGCGGCAGAGCCCGGAGGTGTACCGCAGGCGCCGGATCGCCGTCGTGGTCCTCATGGCGCTCATCCTCGGCGTCCTGGGCGTCGGCGTCGCCGCGGCGGTCGTGGCCGTCGGCTCCAACGCCGCCGGCGAGGCGGCCACCACCGCCGCCGCAGGGCCCGAGGCGACGCCGTCGGGCGACCCGTCCACCCCGTCCGCAGCGCCGACAGAGACCGCAAGCGCCACCCCGACTCCCAGCTGCGATCCCCACCTGATCACGGTCGCCGCGTCGACGGACAAGGCCGTGTACGGCCCGTCGGAGAAGCCCCTCTTCACGCTCAAGGTCACCAACGGGAACACGATCCCCTGCGAGGTCAACGTCGGGACCAAGCAGATGGAGTTCCTCGTGGTCAGCGGCGTGGACCGGATCTTCTCCTCGAAGGACTGCCAGGCCACCGCGGAGGACCTGCCCAAGACCATCGCCGCCGGCGCCGCCGAGACCGCGAACTTCCCGTGGTCCCGGGTGCGCAGCATCGAGGGGTGCAAGGCCGCCAGCGTCCAGCCGAAGCCCGGGATCTACGTCCTGACCGCGTCGCTCGGCGCGACCACCAGCTCCAAGGCGGTCTTCGAGCTCAAGTAGGGCGCGCACGACGCCGCGCGCCCGCCTGCGCGGGGCAGCAAACCGGTGATTCCGGCGGCCGTCAGAGGAAGCGGTCGAGGAGGCTCGCCTCGGCCATGCGCGACAGCCCCTCCCGGACGGTGCGTGCGCGCTGCTCGCCGATCCCGTCTACGGTCATGAGGTCCTCGATGGTCGCGGCCATGAGGTTCTGCAGGCCGCCGAAGTGGTCCACGAGACGGTCGGCGACCGCGCGCGGCACCGGCTTGAGGCCGGAGATGAGGCGGTACCCGCGCGGCTGCACGAGGGCGTCGAGGGATTCGGAACCGCCCGCGTAGCCGAGGATCGCGGCGATCCGGTTCAGGTCGATGAGGTCCACGCTCGTGAGGTCCATGAGCGCCTGCACGGCCGAATCGATCGTCTCCTGCGTCGCCGAGTCCCCGGCGTAGTCGCGGATCACGACGTCGCTGCCGGGCCCGAGGCCTGCCGTGAGCTCTTCGAGCTGGAGTGCCAGGAGCCGCCCGTCCTCGCCGAGTTCGAGGACGTACTGGGCGATCTCCTCGGAGATGCGCCGCACCATCTCCTGCCGCTGGAGGGTCTGGGCGATGTCCCGCACCGTGACCATGGCCTCGATCTCGAGGGCCGAGAGCGAATTCGTGACCTGGTCGAGGCGGGCCCGGTACCGCTCGAGCGTCGCGAGCGCCTGGTTGGCGCGGGCGAGGACGTTCTCAGAGCCCTCGATCACGTGCCGGATGCCCTGGACGTACAGGGCGATGATCTGCATGGACTGGCTCACCGAGATGACCGGCAGGCCCGTCTGGATAGCGACGCGCTCCGCGGTGCGGTGGCGCGTGCCCGACTCGTGGGTCTCGATCCGGGAGTCGGGGACGAGGTGGACGGCCGCCTTCACGATGGTGCGGGCGTCCCTGTCGCACACGATCGCGCCGTCCATCTTGGCCAGCTCGCGGAGCCGGGTGGGGGAGAACTCGATGCCGATCTCGAAGCCGCCGGAGCAGATCGACTCGACTGTCGGGTTGTAGCCCAGGACGATGAGGGCCCCCGTGCGTCCCCGGAGGATCCGCTCGAGCCCGTCGCGCAGCCCGGTGCCGGGTGCGACCCGGGCCAAGGTGGCTTTGAGCACTTCCTCGGGGGTCCGAGCCATTCTCTTGTCCTTCGTCCTCTCCACGCGGCAGGTGCCAGCGCGGGCACGCAGAACCCATGGTATCCGCGCGCCTGCGGCCAGACTGTGCCCAAGGCGGCCGGAAACGCAACGATTCGGGCAAGAATCGGCTGGTTTCGGCCTGGATGGGCTAGGACGTCCCGGGGATGAGCAGTTCGAGCGCCTCCGCGACGTGGGAAACCTCACGGACCTTGAAGCCCTCGGGAACCTCCCCCGGGCCGGTGGGGCTCGCCGGGACGATGGCGTGGGTGAAGCCGAGCCGGTGGGCCTCCTGGATCCGCCGGTTGATGCCGGGCACGGGCCTTACCTCGCCCGCGAGGCCGACCTCGCCGAAGGCGATGAGCCGCTGGGGGAGTGCCGTGCGCGTCTTCGCCGAGGCGACGGCGAGGGCGACGGCGAGGTCGGTGGCAGGCTCGCTGAGCTTCACGCCGCCCACCGTGGCCACGTAGGTGTCGTCCTTATGCAGGAGGCAGCCCGCGCGCTGCTGGAGCACTGCGAGGAGCATCGCGACCCGGGAGGAGTCCAGGCCGCTCGTGGCACGGCGGGGCTGGGCCGCCGCGGTCTCCGCGAGCAGGGACTGCACCTCGGCAAGGAGCGGCCGGCGCCCCTCGAGAGTGACCGTGATGCACGTGCCAGAGACGGGATCCTTCGTGCGGGACACGAACAGCCCCGAGGGATCGGTGACGCTGAGGATCCCGGTCTCGGTGAGGTCGAAGCAGCCCACCTCGTCGGTGGGACCGTAGCGGTTCTTCACCGCCCGCAAGAGGCGGAGCCTCGAGTGCCGTTCCCCCTCGAACTGGCACACCACGTCCACGAGGTGCTCGAGCAGCCGCGGGCCGGCGATCGAGCCGTCCTTGGTCACGTGCCCAACGAGGAGTGTGGTCATGTTCCGCCGCTTCGCAGCGGCGATGATCGACGCCGCGACCTCGCGCACCTGCGAGACCCCGCCGGCGCTGCCGTCCACCTCGGCACTCGAGAGGGTCTGGACCGAGTCGACGATGAGCAGCTGGGGCGAGAGCTTCTCGACGTGGCCGAGCGCCTGCGAGAGGTCCGTCTCGGCCGCGAGGAACAGCCGGGGCGCGACGGCGGCGATCCGCTCGGCCCGCAGCTTCACCTGGGCCGCGGACTCCTCGCCGGTCACGTACAGCACGTCCCGCGGCGACACGCCGTCCAGACCGGCGCCGACCTTCGCGGCGACGTCGAGCAGGAGCGTCGACTTCCCGACGCCGGGCTCCCCGGCCAGCAGGATGACGGCGCCGGGCACCAGGCCGCCGCCGAGCACGCGGTCGAGCTCGACCACCCCCGTGGGGAGGAACGCGGCGTCGGTCGCGTCGATCTCGGCGATCGGGCGGGCCGGCTCGAGGACGGTGGTGGCCGGAGTCGTGCGCGCCACCACGGCGCCGACCTCCTCGACGGTGCCCCACGCCTGGCACTCGCCGCAGCGCCCCACCCACTTGGCCGTGGTCCAGCCGCACTCGGCGCACCGGTAGCCCGGAGCCTTGCCGGCCCGGGAGCTGCTTCGCGTGGAGGTCTTCGTCGCCATGGACTCAGGCTAGGGCAGGGGTCCGACAGTTCCGGTGCATCAGAGCCGCGGCAGGAGCGCGACGGCCTCGTCATGGGCGTGGCCGGTCGCCTCGAGGAGGTCCACGAGCATCGGGCGCAGGAGGATCACGAGGGCCTCGCCCTCGAGCCTCTCCACGTGCAGCTGCCGGGGGTGGGCACGTGCGGCGATGTCCGCGAGCTCGAGCCGGGCCGTCCGCATCTGGGCGCGGCGCTCCTCGCGGCGCTCCGCGACGAGGCCGAGCGCCACGTGGTCGAGCGCGTCCGCCGTCTCGGCGAGGAGGTCTGCGATGCTGTCCGCGGCGGTCTGGGTGAGGGCAGCGTTGTTGATCACGGAGGTGAGCCGGCGGGCAACGACGCGCCCGTTGCGCAGCCCGAGGTCCAGGAACTCGACCGCACGCTCGATCTCCTCGAGTTCCGCGCGGTGGCGCCGGTAGGCGGGGGCGATGCGCGTGACCTCCGAGGAGGCCTTCAGGCTGCCGCGGATCGCGTCCACGAGCGACTGGGAGCTGCGCCCGCGCACGAGGGCGTGCCATGCCCGGGTCGAGTCCGCGTCGGCGAGGGCGGCGGAGCACTCACGGAGCATCGTGGAGAACATCCCGACGAGCTCCTGGAGGTCCCGGCGCGGCTGGACGCGCGGGTCGCGGGGGAGGAGGGCGGTCATCGTCAGGGCGATGAGGCCGCCGACGACGGCGTCGAGGCTCCGGGTGAACGGGCCGCCCGCCGGGGCCGGCAGGAGGACGACGAGGACCGACTGCAGGCCCAGCTGGGTCGCGAAGATGACGCCCCGGTCGAGGAATCGCGCGAGCAGGATGGAGACGAACAGGATGATCCCCGCCTGCCACAGTCCCGCGCCGAGGAAGTGCATGAGCAGATCGCCGACCGCGATGCCGAGGGTGCAGCCGATCGCCACCTCGAGGACCTTCCGGACCGTGAGGTCCCGGCCGAACCCCAGAGAGATGAGGGCCGATGTGGCGGCGAAGATCGGCCCGCTGTGGCCCAGGACGTCCTCGGCGATGAAGTAGGCGAGCACCGCGCCCACGGTCATGGCGATGGCGGGGAAGAGCGAGCGGCGCACCCGCACGAGGCCCGACGACGCGAGGTCGCGGCCGTAGTCCCGAGCAGCAGCGACCGCCCGTCCGACCGGTGCTGCCCGAGTGATGCCCATACAGGGAAGTCTAGGGAGCCCACGCCGGCACGCCGTCCAGCGGGACGCCGGCGCTCAGTCGGATGCCGCTCCCATAGTGCGATGTGACGAAGAAGGCAAGAGCGGTGCGGCCCATGTCATCGCGATTCCGCGCTCAGTTCACCTTCCGTTAACCATCGCCCCGGAGAGTCGTTACCTGTTGGCACTAGCTTCGAATGCAGTACGCCTCGTACGCACCCAATCACCCTGGAAGGGGTTCTTTCGTGAAGGCTCTCCGTCTCGGCCGTCTCTCGGCCGTTGCTGTCGTCGCCGCTGGCGCCCTCGCGCTGTCCGCGTGCGGTTCCGACAACGCCACCAGCACTGGCCAGTCCTCGGCCGCTGCCTCCGGCAAGGCTGTCACCGGCACGCTGACCGGCATCGGCTCCTCCGCGCAGGGCGCGGCCATGGACGCCTGGAAGACCGCATTCGCCAGCGCCAACCAGGGCGCCACCGTCCAGTACTCCCCGGACGGCTCGGGCGCCGGCCGCAAGGCCCTCATCGACGGCTCGGCGCAGTTCGCTGGCTCCGATGCCTACCTCAAGGACGACGAGATGACGGCGGCCAAGGCCAAGTGCGGCCCCGACGGCGCCATCAACGTCCCGGTCTACATCTCCCCGATCGCCGTCGCGTTCAACCTGCCGGGCATCACCGACCTCAAGCTCGACGCGGACACGATCGCGAAGATCTTCCGCGGCCAGGTCGCCACGTGGAACGACCCGGCCATCGCCGCGCTCAACCCCGGCGTCTCCCTGCCTGACCTCAAGGTCACCCCGGTGAACCGCTCCGACGACTCGGGCACCACCACGAACTTCACCGAGTACCTCTCGGCCACCGCACCGAGCATCTGGACCGACAAGCCGTCGGGCAACTGGCCGTCCTCGCTCAAGGGCGAGAACGCGAAGGGCACCTCGGGCGTCGTGAAGACGGTCTCCGACACCGCCGGGGCCGTGACCTACGCCGACGACTCGGCCGTCTCCGGCAAGCTCGGCACCGCCCAGGTCAAGGTCGGCGACAACTTCGTGAAGATCTCGGCCGAGGCCGCTGCGAAGGCCGTCGAGGTCAGCAAGCCGGTCGAGGGCCGTCCCGCCAACGACCTCTCGATCAAGCTCGACCGCACGACGAAGGAGGCCGGGGTCTACCCGCTCGTCCTCGTCTCCTACCACGTCCTCTGCACGACGTACGCCGACCAGAAGACGGTCGACCTCGTCAAGGCCTGGGAGACCTACGTCGTCTCCGAGCAGGGCCAGAAGGACGCGGCGGCGTCGGCCAAGTCGGCCCCGCTCTCCTCGTCCCTCGCGGGCAAGGCCAAGACGGCCATCGACTCGGTCAAGGTCAAGTCCTAGCCTGAACTCAGGCACCAAGGCCTGATCAGCATCACTGGTTCCCCGTTCCCGCCTCCGCCGCTGACGCCGCACTGCCGCGCCAGCCCGCGGCTCGGCGGGGGCGGGGAACCAGCACTGTGTTCGGAGCGTTCCCCCAAGCCGTTCCGGGCTTCCATCACCAACCACTCGGCTGAGACTCCAGAAGGAAGGGTCCTGACGTGACCACAGCGCCAGCCAAGCCGACCGCCCGGACAGACGTCCCCCCCGCCATCACGGCGCAGGACAGCCCGCGCGGCGACAAGGTCTTCTCCACTCTCGCCCTCGCGGCGGGCTGCCTCATCCTCGCCGTCCTCTTCGGCGTCGCCGTCTTCCTCATCGTCCAGGCCCTCCCGGCCTTCTTCGCCGACCCGGCGCAGATCCAGGGCGGCAAGGGCTTCTTCGCCTACATCTGGCCGATCGTCATCGGCACCATCGTGGCCGCGGCGATCGCCCTGGTCATCGCGACGCCGATCGCCATCGGCGTCGCCCTGTTCATCACCCACTTCGCACCCCGCCGCCTCGCCTCGGGGCTCGGGTACGTCGTGGACCTCCTCGCCGCGATCCCGTCGGTGGTCTACGGCGCGTGGGGTGCGGCCTTCCTCGCCGGCCAGATCTCGCCCGCGTACGCTTGGCTTGCCCAGAACCTCGGCTGGATCCCGATCTTCGCGGGCCCGGCCTCGGCCACCGGCAAGACGATCCTCACCGCCGGGATCGTCCTGGCCGTCATGGTGCTGCCCATCATCACCTCGCTCTCCCGCGAGATCTTCCTCCAGACGCCGAAGCTGCACGAGGAAGCGGCCCTCGCGCTCGGCGCGACGCGCTGGGAGATGATCCGGATGGCCGTCTTCCCGTTCGCCCGCCCGGGCGTCATCAGCGCCGTGATGCTCGGCCTCGGCCGCGCGCTCGGCGAGACGATGGCGGTCGCGCTCGTCCTCTCCTCGGGAGCGCTCACGCTGAGCCTGATCCAGTCGGGCAACCAGACCATTGCCGCCGAGATCGCGCTCAACTTCCCGGAGGCCTCGGGCCTCAAGGTCGCCACCCTCATCGCGGCGGGCCTCGTGCTCTTCGTGATCACGCTCGCGGTGAACATGGTCGCGCGCTGGATCATCAGCCGCCACAAGGAATTCTCGGGAGCGAACTGACATGGCCACCGCAACAGCAACCCCCCGCCGCTCCAAGCTCACCCGCGGGCGCCTTCCCGGCTACGCGGGTTGGGTGTCGCTCGCCGTCGCCCTCGTCCTCGGCGCGGCGATCATCGCCGTCCCCGGCTTCAACGCCTTCGGATGGGGCGTCCTGTCCGCGGTCATCTTCGCGGTCGTCTACGTCTCCTGGAGCCGGATCGTGGAGGGCGGCCGGAAGGCTGCCGACAAGCTCGCGACCTGCCTCGTCGTGGGGTCCTTCCTCGTCGCGCTCCTCCCGCTCGTCTCGGTCATCTGGACCGTGCTGGTGGCCGGCATCCCCGGCCTGCTCACCCCGGGCTTCCTCGGAACGAGCATGAACGGCGTCACGGGCGTCTTCGACAACCGCGCCGTCAACGAGGGCACCCACGTGGTCGGCGGCATCTACCACGCGCTCCTGGGCACCGTGTGGATCACGCTCCTGGCGACCCTCATCTCCGTCCCGGTCGGTCTGCTCACCGCGGTCTACCTCGTCGAGTACGGCGACGACCGCCCCCTCGCGCGCGCCATCACGTTCTTCGTGGACGTCATGACCGGCATCCCCTCGATCGTGGCCGGCCTCTTCGCCGCGGCGTTCTTCTTCGTGATCGTCGGCCCCGGGACGAAGACCGGCTTCGTCGCCGCCGTCGCCCTCTCCGTGCTCATGATCCCCGTGGTCGTGCGCTCGACCGAGGAGATGCTCAAGATCGTCCCGAACGAGCTGCGCGAGGCCTCCTACGCCCTCGGCGTGCGCAAGTGGCGCACCATCCTGAAGGTCGTCGTCCCCACCGCCATCTCCGGCATCGCCTCGGGCGTCACCCTCTCGATCGCCCGCGTCATCGGCGAGACCGCCCCGATCCTCGTGACGGCCGGCTTCGCGACCGCCATCAACAACAACCCGTTCTCGGGCTGGATGGCCTCGCTGCCGACCTTCATCTACACGCAGATCCTCAACCCGACCTCGCCCTCCAACCCGGGCCCGTCGGAGCAGCGCGCCTGGGCGGCCGCGCTCGTGCTCATCATCCTCGTCATGGTGCTCAACCTCGCCGCCCGTCTCATCGCCAGGGCGTTCGCCCCCAAGACCGGCCGCTGACCCAGACTTCACACACCAGAAGGAACCACATGTCCAAGCGCATCGACGTCCATGACCTGAACGTCTACTACGGCGACTTCCGCGCCGTCGAGGGCGTCACCATCAACATTGCCCCGAAGTCGGTCACGGCCTTCATCGGCCCGTCCGGCTGCGGCAAGTCCACCTTCCTGCGGACGCTCAACCGCATGCACGAGGTGCTCCCGGGCGCCCGCGTCGAGGGCCAGGTGCTCCTCGACGGCGACGACCTCTACGGGCCCGGTGTCGACCCGGTGGCTGTCCGGTCGCACATCGGCATGGTCTTCCAGCGGCCCAACCCGTTCCCGACCATGTCCATCCGGGACAACGTGCTCGCGGGGGTCAAGCTCAACAGCCGCAAGATCTCCAAGTCGGACGCCGATGCGCTGGTGGAGACGTCGCTGCGCGGCGCCAACCTGTGGAACGAGGTCAAGGACCGCCTCGACAAGCCCGGCTCGGGCCTCTCCGGCGGCCAGCAGCAGCGCCTCTGCATCGCCCGCGCGATCGCGGTCAAGCCGGACGTGATCCTGATGGACGAGCCCTGCTCCGCGCTCGATCCGATCTCCACGCTCGCCATCGAGGACCTCATCGAGGAGCTCAAGGCCGACTACACGGTGGTGATCGTCACGCACAACATGCAGCAGGCGGCCCGCGTCTCCGACAAGACCGCGTTCTTCAACATCGCCGGGACCGGCAAGCCGGGCAAGCTCATCGAGTACAACGACACCACGGCGATCTTCAACAACCCGAAGGAGAAGGCGACCGAGGACTACGTGTCCGGCCGCTTCGGGTGAAAGGCTTCCCGCCCGTGCCCGGCCGGCAGTGATCGCCGGCAGCGCGGCGGGGAGGACGACGGCGGCTGCCGTACCTTGGGGGTGCGGCAGCCGCCGTCGTGCTCCCCGCCCCGTTTGGCCCTCAGCCGGCGATGTCGGTCAGCCGGCGATGTCGGCGAGCGGCGAGAGGGCGAGCGTGAAGACGAAGCTGAGCAGCGCCGTCGTGAGCGGGGTGACGAGCCAGAACCTCACGAGCCGGATCACGAGCCGGCCGTCCACCGCTGCGTAGTCCTGGCTCGCCCCGGCGCCGAGGACCGAGGTGGTCACGGTGTGCGTGGTCGAGAGGGGCCAGTGCAGCCCCAGCGCCCCGAAGAACAGCATGGAGCTCGTGACGAGCTGCGAGACGAACCCGCGCAGGGGGTCCACCCGCACGAGGCGGTGGCTCAGCGTGTAGGTGATGCGCCAGCCGCCCGCGAGGGTCCCGAGGCCGAGCGCCGCGGCCGTGAACGCGATGGTCCACGGGGGGATGTCCGAGAAGTCCACGGCGGCGCCGAGCGTGGCGAGCATGAGGATCGAGATGACGCGCTGGCCGTCCTGCAGCCCGTGCCCGAACGCGACGATCGCGGCGCCCACGGACTGCGCGGCCCGGAGCCCCGCGTGCGCCTTGCTGGGCTGCGAGTAGCGGACCATCCACGTCACGAGCGGCGTGAGGAAGAAGGAGACGCCGAACGCGAGCAGCGGCGAGAGGACCAGCGGCAGGGCGACCACTGCCCAGAAGACGCTGTTCAGGGCCCCGATGCCCGCGTGGCCCAGGATCGAGGCGGCCCAGCTCGCGCCGATGAGGCCGCCCACGAGCGCGTGCGTGGACGAGGACGGGTAGCCCCGCCACCAGCCGAACACGCCCCACAGGATCGCGGCCAGGAGCGTGCCCACCAGCATCGTCATGCCCCCGCCGCCGTGCGGGGTCTGGATGAACGAATCGCCGAAGTACGTCAGGAGCCACGCGCTCGAGACCGCGCCGACCACGTTGAAGACCGCGGCAAGCACGACGGCGATGCTCGGCGTGAGCGCGCGGGTGCGGACGGTGAGGGCCACCGCGGAGGAGGTGTCGCGGAAGCCGTTGAGGAACCCGAAGACGGCCGCGAGCACGACCACGGTGCCGACGAGAGCGACGGCCACCTCAGGATTCCTTGACGATGATCCGGCCCACCTGCGTCGCGACCGCCTGGAACGCGTGCGTCGCGGCGAGGAGCGCGCGGGCCGCCTCGACGTTGCGGGCGAACGCGGTGATGGAGAGGTCGCGCAGGGCGGCCGAGCTCCAGACCCGGTACGTGTGCTCGGCGCGCTTGGAGAGCCGGATCATGTCGATCCAGTAGTCCTCGAGGTCCTCGAGGTGGGACAGCGAGCGCATGGCGGTGGTGCTCAGCTCGGCCTGCCGGTTGATGATCTCGAGCAGGTCCGAGGCCTCCGAGGGGAGCCGGTCGATCGCATGGAGCTGGATCAGCTCGCCGACGGCCACGATCTGCCCCATCGCCGCGGCGAGGCCCTCGGAGAGGACCAGGAGGTCCTCGCGGGGGAGCGGGTTCACGAAGCTCGTGCGCAGCTGCGTCAGGAGGGTGCGGGAGAGCTCGGTGGTGCGGGTGTCGATCCCGATGAGGTCGTCCACGAGCTGCTCGTAGTCCTGCCGCCGAGCGCCGAACATCTCCGAGAGCGCCTGCACGCCGAGCACCGACTGCTGCGCCATCGCGGCGAGGAGCTCGAGGCCAGCGGTCTCCTGCGGAAAGAGCCTGAACTTCATGAATCTCCGTGCACGGGAACCGTACCTGCGCGTCAGGCGGCCGCTGTCCCCATGCGGAAGCCTTCGTGCCGGCGGACTGCCGGCACGGGCATCTTACGTGAGACGGGTGAACGCCCGCGGAGGCGGGCGTTGACCGTGGAGAGAAGCTTAAGGCGCCGAACCGGGACCGCCTCTCGGCGGAAGGCCGCTCGAAGCGGCTGAGTGTTGGAGCCCGGGGGTGCCGCGGTCCGACGCCACCTTCAGTGTTCTACGGCTGTTGGGGGAGAGTCAACCTTGACGGATCAGCGACGGCGGGTCTAGCGCCCCTAGTCGAGCTGCCCGCGGCGCCACGCATTGGCCGAGGCCTCGAGGTCCTCGGCGGTCTTGACGAGCTGGTGCGCGCTCTTGGTGAGCTTGGTCGCATGCTGCGTGCTGGCCCATTCGGCGCTGTCGGCGATGGTCGCCTGGCCCAGTGCCACGACCCGGCAGAACGCGGCCGAGCGCTCCAGCGCGACGTCGAAGTCGCCGTCGAACGCGCCCGAGAGGATCGCGTCCGCCATGGCGGTGAGCTCGTCCGCGCCCGGGGGCTCCGCGACGCCGGCGACCACGTGGGAGACCTGCGCGGTGTCCTTGCCGGCCTTGAAGTACACGGAGATGCGTTCGGGGTCGCGCTTGGTGGCGGCCCGGAGGGCGTAGAGGCGCCAGAGGGCTCCCGGGAGCGACCGGGCAGGGCTCTCGGACCACATCTCCGCGATCGACTCGAGCCCCTGCTCGTCGGCGAGGCGCACGAGCCGGCGGGTGATCTCCGGGTCGTCGCTCTCGCGGCCTCGGCGGACCAGGGCCTGGGCGGCGAGGTGCGCGGCCTCGGAGACCCGGGCCGGGTCGGCGCCCCCGGCGAAGGGCTCGAAGTCGATCGGCGCGAACGGCTTCGGCTTGTGGGGGCGGACGGGTCCTGATCCGCCGGACGCTGCGTTCTCGCTCATGCCCGTACCTCCTTCAAAGCGCTGCCCGGATTCATGCCCGCTACGGTACTCCTCTGCCCGGTGCGGCGCATGGAGCGCGGAGCGGTGGGGCCGGAAGCCGGGCCCGCTCAGGCGCGCACGACGGCGGCCGGCTGGCCTGCGCTAGAGTGGACCCGTCCGGCGCGTGCCGGGCGCGGGCCTCTAGCTCAGTTGGTAGAGCAGCGGACTTTTAATCCGCGGGTCGTGGGTTCGAGGCCCACGGGGCCCACACGTGAAGGGCTGGCCCTGAAGGGCTCACAGGCTCGCGAGGCCGAGGCAGCCCACGGCGAAGGCGACCACCCAGCCGGCCACGACCTGCCGGGGGAACCTGGGCCCCCACTCCACGAAGAGCAGGCCGAGCAGGGCGCCGTCGAGCGCGGCGATGTACGCGGAGACGCTGATCACGATCTCACGCATGGTCCTGATCACTGACCCAGTGGGTGCTGTCTGCCATGGTGGCTCCCTGTCCGCGGCGGACCGGGCGGCGTCGGCCCTGCTGAACAGGGTAGATCCGAATGCGCGCGCTCAGAAGGGCTCGCGCTGCCCGAGACGCCCAGGCCGCGAGGGGTGTGCAGCCTGGGCGTCCCAGCGCGACAACGGCTTCCGCATCACTCCCCAGCAATGGCGGCATGCCGCGCTTGCTCGACGGTAGCAGGAGGCGGCGGTGAACGTGAAGTCTCCGTGACGCATCCTGTGAAGTCCGCGTGCCGCTTAGTGACACAAGCTATACCGTTTGAGTCATCTACCGCTGGGTACGGAAACCCGCATGCCTACCGCACTGCTCGTGATCGACATGGAGAACGCCTTCTTCGAGGACCCTGCGCTCAACGAGCAGCGCGAGCGGATCGTCACGGCGTGCAACCGCCTCATCGCCGCAGCCCGCGAGTCCGGGGCGCCGGCACTGATCGTGCGCACGGAGCACGAACGGGACCGTTCCACCTGGACCCTTTCGATGCTCGACGACGACCAGGGCTTCGCGTTCCGCGGCACCGAACAGGCCCGGTCGCTCGCCGAGCTCGACACCCAGGGGCTCCCCGAGCTGGTCAAGCGCCGCGACAGCGCCTTCGTGGGCACCGACCTGCTCGCCCGTCTGAGCGCGTGGGGAGTCGACACCATCCTCCTCTCAGGTGTGTCCTCCCACCTCTGCCTCGCCCAGACCGCCGCAGACGCGTTCGCGCACAACATCAGGGCCGCCTTCGCCGCCGAGGCGATGGGCGCCGACGTGCCGGACCAGGCCGACGCGATGCTCGACGTCGTGCTCGCCGCCTACCGCCAGAGGAAGCTGTCCCAGGACGAGGCCGTCGCGCTGCTCGCCGGCGACCCCGCCCCGCTGGGGTGACCTCCCGCCGTCGTGCGCGGGCTGATCTACGCCGGCGCTGCGCCTATGCGCGCGCCTGCTGCCACGCCTCCGGGTTGACGGGGTGGGGCGGTAGCTCGCCCTTGGCCATGGCGATGGCATTGAGGGCGCTGAGGCGGCCCATCTCGTTGCGGACGGGCACCGTGGCGCTGCCCACATGGGGCAGGAGGACGGTGTTGGGGAGCTCGGCGAGGCCGGGGGCGAGGCGGGGCTCGTCCTCGTAGACGTCGAGCCCTGCCCCGCCGATCGTGCCGTCGCGGAGCGCTGCGACGAGGGCCTGCTCGTCGACGATGGGGCCGCGGGCGGTGTTGACCAGGACGGCTCCGGGCTTCATCCGGGCCAGCACGTCGGCGTCGACGAGGTGGCGGGTCTGCTCGTTGAGGGGCACGTGGAGCGAGAGGAAGTCGCTGCGCTGCACGAGCTCCGCCCAGGGGACCTGCCGGACCCGGCCCGCGAACTCGCCCAGCTCCTCCTCGCTCACGTGCCGCTCCGCGGGCGGCCGCGGTGAGAAGAGGACCTCCATGCCGAAGCCGAGGGCCCGGCGGGCCGTGGCCCGGGCGATGCGCCCGAAGCCTGCCAGCCCCAGGACCTGGCCGGAGACGTCCCGCCCGAGCATGAGCTCCGGGGCCCATCCGTGGAAGCGGCCGTCGCGGACCATACTGTCGGCCTCGATGACGCGCCGGGCGGTGCCGAGGATGAGGAGCATCGCGACGTCGGCAGTGGCGTCCGTCAGGACGCCCGGGGTGTTGCCGACCAGGATCCCGCGGGCGGTCGCGGCCGGGACGTCGATGTTGTTGTAGCCGACCGCGAAGTTCGAGACCCCGCGGACCCGCGCGCGGGCCAGGAGCGCGGCGTCGACCGGGTCGCCGAGCTGGGTGAGCACGACGTCGTACTCGCCCGACGCGCACAGGTCCGCCAGGGCTGCGGGGTCGGGCGGCTCCGGGAGGACCGCCACGTCCCCGGCGGCCCTGAGCAGCTCGAGGCCGAGGGCGGGGATGGGCGCGGTGACGAGGAATCGGCTCATGCGGCCATTCTGGCCGATCACGGGAGGGAGTGTTGACGCCCCCGGAGGCGGGCGTGAGCATGGGGGATCGACAACCACTGGGAGGACCATGGCACCCCCGCTGAACCCCGCTCCGGCGCGGGTCACCGCGCACCCGGCCTTCGCCGTCGGGCCCGTGCGCCGCGAGACGTTCGGGACGTTCGTCGAGCACCTCGGCCGCTGCGTCTACACCGGCATCTACGAGCCCGGGCACCCCACCGCGGACGACGACGGCTGGCGGGGCGACGTCCTCGGCCTCACCCGGGAGCTCGGCGTGAGCACGGTCCGCTACCCGGGCGGGAACTTCGTTTCCGGGTACCGCTGGGAGGACGGGATCGGGCCCAAGGACGAGCGCCCCGTCCGGCTCGACCTCGCCTGGCACTCGACCGAGACCAACCAGGTGGGCCTGGACGACTTCGTGCAGTGGTGCCGCAAGGCGGGCGTCGAGCCCATGATTGCCGTCAACCTCGGCACCCGCGGCGTGCAGGAGGCCCTCGACGTCCTCGAGTACTGCAACCACCCGGGCGGGACGGCCCTGTCAGACCTCCGCCGCAGGAACGGGGCGGAGGAGCCGCACGGCATCACCTTCTGGTGCCTCGGGAACGAGATGGACGGGCCGTGGCAGATCGGCCACAAGACCCCGGCCGAGTACGGCCGCCTCGCCGCGGAGACCGCCCGCGCCATGCGGATGGCCGGAGGGGACGCGCTGCGGCTCGTCGCGTGCGGAAGCTCCGGGCCCACAATGGACACCTTCGGCGAGTGGGAGCGCGCCGTCCTCATGGAGGCCTACGAGTTCGTGGACTACATCTCCGCGCACCAGTACGTCGAGAACAGGGGGAGCCTCGCTGACCACCTCGCGGCGGGCCACCTCATGGACCGCTTCATCCGCGAGATCGTGGCCCACGTCGACCACGTCAGGAGCGTGCGCAGGTCCGCCAGGGAGGTCCACATCTCCTTCGACGAGTGGAACGTGTGGCATATGTCATCCCGGCGCACCCCGGTGCCTTCCGGCGACGACTGGCCCGAGGCCCCCGAGCTCACCGAGGACCTCTACACCGTGGCCGACGCCGTGGTGGTCGGGGACCTGCTCATCACCCTCCTGAGGCACACCGACCGCGTCCACGCGGCCTCGCTGGCCCAGCTGGTCAATGTCATCGCCCCGATCATGACCGCCCCCGGCGGGCCGGCGTGGAAGCAGACCATCTTCCACCCGTTCGCCCTCACCTCGGCCCACGCCCGAGGCGAGGTGCTCCAGCTCGCCGTCGACTCGCCGTCGTACGCCTCCCCGCAGCACGGCCGCGTGCCGGCGCTCTCCGCCGTCGCGACCCACGACGCCGACTCCGGCTCCATGACCGTGTTCGCTGTCAACCGGGACAGCAGCTGCTCGCTGCCCCTCGAGGCGGACCTGAGCGCGTTCGCGGGAATCGGGCTCGTGGAGGCGCTCGTGTTCGCGAACGAGGACCCGCTCTGGAACGCGACCGAGGAGGACTCGACGTCCGTCCTGCCCCGCGTGCTCGACGGCGCGGCCCTGGAAGGCGGGCGCCTCGCCGCCGTCCTGCCGCCGGTGAGCTGGGCGATGTTCCGGCTCGGCTAAGTGCCGCGCCGGCAGTCCGGGATGCTCGTGGTCGCCCGCGCGGACCCGAGCATCCCGGACCAGACAGCGCTGGCGTGGGTGCGGGGAGGCGTCAGCGCTCCAGGCGGAAGCCGAACTTGAGGGTCACCTGCCAGTCGGCCACCCCGCCGTCGTCGAGATGCCCGCGGATGGACTGGACCTCGAACCAGTCGAGGTTCCGGACGGTCTGGCCTGCGGCCGCGATCCCGTTCCTGACCGCCTCATCGATGCTGTTCGGGCTCGTGCCGACGATTTCGGAGACGCTGTAGGTGTGCCCTGACATGGGGTTCCTCCTTGCCGTGGGGGCCTCTTCCGGCCCTGCGAGTGCTGGCAGACTATCCCCGTGACCAGTGCTTGGCCAGAGTCCGCGGCCCCGGTGGTGGACAACGTGGTGAGGCGGCTGCGAGCCGCCGGATGCGTCTTCGCCGAGAAGGAGGCGAGGCTCCTGGTCGAGGCATGCCGGGACACTGGCCGTCTGGAGGGACTTGTGGCGCGCCGGGTGGCCGGGGAGCCGCTCGAGCACCTGCTCGGCTGGGCGGACTTCGCCGGCCGGCGCATTGCCGTCGGGCCCGGCGTGTTCGTCCCGCGGCGGCGCAGCGAGCTGCTCGTCCGCCTCGCGGTGGCCCACCTCCACGCCTCCCGTCTGGGGGTCACCTCCTGGGAGTCACGTCCCGCGGGTGCCGCGCACGACGCCGGCCCCCCGCCCGCCGTCGTCGTCGACCTCTGCTGCGGGTCGGGCGCGATCGGGGTTGCGATCGCCGCTGCGCTCGCCGACGGTGCCGCCCTCGAGCTCCACGCGGCGGACGTGGACCCGACGGCTGTGGAGTACGCGCGGCGGAACCTCGCGCCGTGGGGCGGGACAGTGCACCGCGGTGATCTGTTCGAGGCCCTGCCCGCGCCGCTGCGGGGACGGGTCCAGGTCCTGACGGCCAACGCCCCCTACGTGCCCACCGCGTCCATCCCGTTCATGCCCCCCGAAGCGCGCGAGCACGAGCCGCTCCTGGCGCTGGACGGCGGTAGCGACGGACTCGACTTCCACCGCAGCATCGCCTCGGCGGCGCCGGAGTGGCTCGCGGACGGCGGTGTGCTCGTGATCGAGGTGAGCCGGCGGCAGGCGGAGACGGCGGCGGAGCTGTTCGCCAGCCATGGGCTGGCCCCCCGCATCGAATCGGACGAGGAGCTGGACGCCGTGGCAGTCGTGGGGACGGCCGGCCGCTGACCGGCCGCGCTCCTGCGGTTCCCGTGTAGATGGGGGCCGGAATGGGCAGGGTCACGTCATGGACGATTCGCTGCAGGCCAGCACCCAGGCTTCGACCGTAGAGGAGTGGACGAGGGCTCTCGCCGAGTCCACCGGCGCGCCCGGCGGCGGGGCGGGGACCGGGGTCATGCTGGCCGTGGCCGCCTCCCTGACCTCGATGGTCGCCGGCTACACCGACGCCGAGGACGGCCGCGATGAGGTCGAGGCCGTCCGTGCACGGGCGCAGGCCCTCCGGCGGGAGGCCCTCGCCCTGGCCGACGACGACGCCGCCGCGTCCCAGGCGTTCGGAGCGGCGTTCCGGCTGGACGCGGGGCCCGAACGGGACCGCGCAGTCCACGCTGCCTCCCTCGACGCGGCCGCGTCGTCGGCAGTGCTGGGCGAGCGGGCTGCGGGGTCCATCGACGACCTCGCATGGCTGGCCGCCAACGGCAACCCGGCGCTGGTCGCCGACGTGGTCGTCGCGTTCGGCGCGCTGCGCGCCGCCATCGCCGGTGCCCGCGCCAACGTCAGCTTCGACCTGGGCTCGCTCCGTTCGGCGGGCAGCACTCTCGAGGAGATCCGGGAAGAGCATCCCGACCTCTGGTCGACCGTCACGAGGCTCGACGACGCGCTGGCGCGCATCGACGCGCTCGCCGCCGAAATCGACCACCGGGCGGCCCCCACCGACGCCGTCTGAGGTGCGGCGCCGGCGGGGGCGGGTCCCGCGCAGGGGTCAGATGGCCTTTCCGGGGTTCAGGATGCCGGTCGGGTCGAACGCGGCCTTGATGGCGCCCTGGAGGGAGCGCGAGATCTCCCCGACCTCCTCCTCGACCCACTGCCGCTTCAGCAGCCCGACTCCGTGCTCGCCGGTGAGCGTGCCGCCCAGGCCCTGCGCGAGGTGGAACATGTCGCCGAGGGCCTCCTTCGCGGGCCCCTCCGTGATCGAGGTGTCCTGGTCCACGACGATCATGGGGTGGAGGTTCCCGTCTGCGGCGTGGGCGACGCTGAAGATCGGCACGCCGGTGCGGGCGGAGATCTCCTCGAGCCCGGTGAAGGCCTCGGCGAGCCTGTTGCGGGGAACCGCGATGTCCCCGATGGAGACGCGCCCCAGCTTCTCGAGGGACGGGATGGCGTCGCGGCGGGCCTTGACGAGGGCCTCAGCCTCCTCGGCGCTGCCGGCGCGGTGGACCGAGGATGCGTAGGGCTCGATGGCCCGGGCGATCTCGTCGAGCTCGAGGTGGGCTCCGTAGCCGTCGGTCTGGGCGAGGAGGAATGCACCGCCGAGCTCGCGGTGGTGCGTGCCCTCGGCTCGGTCGACGGCGCCGAGGGTGGGGCCGTCCATGAGTTCGAGGATGGAGGGCTGGATGCGCGCAGCAGTGATGGCAGACGCCGCCAGGCCGGCCGCCTCGATGTCGTCGAAGTAGGCCGCGAGCGTCTCGGTGCGCACCGGCCGGGGCCGGAGCCGAAGCGTCGCCTCGACCACGATCCCCAGCGTCCCCTCTGAGCCGATGAACAGGGCGTTGAGGTCGTATCCGGTGACGCCCTTGATCGTGCGGCGTCCGGTGCGCACGACGCGCCCGTCCGCGAGCACGACGGTCAGGCCAAGCACGGATTCCCGGGTCACCCCGTACTTCGCGCACCACATGCCGCCCGCATTGGTCGCGATGTTGCCGCCGATCGAGCAGATGGCGGTGCTCGCCGGGTCCGGGGCGTAGAAGAGGCCGTGCTCGGCGGCCGCGGCGTTGACCTCGGCGTTGAGCACGCCGGGCTGGACGACGGCGATCATCTCCACCGGGTCGATCTCGAGGATCCGGTCCATGCCGGAGACGTCGACGACGATCTCTCCCGCGTGCGCGCTCGCACCTGCGGCGAGGCCGGTGCCGGCGCCGCGAGGCACCACAGGCACGTTGTGGGCGTGGGCGAGGCGGAGCGCCTCGATCACGTCGTCCGCGCTCTCCGCACGCACGACGCCGTCGGGCAGCGTCGCGGGCACGTAGCCGGAGCGGTCGGTCGCCACTGCGGCGCGGGCCTGCGGGTCCGAGGTGGCGCGGGGGTGGGCGGCGATGACGGCGGCAGTTGCCGAACTGGCCGTGGCTTCGGTCGTGGGGTACTCGGTCTGGAGGGGCATCGTGTGGCTTTCGGTGTCGTGTCGATCAGGGGTGGAGGCAGAGCCCGCCATGGTCACGGGACCATCCAGGAGAGGACGTTGGTCTGCAGTACGACGAGCAGGGTCAGGAGGACGAGCAGGCCGATGCTCCAGCCGAGGAGCCGGCGGAACAGGGTGCTCTCGGAGCCGTCGAGGCCGACTGCGGCCGCAGCGACGGCGAGGTTCTGCAGGGAGAGCATCTTGCCCAGGACGCCCGCGGAGGAGTTGGTCGCGGCCATCAGCACGGGGGAGAGGCCGGCGTGGGATGCGGCGGTCACCTGGAGCTGGCCGAAGAGCGAGTTGGCCGAGGTGTCGGAGCCCGTGAGGGCGACACCGATCCAGCCGAGGACGGGGGAGAGCAGGGCGAAGATCCCGCCCGCCGAGGCCAGCGCCACGCCGAGGGTTCCGGTCTCGCCGGAGAGGTTCATGACGAAGGACAGTGCCAGGACGGAGGAGACGGTGAGGATGGTCCACCGCAGCATCCTGAGCGTCTCGCCGTAGATCCTCACGCCCGCACGGAAGGGGATCCGGTAGAGGGCCAGGGTGATGAGCCCGGAGATGAGGAGAAGCGTTCCCGTCGCCTTGAGGTGGTCGAACCGCATGGTCTGGGACGAGACCGGCTTGCCGTTCGTCCCGACGACGTCGAGGCCGGGCCAGCGGAACGAGAAGCCGCCCGCGTCCGTCAGCCAGGACTTGACGGCCGGGATCTGGGAGAGCGAGAAGACGGCGATGATCACCAGATAGGGCGCGACCGCCATCCAGATCTCCCGAGGCGAAGGACGGGCGGCCGCGCCGTCGCCCGCCGCCGAGCCGGCCCCCGGCAGAGCCGGACCCCGCGTCGCGAGGTGCGTGGCGCCGTCGTGCGCCCCGGTGGCCGCCGCGGACTGGGTGCCGGCCGCGTGGCTCGTGAGGGTGACGACCTCGGCCGCCCCGTCGGCCGGGACCTCGGCCCCGTCGTCGATCGTGACGGTGGCGGGCTTCCACACGCGGAGCAGCAAGAGCACGGCGCCGATCGCCGCGATGCTCGCCGTGACGTCCGTGAGCTCGACGGTGAAGTAGTTCGACGTCAGGAACTGGACGACCGCGAACACGACGCCGCCGACGACTGCTGCGGGCCAGGTCTGGCGGACGCCGCGCTTGCCGTCGACGATGAAGACGAGGAGGAGCGGGACGATGAGGGCCAGGAACGGCGTCTGCCGGCCGGCCATCGCGGAGACGGTGGCGAGCGGGATGCCGGTGACGCCGCTCAGGGCGATGACGGGCGAGCCCATCGCGCCGAACGCGACCGGCGCCGTGTTGGCGAGCAGGGAGACCGTGGCGGACTTGAGCGGCTTCATCCCGGCCGCCATCAGCATGGCCGAGGTGATGGCCACGGGCGCGCCGAAGCCGGCCAGTGCTTCGAGGAGCGCCCCGAAGCAGAATGCGATGAGGATGACCAGGATGCGGAGATCGCTCGAGATGGACCGGATGGTGGTGCCCAGGACCTCGAACCACCGGGTGGCGGTGGTCAGCTTGTAGACCCAGAGGGCGTTGATGAGGATCCAGAGGATCGGGAAGAAGCCGTAGAACACGCCGGCGGCGGTCGCGCTCAGGGTCTGCTCGACGGGCATCTGCCAGACGACGACGGCGAGGACCATGGAGAGCGCCAGGCTCGAGACGGCGGCCTTCCATGCCTTCGTCCGGAAGATGCCCAGCAGGACGAACAGGAGGATCAGGGGGAGGGCCGCGAGCAGGGCGGCGACGGCGAGCGAACCCCCCAGGGGATCGACTATCTGGTGGAACGTGGTCACAGAGACTCCTTTGTCTGCGATGGGAGCGGCTACCGGAGGCGGAAATGAGATCTCGCGATGCGGAATAACCTGCTGGGAGTCTAGGTGTGACTGCGGTCACCGTCAATGGTCAGTCCACACATCCGATCCGGTCCTTGCGACGGATCGGATGTGGTCCGACCTCCCATTGACGAGTGGCGGCCGCCTCAGTAGAGTCTCTTGCTATTCGACAAAGTAGTTCCGCATAGCGGAAGCGAAGAAGGGTTGGAAGCATGCGCGACCGCGTGGAGACGCACGGGCTGAGTGTGGCCGAGGAGCTTTACTCCTTCGTCCGGGACGAAGCACTCCCGGGCATGGGGATCGACGAGGAGTCCTTCTGGTCGGGGGCAGCCGCCCTCGTCGGCGAGTTCTCTCCGAAGGTGCGCGAGCTGCTGGGGATCCGGGGCCGGATGCAGGAGCAGATCGACGAGTTCCACCGCGCCGCGGGTGCGGGGCCCGTGGACCCGGAAGAATACGAGGCCTTCCTGCGCTCGATCGGCTACCTCGTCGACGAGCCCGGGGACTTCGCCATCTCGACCGACCGTGTCGACCCCGAGATCGCGAGCGTGTCGGGGCCGCAGCTGGTGGTGCCGCTGCTCAACGCCCGCTTCGCGGCGAACGCGGCGAACGCCCGCTGGGGGTCGCTCTACGACGCGCTGTACGGCACGGACGTCATCGACGAGGCGGAGGGGCGCGAGCGCACCCGCGGCTACAACCCCGTCCGGGGCGCCGCCGTCGTGGCCCGCGGCCGGCAGTTCCTGGACGAGAACGTGCCGCTGGAGAGCGGCTCGCACGCAGACGTGACCGCGTACCGGGTGGTCGACGGCGCGCTGGTCGCCGAGACCCCGGCCGGCGCCGTCGGCCTGCGCGAGCCGTCCCAGTTCGCCGGCTACCGGGGCGCTGCCTCCGAGCCGGAGGCGGTGCTGCTGGCGCACCACGGGCTCCACGCGGAGATCCAGATCGACCGTGACCACCGCATCGGCTCGGGGGACGCCGCCGGCGTGAAGGACATCGTGCTCGAGTCCGCGGTCACCACGATCATGGACCTCGAGGACTCCGTCGCCGCCGTCGACGCGGCCGACAAGGTGGTGGGCTACCGCAACTGGCTCCAGCTCATGCAGGGCACGCTGACCGCCGAGGTGGAGAAGGGCGGCAGCACCCACCTCCGCCGGCTCAATCCCGACCGCGCCTACACCGCGCCTGACGGCGCCGAGCTGACGCTGCCGGGCCGCTCCCTCCTGCTCATCCGCCAGGTGGGCCACCTCATGACCAGCGATGCCGTCCTCGACGCCGACGGGGACCCGGTCCCCGAGGAGATCCTCGACGCGCTGTTCACGGGCCTCGGCTCGGTGCACGACCTGCGCGGCGAGCGCGCCGGAGGCAACTCCCGGACCGGCTCCGTGTACGTCGTCAAGCCCAAGATGCACGGGCCGCAGGAGGTCGCCGTGGCCTGCGCCCTGCTCGCCGGAGCCGAATCCGTCTTGGGCCTGAAGCCGCTGACAATCAAGATCGGCATCATGGACGAGGAACGCCGCACCTCCGCCAACCTCAAGGCCTGCATCTTCGAGGCCCGCGAGCGGGTGGTGTTCATCAACACCGGGTTCCTGGACCGCACCGGCGACGAGATCCACACCTCGATGCTCGCCGGGCCCATGGTCCGCAAGGCGGACATGCGCTCGACCGCATGGATCAAGGCCTACGAGGACGCGAACGTGGACATCGGGCTCGAGTGCGGTTTCCGCGGGCGCGCGCAGATCGGCAAGGGCATGTGGGCGGCTCCGGACAACCTGGCGGACATGCTCGCCCAGAAGGGCGCCCACCCGCTCGCCGGCGCCAACTGCGCCTGGGTCCCCTCGCCCACCGCGGCGACGCTCCACGCGATCCACTACCACGAGGTCGACGTGGACGCCCGGCAGGCCGAGCTCGGCGGGGGCCGGCGGTCGACGCTGCAGCAGCTGCTGACCATCCCGACCGGGGACCCGCGGGAGTGGGATGCGCAGGCCCGGCGCAACGAGCTGGACAACAACGTCCAGAGCACGCTCGGCTACGTCGTGCGCTGGGTGAACGCCGGCGTCGGCTGCTCCAAGGTCCCGGACATCCACGGCACGGCGCTGATGGAGGACCGGGCCACCTGCCGCATCAGCTCCCAGCACGTCTCCAACTGGCTCCTGCACGGCGTCATCACCGAGCAGGAGGTGGAGGACTCGCTCCGGCGCATGGCCGCGGTGGTCGACGAGCAGAACGCCGCGGACCCCGACTACCTGCCGATGGCGCCCTCATTCGACACTGAGGCCTTCCTGGCCGCCCGCGAGCTGCTGCTCGAGGGAGCCGCGCAGCCTGCTGGCTACACCGAACCGATCCTCCACCGCCGCCGCGCGGCCGAGAAGGCCAGCCACCACCTGACCAGGAGCGCATCATGAGCCTGAACCTCGACACTGCCCAGGCCATCGTCGCGGAGGCCTTCGCCGTCCGCCTCGACCGCGGATTCAAGCCCCTGACGGTCGTCGTCCTGGATGCGGGCGGGCACCTCGTGGCCGCCGCGCGCCAGGACGGCGCCTCGAACAACCGCTTCGAGATCGCCCAGGGCAAGGCCTACGGTGCGCTCGCCCTCGGGATGGGCTCCCGAGCCCTGATGGAGCGCGCCGAGCAGCAGCCGTACTTCATCGCCTCGGCAACGGCCGCCCTCGGGGGCCGGCTCGTCCCCGTTCCGGGCGGCGTGCTCGTGCTGGGCGACGACGGTTCGGTCCAGGGCGCCGTGGGCATCAGCGGCGAATCCTCCGACAACGACGAGGCAGCGGCCTCGGCGGCCATCAAGGCAGTGGGCCTCACCGCACAGGTCGCCTGACCTCTGCGGCGCACCCGCCACGGCCTGCGCGCCTACGTCTTCAGGACGTAGGCGCGCAGGTCGTCGAGCGTCTGCTGCATGTGCCGGTCCATCGCCTCGCGCGCGGCGTGGGGGTCCCGGCTGTGGAGCGCGCTCGCCACCCTCTGGTGCATCGCGATCGCGTGCTCCTGGATCTCGGGCACGGCGGACGTCTCGGAGCGCCGCTCGGCGAGGACCCGGCTGAGCGGCTCGAAGAGCACCGCGACGAACGCATTCTCGGACGCGTGGAGGATCACGTCGTGGAACGCGAGGTCTGCATCTACGAAGCGCTCGAGGTCCCCGGCATCGTGGGCGTCGCGCATCTGGCCCACGAAGACGTCCAGCGCCGCCAGGTCGTCCTCCGAGATTCGCGCGGCCGCCAGTTCGCAGGCGCCCGTCTCGAGCATGCGTCGCAGTTCGATGAGCTGGACCGCGGCGTCGTTGCCGTCGGTGCCCTCGCTCGTCGCGCGCAGCACGGCGTGCAGCGAGCTCCAGCGGTTCACCGGGTTGACGAACGTACCCCGGCCCCGCTCGACCCGGAGGATGTTCTGCGCCGTGAGGGTCTTGATCGCCTCGCGCACCGTCATGCGGCTGACCTCGTGGTGCTCGACGAGCTCGAGCTCGCCCGGCACGAGCGCGCCCGGAGCGAACTCGCCGGAGATGATGCGGTCCAGCAGCTCGTCGGCCACCTCGCCGACGAGTGACTTGCGTGCCACCGGCTCCCCTTCCCTGTGCCCTCCGCGTGTGGGTCGGGCTCCGTTCCGCGTCAGTCTACGGAAGCCGCCCTCGCCTTGCGCCGACCTGAGTTGTGTGTCACTCTAATGGGCAGATTAGATGTCTGACATCTTACAGAAGGCGTACGCCGCCCGCCCAGCAAGCTCACCCCAGCACAAGGAAGTGTCGCCATGCTCCTCGAAGCCGAAGCCCTGGCCCCCTACCCCGCCGAGCGCGAGGTCTCCGCTCGCGAGGTCGCGGACGCGGTCGAGCGCTCGGGCCGCGTCCTGGTGGTCCTCGACGACGACCCCACCGGCACGCAGTCCGTCGCAGACCTCCCGGTCCTCACCCGCTGGGACGTCGAGGACTTCCGGTGGGCCTTCGGCTCCCGGATCGGCGGAGCCCGTCCCGCGGCCGTCTACGTCCTGACGAACACGCGCAGCCTGGACCCGGCCGAGGCGGCCGAGCGCAACCGCGAGGTCGTGGCGGCGGCGACCGAGGCTGCCAGGGAGTCCGGCACCGCCCTCGCGTTCGTGAGCCGCAGCGACTCGACCCTCCGCGGCCACTTCCCCCTGGAGACCGACGTCCTCGCCGAGAGCATCGCAGCGCACGGCGGCGCGCCGGTCGACGGCGTCGTGATGGTCCCCGCGTTCCCCGACGCCGGCCGCCTCACCATCGGCGGCGAGCACTTCATGCGCACGACGGCGGCGACCCCCGCCGCGGGCGACGGCACCGACGGCGCGGCCCACCCCGCGCTGACCCCCGTGAGCGAGACGGAGTTCGCGAAGGACGCGACCTTCGGCTTCTCGACCTCCTACCTGCCCGCGTACGTCGAGGAGAAGTCCGGTGGCCGCGTGCGCTCCGACGACGTGATCGTCCTCGACCTCGGAACGATCCGCGCGGGTGCAGGGGCCATCGCCGACGCGATCGCCCCGGCCATCGGCTCGACCCCGATCGTGGCCGACATCGCCGGCGAGAACGACTTCCGTGCCCTCGCCCTCGGCCTCGAGGAGGCGGAGCGCCGGGGCAAGGCGCTCCTCTACCGCGTCGGACCGCCCTTCGTCCGCGGCCGGATCGGCCAGGAGATCCGCGAGCCGCTCACCGCCGAGGAGGTCTACGGCGCCTCGGCCGCCGCCGAGACCGGCGGCGCACGGGAAGACCTCGCCACGGGCGGCCTGATCGTCGTCGGCTCCCACGTGGGCCTCACGACCCGCCAGCTAGAACGGCTGACCGCCCAGCACGCCTCCGCCCGGACGATCGAGATCGACGTCAACCAGCTTCTCGACCCGGAACGGGCGGCAGCCCACATCGAGGCGACGGTCGCCGCCGTCGTGCGCGCCCTCGCGGAGGGCGACGTCATCGTCCACACCTCCCGCACCCTCGTGAAGACCGACGACCCGGCGCGCAGCCTCGAGATTGCGCGCACGGTGAGCGCCGCCGTCGTGAGCGTGGTCAACACCGTGCTCAAGACGACGCCCCCGCGCTTCGTCATCGCCAAGGGCGGCATCACCTCCTCCGACGTGGCCGCGCACGGCCTCGAGATCCGCCGCGCCATCGTGCGCGGGCCCATGCTCCCGGGGATCGTCTCGCTCTGGGAACCGGTGGCCGGGCCAGCCCGCGGCATCCCCTATGTCGTCTTCGCCGGGAACGTCGGCGACGACGAGTCCCTCGCCAAGGTCACCAAGACCCTCAGCGCCACCTTCTGACCCACCGGCGGGTTGAGCGCAGCCGAAACCCGCTCCGCCCCCTCCCCTCTTCCGATCCCCCTCGTTCATAGGAGAACACCCGTGTCCGACACTTCTGCCGCCGCTGCCTCTTCCGCCACGGCCACGTCCACCCAGACGGTCGCCGTCCTCGGCCTCGGCGCCATGGGCCTGCCCATGGCCACGCGCCTGGCCACAGGCCTCACCGTCCACGGCTTCGACATCGCCCAGGCCCGCCTCGACCTCGCCGCCGCCGCGGGCATCGCGACCTTCGCCTCGGCGCGCGAGGCGGTCGAGGGCGCCGGCGCGCTCCTGCTCGCGGTCCGCAACGGCGAGCAGCTGGACGAGGTCCTCTTCGGGGCGAACGGCGTGGCCTCCGCGCTCGCTCCGGGCGCCGTCGTGATCCTCACCAGCACGGTCGGGACCGACGCGATCCCCGGCACCGCCGCGCGCCTGGCCGAGCTCGGCGTCGGCCTCGTCGACGCCCCGCTCTCCGGGGGCCCCGTCCGGGCCGGCGAGGGCGACCTGCTCATCGTCGTCGGTGCGACGCCGTCGGACCTCGAGAAGGCCCGCCCCGTGCTGACGCTCCTCGCCTCGACGCTGACCGTGGTGGGGGACAAGCCCGGCGACGGACAGGCCCTCAAGACCGTCAACCAGCTCCTGTGCGGCGTCCACATCGCCGCCGCCGCCGAGGCCCTCGCCCTCGCGGACGCGCTCGGCCTCGACGCCGCCAAGACCCTCGAGGCGCTCGGCGCCGGGGCCGCAGGCTCGTTCATGCTCTCCAACCGCGGGCCGCGCATGCTGGAGGCCTACTCCGAGGACGGGGCCGAGGTCCTCTCGCGCCTCGACATCTTCGTCAAGGACATGGGCATCGTCGGCAAGGCCGCCCGCTCGGTCGGGCTCGCCGCCCCCGTCGCCGCGGCCGCCGAGCAGCTCTACCTGCTCGGCCAGGCCCAGGGCCTCGCCGCCGCGGACGACTCCGCCGTCATCAAGGTCGTCGCCCCCGCCAAGCGCACCGCCTGACGCCGCGTCCCCGCAGGCCCCCGGCGACGCGGGCCTCACCGCCTCCTGCCCCCTGCCGGCTTCGCGCCCGGCCCACAGTCGAAGGAAACCAGTGAAGTGAACCCCCTGACCATCCTCGGAGCGCGCGCGGCGGTTCCGCTGGCCGACGCCGCGCCGATCAAGCCCGCCGTCGAGCTCGGCACGCCGCTCCTCCTCACGATCGCGGCGCTCGGCGTCGCCGTACTGCTCGTGATGATCATCCGCTTCAAGATCCAGGCATTCGTCGCGCTGCTCACCGTGAGCATCGCGGTCGCCGTGGCTGCGCAGATCCCGCTGACGGACATCTTCACGGTCGTGTCCAACGGCGTCGGCTCGACGATGGGCAAGGTCGCCCTGCTCATCGCCCTCGGCGCCATCCTCGGCCGCATGATCGAGGTCTCCGGCGGCGTCCAGTCCCTCGCGGACCACTTCGTCGAGCGGTTCGGCCCCACGCGCGTCGCCGTCTCGCTCACGCTCGTCGGCTTCCTCGTCGCGATCCCCGTGTTCTTCGAGGTCGGCGCGATCGTCCTCGTCCCGATCGTCTACGCGTTCGCCAAGCTCCTGAACGTGCACCCGATCAAGTTCGGCCTGCCCATGGCCGGCATCATGCTCTCGATCCATGTGGCGGTCCCGCCGCACCCCGGCATCGTGGCCGGCGCGGGCGTCCTCGGGGCGGACATCGGCCTCATCACGATGATCTCCCTGGCGATCTGCGTGCCGCTCGGCTTCCTCTCCTACTGGGTGGCCCGCATCATGAACCGCCGCCCCATGGAGCTCCTGCCCACGGTCAAGGCCCAGCTCGACGAGTACGGCAGCCCGGAGACCGTCCACGCGGGCCACGAGCACCCGCACGGTCACGGCGGCGCCGGGAACAGCGGCTCCGGCCACGGCGGCGTCGCAACCGCTCTCAGGACCCCGGGCGCAGTCATGGCCCCGCCGAAGGCGGGCCTCATCGTCGCCCTCATCGCGGCCCCGATCGTGCAGATCATGCTCGGCACCGTCGGGACCCTCACGCTCCCGAAGAGCAACCCCCTCTACGGCGTCGCCTCGTTCATCGGCAACCCCTTCCTGGCGCTCCTCGTGGCGGTAGGAATCTCGTTCTTCACCCTTGCAGTGCGACGCGGCTGGTCCCTCAAGGAGACCGGCGAGATCTTCGAGCAGTCCCTGCCCCCGATCGCTTCGATCCTCATGATCGTCGCCGCGGGCGGTGTGTTCGGCGAGGTCCTTCGGGTCTCCGGCATCGGCGCCGCGCTGTCCACGACCCTCGACGGCATCGGCCTCCCGATCATCCTTCTGGGCTTCGTCATCTCCCTGGCCCTCCGCGCGGCCCAGGGCTCCGCGACAGTCGCGATCGTCACGACCACGGGCCTCCTGACCGCCGCGATCCAGAACGGCGGGGACACCCCGGCGCAGATCGCCGTCATCGTCATCGCGATCGGCTTCGGCTCCCTCGGCCTCTCCCATGTGACCGACGCCGGCTTCTGGGTCGTGGTGCGCTACTACGGGCTCACGGTCGCCGACGGCCTCAAGACCTGGACGGTCCTGACCACCGTCCTCGGCGTAGCAGGCTTCCTGCTCACGTCCGTCGCGTGGCTCCTCGTCGGCGGGCTCGGGCACTGATGCGCTGTCGTCTCGACGACGTCGTGACGGCCTCGCTCCTCTCGGGCGGGGCCGTCCCGGCGTTCACGTGCTACGACTTCGCCACGGCCACCGCCGTGGTGACGGCCGCTGAGGAGGCGGGGCTCGCCGTCGTGCTCAATGTCGCCCCCAAGACCGCCGCCACCCGCGATGGGCTCCGGCTCATGACTGCGCTCCGGACGCTCGCCGACGGCGCCTCCGTGCCCGTGTGCGTCCAGCTCGACCACGCCTCCGACCCGCGCGTGATCGCCGACGCCGTCGCCGCCGGTGCGGATGCGGTCCTCGCGGACGGCTCGGCGTTCGCCCTCGAGGACAACATCGCATTCGTGCGGCACGTCCGCGACGTGGTCGGGCCGGACGTGGTCCTCGAGGGAGAGCTCGGCGGACTCGCCGGCGACGAGGACAAGGCCTTTGCCCAGGACGCCGCCGGGCTCACCGACCCGGAGGAGGTCCGCGCGTTCGTCGAGCGGTCGGGCGTTCAGCTGCTCGCGGTCGCAATCGGGAACGTGCACGGCCGGTACAGGGGCGAGCCGCAGATCCGCTGGGACGTCCTCGGTCGGATCGCGCAGGAGAGCCCGGTGCCGCTCGTGCTGCACGGCGCCTCGGGGATCTCTGCCGCGGATCTGGCCAGCGCGGCGTCGTTCCGCGTCGGCAAGGTCAACGTCAACACCGAGCTGCGCACCGCGGTGCTCGCCTCCGTCGCGGACGGCGTGGCCGCGCGGCGGGCCGACGGCGAGGACCTCGCCGGACTCCTCGCCGAGTGGGGCACGACGGCGCGCGGCACCGCCGGCGGCATCCTCGCCACCCTGCGGGGCTGAGGGGCGCCGGGCGCTGCGCCCCCACAACGGGCAGGGGCGCACGTTCCCGTAGGCTGTAGCGCATGACGACGGCGCTGATCACCGGGGCGAGCAGCGGCCTGGGGGCCGAATTCGCCCGCCAGCTCGCGGCCGAGGGACACGATCTGGTCCTGGTCGCCCGCCACCGCGAGCGCCTCGAAGCCGCGGCCCGCGGGCTCAGCGCAGAGCACGGGGTGGAGGTCGAGGTCGTGGATGTCGACCTCACGGACCCCGAGGGGCTAGCTTTCGCCGTCGCCCGCGCGAAGGATCCGAGCAGGCCCGTGGGAATCCTCGTCAACAACGCTGGCCACGGGCTCCTGCACGACTTCCAGGACAACACGCTCCTGGACGAGGTGAACCACCTCCGCCTGCACGTCGAGGCCGCGATGAGCCTGTGCCATGCCGCGCTCCCGGGCATGCTGGCGCGCGGCGAGGGCCGCATCATCAACGTCGCGTCCGTTGCCGCGTACCTGCCGCGCGGAACCTATGCCGCGGCGAAGGCCTGGCTCCTGACCTTCAGCCGCTGGGCCAACGTCCACTACCGGCGATCGGGAGTGCACGTCACGGCGCTCTGCCCGGGGCTCACCAGGACGGAGTTCCACAGCCGGATGGGCATGGAGACGCGCTACCTGCCCGCCTGGATCTGGCTGCGCGCCGATCGGGTGGTGCGCGACGGGCTCAGGGACAACCTTGCCGGGAAGGCCGTTTCGGTGCCTTCCGTGTTGTACAAGGCCACGGTTGCGGCCTCGAAGGTCCTGCCCGACCGTCTCCTCGGCGGGCCCGCGCGCCGGGCGCGGCGCACGTAGGTGACCCTTAGAAGGTGACCCCCAGGAGGTGACCCCCAGGAGGTGACCCCCAGGAGGTGACCCCCAGGAGGTGACCCCCAGGAGGTGACCCCCAGGAGGTGACCCCCAGAGGGTGACCCTCAGGAGGTGACCCCCAGACGCGGGAGGGGGACGGAGGTCAGCGGGGAGGGAGCTCCATGACCCGCACCGGCGACCCGGCCGCCCACGCCTCGATGTCCTCCACCGCGTCCCGGTAGAACACCTCGTACTGCTCGCGCGTCACGTACCCGATGTGCGGGGTCAGGACGGTGCGCGGCGCGGTCCGAAGGGGGTGGTCGGCAGGGAGAGGCTCGACCTCGTACACGTCCAGCGCCGCGCAGCCGATCTGCCCCGCACTCAGCGCCTCGACGAGGGCGGACTCGTCGATGATCGGGCCGCGTGAGGTGTTGACGAGGACGGAGTCGGGCTTCATGAGCGCCAGCTCCGCCGCGCCGACGAGGCCGCGCGACCGCTTCGACAGGACCAGGTGCACGGAGAGGATGTCCGAGCCCGCGAACAGCTCGTCCTTCTCCACCCGCCGGACGCCGACTTCGGCCGCCCGCTCCTCAGTGAGGTTCTCGCTCCACGCCACGACCTCCATGCCGAACGCGAGGCCCACCCTCGCCACCCGGCTGCCGAGGTTGCCCAGGCCCAGCACACCGAGCCGTCGCCCCTCGAGCCCGCGTCCCACGGTGGTCTGCCACCCGGCGTCGTGGGTCCACCCCGAGCCTCCGGAGCCGAGCTCCGCGTCGAGCCTCCGGGTCGCGGCGTGGATCAGGGCCCATGTGTGCTCGGCGGCGGGCGCCGGCAGGTAGCCGGTACCGCAGACCGTGATGCCCTTCAGCGGGGTCGTCTTGAGGTCGATGGAGGCGTTGCGCCGCCCGGTCGAGACGATGAGCTTCAGGTTCGGAAGCCGCTCGAGTCGCTCCGCCCGCAGCGGGGTGCGCTCGCGCATGGCCACGACGACGTCGAACGGCTCGAGCGCGGCGACCACGGCGTCGTCGTCGAACCCGAGGTGTTCACGGAAGACGGTGATCTCGTGCCCGGCCACCTCGAGCGGGGACCAGTCGGCGAGCTCGCGGGCCACGCCCTGGTAGTCGTCGAGGATCGCGATGGTGAGCCGTTGCGTCTGCGCGCCGTCAGTCATGCGCCCAGCCTAGACGCCCGAAAGGGCTCGGGGGCGTCTTCGAGAGGGCCGATCTGCCCTTGTGGTGACGCCATAATGGCGTCACAATGGTGTCATGAATATCGACGTGCACCTCCTGACGCTGAGCCGGCACCTCGCCGACGCTGCGGCGCTTGGCGGGGACGAGATGGTTGAGCTGGCCGAACGGCTCGCGCTGCCGCTGCAGGCAGCCGCCCGCCTCGTCCTCCAAGACGCGCTCTCCGAGGCAATGCAGGAGGTCACGCTCGATCTGGCCCCGGGCGCAGCCGAGCTGCGCCTCCGGGGGAGGGAGATCGACTTCGTCGTCACGCACCCCACGGGATCCCCCGCGGCGGCTGACCGCAGCGACGTCACGACGGTGCCGTCTGGCGCCATGGACGACGCCGCGTCGGAGCCTCCCAGCGAGGCCGGCACCGCCCGCATCAGCTTCCGTCCGCCCGACTGGCTGAAGGCGCAGATCGAGGAGGCGGCGGAACGGGAGGGGCTCTCCGTCAACGCGTTCCTCGTCCGCACGCTCACCGCCGCCCTCCGGCCCACCCTCCAGAAGCCCGTCCAGGCCGACCCGGGCGCGCCTGAGGGCCGCAGCGGCTCCCGGCTCGAGGGGTGGGTGTACTGATGGAGCAGTTCGAGACGCAGCAGCCGGTGCGCGCGCTCATCGAGCTGAGCCTCGGCGACGTCATCGTGCACGCATCCGAGCAGAACACCGCAACCGTCGAGGTGGCTCCAGTGCACGCCGGGCGCAAGGCGGACAAGGAAGCCGCCGAGGCGACCGCTGTCGACTTCTGGGAAGGCCGGCTCGAGGTCCTCGCGCCGAAGGTCCGCGGCTTGGGCTTCCTCGGGCGCCCGGGGGCCGTGGTGGTGACCGTCAAGCTCCCCGCGGGCTCGGACCTGGAGGCCTCGACGGCCTTCGGCGACATCATCGCCACAGGAGCCCTTGCACGGGCCAAGGCCAAGACCCATGCAGGGGACGTCAGGGTCGAGGACGGCGTCTCACTCGAACTGGAGACCTCGGCGGGCGACGTCGAGGTGGGCCGCGTGCGCGAGGAGGCCTCGCTCGTCTCGTCCACGGGCGGAGTGCGCGTCGAGGACGTGACCGGCGCGCTGCGCGTCAAGTGCACGACCGGGGAAGTGTCCCTGGGGCGCGTCGCCGGGGCGGCAGAGGTCACGTGCCCCTACGGCTCCATCCGCGTCCGCGAGGCCGTCTCGGGCAGCCTCTCCATCACGTCCACCTATTCCGACCTCGTGGTCGGGATCGCTGTGGGCACCACAGCCAAGGTCGATGTCTCCACCAGCCACGGCCGCATACGCAACGAACTCAGCCGCTCGGCGTCGCCCCCCGCTGCCGCCGAGCGTCTCGAGCTCACCGCCCGTACGAGCTATGGGTCGGTGACCATCCGGCGGGCCTGAAGCGCGCCGAGAACACGGCAGTTCCTGCAGAACGACGTACTTCGGAAAGGAGTACTGTCATGCCCACAACCCACCCGCCAGCCGAGCCTGCCATCCACGTGGCCGGTCTGGAGAAGTCCTACAAGGAGGTGGAGGTGCTGCGCGGCGTCGACTTCGACGTTGCGCGCGGGAGCATCTTCGCCCTCCTCGGCTCCAACGGCGCCGGCAAGACGACGGTCGTGAACATCCTCTCGACGCTCCTGGCGGCCGACGCCGGTGCTGCCGCCGTCAACGGCTGGGACGTCGCCGCCCACGCGTCGGACGTGCGCGCCTCCATCAGCCTGACGGGACAGTTCGCGGCCGTCGACGAGGTCCTCACCGGACGCGAGAACCTCGTGCTGGTCGCGCGGCTCCGGCACCTCGCGGACCCCGGCCGCGTTGCGGACGGCCTGCTCGAGCGCTTCTCGCTCATCGAGGCCGGGTCGCGCAAGGTGTCCACGTACTCAGGCGGCATGCGCCGCCGGCTCGACATCGCGATGAGCCTGATCGGCAATCCGCCGGTCATCTTCCTCGACGAGCCGACCACCGGCCTCGACCCCGAAGCGCGCCTCGAGGTGTGGCAGGCCGTCAGGGAGCTTGCCGCGAACGGCACCACGGTGCTGCTCACCACGCAGTACCTCGACGAGGCGGAACAGCTTGCTGACCGGATCGCGATCCTGCACCACGGCCGGATCCTCGTGGACGGCACGCTCGCCGAGCTCAAGCAGCTCCTCCCGCCCGCCCGGGTCGAATACGTGGAGAAGCAGCCCACCCTCGAGGACGTCTTCCTCGCACTCGTGGGCGGCCAGACCGCCGGGGAGCACCAGGGGAAACCAGTCGGCAAGGCCCATGACCAGACCAAGGAACTCCGATGACAACGCACTTCCTCGGCGACACCGCCGTCCTGACCGGGCGTTCCCTTCGCCACATCGCCCGCAGCCTGGACACCATCATCACGACCGCCCTCATGCCGATCGCCTTCATGCTGCTGTTCGTCTACGTGTTCGGCGGTGCGATCAACTCGGGCTCCGACTCGTACGTGGGATACCTCCTGCCCGGCATCCTGCTGATCACGATCGCCTCCGGCATCTCCTATACCGCCTACCGGCTGTTCCTGGACACGAAGGGAGGCATCTTCGCCCGGTTCCAGTCCATGCCCATTGCGCGCTCAGCCGTGCTGTGGGCGCACGTGCTCACCTCACTCGTCGCGAACCTGATCTCGGTCGTGGTGGTGGTGCTCGTCGCGCTCCTCATGGGCTTCCGCTCCGGGGCGGGAGTGCTCGAATGGCTCGCGGTCGCAGGGATACTGGTGCTGTTCACGCTCGCGCTGACGTGGATCGCCGTCATCCCGGGCCTGACCGCCAAGTCGGTGGACGGCGCGAGCGCCTTCTCCTATCCGCTCATCATCCTGCCGTTCATCAGCTCGGCGTTCGTCCCGACCGCGACCATGCCGGGCCCGGTGCGGGCATTCGCCGAGCACCAGCCGGTGACGTCGATCGTCAACGCGATCCGCGACCTGCTCGCCCAGGAGCCGGTCGGCGCCGACCTCTGGACCGCGCTCGCCTGGTGCACCGGCATCCTCGTCGTGGCGTACGGCTTCGCGATGGTCGCGTACCGCCGCAGGATGTCCTAGGCGGCTAGGCTCGTCGCATGGCCCGCCAGTCCCGCCCCGCCCCCTCGTCCGGTGACCAGTCCGCTCCGCGCCTCGATCCCCTCCGCCTCGACGGCCTCGACACGGGGTTCGCGGGCGACATCGAGCCCGGTGGGCGCACCGAGGGCCTCGCCTTCGAGGGCACGGACCTCGCCGGCCTGGCCCTCGAGGGCACGACCTTCGCCGAATGCTCCTTCCGGGACGTCGCAGCGCACGACGCCGACCTCCGCTCGGCTTCGTTCCTCGACTGCCGCCTCGAGCGGCTCGGGGCGCCCCGTCTCGCCGCCCCGCGGTCGCGCTGGCGCGGCGTCGAGGTCGAGGCTTCGCGCATCGGCTCCGCGGAGCTGTACGACGGCGAGCTCCGCGGCGTCGTGCTCCGGGGCTGCAAGCTGGGCTACGTGAACCTGCGCGGTGCGAGCCTGCAGGACGTCCTGTTCGCCGACTGCGCGATCGACGAGCTGGACCTGGGCGGTGCCACGGCGACGCGGGTCTCGCTGCAGGGCAGCACCGTGGAGAGCCTCGACGTCACGCAGGCCTCGCTCACGGACGTGGACGTGCGCGGAGCCCGCCTCCACCGGGTTGCCGGGGTCGACGGGCTCCGTGGCGCCATCCTGAGCAGCATGCAGGCCGTGGAGCTCGCAGAGCTCATGGCCGCGCAGCTCGGGATCGACGTGCGGGACTGATCAGCGCGTCAGCCCTGGTGGGCCGCAGCGGGCTGGGGCACCCTGGGCACCGGCCCCGAGATCGGGCCTGAGGCGACGGGTGCCTCGCCGGAGACCTGCGCCTCGAGCGCCGTGGCCTCCAGGTCCACGCCGGCCTCCTCGGCTGCCTCGACGGCGGCCGGGTGGTCGAGCGGAAGCTGCAGCGCCACGCCGTCGTCCGCCACCGCCACCGGCACCTCGGTGAGCGGCATGTGCTCGAGGTCGATGTGCGGGTCCTGGTCCTGATGGGCGACGACGTCGCGCGCCTCGGCCTCGGTGTCGACGCTCGGGAGCGAGCCGGGCAGGGGACGCTGGGCGGACTCGCGCAGGAACCAGATCGCCACGGCGCCGACCACGGAGGTCGCCATGAGGTAGTAGGCGGGCATCATGTCGTTGCCCGTGGCCTGGATGAGCGCGTCGATGATGAACGGCGTGGTGCCGCCGAAGATCGCGACCGCGAAGTTGTACGCGATGCCCATCGCGCCGTAGCGGCTTGCGGTCGGGAACTGCGCGGGCAGCGCGGAGGCGAGGTTCGCCACGTAGAACGTCACGGGGAACGCGACGAGCGCGAGGCCGATCAGGGTGGTGACGACCGTGCCGACGCCGATGAGCAGGAAGGCCGGGATGGACAGGACGATCGTGCTCGCGGCACCGATCCACAGGACCGGGCGGCGGCCGATCCGGTCGGAGAGCTTGCCCGTGAGCGGGATGCAGAGGCTCATGACCACGAGGACCGGGATCGTCAGGATCGTGCCGTGCAGCTCGTCGTAGCCCTTCGAGGTGGTCAGGTACGTCGGCATGTAGGACGTGAGCGCGTAGCCGACCGTGTTTGCGGCGGCGACGAGGACCATGGCCACGAGGATCTGGCGCCAGTAGCTGCGCACAATCGCGAGGGGGCCCTTGGTCGCGATCTCGTCGTGGGTCGCCAGCTCGTGCGCCATCTGCTGCTGGGCCTCGAGCGAGGCCTTGAACGCGGGGCTCTCCTCGATGCGGAGGCGGAACCAGATCGCGATCGCCCCGAGAGGGCCGGCGATCAGGAAGGGGATGCGCCAGCCGTAGGCCTCCATGGCCTCCTGGCCGAGGGTCAGCTGGAGCACGGACACGACCGCGGCGCCGAGCGCGAAGCCGAGGTAGGAGCCCATGTCGAGGAAGCTCGCGAGGAAGCCGCGGCGCCTGTCCGCGGCGTACTCGCTCACGAAGGTCGTCGCGCCGGCGTACTCGCCGCCGGTCGAGAAGCCCTGGACGAGCTTGACGACGACCAGCAGGATCGCCGCCCAGACGCCGATCTGGGCGTAGCCGGGCAGGAGGCCGAGGGCGAAGGTGGAGGCGGCCATGATGATCAGGGTCATCGCGAGCACGCGCTGGCGGCCCATCTTGTCCCCGAGCCAGCCGAAGAACACGCCGCCGGCCGGGCGTGCGATGAAGGTCGCGGCGAACGTTCCGAGGAGGAACAGCGTCTGGACGGTTCGGTCAGCCTCGGGGAGGAAGACGGGGCCCATGGTGGTGATGAGGTATCCGAAGACGCCCACGTCGAACCACTCCATGGTGTTCCCGACGATGGTCCCCCCGATGGCCCTCTTGAGCATCGGCTGGTCCACCACATTGACGTCGTCGACTCTCAGCCGGCGCTTTCGGAAGACGACCCGCTGGGGCCGTTCGTGTGCGGTCATCTGACTGTGGTCTCGTGACATGACCATCAAGTCTACTAGGCGGAGATCCGATCTGAGAGCTCCGCATCGGTTAACGCTATGGCGGGCGTCACGCCGCCGCTGGTGCTCGGCGAGAGCTTCGGCGCGGCTCGAGCCCGGCGACCGGCCCCGGCATGCCCGCCATCGCGCCGATCCGGCCGTGCACGACGCCGCGTGGCCGGCGCAGGCGCGCTGCCCGCCGCGGCGGTTCCTCGTTGCGTCCGGTTGTTATCGATTCGTGACCTTTAGGGGTCCATTCGCGCCGGATACAGCGCGGCGCCCGCCGGCCCCGGAAGGGGGCTGACGGGCGCCGGGGATCGGCCCGCGCTACTCCGCGTCGTGGTCCGTCTCGAGGACGGTGACGAGCTTGTCGAGCGCCTCGTCGGCGCCCGGGCCCTCCGCACGCAGGACGACCTTCTCGCCGTACTCGGCGCCGAGGCTCATGAGGGAGAGGATGCTCGAGGCGTCCATGGCCTCGTCGACCGGGTCGCCGACCTTCGCGATCGTGACGTCGAGGCCGACATCGCCGGCCGCCTCGGCGAAGATGGCCGCGGGGCGGGCGTGGAGGCCCACGCGGGAGCCGATCGTTGCGGTGCGTTCTGCCATGGAGTGCTCCTTGTCGTTGGGAGGGTCGTGGCGGGTCCGCCACAGACTACCGGTCTTCAGAGGCCGAGGGTGGTGAGGATGGGGAGGTGGTTGCGGGTGGTGTCGCGGGCGTGTTGGGCGGTGGGGGCTGCGAGGGCGAGGGTGGCGAGGTGCTGGGCTTGGGGGAGGGTGATGGTGGCCAGGACCTTGTTCACGGCGGGCAGGGCGCGGGGGGTCATGGAGAGGGTGGTGACGCCGAGGCCGACGAGGACGGCGG
>NZ_JBCHVF010000007.1:0-178591 GCF_050474465.1 Sinomonas sp. B1-1 | reverse complement strand
CTCGGTATGCGCCGAGCCGACGTGCTCCACGATCCGCTGACGCCCGGCGACGTACTCCGCGATCTGCACCGCCGTCGCCCCGGAGGCAGTCCGGACCCGCCTGATGAACGCCACAACGCGACACTAGGACACCCTGCTTAGTGCGTGAAACAGCGTCCCTCGGCCAGCATCGCCCCAGATCAGAGGGCAGTAGGTTCTCCGAACCGCTACAGCGTGAGCCAACTCAGGCGAGGGTGTGGGAGAGTAGGACACCGCCGGACAACACCACCAGGTCGAGCCCCCCAGCACCCGCCGGGGGGCTCCCTGCATTTAACTCACGCCGCGGGCAAGCCCCGCCCACAAAGGCGGACCGCCGTGCAGGTAGCTGCACGGCCTAGGATCTTTGCATGGAACCCCTCTTCTCACACTCTCCGCGCTCGGAGCCCGACCGGGCAGCGCGCGGCGAGGAGCCGCCGTCGCGCGTGTACCGCCTCGAGCTGCCCGTGCCCCGGGATGTTGTCTACCGGGCGTTCGTGGGGGACGCCCACCTGTGGTGGCCGGCGGACTCGACCCGCTTCGGCGAGGGGACGCATGTGTTCATCGAGGACGGCGTCGTGGGCGAGGAGGGGCAGAACGGCGAGACAGCCGTGTGGGCGGAGGTGCGGCACGAGGAGCCTGGGGAGGACATCGTGTTCTCGTGGTCCGACGGGGCACCGGCCGGCAGCCCGACTACGGTGACGGTGGCGCTGGAGGACGCGTCGGGTGATTCCGCGGGCGGAACCGTTGTCACCGTGACGCAGGACGGATGGGCGGCGGGAACCATCGGGCATACCGCGTTCGAGCGGTCCAGCGGATGGCGCGCAATCCTGGGGCGGTTCGCCGCGTTCTTCGGCCAGCTCCCGGAGGCTGTCGAGGAGCTCGCAGACGGCGGAGACTGAGACTGGACGGACGGTTCTGGGAGGGCGGAAGATGCCTTCCATGGGCGCATTCACGGGATTCCCTCCGGAGGGACCTGCCTTCTATGCAGACCTTGAGCTGAACAACTCCAAGGAATGGTGGACCGGGCACAAGGATGTCTACGAGAGGACGGTCAGGGGCCCGATGACAGCGCTTCTGGACGAGCTCTCAGGGGAGTTCGGGGAGGCCAAGGCCTTCCGCCCCTACCGGGACGTGCGGTTCAGCAAGGACAAATCGCCCTACAAGACCCATCAGGGCGGCTTCGCGCAGACTGCTCAGGGCATCGGGTACTACCTCCACCTCGACGCTGACGGACTCACAGTGGGCGGCGGATACCACTCGTATACGCCGGCTCAGATCGCCCGCTACCGGGGCGCCGTCGATGCCCCTTCCTCAGGAGCGGAGCTGGATGCCATTGTCGGAGCACTGCGAAGCGCTGGTTTCGCCATCGACGGAGAGCGTCTGAAGACCGTTCCGCGCGAGTATCCGAGAGACCATCCCAGAGGTGAGCTGCTGACCTACAAGTCGCTCACTGCCGCGAAGGCATACGGCATGCCGGTCTGGCTCGGGACACCGGACGCCCTCGTACACGTGCGCAGCGCCTGGTCAGGGCTCCGACCGCTCGTCGAGTGGCTGACGGACCACGTGGGCGGGTGACTCAGTCCTCGGTGAGGTGCTCGTCGTCGTCCTCGTCATCCTCGCGGTGACGGGCTTCCTCGGTCTCGATGACCTTCAGGAGCTGGGTGTCCGGGTTGAGCATGATGGCCGCCTCGTCGCGGCGGTGGCGGAGGACATCGTCGATGTACGACTGGAGCGTCTCGGCGAGCGGAACGTAGCGATCGAGCTTCTCCGACATGTACCAGCGGTGCTCCAGGACCTGATGCACCACCTCGGCCGGCTCCAGCTTCCCCGACAGCTCCTTCGGGATTGCCCTGACGATGGGCTCGAAGACCTGGGTCACCCAGGCATGGGCGCTGATCTCCTCGTCCTGGCCCGGGTAGTTGTCGGCGCGGAACGAGTCCATGTCGTTCAGCAGGCGCCGGGCCTGGTTCTCCTGGGCGTCCAGGCCGGTGAGGCGCAGGAGCCGGCGCTGGTGATGGCCGGCGTCGACGACCTTGGGCTGGAGCTGGATGGTGGTGCCCCCGGCCGTCGTCTTGATGGCGTACTCCTCCACGTCGAAGCCGAGTTCGTTGAGCCGACGGATGCGGGCGCCCACACGCCACCGTTCACCCAGCTCGAACGACTCCTTCTCCGTGAGCTCGGCCCACAGGTTCCGGTAGGAGTCCATGATCCTCTCGCTGGTGGCGACGGGATCCACCTCGGGGTCGATGAGACCGCCGTCGAGGAGGTCCATGAGCTCGCCTGCGATGTTGACGCGTGCGATCTCCAGGTCGTACTCGCGCTGGCCCGTTGAGAGGTCGGGGTAGAGCTCGCCGGTCTCGGCGTCCACGAGATAGGCCGCGAAGGAGCCGGCATCGCGGCGGAACAGCGTGTTCGAGAGCGAGACGTCCCCCCAGTAGAACCCCACGAGATGGAGCCGAACCAACAGGAGGGCCTGCGCGTCGATCAGCCGTGTGAGGGTGTCCTTGCGCAGCGTCTGCGAGAACAGCGCACGGTAGGGCAGGGAGAACTTGAGGTGCCGGGTGACGAGGCAGGGGTCGAGCGGGGTGCCCTGAGGGGTCTGCCGATCGCGGATCACGGCCACCGGCTCGACGCACGGGACGTCGAGGCGCTGGAGCTTGCGCAGCATGTGGTACTCGTGGCGGGCCACATGCTCGCCGGTCTCCTTCACCGCGATGACGGAGTTGCCCAACTTCGCGAACCGCACGATGTGCCGGGAGATGCCGCGGGGAAGTGCAGCCAGATACTCCTCGGGCCATTCCTCGAGCGCCATGTGCCACGGCAGGTCCAAGAGCTCCGGGTCCGCTGCCGCCGCGGTGATGCTGAGTGAGCCCATGACCGGCGAGGGCGGCGGGTCGGGCAGGGGAGCGCGCCTCGGCAGCTTGCCGAGTTCGGCGTAGTCCGTCGGCTCGTCCTGCCACGTGGCGCTGCTCTGTTCCGTCATGTCTTCCATTCTTCCGCGGTTCGTCCGCGGCGCGCAGCCCCATGACACGAGAGCGCCCGCCGGGCCGGGCCTGGCGGGCGCTCTCGTGAATGCGCGGCGTCGCCGCGTCAGGGGTCAGTCGCCGAGGCGAAGGCCGGTCTTGGTGTCGAAGAGGTGGACGTGGCCCTGCTGCGGGCGGACCCAGATCTTCTCGCCCTTCATCGGGGGCCGGCGGCCGTCGGTCCGGGCGACGATGTCGTGGCTCTGCCCATCCAGCATCGTGTGGCCGTAGATGTAGGCGTCGGCACCGAGCTCCTCGACGACGTCGACCTCGACCTCGAGACCCTCGCCCTGAGGGGCGGTCTCGAGGTCCTCAGGCCGGACGCCGAGGGTGACCGTCGAGCCGTGGGCCTCGGACAGGACGTCGCGGGACACGGGGTAGACCGTCCCGCCGAACTTCACGCCGTTGTCCGCCTCCGGGAGCTCGAGCAGGTTCATTGCGGGCGAGCCGATGAATCCGGCCACGAACACGTTGGACGGGCGGTCGTAGAGCTTGCGCGGCGTGTCGACCTGCTGGAGGAGGCCGTCCTTGAGGACTGCGACACGGTCGCCCATCGTCATGGCCTCGACCTGGTCGTGCGTGACGTAGACCGTCGTGACGCCCAGGCGGCGGGTCAGCGAGGCGATCTGGGTGCGGGTCTGGACGCGGAGCTTGGCGTCGAGGTTCGAGAGCGGCTCGTCCATGAGGAAGACCTGCGGGTTGCGGACGATCGCGCGGCCCATGGCGACGCGCTGGCGCTGGCCACCCGAGAGGGCCTTCGGCTTGCGCTCGAGGTACTGCTCCAGGTCGAGCAGCTTGGCCGCTTCCTTGACGCGTTGGGCGCGCTCCTCCTTGGAGACGCCGGCAATCTTGAGGGCGAATCCCATGTTGTCCGCGACCGTCATGTGCGGGTACAGCGCGTAGTTCTGGAAGACCATCGCGATGTCGCGGTCCTTCGGCGGGACGTCCGTGACGTCGCGGTCACCGATGAGGATGCGGCCCGAGTTCACGTCCTCGAGGCCGGCGAGCATGCGGAGGGAGGTCGACTTGCCACAGCCGGACGGGCCGACCAGGACGAGGAACTCGCCGTCCGCGATCTCGATGTTGAGCTTGTCGACGGCGGGCTTGTCGGTGCCCGGATACAGGCGCGTCGCATTGTCGAACGTAACTGTAGCCACAGTCATCAGTCCCTTCACCGGCAGGTACGTGCCGGACGATCCGTAGTGAATGGTTCGTGTTGTTCAGTTGTGTCCCTCATGTCGGCCAGAACAGGCCGCCCGTGCTGGCGTCGCCCATTTTGGCACAACATGACAATCGGGGGCAGCGCCCTCGCTCGCAAGACGAGTATGGCACGGATCACATTCGAGGGGAAATGTGGTGCACGTAACATCCCGTTATGTGGACGCTCCGTCGGTGTCAGGGCGCCTCTGCGCACCGAGGTCCGCGCGGAGCTCGGCCAGGAGGCCGACGACCTCCGCGACGTCCTGAGGTGACTCGACGCGGAAGCCAGCGGCGGTCTCGCCCGGACCCACCTTGATCCCCACGTCACCGGACTCCAGGGCGCGGAAACCGTCCTCGTCCGTGACGTCGTCGCCGACGAACAGCACAGCCTCGGCCTCGGTCACCTGGCGCAGGAAGGCCAGCCCCTCACCCTTGGTCGCGTGCACGACCGAGCCCTCGAGGACCTCCTTGCCGTCCTTGAGGAAGATGTCCCCCCGGCCGGTGAGCTGCCTCCGGGCGGCTGCGACGGCTGCCGCGGCGTCGTCCCGGTCGGCCTGGCGCGTGTGCAGGACGCGTCCCGCCGGCTTCTCCTCGACCCACGTCCCGGGGGCCTGGGTGGAGACCTCGGTGAACGTGCGGTGGAGGTCGGCGAGGGCATCGCGCTGGTCGGGGTCGAGCGCCACGGGGTGTTCCTCGGCGCCCAGCCGGACCTCCGCCCCGTGGCTCCCGATGAGCAGCGTCCGGTCGTCCGGCGAAGCCACCTTGAGCAGGCTCGTCAGTGCCCGGCCCGACACATAGGCCGTCCACGTCTCCGGCAGCGCCGCGAGGCGCACGACGGCGGCCGCGGTCGCCGGGAGGGGCCGGGCGTCCTCGGCGCGCTCCACGATGGGCGAGACGACGCCGTCGAAGTCGAGGGCGACGAGGAGCCGGTCGACGCCGGCCAGCCGGGTCAGTGCCGCCCGGAGCTGATCGTCGATGGTCACGGGCAGACCTCCTTGAGTCGGGCGAGGAAGATGGACGACCATTCCTCGACGTTGTGCACGAGGACCTGGCGGCGCATCGTCTTCATGCGGCGCGCCGCGATTCCCGGCGGAAGGCTGATGGCCGTGGTGATCGAGTCCTTGAGGCCAGCGATGTCGTGCGGGTTGATCAGCAGTGCCTGTTTGAGCTGGTCGGCAGCGCCGGCGAATTCGCTCAGGATCAGCGCCCCTGTCCCGTCGAGGCGCGAGGCCACATACTCCTTGGCCACGAGGTTCATGCCGTCGCGGAGGGCCGTGACGAGCATGACGTCCGCTGCGAGGTAGAGCGCCACCATCTCCTCGGTCGGGTACGAATGGTGCAGATAGCGGACGGCTGTGTGCTGCATGGTGTCGAACGTGCCATTGATCCGCCCGACCGTGCCCTCGATCTCCTCGCGCAGGAGGCGGTACTGCTCGACCCGCTCGCGGCTCGGGCTCGCGACCTGGATGAGAGTCACTTCCCCCACCTTGACCCGCCCGTCGGTGAGGAGCTCCTCGAAGGCCTTGAGCCGGTGTCGGATGCCCTTCGTGTAGTCCAGTCGGTCGACCCCGAGCATGATCACCTTGGGGTCGCCCAGGTCCTGGCGGATCTGACGGGCGCGTTCGATGATGTCGGGGCGGGAGGCGAGCTCGGCGATCCTTGCCGTGTCGATCGAGATGGGGAAGGCTTCCGCGCGCACCTCGCGCCGTCCATCGTGGCGCGTGGGATCGTGGACGACGAGGTGGGTTCCCTTGCCGCTCGCTCCCGCGTACCGACGCGCGGCGCGGGCGAAGTTCGAGGCGTCGTTGGGCCGCTGGAAGCCCAGGAGGTCCGCGCCGAGCAGTCCCTCGAGGACCTGGCGCCGCCAGGGCAGCTGGGCGAAGATCTCCTGCGGTGGGAACGGGATGTGGTTGAAGAAGCCGATCTTCAGGTCCGGGCGCTGTCGGCGGAGCATCGCCGGGACGAGCTGGAGCTGGTAGTCCTGCACCCAGACCGTGGCGCCGTCGGCGGCGCAGGCCGTGACGGCGTCGGCGAACCTCTGGTTGACCTTGCGGTACGCGTCCCACCAGGTCCGGTGGAACTCCGGCGGGGCGATCACGTCGTGGTAGAGGGGCCACAGGGTGGCGTTGGAGAAGCCCTCGTAGTACGTCTCGACTTCCTGGGCCGAGAGCGGCACCGGCAGGATGGAGATCCCCTCGTGCTCGAACGGCTCCACTTCCTCGTCCGGCGCACCATGCCAGCCGACCCACGCGCCGTCGGACTTCTCCATCACCGGGGCGAGCGCCGTGACCAGGCCGCCGGGGGAGCGCCGCCACCCTGCATCCCCGCCTTCGCCGACCCTGTCGACAGGCAGTCGGTTGGAGACGACGAGGAAGTCGTAGATGTGCGTCCTGGCGGGGATTCCGTCGTCTTCCTCGGTCGGTTTCTTGGCGGTCTGCTGGCTCACGTTCAGTCCCCTCGGATCCCTGTCACTTTCCTCAACACTACCCGCCGCGGCGTGGGCTGCATGTCACACGCGGAATATGGAACTCAGCCCAGACGCGGAACGTTGCGGGGGAAGAAGCCCCGGCGAGGGGAAGGAAGGGCGGGACCCGGCGCCAGCTGCCTGCACTACACTGACCCCGTCGCCGACCACGGGCGTGCACCGCGCGCCGCGAACCGATCACGAGGAACGATGAGCCCCGCCAATCAGCCACGACAGACGAAGGCAGAGCGCACCGCCGCCGCCCGGGAGAAGGCCCGCCAGATCCGTGAGGAGCAGCAGAAGAGGGAGAAGCGCAATCGCCTCCTGCTTCGGTGGGGCGTCGTGGTCGCTCTCGTGGCCGTGATCGCTGTGGTTGCGCTCGTGGTCACGAGCTCGATGCGCTCCAACGCGCCGATCGGGGACACCGGGCCCCGTGCGGCCAACATGAACGCGAACGGCGGTGTGACGCTCGGAAAGGGCAACGAGGTCAAGGCCGTGCCGGCGTCGACCGTCGATGTCGCATCGATCCCTCCCGCGACCGGCCAGCCGAGCGCCGGCCAGGCCGCCAACGCCCCCGGCATCGAGCCGTCCGCCAAGACCGAGCCGGTCAAGGTGGTCGTCTACATCGACTTCATCTGCCCGATCTGCAAGCAGTTCGAGGACACGTACGGCGAGAAGCTGAACCAGGCGCGCAACGACGGCAAGATCACCCTCGAGTACCGTCCGCTGGGCTTCCTGGACCGCCAGTCCACGACGAACTACTCGTCGCGGGCCGCCAACGCCGCCGCCTGCGTCGCGAACTCCCACCCGGACAAGTACGCGGACTTCTTCACGGCGCTGTTCGCACAGCAGCCCGCTGAGGGCAGCGCCGGCCTCTCCGACGACAAGCTCAAGGAGATCGCGCGGGGCCTCGGCGCAGACATCGACAAGTGCGTCGACGACAAGACCTACCGGCCGATGGTCAAGTACGACACCCAGCTCGCGACCTCCTCGGGTGTCACCGGCACGCCGACGGCGTTCGTGGACGGCAAGCAGTGGGGCATCGGGGACTCTGCGCAGCAGGGCTTCGACGCGTTCCTCGACGCCGCGATCGCTGCCAAGGCTGCCTGACCGAAACGTACGACGCCGGCCCGGTCCCCTCGCGGGGGCCGGGCCGGCTGTCGTTGGAGCAGAGGTCCGGTGAGGAGCGTCGCCCCGTCAGCGGATGTGCATCTGGACGAGGGCGACGGCTGCCGCGAGCAGGAGGCCGAGCGCGACGACGCCGAGCATTCCGGCGAGGGCCAGCACGAGCCTGCCGGCGGCAATGAAGGGCCCCTTCGGGATCATCCAGGCCTTCCTGTGCAGGGCTGCCTGCAGCCTTGCAGACTCTGCCCGCGCATCCAGGAGGCTTTCCTGAACGAGGCCGTCCCCCACAGGGCCCATCATTCCCCCTCTTGTGTTTCCTGTTGTCTCCGCCGTCTGGGGTGAGCTCGCGCCCGCGGCCGCCTCACCGTGTGCACGGTGTCGAGGCGGCCGCGGGCGCTCCAAAGCGAACCCCCAGCGTCCGCATTGGACATGTACAACATTAGCGGATATGCCACCTGCGCGGCGCGGAAAGAAGCGATGGCTTCTGGGCGCTGCCGCTACCCCTGAGGCCTCCGGATCTGGCTAGAATGCGTCAACGCGACGACGGAGAGTCACTGGGGGGAATGAATACGTGGACGAGGCAATGAAGCGCTATCTCTCCAGGCAGATCACAGGGCTCGACCGCATGAGAGAACCGCGGGACGAGGAATTCGCGGCGGTCATTGTGGAACTCGAGGCATTCCGTGAGGAAGGCGGCGGCATCCCTGACTGGAGATCGAGCGACAGGGTCGAAGCGAGGCTCGGTTCGTGGTTGGAGGGCCAGCGGGATGTTGAACGCCGCGGCGTGCTGTGCGAGAAGCGGCGCATGCTGCTCGAAGGCGTGCTGGGGCCGCGGTGGGTGAGCCCGAGCTGAGGCCGCGGGAGTTCAGGAGTCCGTCGAGGCCGTCCGCTCCCGCGCCGGCAAGGGGGACTCCGCAGCGGCCAGCATTTCCTCCTCCGTTCGTCCCTGCTTGCGGAGGAAGAGCAGCAGTTCTTCCTGGGAGGGTTCCCCGCGGTCCCGGTACTTCACGGCGAGCCCGTAGAGGTACTCGAAGTCGGCATATCGGGCCGGGTCGGACCACATTTCTCGCTCCCGCATCGCCGCCGACCTCCACAGTGCCCAGCCGTGCCGGATGGAATTCCCATGGAGGTCGAGAACGCGCTCTGCCCTTAGGACCCCAGTCCTCGTGAGGTACCCCAGCTCGGTATAGAAGTTGAAGAGGGCGCGAGTGCCGCCGTCAATGTACTGTGGCTCGCGCAGCTGCCCATCGACCAGATAGTGGTCGAGGAAGTACTGGAAACTCGCCCGCCGGTACCGCTGGAAGATGGGTCCGGTCCACTCCTCCCAGAGCTGCGACATCACGCTGACCTCCAGCCGGATCCGCTCGCGCTCGTCGCGCAGCTGGAGGGACTTCAGCTGCGCGGCCACGCTCTCCGCTGTCAGTTCGGTCTGGCGTCTCATGAGGACGTTCTGCTCCTCGACGAATTCCGCGTGGGCCCTCAGCTGGCGTCGTGCGACCCACGCCGCCCAGATGGCACCGACGCCGGTGGCCATGCCGCCCACGGCGATGAGCACTGTCAGGAGATCGAGGTCCATCGGCGACCCTTCCTCAGTCCGATGAGATGGGCCCCAGCTGTTCGTACCGTCAAGATTCCGCGCACGCGCTGCGGACGTCAAGGAGGTGAAGGCGAAGGCGAGAGGCGCGATCGCCTAACCTCTGGCAGAGTATTCTTCAGCACCGACATCGTGAACCAGCCTGGGCATCTGTCTTAGCCTTCCGCTCATGTGGGTACTGTCACCGCATGGATTCAGCACGGAAACGAACAGGGGCCTGACTTGGCAGGGAACGCGACCTTTCGTCACGGCAACGCCGCACTGCTTGCGGTGAGCAGCGTCGAGGCTCCGAGGATCGTGAGTTCGACGGATTTCGACCACAGCCTGGCCTCGACCCTGCAGCGGCTCAGGTTCCCACCCCGGCTGCTCGAGCGCGTTGCCGGCATCACGCACCGCCGCTGGTGGGCCCCCGGGACGTCCTTCGACGACGCCGCAGCCGAAGCGGGTTCGAAGGCGCTGGCGGAGGCGGGTGTGGAAGCATCCGAGATCGGGCTCCTGATCAACACCTCAGTCACGCGACGCAGCCTCGAGCCGTCCGTCGCGGTGAAGATCCACCACCGGATGGGCCTGAATTCGTCGGCCATGAACTTCGACCTTGCGAACGCGTGCCTCGGGTTCGTGAACGGCATGATCCTGGCGGCCAACATGATCGACTCCGGCCAGATCAAGTACGCCGTCATCGTCAACGGCGAGGACTCCCAAGCCACGCAGGAGGCGACGCTGGCACGACTGCAGCGGCCGGACACGACCCGCGAAGACTTCACCCGGGAGTTCGCCACGCTCACCCTCGGCTCAGGGGCAGCCGCCGCCGTTCTGGGTCCCGCCGATGAGCACCCGGGGGCCCACCGGCTTGTCGGGGGCGTGATGCGGGCCGGCACCGAGCACCACGACCTGTGCGTGGGAGGCGTCGACGGGATGTCCACCGACACGAAGGGCCTGCTCGACGGCGGCCTCCAGCTCGTGGTCGACGCCTGGCACGAGGCCCAGCCGGAGTGGGACTGGGCCTCCATGGACCGCTATGTCACCCACCAGGTGAGCAACGCCTACACCCAGGCCATCATCAAGGCCATCGACCTGGACCCGGGCAAGGTTCCGATCACCTTCCCCCACTGGGGCAACGTGGGTCCTGCCTCGCTGCCCATGACACTGGCAGCCGAGGCGCAGTCGCTGAGTTCGGGAGACCGCGTGCTGTGCATGGGCGTGGGCTCGGGACTGAATACGGGCATGGTGGAAATCGTTTGGTAGCCGAGGCCTGGGCCGGGGTCGACCCAGAATGGTCCCGGACGATCACCGTTCATTCCACCTCCGCGGTGGACCCTGCGGGCACACTGCGCCGCTGGCACGTCTTGGACAACGGCGCACAGATCTCCAGGCGGGGTCTCGCGCCGGCAGGCACCCTGCTGTGCGTCCACGGCAACCCGACCTGGTCGTACCTGTGGCGGACCCTTCTGGCAGCCGGATCCGAGCCGGGCCATCCGTGGCGCGTCGTCGCGGTGGACCAGCTGGACATGGGCTACTCGGAGCGGACGGGCACATTCCGTCGTCTTGGTGACCGGATCAACGACCTCGGAGACCTGACCGACGCACTGGGCCTCGACGGACCGGTGGTCACAGTGGGCCACGACTGGGGCGGGGTGGTCAGCCTCGGCTGGGCGCTGGCGCACCCCCAGCACCTCGCCGGAGTCGTGCTGACCAACACGGCCGTCCACCAGCCGTCCGGCTCGGGGATCCCGCCCGCCCTCCGGCTTGCGCTGCACCCCGCAGTCCACCGCTGGGGCACCACGACGTCGGACGCCTTCCTGCGGGTCACGCACGCCCTGGCACGCCCACAGCTGCCCCCCGAGGTCCGCAGGGCCTACATGGCCCCGTACCGCAGCTCCCACCGCCGGGCGGGGGTGGGGAACTTCGTGGCGGACATCCCCACGGATGCCTCCCATCCCAGCTTCCCGGCGCTCCGGGGGGTAGCGGAGGGGGTGCGCGGGCTCAGGGTGCCGGCCCTGCTGCTCTGGGGCCCGCGCGACCCCGTCTTCTCCGACCGGTACCTCAAAGACCTCGTCGGGCGGCTCCCGCACGCGGACGTGCACCGCTTCGAGGGCGCAGGACACCTCGTGGCGGAGGACCGGGACATCGCCGCACCGGTCTTCCAGTGGCTCGCAGACCACGCGGTCGGCACGCACGACGGCGACCACGCGGCGTCGGGCGCCCCGATCCCCGATGCAGGCAGGCCGACGGCCGCCGAGGAGCGGCCCGGTGCGTTCCGCCCTCTCTGGTCGGAGCTCGACGAGCAGGCGGCGGGCCCCGGAGGGGACGAAACCGCTGTGGCCGAGATGTCGCCGGCGGGCGCCGTCAGCCGGTTGCTCACGTGGAGACAGCTGGGCCGGAGCATCGCCGAGCTCGCGGCGGGCCTGCGGGATGCAGGCGTGGGCAGCGGCAGCCGGGTGAGCCTCATGGTTCCGCCGGGGGTGGACCTCACCGTGGCGCTCTACGCGTGCCTGCGGCTGGGAGCGGTGGTCGTGGTGGCCGACGCCGGGCTGGGAGCCAGGGGTCTGAGCCGGGCCGTGAAGGGCGCGGCCCCCGATTTCCTGATCGGCATCGACAGGGCACTGGCGGCTGCCGCGGCGCTCGGCTGGCCCGGGCGACGGATCAGCGTGCAGGAGCTGCCGGAAGTCCGCCGCCGCATCCTCGCAGTCGAAGCCTCCCTCACAGGCCTCGCGCGGCGCGGTGCGGCGCTCGGCGCGGGCCGGCCGCTGCCCGATCCGGATCCGACGGCCCCCGCCGCCGTACTGTTCACGTCCGGCTCCACCGGCCCCGCGAAGGGGGTTGCCTACACCCATCGGCAACTCTCCGCGATGCGGAACACCGTGGCCCAGACGTTCGGGATCCGCCGCGGGGCCAGACTGGTGGCGGGCTTCGCCCCCTTCGCGCTCCTCGGACCGGCGCTCGGGGCAGTCTCGGTGACCCCTGCGATGGACGTCACGGCTCCCCGCACCCTCACCGCGCGCGCACTGGGGGACGCTGCGGCGGCCATCGAAGCCACCGTGGTCTTCGCCTCGCCGGCGGCGCTGCGCAATGTCCTGGCCACCCAGAATGGCGTAGGCGCGGCGGGGCGCGAGGCCCTGGAGCGGGTCGAACTGCTGCTGTCCGCCGGGGCACCTGTCCCCGAACCGCTCCTGGCCGAGGTGCAGCGGCTCCTTCCGCGGGCCTCGCTGCACACCCCCTATGGGATGACGGAAGCGCTGCCCGTCACGGACATCAGCCTCGAACAGATCCGGGCCGCCGACGTCGAAGCCGCCGCCGGCACAGTGCCGGGTGCGGGCAATGGCGTGTGTGTCGGCCTGCCGGTGCATGGCGCGCGCGTCGCCATCGTTCCGCTGGGCCCCGACGGCAGTGCGCACGGATCCCATCCTGTGACGGAGGCGGGTGTGACCGGTGAGATCCTGGTCAGCGCGCCGCACGTCAAGCACGCCTACGACAGGCTCTGGCTGACGCAGCGGGAGAGCTCCAGCGTTCCCGGGTGGCACCGCACGGGCGACGTGGGGCACTTCGACGCGGCCGGCCGCCTCTGGGTGGAGGGGCGCCTGGCCCACGTCGTGACGGCGCCGGGCGCCGTGGTCACGCCTGTCGGCGCGGAGCAGGCAATCGAACGTCTGGACTGCGTCCGGCTGGCCGCCATTGCCGGCGTCGGCCCGGCTGGCACGCAGGCGGCGGTTGCCGTCGTCGAGACCCTGCCTCCGACCCGCACCGGGGGCCCTGCGGCGCCCCGGCTCGCGTCGCGCGTCAGGGAGGCGGCCCGTGAGGCCGGTGTGGCGGTCTCCGCGGTGCTGGCCGTTCCAGCGCTCCCGACGGACATCCGGCACAACGCCAAGATCGACAGGACGCGTCTGTCCCGCTGGGCTTCCCAAGTGCTGGCCGGCGGCCGCCAGGGGAAGCCATGAGGGTCTTCGTCACGGGTGCCAGCGGGCTGCTCGGACGCGAGGTCGCGCGGCTCCTGGTCCGCCAAGGGCACGCCGTGACCACGTTCCAGCGACGGGCGTCAGGGGTCGACGGCGCCGCCGACCTCCGCGGCTCCGTCACCGACGAGGACGCTGTCCGGGCCGCCGTTCAGGGTGCGGAGGGAATCATCCATCTGGCCGCGAAGGTCTCCTTCACCGGCCGAGCGGCTGAGTTCCACGAGGTGAACGTCGAGGGGACCCGCCGCCTCCTCCGGTGCGCCCGCGCGGCCGGCGTGCGGGATGTGGTGTTCGTGTCGTCCCCGTCCGTGGCCAACTCCGGCGCCGCCATCGTAGGCCTGGGCGCCGAGCCCGCCGACCCGCAGCGCGCGCACGGAGACTACTCGCGCACCAAGGCCGAGGCGGAGCTCCTCGCGCTGGCGGCGGACTCGCCGGGGTTCCGGGTCGGGGCCGTGCGTCCCCACATCGTGTGGGGCCCCGGCGATACCCAACTGGTTGAGCGGGTCCTGCATCGTGCACGTCGCCACCGCCTGCCCCTGCTCGACGCCGGTGCGGCTCTGATCGACACCACCTATGTGGACAATGCCGCCTCCGCCATCGTCGCTGCGCTGTACCGCATGGACCATGTCCATCGGAGAGCCGTCGTAGTGACCAACGGCGAGCCGCGCCCGATCGGCGAGCTGCTCGCAGGCATCTGCCGCGCAGGCGGCGTCCCGGCGCCGTCGTGGGCCGTGCCCGGCACCGTGGCCCGGACAGCGGGCGCGGCGGTGGAGAAGCTCTGGACCTGGGCCGGGCGCAAGGAGGAGCCTCCGATGACGAGATTCCTGGCCGAGCAGCTCTCTACGGCCCACTGGTACGACCAGCGTGAGACCCGTGCGCTCCTCGACTGGACCCCCTCTGTCTCGCTCGATGAGGGGCTCGCGAGACTTGGCGAGCACTATGGTTCTCCGTCAGGGGGCCGCTGACGCATCTCGGCGACCGCGAGCGGGCACCCCGCGTCCCCCACGGCCCGGAGGTCAGGGCAGGGCTGGGGTGGGGCCGTCGCCGCTGGGGAGTGGGACGGGTTCTCCATAGGCGTTCACGATGCTGCCGGTCTGCTCGGCGCGGAGCTCGAGGAGCTCCACGGGCGCGGTGGCCCGGGCCAGGGCCGCGGCGTGGGCGACGTCGGCGGCGATGTGCTCGGCGGCGAGCACGAGGCGGTGGCTGACAGGGAGGCGGGTGTGCTCTGCGGCCCAGAGGTCCAGGGCGCGGGCGAGCTGGTCGGTGTCGGCGTCGCCGAGCTGGACTTCGACAAGGAGGCGCGTCCCGCTGGCGGGGTCGAAGAGGATGGCGGCGAACCGGTCGGTGCCGTCCCGGGGGATGGTGCGCTCGAAGCGGGGCATGCCGTCGGTGAGGCCCAGCAATACCGGGCTCTCCTCGATGCGTGAGGCCAGCCGGACCGCGTCGAGGCCGAGGCTGTGCAGGGTCGGCCGACGGGACCGGGGCGTGCTCACCCCACGATCCTATGCGCGGCCCCGGCAGGCGTCCGTGACGCACGGCATGGCCGCGGGTGGTTTGGCCGGGGCGCGTGCCGGATAGGGTCCGTACGAGTTCCCTCTCCCAATGGACTCAGCGGGCTGGTAACCCGCGACCCGGCACGGAGGGGCCCGGCAGCTGGGCCCCTCCAGGGCCGGAACGTCTCAGCGCTTGCCCGTGGCGGCGAGGGCATTCCTATCCTGATGCCGACTACCCGTCATCGCAGAGAGCGGCGAGAATGATAGGAGCGCAATGGGCCTCAAGAGTCTGGGACCCCGGCTGCGCATTGAGAATGATGCCCCCTCGACAGAGTCGAGTGAGGGCAGGGCAGGCAGATCTTCCATGCTTCCTCGAAGCAGTCACTCCAGAACCAGCCTCCACTCCGAGAAGTCCGTCGCGCGGGCTCGTCCGGACCATGAGAAGCAGACCGGCCCGGATCTCGCTCCGGCCTCCCACCGTCAGAGGACGCGATTGCTCCGCGAACTCAGGCAGGCCGGCCTCGGTGACTCGGAGGCGAGGGCCGAGGCGTCGAGGCTGCTGAGCGGTGACATCTGGTGCGGATGATCGGGAAGTGCTGCCTGACGAGACGGACATGACGCCAATGTGCTAGGCGAAGGCGATCTGGGGCGACTCGGGAGCAGGAGCCCGCGGCCCGTGAAGGTGGCGTACTTCGCGAAGAAGCGGCGGATCTCCTCCCGGAACGAGATGCGTGGCCTTCGGGAGACATGTCGGGACACGCCCAACCCACCCTGTTCCTCACCCGGTACTGTCTGGTAGAAACGGTGGCAGCGTGCGACGGCATCGTCCCTGCCTGCCGATTCGCAACATTGCACGTGCTGGAGGCGTCAGGCTGGCGCTCGGTCCTGAGGGAGGCCATTGGCCGGTCGGGCGCCTTCCGCGCGCCCCAGACGCTGTGCAGACCATCATCGGGCACCGGACCGGCTGCCTGGTTCGGAAGGACCGCGAAGGAGGAATGGGTATGGCTGGGAGCACCACGGCAGGGCGGGCGCAGACCCTCAAGGCGCTGCATGAGGCCTCGGACATCCTCCGCGTCGTCAACGTCTGGGACGCCGTCAGTGCGGCCACGGTCGCGGCCCTGCCCGAGACGAAGGCGATCGCCACGGCTGGCCACTCGATCGCGGCCTCCTACGGCTATCCCGACGGTGGGATGCCGCTGGAGACGGCGCTGGCGGGGATCAAGGCTGTGGTCGACGCGGTCGAGCTGCCCGTGACCGCTGACCTCGACGACGGCTACGACGACCCGGCCGAGACGGTCCGCCGGGCGATCGGCATAGGCGTCGTCGGCGCGAACGTCGAGGACCGGCTTCGGCCCTTCGAGGTGGCCGTGGCCCGGGTCGAGGCGATCATTGCGGGCGCTCAGGGCGAGGGCATAGAGTTCCAGCTCAACGCCCGCACCGACGCGATCGTGCGCGGCGGCGGACGCCCCATCCAAGAGAGCATCGAGGACGCCATCCGCCGCGGCAGGGCGTTCCTCGACGCCGGCGCCGCGCTCGTGTTCGTCCCCGGTGCCCTTACCCGCGACACCATCGAGCCTCTCGTGGACGGGCTGGGAGCGGGCAAGCTCTCGGTTATCGGTGCCCCGGGAGCGCTGCCGGCGGCGGAGATGCAGAAACTCGGGGTGGCCCGCATTTCCTACGGGCCCTACACCCAGCGGGTGGCCCTGCGCGCACTGCGCGACCTCGCCGCCGACCTCTACGGCTCCGGCGTCATTCCGGAGGACACGCCTGCCCTGAACTGAGCGCACGCAGGCGCTGGCCTAGGACGAGGCCGCGAGCTGATCCGGCAGGGCCTGCGCCGCCGGGCATGAGGCCATCAGCTTCCGGGTCGCGTCAGCCTTCGCAGTCGCGGCAGAAGGCCTGACCGCCGACCTCGACCTTCTGTGAGCGGTGGTGGACGAGGAAGCACGACTGGCAGACGAACTCGTCCTCGCCCTGAGGGATGACCTGGACAGTGAGCTCGTCGGTCAGGATCTCCCCGCCGCGTAGTTCCCCGGCCTCGCCACTGTCGTCCACGTCGAGCTCGCGCACGACGCTGCGCGCATCGGGGGCGCTCACCGACTTCACCGCCTCAAGCGATTCGTTCTGGGATTCCTTCACGTCGGAGCGCAGTTCGTCGAAGTCGGCGGCCACGGTGCTGGTGTTCCTCTCAGTGGTGGGGGCAAGAGCAGCTAACCGTACACCAGTCAGCTGGGCGCCGCGCGGCACGGCCGTGATCAGCCGCGCAGCAGGCGCAGACTGCCGTGCTGGGACGGGGCCTCCAGACCGCCGAGGACCCCTAGCACGGTCCGGCACGGCCAGCGCTCCAGGCAGCCTTCACAGACCGCTGCGGCATGTTCACCGGCCGGGGCATGGACCCATAGCAGGACCTCGCACCCCTCGAGCGAGTACCTGCTGTGCGACATCCGCCGTCGGCGCGCCTCGCCGATCAGCTCGAGCATCGTCCCGTGCAGCGGCGAGGCCGGTTCTTGATAGGGCATGCCCAAGGGGATACCCGATTGGCAGGAAGCAGAAACCGAGAGCAATCGGTTCGGTTGCTGGAGTCCACGTGCGACTCGATGCATGGCCCGACGGCGATCGGCCATCTTCGGGTGCCAGTGCCTGGGTCCCGCCTACGGTCCCTGCTTCTGGGACCCTCGGTATCTCCCGGCCGGCCGGAAGCAGAAACCGAGAGCAGTCGAATCGCCAAGAGGCGGCTCGCGGCCACCCGGGTCGGCAGATTCTGCCGGATCCCGCTCGGGCACTTGGCTGCGGGGCGGTCCCCGGGGATGCTGGCAGCAGCCTGAGCAGCAGGCCTCCTTCCAGGAGCGTCCACGGAGGAGGCCTGCATGGGCTTGCAGTAGGACCGGTCGGCCAAGGTGGACTGAACCGCTGGACGGAGGGTGCGGGCAGGGGAATGGAAATGCCTGAGGCGGTCTACGACTATGTCGTCATTGGGGCAGGATCTGCGGGGTGCGTGCTGGCGAACCGGCTGAGCGAGGACGGGCGGGCCTCGGTCCTGCTGCTGGAGGCCGGCCCTGCCCCCCGAAGCCCACTGCTGCGGGTCCCGGCCGCGGGCAGCCTGCTCTACAAGTCCCGCTACGACTGGACGCTGGAGACCGAGCCCCAACCGCACTTGGACGGGCGCCGGCTGTATGTGGGCCGGGGGAGGGGCCTTGGCGGGTCGACCCTGATCAACTCGATGATCTGCATGCGCGGAGCACCCCGAGACTACGACCATTGGGCCTCCTCGGGGAACCCCGGGTGGAGCTTCGCCGAGGTCCTGCCTTACTTCAGGAAGCTCGAGGACAACCAGCGTGGTGCCTCGGCATTCCACGGCGCCGGCGGCCCGCTTCGGGTCGAGGACCTGCGTTGGGTCAGCCCCCTGTCTCGGGCCTTCCTGGAGTCCGCGGCCGCTGCCGGGCATCGGCGCAACGAGGACTTCAACGGGGCCGAACAGGAAGGGGTGGGGCTGCACCAGGTGGCCCAGCGGGGCGGGCGCCGGCAGAGCGCGGCGGATGCGTACCTGCGCCCGGCCAAGGCCCGGCCGAACCTTGCGGTCAGGACCGGGGCGCGGGTCACCAGGCTGCACACCGGCGCCTCAGGGGTGGGCGCCGCCTACGTCAAGGACGGCCGCCCGCATGCCGTGCGGGCGCGCCGCGAAGTGCTCCTGTGCGCCGGGGCCCTGCACTCCCCGCAGATCCTGCTCCTGTCCGGCATCGGCCCGTCCGGGCACCTGCGGCAGATGGGCATCCCCGTAGTGAAGGACCTGCCCGGGGTCGGGCAGAACCTGCACGACCACGTGGCCATGGGCGTGGCCTGCTCCTGCGCCCAGCCGCTAGGCTTCGGCCGGGCCCTGGCCCCCTGGGCCCTGCCGCGGCACCTCCTGCACTATCTGCTCTCGCGCCGGGGCCCACTGGCGTCGAACGTGCTCGAAGCGGGCGGCTTCGCCAGGTCCGAGCCCGGCCTGGCGGCCCCGGACCTGCAGTTCGCGTTCCTTCCCGTCTGGGCGATGGACCACGGCCTCACCCGGGTCAAGGGCGACGGGTTCGTGCTCCTGACCTTGCTCCTGCGGCCCGAGAGCCGCGGCAGCGTCTCCCTGCGCTCGGCGGACCCCCTCGATGCGCCCCGCCTCCAGCCGAACTACCTCGCTTCCCCCGGGGACCGGGCGGCGCTGCTGCGCGGGATCCGGCTGGTGCGGGAGGTCATTGGCACCGGGCCGCTGGCCGCGCTCCGGGGGGATGAGTGCTACCCGGGCGCCGGCGTGCAGGACGACGACGGGCTGCTGGCGTGGATCCGCGCGTTCGCCGAGCACGGGGACCACCCCGTCGGGACCGCCAGGATGGGCCGTGATGCGATGGCGGTGGTCGATGAGCGCCTGCGCGTCCACGGCGTGCCCGGCCTCCGGGTGGTCGACGCCTCGGTCATGCCCACCATCGTCGGGGGGAACACCAACATCCCGACCGTCATGATCGCCGAACGCGCCGCCGACCTGATCAAGGCAGAGAACCCGTAGACCGGCCCGCACAGCCGGTGGGAGGAGGACGCTTCCCGTGGACATCCGCGACTACCTGGCCACAGGCCGGGTGGACCTGCAAGGCCTGAAGGGCCATCTGGACGGCCTCGACGACCAAAGCCGGGTCGCCGCAGTCCGTTCGCTCGGCCCGACGCAGCAGGCCCTCCTGTTCGAGGCCGCCGCGGACGCTGCGCTGACCGACACCGCGCACCTGGTGCCTGCAGGCACCCCGGTCTGGCATGGAGTGGTCCATGCCGGGCGCAATTCCCTCCCGCTGCTGAGCAGATTCGAGAAGAGGTTCCTCCGGACCGATCTGGGGGAGGTCTTCGGGCACAACAGGCACGTGCTCAGCCCCCTGGTGGGCCCGGGATACTTCGGCGTGGCCAGGACCGAGCGCGGGTTCCTGGTGATCGACTACGCCAGGCTCCCGGACATGGCCCCGCAGGGCTGGCCGGCGGTGCGGTCGAACTCCGCCCGGCTGGGTCGGTTCGTCTACGACCGCACCACGGACGCGCTCCGGGCGGTGAGCGGCCACGTCACTGTCGGGCGCGCCAGCCGGGACGGAAGGGCCTTGGATGCGTGGTTCGTGCTGTGCAGGAGGACACCGGATGCCTGAACGGACAGCACGGGTGCGCCAGGCGGTGCCAGCGCTGCTGGCGGCCTGCCTCTTTGCGGTGGGCGGCTGCGCCCGCCCGTCCGCGACGCCCCCGACTCCGGGTCCCGGAATCACCCGCTGCAGCCCCTCGGACCAGGACCGGTACGTCTATGACCCGGACCGGCTCCAGGTCGTGGCGGCCTGCCTGCGCGTCAGCGGCCGCGTCGAGGCAGTCCACTCTGGGAGCGACGGGGACACGATCTTCCTGCTGGACGTGGACCCCGCCTACCGGGAACTGCTGACCCCGGGCAACGACGCCGACGAGACAGGCAGGAGTCTGGACATCGAGGCCGTGTGCACGATCCCTCCGCTGGAGCCGATCGTGTACGCCGTGTGCGCGGGAGACCCGCACCCGGTCCCCGGCCCCTACCCGGGCGTCGGAGAGCACGTGTGGATGGAAGGGCGCTACATCCTGGACCTGAACCACGACGCCCACGCCGAGCTCCACCCCCTCTATCGCTTCGGCCCCGCCACCCCATGAGAATCCTGACCCGCCGCCCCGGCACCGCGTGGGCCGCAGCCAACACCATCGGGTACGCAGCGGCGGTGGTGCTGTGGGCCACCTTCAGCGGACCGCTCTGGTCGGCCCTGAGCCCGCTGCTGGGCGGCGCCGCCACGCTGGCCCTGTACGGTGCGGTGCTCGGCACCGGCCCCGGGGCCCTCCAGCTGGCCGCCCTCCGCCCACTGCTTCCCCGCCCGCGCAGGTGGCTGGCAGCGACGGCAGCGGGCTGCGCTGCTGGGTTCGTTCTGGCCTCCTGGGCGGCCCTGACCGTGACCGAGGCATTCTGGGCCGATGCGAACAAGTACCTCAGCAACTCCGCTGTCAACGTCGCCTTCGGCCTCTTGGCCGGGGCCGGGATCGGGGCAGGCAGATGGCTGGCGCTCGGCAGGGAGAACCGGGCGGCGGGACGGTGGATCGGCGTGAGCGCAGTGAGCTTCACGCTCGGCTACGGGCTCGCCGCAGCCGTGGTCCAGCTCACCTACCCCCTCCCCGCTCTCGCCACAGCGCTCGTGTTCGGAGCCTGCGCCGGCTTCACCACAGCCGCCATCGAATGGGCCTGGTACGGCCGCCGCCCCGAAGCCTGGGCCACCCCCCAGGGGGGCGGCCCCTCTCGCTGACAGCGCCCGCGCCCGGCCAGGCTGCCCCAGGTACGCGGCTGCGCACGGCCACCGGAGCGGACGCCTTCCTCGCTGAAACCCGACATCCTCGAGATCCTTGTGCATTGGTGGCCGGACGCAGTCCGCGCCAACGGGCGGAGCTCAGATGACGCGACGCCTGGGCGCGAGACCCCTGCTCGTATGGGGCCCGCCAAGGGAGTCGTGATCCGGCAGCGGAGGGTCCTGGTGCTGTTCGTTCGTGTGGGCCGGGACGGACTGCAGGCGGTCCGCGAGAGGGTGGATCACCTCGAGGGCCGTCGGAAGGGCGGACGGCATCGAGCGGATCCTCGGGCGCTGGAAGGCGTACGCTCGCGACGGCCACGACGGGAATCTCGCCCTCAAAGACCTCCCGCCCGGGCACGCTCGCCACTTCCGGTTCAGCATCCTCCGCGTCTTCGGCCCCAGCGCGTCCACCACCGAAGTGGCTGCCGTCGAAGCCCGCCACAAGCGGGAATTGAAGAGCAGGGAGTTCGGCAGCACCAAGAACTAAGGTGACGGGCATTCAGCCACTCGCGGATATGCCTAATCCTGCATGTTGTTGGGTCGCGCCTCCTGCGCGGCTTCGATCTCGGCTGACTGGAGGCGCCACGCCGCCTCCGTCTCGTCATTGATGGGGACCACTCGTGCTACGGGCTTGCCGCCCTTGGTGAGGATGCAGGACCCGCCGGAGGAGACGAGGTCTAGGATGCCGTTGACGGACTCCTCGATCCGCTCGATCGGCACTTCAAGTTCAGCGCTGGTCATGCGCCCCAGTCTGCTCGGCGCACCCCCTCGGGCGCCATACCGCCCCGCCACCCGCCCTTATACACAGCCGCGCCTGAGCCTACGCTCGCTCTGGAGAGAGTGGGGAAGATGCTGCTGTCCCTTAGTCATGCGCCTCGGGAACGCCCTGCCCGTGCTCGCCGCGCGACTGCGGCGCTGCTGCTGGCGGCCTGCCCACGCGACACCTGCGGGCCAGTGCCCAGATCCCGAGGCTCTCGACCCGCTCGTCCCGCCGGACTCCGGTGAGCAGCTCCGCACGACCTCCCATCCGGACCACCGGAGGTAGGCAAACCCATCGGGCACACCCACCGTCAGAGGCGGTCCTGAATCAAACCGTCACAACACGCCGGTCGGGAGGCAAGTGGTCCTGAATCAAGCTGTCACGGTCAGTGCTCGTCAGAAGGCTTGGCGGCTCTCGAGGAGATCGTCGTGGGACACCGGGACCTGTAAACCTGCCTTGATCATTGGCGGCTATTGAAGCCGGGGTGAGGCGGAGTCGCGAGAGGTCTCGAAGGTCTGCACATAGTCGATGGCGGCCTGCAGGGCGTCTCTCAGCGGGGCCGGGTTCCGCTGGACCTGGGAGAGGAGCATCCCGCCTTGGAACGCCGAGAGCAGAAGATTGGCCAGACGGGCGGGATCTGCATCGGCGCTGATCCGGCCGAGCTCCTGCATGCGCTGTAGTCCGTCGCGGAAGATGTCCCGCCACTGGTCGAACGCGTCCGCGAGCTGATCGTGGACGTCGAGGTCAGTCTTGATGATCTCGCTCGCGAGCGACCCGAGAGTGCAGCCTTCCTGATGGGCGCGCTCGAAGCCGACGTAGAAGTCCGCCCACTCCTGCAATGCGTCCAGGCTGTCGAAGCTGGCGAACCGCTCGCTTCGATGGAACGAGAGGACCCGGTCGGCGCGCCATTCGATGACGGCCAGGACGAGGCTCTCCTTGGTCGGGAAGTAGTGGTTGAGCTGGGACCCGCTGACGCCGGCTGCCCGCCGGAGCTGCTCGTTGTTCGTCGCATGGACGCCCTTGGTGTAGATGAGCTCCGCCGCGTGCTCCAGGATCCGCTCGCGGGTCGCCTGCCCCTTGCCGGTGAGCTTGCGTGGCTCCCGAATCCCCGCACTGGCGTTCATGCTTCCAAGCATAGATCAAAAGTGGGCTTGACAGCCCACTCGCACCCGCGCTTAATGGAAGAAATGGGCTGACCAGCCCAAAAATCGGATCGATGGGTCGAGATCAGCGTTCCAGTGGCTTCTCGTTCCAGGCCCCACTAAGGAGGGTGATCTGCTGTGCCACGCCAGGACTTGGCTCTCGAGCACCATCAGGACCAGCGAAAAACCGATTCGGCCGGAAGGAAGGCCTCTTGGTGGCCTTCGCTTCGGCGGTGGTCGCCTTGCTGGCCTCATTCGCCACGGTGGGGTCAACAATTCCGCTGTTCAACGTCTATCGGGCTCAGGACGGCTTCAGCAGTGCCGACGTCTCCCTGACCGTGGTCGCCTACTCGGGCGGAACGCTCGGAACACTGCTGGTTACGGGTCGCCTGTCCAACTATGGCGGAAGGCGCCCCGTCTCCATCGCCAGCCTCGCCTTCCTGATTGCGGGAACACTGACGCGGCTGAACGTGCACCACCACCCGGTGATGATCTGGACGACGGAACTTGACCTACCTGCCACCGAGTGCGCCGCACTCATCCCCAACCAAGCCCGGCACATCCGCTTCAACTTCCCGCCAACAGATACACGACAGAGGAGAAACCCATGAAAGCCATCGTGGTCACCGATCAGGCAGCAGGACTCGCCGGAATGACACTGACCGAGCGCCCCGAGCCGACCGCGGCAATAAACGACGTGGTCGTCCAGATTCGCGCCTCGGGATTCGTCCCGACCGAGATGGACTGGCCGTCGACCTGGACCGACCGCGCCGGCCACGACAAGTCACCCTCGATCCCCGGCCATGAGGTGGCGGGTGTGGTCAGCGCCCTCGGCTACGGCACGACCGGACTCTCGATCGGACAGCGGGTCTTCGGGCTCGCCGACTGGCACCGAGACGGAACCCTCGCCGAGTATGTGGCGATCGAGGCGCGCAACCTCGCCCCGCTGCCCGGCGACGTCGACTTCACCGTGGCCGCATCCCTGCCGATCTCAGGCCTGACCGCGTGGCAGGGCCTGTTCCAGCACGGCCGCCTGCAAGCCGGGCAGACAGTCCTTGCCCACGGCGCAGCCGGGGCGGTCGGGACGATGGTGGCCCAGCTCGCTCGCGAGGCTGGCGCCTACGTCATCGGCACAGGCCGCGCCGCCGACCGTGAGAAGGCGCTCGACTTCGGCGCGCACGAGTTCGTCGACCTCGAGAACGACGCGCTCGACGCTGTCGGCCGCGTCGACCTGGTCTTCGATGTCATCGGAGGCGAGATTCAGAAGCGGTCCGCGGCCCTCATCAAGCCTGGGGGAACGCTGGTGTCCATCGTCGGGCCTGTCGAGGGCCGCCCGGCCGATGGCCTGGCGGTGGACTTCGTCGTGGAGGCTGATCGGGCCGAGTTGGTCGAGATCGTGCAGCGGGTCCGGGACGGCCGACTGCGGACTAACATCGACACCATCGCGCCCCTCGACGAGGCGGTCTCAGCCCTCAACCCGACCGTCCGCCGTATGGGAAAGACGATCATCAGCATTCGCCCGTAATACGGTGGAATCCGCGTGTACCGGATCAGCAGACCGGCTAGGTAGGCGTCGTTGAGGCGTCGCCTACCAACGCGGATGGGCCGCTTCGGGACCAAGCTTGGCCACATCGTCAGGATCCACGCTCAATCAGCTCGGACCTTCGCCACGTCTGCCGGCAGATCTCCGAGGCGGAGCCGCGGGACGAGGGCGAGCTGTAGCAGTGGTGCCCGGCATGCCCAACGAGGTGCACTGAGACAGCGCCGAGCAGTCCGCTAGGAACTACGTGCCCCGGTCCTGCGGGGCCCCACGGCGCTGGACGCCACTCGCTCCAGGCAATGGTCCCTGCCCTGAACGCCGTCCTCGCCGAGCTGCCGACCGATGTCGCACTGGACGACGCCGAAGACGGCGTGCTGGAGGCCATGGCGGAGCTGTTCGGCGTCCTGGATGCCCGGCCGGCACACGTGGGCATGACGAAGCTCGCGAAGGTACTCGCACGCAAGCGGCCGGGCCTGATCCCGGTGTACGACGGGGCCATCGGGCACTGCTACTCGGCTGCGAGGGCGCCCCGGTACCTTGGGACAGGGAGCACCCGCGGGCCGGGTACGCGGAAGCGTGGCTGCGGGCGGTGCGGGACGACCTCGTCCGCCAACTAGGGGCCTGGGCTGAGCTGGCCGCGATCGCGACCAACCCGCCGATCGCGCCGCACCGCCACAGACGATGTCGGACAGGGCGCCGCGCGGATCCCCCCATTCCCGCGTGGCGCCCTTCTCTGTGCCCTGCGCCGCAGGATCACCGCAGGATTGGCACAGGAACGGGAATCGCAGGCTTTCAGGCAGAGACGATGTTTTCGTGCCCCCTCTGGCGCGTCCCCGCCGAGCGCCCACAAGCGCGCCCTCGGCGGCGCCGTCGCCCGCTCAGGCCGCCGACACGAGCACGACGGCGACCGTCTACTCCGCTTCCAACCCTCAACCCGCCCACGGAACCAGCCCGCACTGATCGGCTGCACAGCGCTCAACCTCTTGGGCGGGCCCGCCCTCATGCACCGCCGCAGCACCGGCCCCGCACGGCGCGACGAGGGCCACGCCCCCGGCGGAACCCGGACCCCGACCGCCCTGGGCAGATCCACGGCCGCTTAGACCAGCCACACCACCCCCGCACTTGGAGGACCCCATGCGCCGACGCGCGCCCAGACACCGAGCCGTGCCCGCCAAGAAGCGCCGCCCCGACAAGGGGCACCGGCACAGCGCCGCACAGCGCGGCCTGACCTCCGCCGCCCTCGTCCTGACCGTCCTGGCAACCCCCGTCCTCATCGGCCAGCCGGCCCAGGCGGCCACCCTCCCGGCCGCCGTCACGACCGCGTTCCCGCAGCGGGCCGCCCAGCTCTCCGTCACCCTCGTCACACTGCAGACCCGGGACAAGACCGCCGGGGACGCCGCAGCGCTCGACGTCAACGCCTACCGGAACGCCATCTCTTCGGCGAGCACCTACTGGTCCTCGATGTCCTCCGGGCGCATAGGCATGCGTGTCGACCGGGTCCTCCCCGGATTCCGCACCTCCGCGTCCTCCGCCGACGACTTCACCGTCATCATGGACACTGTTGCCCGCGAGATCGGCTGGGCCGCCGGAGGGAACAGCGTCCTCATCCTCGCCGTCCCCCGCGACGACGTCATGGTCTACGGCTCCGGCGGAAACCTCGGCGCCGGCTGGGCCGCCGGGCAGACCAGCGGCCGCATCCTGCTGCCCCGCCCGTCCAATTTCACCGCCCCCGTCACCGCGCACGAGGTCGGCCATGTCCTCGGCCTCGGCCACGCCAACACCCTCCAGTGCAGCAACGGTGCCGCCGACTCCCCCCGCGGCGCAGGCCGCTTCGCCGACGCATCGTGCAGCACCCGCGCCTACGGCGACCGCACCGACCTCATGGGCGTCTCCCAGTGGAGCCAGCCCCACCTGAACTCCTATCTGTACGAGTACGGCGGGTTCGGGCGCGGCGACGAGATCACCGACGCCGGGACCGCCGGAGCCGCCGTCACCTACACCCTCCTGCCCTGGGCAGGGACAGCCTCGCACCGGGCCCTGAAGTTCGAGGACCCGCCCACCGGGGAGTGGTACTACGTCCAGTTCAAGACCAACACCGGCTACGATGCCCCGACCGCAATCGGCGGCAACCGCGGGATCGAGATCATCAAGGGCGGCCTCGATGAGAGCGAATCGCTGCTCATCCCGCCCTCCACACTCCCGTTCGCCGGGGTCTACGCCAGCAGCCTGGCCTGGCAGGCCGGGCAGACCTTCACCACCGCCGGCGGCACCCGCGTGACCGTGAACTCAGTCGGAGCGGATACTGCAACCGTGACCATCGCCGGGAAGAACGCCCCGCCCGCGGCCGTCGCCACAGTGATCGACGCCAAGGCCGCCCAAGCCGGGCTCGGCTCCGCCATGAGCGACTTCGGCGCGATCCGCAGCGGCGGCTTCTACCGCATGTACCAGCGCGGGGCCGTCGTGTGGACTTCCTTCACCGGCGCGCACATCTCCACCGGCGGAATCCGGACCGCCTGGGCCAGGAACGGCTACGAGGACGGCCACCTCGGCTACCCCACCACCGACGAGATCGGCGGCCTCAGGGGCGGGGGCGTCTACCAGATGTACGAGGGCGGGGCCATCATCTGGAACCCCACCCTTGGCGCCTTCGAGTCCAGCGGGGCCATCCGCGCCGCCTGGGCCCGCAACGGGCTCGAGAACGGCAAGTTCGGATACCCCACCAGCGACGAGGTCCGCGGCCTCAAGAGCGGCGGCTCCTACCAGGCCTTCCAGGGCGGGCTCATCATGTGGTCGCCAACCACCGGGGCACACGAGTCGCTCGGCGGCATCCGCAATGCCTGGCAGCGCACGGGATTCGAGGACGGCTACCTCGGCTACCCCACCACCGACGAGGTCGGGGGCCTGCGCGACGGCGGGGCTTACCAGATGTACCAGGGCGGGGCCATCCTCTGGTCACCCAAGACAGGGGCGCACGAGTCCGGCGGCGCTATCCGCGCAGCGTGGGCCCGGTTCGGGCTCGAGGACGGCAGCTTCGGGTACCCCACCAGCGACGAGATCCGGGGCCTGCGCGACGGCGGGTCCTACCAGGCCTTCGAAGGCGGGCTCATCATGTGGTCCCCGAAGACCGGGGCGCACGAGTCGGTCGGCGCCATACGGAACGCGTGGCAGCGGGTCGGGTTCGAGGACGGCTACCTCGGCTACCCCACCACCGACGAGATCCCCGGCCTGAAGGGCGGCGGCGTGTACCAGATGTACCAGGGCGGGGCGATCGTCTGGTCCCCCAAGACCGGGGCGCACGAGTCCGGTGGTGCGATCCGTCAAGCCTGGGCGAAGGCAGGCTACGAGAACGGGAACCTCGGCTACCCCACCAGCGACGAGTACGCGATCTCCGGGGGCAAGGCGCAGGACTTCGAGGGCGGGCGCATTGAATGGCGGCCTGGCTCGGGCACGACCGTCGTCGACCCGCTCCGCTCCGAAGGCACCACCGGCACCACCATCCCCACCGCTCCGGCCTCCGGGACCGAGACCGCTCCGCAGATCCAGTCCATGGTCCGCCAGACCGCCACCCAGATGGGCGTCGACCCGGCCCTGGCCCTCGCCGTGGCCGAGCAGGAGTCCAGCTTCCGACAGAACGTCACCTCGTCCGTCGGGGCGATCGGCGTCATGCAGATCATGCCCGCCAACCGGGACTGGCTCGCCGCGCTCTCCGGCCGGCCCGCACTGGACCTGCGCAAGACCTCCGACAACATCACCGCCGGCGTCGCGATGCTCCGCTGGCTGCGCGCCCAGGCGCCCTCCCTCGACGTGGCCATCGCCGGCTACTACCAGGGCCTCGGGTCGGTCCAGTCCAGAGGCATGTACGAGGACACCAAGGTCTACGTCGCCCAGGTCAGAACGCGCATGGCCCAGTACTGACCGCCCGGCCCGTCGCCCGCCAAGGCGCATGGAAGCACACACACCCCACGTCCGCGGCCGCCGCAACCCGTCGGCCCCGGACCGCACTCGGGAGGGAATCAGTGGCACAGGCACAGCTCCTCAGGCCGCCGTCGCCCGGGAGAAGAGTAGAACCCCTCTTGACCTGCGTTTCCGCAGGTCAAGAGGGGTTCTTGGAGCCCCCTGCCGGATTCGAACCGGCGACCCTCTGTTTACAAGACAGCACCAAAAGTCCTGCAATCAGAGGGAACTTTGGACATGGACTGCCCGGAAACTGCCCACCCTATTGGGGAGACAGCAGAGCCAGCGCCTGTGGGACAAGCGCCAAGGCATCGTCAAGGTGGGCAGCGACATCGTGTATGTGATCTTCAAAGAGGTCCGCGTATACGTCTAAGGTCACAGCCGCCGACTTGTGGCCAGCGATCCTCTGAACCGCTTTGACGTTACCGCCTGCCTCAATCGCCAGAGACACCGCCGTGTGGCGCAGGTTGTGAAAGGTTGGCCTGAGGAAATCGACGTCCCCCAGACCCATCTCAACGCGCTCCAGGCGCTTGAGCACAGGATCACTAGCTGCATCGGACAGCGAGCGCCAGAGGCCGGGCGTCGTCACCGACGCCTTATCAAGTCCCACAGCCTCCTGCCATTCGTGCATGGCTCGAAGCATGGCGTCACTGAAGACAGCGACGCGCTCTGCCCTGCCGTCCCGTTGAACCCGCCTGTAGTCCGGCTTTGCCTTCAGCCGCTCAGCAAGTGTTGCCACAGCGGCGCGTGCAGCCTCTCCGGCCGGCCTGTAGTGGCGCGCTCCGAAGTTCTTCTCATCTAGAACCCGTCCCTGTCGGGACGGGAAGACGACTTCCTCAGGGCCCCGATCCCCTATAGCCTCCTGAAGGGCGCGCGCCACGGAGCGAGGGATCGGCACCTCACGCTCGACATCGGTCTTTGACACGTCCCTTTCCACGAACACCGACGGGCGCTCGCCGAACTCAAGGTGTCGCACACGCAAGGTCGAGACCTCACCCCACCTCAGCCCGGTGACTCCGGCGAACATCACCAGCAGGCCGTGGTCCCCGGCTGCAGATGCCAGTCGGGCGAGCTGTGGCATCGTCAAGCGAACTTGGGTCTTGGCCCTCTCGGGACGCGGAGCCGGCAGGGGGCGTCCCGCGTTGTCCAAAAGTGGGCTTCTCTCGATCAACCCCTCACTCGCCGCGAATGCCATCATGCGCTGGAAAAACGTTGACACCCTCTGCTTGGCATGGGCCGACGCCGGACCGCCGGTCTTCGCGGGTAGGGCCCCCACCCACTCAGCTACCCCTTGACGTGAGACGTTGGCCAGAGGCGTATGCTCCCATCCGATCTTCAGCGGGCGCCCTGCGCCGTCGCTCCAGTCATCGAGCACCATCTCTGCCCAGTAGTCATAATCTGTAAGCGTCTTCGGCTCAAGTCCCGTGCCCGCACGTCCTCCGTGCAGCTCAAGGTGATCGCGGTACTTGTCCCAAAGCTGGCGAACGGTCACCCCGCGCGCCAGCTTTGGATCGACGTAGGTGCCGCGCCGGACGGCGCGTTTCTGCTCGGCTTCGAAGTGCTCGGCTTCAGCCTTGGTGTCAAACCGTGGCCGGTGCCGCTTGTTGGAACCGTCGCGGTACGACACTTCCCAACGACCATTCGGTAGCTTCTTGACCCCCATGCGACGCTCCTCGCCTCACCGACTGTTACCGCCCAAGGATACAGGGGGTCACCCACCCCGGGACATGTGGGCGGGAGCCTTCGTCGTGCCTCACCGAAGCTCATCCGGACCGGGCTTAGGATCTTCTTGCGGGCCTCAACGTGAGCCTAGCCCCAGACATATGACAGAGCATCGACCCCGGCAGGGGTGGGTGCTCTGTCGTCTTCTGGGACCGTCTATCGCCGAAGGAAGGCGCACCCTTGTCCACCTCCCAGCCGTCCCCATACCTCACCCGAGCCCAAGCAGCCGAGTATCTCAACGTCAAGCCGCGATGGCTGGCGAACGAGGGGAGGGGCCTCGTGCCCTTCCACCGTTTCGGAAGCATGGTGCGCTACCACCTTGAAACGCTCGAACAGTGGGCACGCCAGCAGCGTGTCCGGACGGCCTGAACGCTTCGACCCCTCAAGATCCCAGGGCTGGCCTGAGGGCCAGCCTTCAACCCTACGACCGAACAGGAAGAACTCTGAAGCCCACCGACATCGCCATCACCTACGCTCTAATGGCCCTTGGAGCCGACACGGGATGGAAGCCCATCTCCCAGCGGTTCCTAAACGAGTACACCGCGTACGCACGCGAAACCATCAGGAGGTCCCTTGACCGGCTTGAACGTCGCGGCATGCTCGTGGTCAAGAAACCCCGGAACCCTCTCATGGAGCACCGCTTCAAGCTGACTGCGGAGGGGATCAAAAGTGTCCCAACCAAATGGCCTCTCCCGGGCCCCCTTCCGGATTGTTTCAGGACACTGGATTTCAAGGGGCCCGGGTGGATGTATCTGCTTGCGGAGAAGTCGGTTCCGCTGACGCTGGACGATCTCGCGGCCGCGTCGGGTGTCAAGACCAAGCGAACCCTCCGCGAGTACATTGATCGCCTCGCCGGGCTTCCCGTGCCGATCGTCAGCATTGCGCAGGACCGCCGGCGGCCCGTCTACGTCTTTCACGAGCTAAGTCTTGCGGACGAGGACATGGTCTTCGACCTGCTTGACAGGCGGGACGAGAAGTACCGCCCAATCACGATGGCGGCGACGGCTGCCCGCAACGAACGCGAGCGCAACGCTTTCTACTTGGTGCAACGGAATCGCGAGGAGTCTTACGACGATGCCCTGTCCAAGATGCTCGGCCTCTGCGTTGTGGACGAGCGCGGCTGCCACCTCTACGGCGGAGGTCTCGATGCCGGGGGCTACGCCAAAGTGCCAGGCTGTCCTCTGCCGTATGGCACCGGACACCGCGCCAGCTACCGTATTCAACAGGGGCCAATTGAACGGGATTACCAGATTCACCATGTCTGTGGGGTCCGCAACTGTCTGAACCCGGACCACTTGCTGGCGCTTCCTGAAGTACTGCATCAGTGGTACACCGAGCATCACGACGCGTTCAGTGGTCAGGTCCTTCAGTACGTCGTGGAGTGCAGGGACCACGGCCTGCGGTTCGCGTTGGGCAACCCAGCGCCACCTGTAGAACTCTTCACGTGCATGAGTTGTCTTGGACTCGAACTCGTGTCGATCATCCCAGGTCGCAGGGAGTACGAGCTCGCCTCGTGACTCTATGATGCCGCGAGGGGGCCGGTCTATCCGGCCCCCGGCACGGCATTGTGGGTTCAGATATCCCGGAACCGAGAGTCGTATTCGTGCGCCATCCGCACGATCATGCTGTCGTAGTGAAATGAGTCTCCCGGCTGAGGCGCCGGGGGTACCTCCACCAGATTCACCGGTCCGCCGTCGTTGCGCAGGTCCAAGATGCTGACACCAAGGCCGTCGAAACCCACCTCCCCAGCGTGCGAGCGCCTAGGAAGCTCAGCGGTCTTCTTAAGCACCCGGAGCGTGTCTTCCGGCTGTTTGTGTTTGGTTATCTCGATCGGGAAGCCTGGGCGAGAGTTCTTCACCGAGGAGACAAAATCGCGGGAAGCATTGACTTGAACGTATCCGATCGCGAGCGCCTGCTCGGAGGCGCCGTGAACGCAGAGATGCGACGAGTTCAGTTCGTCATAGAGGCGTGGAAGAGCCTTTACGTGAGCAGTCATGGCGGCCTTGGCCTCCAGTGCGATCAGGACCGCCCCCACATCTGACACCGGGATGTTGGGCAATCGGTCAAGTTCTTCCCGCTCGTGCCCTGTCAGCAGGACGCGATACCTGTCGGCGAGACTTCTGAGGCTCTCGCTTCCGGAGGCTACGGACCCGCTGGGTCTCGCAATCACCAAGTCCAAGGCCTTCTTGCGCTGTGTCCTAAAGTCGCTCATCGTGTGATTGACCCCGATCACGACCTTCGCCGTTTCAGCGTGGCGGCGTAGGAGCGCCGAGGTACGTAGGAGGTCGAAGGCGATACCCCAGCACCCCACTTTGGAATGTCGGTCGGACCGCGAGTTGTACTGCCATGCGACCCCGCTGGAGTCTGGCTCCCCCGGAACTTGAAGGAATCGTGTCAAAATGCGAGGTCCATACACTCCCGCACCATAACTTAAGTCCTTCAGGTTCCAGCCATGACGTCCACATGGGCCGCGATGTCCGTACGGAACCCTGGGTGGCGGCCGAGGTTTCCCTGCTGTAGGCGCTTGTAAAAGCCGGCGGTGGCCCGGTGAGAGAGGACGTCCGCTGCCGCCACGTCCATGACATCGGTCAGGTGTTGGTAGACCCCGTGAACGGGGAATTCCGAAAGTCCCGAGACCTGGCGGATTCGGCCAGTCTCGCCCCACGCCGCCGTCGGCCAGGCGCCCCGGGAGAAGTGCCACTCTGACTCGACACCGAGCGGTGAGCCGGGACTTGCGATCCTGCGAGCCGCCCACTCCGCAACTCCGACGGTTACGGCGTTGCCGACGAGTTTCCACCGGGGACCATTCTTCTTGGCGTCAAGCCCCGCGACCGCCGTCCATCCCCGGTCGAACCCCTGCATCGCTTCGGCATCTTCGATAGCGGGCTTGACGAAGCGCCGACCTGCTGCGGCCTGGGGGATCCAAACGGCAGGCGGCGACGGAATGCCAATCGTGCTCCCTCCCTTCAGTGTGGGAACGGCATCCTGTGCCCAGCCGAGGCCACCGCGCCCTTCTGTCCAGTAGAACCCGAAGGCATCCGACTGAAGCGAATCTTCCTGTCGCTCGCCTGCATCGTCAGCGAACAGAACCGTTCGCGGATCGAACTCCGTAGACGCAATGAGGATCACTCTTCGCCTCCGCTGAGGAACCCCCGTAAAGCGCGAATCCACCACCCTATAGGCCCACCTGTATCCGAGGCTTTCCATCTCGGTAACGAGATAGTGCATGGCCTTGCCGCGATCTAGCGACAGCATGTTCGGCACGTTCTCGATGAACAGCGTGGGGAGGCTGGCTCCCTTCCGGGAGGCGTTCAGGGCTTCGAAGACGTGGCGTACCAGTCCGGAGTTCTCACCCGTGATACCGGCGGTACGCCCAGCTTGAGAGAGATCGGTGCACGGGAACCCTGCGGTTACGAGGTCAATGCCTGCTGGGATCGATGCGAGCTCTCGAACGTCAGGATGGACCTCAACACCAGGGAAGCGTGCTTGGAGCACCGCACGGGCGGGCTGCCACCACTCGCAGAAGAAGCTCGTTTCGAGGCTGTCCCCGAAGGCACGCTGAAATCCAAGCTCAATACCACCTATGCCGGCGAACAGGGCTGCGACCTTCATGGATGGTGGGCTGGCCAACGGTACCTCCAGTAACTTAAGTGGGCTTCGAGACCGACCCTAGATGATCTCATGTGAAATCTCGAGCCCCAGTTGACTCCCTCACCCTAGGCTGACGGTCCGACAGTCTTCGCTCCGGCCGCGAGGGGTGAGGTCCACCGGGTGGCCCAGCACCCCACGCACTCCGACCGTATGAATGCGGGGACCTGTTCAGGGGAGGACGCCCCCTGCCTTCTCCCAATGGCGTACCACTCTTGGATCAACGTACCGGGCCTGCCTCACTGTGGGCAGGGCAAACCACCCTCGGGTATGCATCAGCGTTAGCGAGCCGGCATCGGTATCAACAAGCTTGTGCAGCCGTATGACGTCCCTGCTACTAATCGGCAGTCCCTCGAACCTGAGCTCGACACGTGGCACGCGCGGCGTTCGCGCCCGTACCTTGAAGCGCAGGCGCAGCGCGGGGAACCTCTCCCGCAGCCAGAGCTGAAGCTCAGGCATCAGCGCAGCCATCATCCGTGCTGAATCAGGTCCGCCCTTTGAAGGTCGCCGCTCCGAGAGGTGGTCTGCGAGCAGAATTACTGTCACGTCGGGCAGGTGTCTGAGTCTCTCCAACTGGGCGCCGCGATCGATCCACGCACTGATGAATCTCACCAGCCAGATCGTAGGACCGACAAGTTTCGGGAGAACTGGCAACAGAACCATACCTATGGTTGCGCTGCCGACACCCTTGCCAGTCGCCTTCGCCGCTGGGAGGCCAGCGTTCGCAAAGAAGGCCTCAATGGCTTCGCCAAGTGGTTCGACGTTCGGCGAGCAGAACCTATGGTCGGTCCAACCGCCAACGTGGTAGCCGAGGTGGGTCCGCGGGAGGTTTTCGAACTCGAACCAGAAGTCCTTCTCCTCCCTGCCCTCTGGGCTAGGACTCGCAGATGCGGCGCACATGGCTTTCCCCTTGTCTGGCGCTCATGCGCCCGACTATTCGTTGCGATCATGAAAGGCTGGGCCCTAGGCTCACTGGTGCGCAAAGACTTCTAGACCCGTACACTCCAGAGGGCGTTATTTACCTCCGGGGCATTAGACCGCGTGGAGGGTCACCCCCCTGGGGTTCGGACGCACCGAACTGATCTCGATCCATAAGTGGCAGCACGCATGCATACCACCCGTACGAGGCCTTGGGCCTCGAAAGAGGAGATGGGCCGGGGTCCCTGAACGTTAACGAGCCGCCACTAAACGTGTTCATGTGGGAATGCCCCGGCCGACAGCCATTCACCGGAGCTGTCATCAATCTCAAGACCTGCAGCCGTAAGCCGGCCCTTGAGGTGGTGGCGCCACTTAGGGCCGCTCAGACGAAAGAGGTGCTTGCCATCGAGATCCGTGGCAGGACGGATGTCCCCCCATTGCACGATGAGAGTCCGCTTAGGATCGCGGGCCAATGCCATGCCCGCCTCAATAAGAACATTTGGACGCGGTTGGCGGCCCTCCTCAAGCTCGCGGCGAGGGGTGTTCGAGCCCGCGACAGTCGAATCGAGTCGAACGTGGTCATCGGGGGTGAACAACACGATAACCGATTGGACTCGGTCCATTCCTACGCGGATGACCTCGCCGATGTAGGGGTTCGGCTCGCCCGTCCAACGAACGACCTCCTCCCAGTCGTGAACTCTGAGGTAAAGAGACCGTAGGTAGCTTGTGAGTGCCGCATTAACAGCGTTGTTGCGACCTTGAACCAGGAAGACCGAACGCCGATCTCTTTTACTCGGACTCGGCGACCATAATTCGCTACTCACATCGAGCTCCTTTGGATCTGAGGTGTGCCTTTCATGCGGCACGCCCTCCATCTTCCGTTCTGACACATATAGCCGACTCTCGTCATAGTGGATGTCAAGATCTCCGAGGGCACGTAGCAGTCTCTGCTGCTGAGCTGGCTCGATGTAGAACTTCCTCGCGGCATAATCCATGAGGAGTTCCTGCGATATCTGGTACAGGCGATCCGTCCCCTGCTCCCGCGCCAACCGAAGGAGGGCCTGAGCCCTGGCTGCGATGGAGGCCTTACCCTTGGAAAGTATCTCAAGCTTGTCCGGTCCTCCGCGCACCAAAGCGAAATATGCATCGAGGTCAGCCCCCCGCAGCGAGCTGAGACATTGTTGGAGCGCAAACAGCGCCTCCTCGCTCATCGGTGGGAAATCTTGGAACGCAGCTGCTCTTCCTATTTCTCCTCCTATCAATCCGGGAGCAACTCAGTTTACTCCCGTCGGCGTAGGCGGCAATCCGTCTGGGGCGCCTCGAACGACCGACCTCAACTTTGATGAACAGGAAGGATCCTACGCGATCGCTTTGCCTCCAAACACCCTCTCGGAAAACGATCGTTTATTGGGGGGCTGCGGAGCCCTCCCGCCGACCGCCGGAACAGGGCAGAACGCGTCTCGCTTGACTCTCACTTCCCATTTCCATAATCTAAATCCCACCAACCCCAATCGGGAACGTTAAACGAGAAAGGCGAGACCGTGGCACTCATCGGGTATATGCGAGTCAGCACGGCAGACCAGAAGACGGATGGTCAGAAGGATGCGCTGATCGCAGCGGGCGTCAGGGATGACGCCCAGCACCTCTTCACCGATCACGGTGTCAGCGGCAAGCTCGCCTCCCGCCCAGGGCTGGACAAGTGCCTTGCCTCCCTGCGAGCTGGGGACACTCTCGTCATCGCCAAGCTCGACCGGCTGGGCCGGTCTCTCGGAAACCTCGTCTCGCTCTTTGAAGAGCTGGGCCAGCGTGGCGTAGGCGTGCGCGTGCTGGACAACCCCGCGCTCAGCACGGACGGCAATGCCGCCCAGGCGAAGCTCATGCTGGGCATCTTCGCCACGCTCGCGGACTATGAGCGCACCCTGATCAGCGAGCGCACGAAGACAGGGCTTGAAGCGGCACGCGCTCGTGGTCGCAACGGCGGACGCCCTCGCGTCACGGCTGACGATCCTCGCGTGGTCCGCGCCAAAGAGCTGCACGCGGCTGGGCACCTCACTCCGGCAGAGATCGCGAAGACGGTCGGGGTGGGCATGAGCACGCTGTACCGCTGGCTGGCGAAGACGCCCGAAGTGAGCAAGTAGAGTAGACCCCCAGAAACCCCCGGTATCCCCCCATTGCCGGGAGTTTCGCCATGCCCAGAGAAGCCGCTCAGGGCCGCTCTCGCGGCCTACCGAAGCCGATCCCTGAAACGCCCAAGGAGGCCGCGTAAGGGCCACTCGGGGCGCTCACAGCCCTGCGCAAGTGGGTTGCTCAGCGACGCTCAAGGGGCGCTCACGGGCTGGTCAGGGGGCGTGCTCAGGAGCGGGCTCAGTACGCTGCTCAGCCCGCCCACCCTCAAGCATCCGAAAGGGCCATTCGAAGGTTAGCTGGGGCGGCCTCAGCTGCACGTGCCAGCCGCTCCAGAGCAGCGCTCGGCTCCCGCTCAACGGCTAGCCAGCCCCTCCACCTCGCCCACCCTCTGCTCAAGCCCAGCGAGCTTGGAGGGCTGGCCATCCTCAGTAAGCGCGCTCACCTGCTCACTGTGGGCAGGGTCAACAGGACGCAGGCCGTTCGCCAGCAAGTCCTTGAGCGGGAATCGCCAGGCCTCTGCGCTGCGCGCCGGTCTGCTCCGCGGCTTCAGTCAGGCTCCAGGCTCGGCTCGTGGTCATTGCCCAAGCTACCTGTGAACGTAGCTAACTACGCGGGAGGCCTCCCCGTGAGGTGCTTCTTGAGCCTGTCCAGAGCAAGCTCACGGAACGTATCCGGGTCGCCTTTGAAGATCATCCAAGCGGCCCACAGACAGCAGAGGCAAGCGAGCAGGGAGACCGCTGCGAGCGGGTCACGCAACGACTCCTGGAGGGGCTTGCGTAAGACGAAGAAGCCTACGGAAGCCAGTCCGGTAACCCCGCCCCAATCGGGCAGGCTCGACAGTATCTCGATGATGGTCGGCATGGTGAGCCTGGACCTTTCTTGAGCGCCTTCCCTCGGGGGCGCTCGACCCCGTTATGCCCCGGCAGTTCAGATTGTGCGGCACGATCGAGCGAATGTCACATTTGGGTAACGGTCACGGCGTGGCGGCTGCCAGGAACGCCTCTCTACTGGCCCGGCCCATCGGGTGGGCTCGCAGGCGCAGGCGATCTCTTGGGCCGGGCGCCGGGCGGAGGGTGAGATTCTGAGACGCGCACAGGGCGGCCAAGCGAATCAGGCTGCACCGCATGACCGCGTGGGCCCCGAGCTTCTGCCTCATCGAAATCCGGAGGAGCCAAAGAGCTGGCCGCCCTGGCGATGAACCTCGCGAGCCGCTGTCGGTCAGTTTCGCACCCGCCGCGTGAGGGACGGAACCACCCGGCCACCTCAGACCGCTGCAGCTCCGAAAGCTCTCTCTCGAAGTTCTTCTGGAAGGGCGACAGCTTCTTCCTGACGATGTGCGGGCCTCCCGGGTTGCCCCTGCGTGTGATGCAGGCCTGCCCTTCCCCGGCGTCGCATTTTGGACATGGCCTACTCTCGACATCCTCCAGCAGAAGGGCGCCTACATGCTGACGACGCTTCAGCTCACGGACCCGCGCATCAGCCCCGTTCGCAAATTCCTCAGCACGCTCTTCCTGTTCTAACGCCCAAGACGGGTACTCCTTGCGCATGACCTCGGCGTAGATGACCAACTCACTTGGAAGAACGTCGCCAACACGCCTCGCCAAAGCCCAGAACTCCCTTGGCGAAAGCTGCGGCCCCGAGACTGCTTCGTACCACGGCAGGTCCTTATGCTGGAAGCTTCGCGCAATAGGGTAGCCCGCCGCGATCGCCTCTCCAGTCTTAGTCACGGAATCCCGTATCCGGCCCACATCGGAAGCCAGAGGACAGAGGTCCTCAGCCTCTGTGTCAAGGCGGAGGGCCCTCGTGGCCTTGAGCACACGGCGAGCAGTTCGAAGCGCTGCGAGGACGTCATCCAATGCATCGAGGGCCGCATCGAGGCCGGACTCCAGCGGCTCCTCAAGCGGGGCCGGGCCTCCTGCCCGGCCGACAACCTCTTCCGACTCCGTCATGGTTACGGATTGTAGAGAGGCCGATACAGCAACGCCAGTCAAATGTCAAGTTGCATATTTAGGACCAAGCATGGTGTGCATATGGGAGGCAACAGCGACCGAGTGGGGTCCGTGGCTCTGACTAGGGGCTGCCTGATGGCAGGTCACGTCAGCGACGCGGGCCTGTGGGCTCCTTGACGACTGCCCAAAAACTGCCCAAACTGCCCGGAATCGACCGGATTCCAGCGGAATGCACGACATCGAGTGCCTGTCAACCATGACTGGCACTTCCACGGGGAAGGCCCCGCCTTCCCCGGAATATCAGGGAAGGCGGGGCCTTCTGTTACGAGCCCCCTGCCGGATTCGAACCGGCGACCCTCTGTTTACAAGACAGATGCTCTGGCCAACTGAGCTAAGGGGGCGCGGCGACCGCGCAGGCTGTGCCTGAGGCGTGCACCAAACCAGACTAGCGCCTCACGTGTCCCTGTCGGGAATTGGGCTGATGCGCAGAGTCAGCGGTGCTCGCGGAGGGTGCGGTCGATGATGTCCCTGATCTCGAGCAGGGTCTCCACGGAGAGGTCGGAGGTCAGGGTGCGGGCAGCGAAGGACTTCACCTCTGCCTCACGCATCGCGCGGAGCAGCTCGAGCTGGGCTCCCACCCGGTCCGGGATCTCCGGCTCTGGGTCCGTGAGGTACGTGATCGGCACGCCGAACATGTCGGCCAGGGCGTGAAGGAGCTTGGTGTCGGTCGTCAGGGGGCCGGTGCCAGCACGCATGTAGTGCCACCGCTGCCTCGAGACTTGGGCCCCGCGTTCTTCGACTCCACGCTTGATCTCCGGGAACTGCGGCCGCTCGCCTCCGCGCTCGGCGGCAGCGATGTCCAGCAGGGTGTTGAGCCGCTGGGCAAGTGCCGCCGCGGAGGGCGGTAGCGGTTCAGGCATGTGGTACCTCCTCGGTCTTGATTATCATAACGATTTCTCGCTTTACCCGCCTTTCCCGCCCCAGGCGAATCAGGCCCCGCTGAGGAGGCGAATGACCGCGTCTGCGGTGAGTGCGGGCGGAGGTTAGTCTTGGTCTCATGCGAGAGAATTTGCCCGGCGGAATGGCGCCGTGAGGAGGCGCCTCCTGCGTGATGGCCTCGGTCCTGTCCGGAGGGAAGCCTCCGAGGCTGTTTCCCGACTCCGCCTCGGTTCTGCCTTCGGCTTCCAAGAGCTGGTGGATTCGGTGGCCCGGTTCCGCGGCACCCGGCTCGATATCAGGGCTGTTCCGAGTCTCGGCAAAGGTGAGGTCAGTGCTCTGTGGCTGTCCATGCGGGACATCGAGTTGATCCTCCACGTGGACACCGATTCCGAGCTTTATCGGGAACAGATAATTCTGCACGAGCTCGCCCACATGATTCTGGGACACGATCTTCAGGAAACAGGTTCCATGGCTCAGAATTCCCTTCTTCCCGATCTCCCGGCGGCTTTGATCCAAGGCGCGCTCGCCCGCTGCCGCGAGCGGAGCCGAATTGAGCTCGCCGCGGAGGTGCTCGCCGATCTGCTCGCGAAAGGCCTGAGCGCCTCGCGTGCGCCGTCCGGAGGGGAACCGCTCAAGTTCTCAGAAGTGTTCGGATGACGGTGCACGTTGCGGCTGCAGCGGCTCTGGGCCTCCTGGCTCTGCTCCGCCTGCCCACACTCGTGAGGCGGGGAGACTGCGTCTTCTTCGTCGCAGTCTTCGCGGCAGTCGCCTCGGTCCTGGACGTCGCGCCGATCGCAACGGCAGTGGACGCCGCGGTGGACGTGCGCGGGATCGCCGCCCTTCTGGGGGGGCTGCTCATGATCGCGGCCTTCGGCGCCATCCGCCTGTCCGTCCTGAGAGCAGTCGTCCCCGAGACGGACGTCCAGGACGAAGTCCAGCGCGCGATTCTCCTCACCTGGGTCGCCGCCGCGATGTACCTCGGCTCCTTCCTCTGCATGTGGCTCGTTGCGCCGGGCAACCCAGGAGCCGGCGAGGCGCTCCTGACCAGGGTCGCCAAGGAATCGGATGTCGGAGCCTTTGTCTGCGGGACCGTGCTGAACGGCTTCTTGGCGCTCGCCTCGCTCTCCGTCCTGCGCGCGTGCCTCCGACACGTGCCCGACATGGCGTCCACGGCCTTCCGCATGGGCTTCGCCTGCGTGGGCGCAGGCAGCGTGCTGCGCATCGGATCCCAGGCTGTGCTGGAAGCCAGGGGAGTCCTCATCATGCTCGGCCGACCCGAGCTCGGCGCCGTCCCTCTGGATTCGCTGAGCCTCGTCCTCGGCGGGACCTCGATGCTGCTGATGGCACTCGGGCTGACCCTCCCGGCACTGCTCCGCCACCTTGCCCCTTTGGGTCTTCGTCACCGTCTCCAGCTCCTCAGGCTCGTCCGTGTGTGGCGTCGCACCACGGCGGCGTATCCAGAAGTGGTGGTCCACAGCAGCCTGACGCCGGCCCACGGAGTGTTCTCGGGGGAACCGAGGGCATACCTGCATCGGGCCGTCGTGGAGCTCATCGACTGCGAAGTGCTTTCGGGCGGACGGCTCTTCACCGACCGTGAGCGCGGTGCGCTGTGGCAGGCAGAGTCGATGCTGTATGCGTCGCCGGTCAGGGCTGCGGGATGACGCCGCGCAGGAGCGGACTCCGGATTCTCGGGTACGTGTGCGTCACGGCCACCCTGACGTTCACGGGGGTGTCAGCTCTTCAGGCCGTGGTCAATCCGCCCCTGAAGCAGCTCGAGCAGCTGTGGCCGCCTCAAGAGGGCGCGCCTTCTGCCCCGCCGGCGACGAGCGCGGCTGAGGATGCCGGAAACGGCCACATGGCCCCCACGCCTGAGGGGGACTCGCCGGCAGCCCAGCTGCCGTGGTGGGCGTGCGGCCCCGGTTGCTCTCAGCCGGCGGCCCCGCCGTCGGGCCATGCCGACGGCGCGGCCGCTCGTCCCGGATCGTCGCGCGACGAACGGAGCCACGAGAAGTCCGACGTCGACCAGGGGCTCACCTCCCGGGAGGGTGCCGGGCCGACGGCTCGCCCGGAGCCGCGGGCCCAGGATGGGGATTCCGCCGGCAAGTCGGCGCCACCTGCCTCTGGGCGGGACGACCGGAGCACCGAGGAAGCGACGAGGCCCGACAACGAGGGCGTGGGCCGGGCGCCGAATGGAAAGCCGTTGCCGGGCCAGGGGAGCCAGAGCCAGGGGAGCCAGGGGCAGTCCGACTCATCCAGATGACGTGCGGAACGAGGTGCGTGTTTCGACTGCCGCGCTGATGCATTCGTTGACCCTGTTCCATGCCCCGGCGTCGGCGAAGTTCTGCCGCGCGGCGTCGAGCTGTTCGAGCGCGTCGGAGGTGCGCCGGAGGGTCCCGAGCGTGCGCCCGTAGAGGAGCGCGACTTCCCCTGCGGGGTATGGCCCGAGGTCGAGGGCCTCCGGTGCAAGGGCCTCGAGCCGCTCCGCGGCAGCAGCGGGGTCTCCCGAGAGGTAGAGCCACTGGGCGCGGATGAGCGCGACGTCGAGATGGTCGCGCCGGCTGCCGCCAACGATCTCGAGGGACATCTCCGCCCGTTCAAGGGCGGCGAGGGTAGCGGACTCGACGCGCCCCGCTGCGAGCCGCGCGGCGGCGGTGGCCTTGTTGAACTGGGCCCAGAGCCCCAGGTCCTGGGCGGGTGAGAGGAGCGCCGCGGCGCGCTCGTGACGGTCGACTCCCTCTTCGCAGTCGCTGCGCATGAACGCGACATTGCCGATCGCCCACTCGACCTGGCCCGCGAGCTGGGGCGAGGTGCCGTCGACGAGCGAGGCGAGGTGCCGGCAGTGCTCCCACGCCTCATCGAGGTGCCCGCGGTCCGCCAGCGCGGCGACCAGGACATTCAGGGCGCTGACGTGGGTCGTCGACGAGTGCGCGTACCGTTCGGCCAGCGCGACGGCTTCCCGGGCCCGCTGCACCGCGGCATCCAGCTGGCCGAGGCCGTGGCACGAGGCAGCAAGGAGCTGCTGTGCCCGGCCAGCCAGAGAAGGGGACTCTGCGACGATCGGGTGTCCGAGGAGCTGATCGGCGAGTCGCTGGCACTCGGCGAGGTCTCCCTGCTTGAGGGCGCACTCGGCCTGCATGTAAGTCATGTTCCACCAGTCGCTGTGGTGGCCGCTCGCCAGGGCCAGCTGGGCCGCCGCCTCAGCATGCGACGCTGACCGGGCGTAGTCCCTCCCGTCCCACGCGTCGCGGGCACTGAGCTCAGCGAGGACGAATTCGGCGTCGTGGGCACGAGCCTCTTGGAGTGGGTCGAGGTCGCTGGGGGCGACTTTCAGGCGGTCTGCCAATTCGGCGAGGACGCCGGGAGTCGGTTCACGAAGGCCGGACTCGAGCATCGAGATATAGACCGCGGAGCAGAGGTTCCTGCCGAGTTCGGCCTGCGACAGGCCTCTCTCCATTCGCTTCGACTGCAGGCGAGCGCCGAATCGGACACCCATGGTCAACTCCTCCACACGCTGGTACAGGGCTTGTGGCGCGGATTCGCCCTTTTCCACGGGTGACTCCGGCGACGCCTGTTCGGGAACATGTATATCATCCCTTTTACATGTAAAAGATCCTCTGGAGGTAGGGGCGTTTACATGTCCGCCTTTCACTGATCTCGGGCGAGAATTCGCCCCACCGGAGGACATCCATGCGCCGTCGCACCCCCAAGCACCGCGCCGAGCGCACGAAGCGGCCCGCGGCTGCCCCGCCCAGGGCGGCGGCAGCCGTTGCCGTGGCAGTGGCGCTCGCCGCCGTCCAGCAGGGTGCGACGGCGAACGCTGCCCCGGCCGCGGCTTCCGCACAGGGCTCGGCGCCGTCCGTGCTGGCCGCCGCCTACCCCCAGCGCACGGCCCAGATCAGCGTCACCCTGGTGACGCTGCAGACGCGGGACAAAACCGCTGCGGATGCCGCATCACTGGATGTGGCGGCCTACCGCACCGCGATCCAGTCGGCCAGTGCGTACTGGTCGTCGATGTCGGCCGGCAGGATCGGGCTGCGGCTCGACCGCGTCCTGACAGGGCAGCGGACCTCCGCCGCCTCCGGAGACGACTTCACCGTCATCATGGACACGGTTGCACGGGAGATCGGATGGACCCCGGGGACGGCCAACGTCCTGATGCTGGCGATTCCGCGCGACGACGTCGTCGTGTACGGCGCGGGAGGGAACCTCGGCGCGGGATGGGAGTCGGGGCAGACGAGCGGCCGCATCCTCATCCCGAGGCAGTCCAACTTCACGGCTCCGGTGACGGCCCATGAGATGGGGCATGTCCTCGGGCTCGGGCACGCCAATACCCTCCAGTGCACCAACGGGGCAGCGGACTCGACACGGTCCATCGGGCGCTTCAGCGACAGCGCCTGCAGCACCCGCGAGTACGGCGACCGCACTGACCTGATGGGCGTGTCGCAGTGGAGCCAGCCGCACCTGAATTCCTACCTCTTCGAGTACGGCGGATTCGGACGCGGGGACGAAGTCCTGGACATCGGCACGCCGGGGTCCCCCACGAGCTATGTACTCACGCCGTGGGCGGGCACGGGCCCCAGGAGGGCCGTGAAGTTCCGGGACCCCGCGACCGGTGAGTGGTACTACCTGCAGTTCAAGGCCCCGACCGGGTACGACGCGCCCACCGCCCTCGGCGGCAACCGCGGTGTAGAGATCATCAAGGGCAGTCTGGACGAGACGGAGTCGCTGCTCATCCCTCCGAGCACCCGCCCGTTCGCCGGCTACTACGCCACGGATCTGGCCTGGCAGCCCGGCCAGACCTTCACCACCGCCGGCGGGGCCAGGGTCACGGTCGACGCCGTCGGCGCGACGGCAACCGTCACCGTCGTCGCGAAGAACGCGCCGCCAGCCGCCGTCGCGTCGCTCATCGACGCGAAGGCCGCCCAGGCCGGTCTCGGTCCTGCCTATGGCGACTTCGGCGCCATCCGCAGCGGCGGCTTCTACCGCATGTACCAGAGGGGTGCCGTGGTCTGGACGGCGGTCACGGGAGCGCGCGTCTCGACAGGCGCGATCCGGAGCGCCTGGCAGCGGCAGGGCTTCGAGAACGGCTACCTCGGGTACCCCACTACGGACGAGATCCGGGGCCTGCGCGACGGCGGCGTGTACCAGATGTACGAAGGGGGCGCGATCGTCTGGAATCCCCTCACCGGAGCGTTCGAATCCGGGGGTGCGATCCGGGCGGCATGGCTGAGGTTCGGGCTCGAGAACGGCAAGCTCGGGTACCCCGTCACCGACGAGATCCGGGGCCTGCGCAACGGAGGCTCCTACCAGGCCTACCAGGGCGGCGTGATTGTCTGGTCGTCCACCACGGGGGCTCGCGAGTCCGGCGGGGGAATCCGTACCGCGTGGCAGCGGCAGGGCTCCGAGAACGGCTACCTCGGGTACCCCACGACGGACGAGGTCAGGGGCCTGCGCGACGGCGGTGTGTACCAGATGTACCAGGGCGGTGCCATCGTCTGGTCCCCGCAGACCGGCGCACACGAGTCCGCTGGTGCGATCCGGGCAGCGTGGCTGCGGTTCGGGCTGGAGAACGGCACGTTCGGCTACCCCACCACGGACGAGGTCAGGGGCCTGCGCAACGGCGGTTCCTACCAGGCCTACCAAGGCGGTCTGATCATGTGGTCGCCCACGACCGGAGCGCATGAGTCGAGCGGCGGCATCCGCGCGGCGTGGCAGCGGCGCGGCTTCGAGAACGGCTACCTCGGATACCCCACCACCGACGAGATCCGGGGCCTGCGCGACGGCGGCGTGTACCAGATGTACCAGGGGGGCGCGATCATCTGGTCGCCGAAGACGGGGGCGCACGAGTCGGGCGGAGCCATCCGCCAGGCATGGGCGGGACTCGGCTATGAGGGCGGCACTCTCGGCTACCCCACGAGCGACGAGTACGCCATCACGGGTGGTGTGGCCCAGGACTTCGAAGGCGGTCGCATCGAATGGCGCCCAGGTTCCGGCGTATCCGTCGTCGATTCGCTCCGGGCAGGCGGAAGCACGGGCACGATCATCGCTGCGCCGACTCCGACCGCGACGGAGTCTCCCGCCCAGATCCAGTCGATGGTCCGCCAGACCGCCTCGCAGATGGGGGTCGATCCCGCGCTCGCGCTTGCTGTGGCCGAGCAGGAGTCGGGCTTCCGCCAGAACGTCACCTCACCCGTCGGGGCGGTGGGAGTCATGCAGATCATGCCCGCCAACAGGGACTGGCTCGCCAGCCTCACCGGCCGGCCGAACCTCGACCTGACGAAGACGGCGGACAACATCGCCGCCGGCGTGGCCCTGCTCCGCTGGCTCCGCTCGAACGCGTCCAGCCTCGACCAGGCGATCGCCGGCTACTACCAGGGCCTCGGCTCGGTGCAGACCCGAGGCATGTACGAGGACACCAAGACCTATGTCGCACAGGTCAAGGCCCGCATGGCGAAGTTCGTCTGAGCTCCGGCCGCCTGTTCCCCCGGGCTCAGCTCGTGGCGCCCTGGTCTCCGGGACGCAGCGCCGCGGATGCCTGGACCCCGGACGCCTGCTGCATGCCCCCGAGGACGGCCGACACTGCTTCCTGGGAGCTCCGCCGCGGCCGCCAGCCGAGCTCGGTCTGCGCGCGGGAGGCAGCGTCTGCGGGTCGAGCAGGACGGGCACCCGCGCCCGGGCCACCTGCTGGGGGATGAACCGCCCGAGGATGAACCGCCCGAGGAAGATGCCTGCCCCGACTGGAAGGTCAGGCCGGAACGGAGCCGGGCCACCGCGATCTCCGGGTGGTCCGCCTCGAAGCGGTCCAGAATGCGCTCGACGTCGGCCTTCTGCCGGCTGTAGTGCGAGGTGTGGAGTCCGCCGGTCGGCCACGATTCGTCGACTCGGCGATCCTTCGGCCCCGGGCTGTACGCGCCCACCGACGAGGCATAGGCGAGGTGCTTGACGCCCGCCTGCGCCGCGGCGTCGAACACCCGGGCGCTCCCGTCCACATTGACCCGGCGGAGCTCCTCTTCGCGGTGGTTCGGCTGGATCACCCAGGCGAGATGGACGACGGCATCGCACCCCGCGAGCGCCGACCGCGGGGCCACCGTCCCGGCGGCCCACCCCGACGAGCTCGTGGCCTCCGTGCGCGGAGAGGGTCCGTAGCAGTGCCGTTCCCACGTTTCCTGTCGCCCAGACGACGGCGACGCGCATGCCTGCTCCTTCGGAAGACGGTGCCCTGGGAGCTCCTTTCCCCACCGCAGCGAGGGCAACCAGACGCACGGTAGGGGCAGTCAGGGAACCCGGAGGAGGCGAAGCGTTGATCTCTCGAAAACCGAGAAGTAAGATCATCGAAAAATCCTGCTCTCCCTGGAGGCTCTGGCATGAACGGTCCGTCTCGCCCGTCCCGCGGGCCGGCTGCGCAGGCGGCGGGGAACGCCGCCTCATCTCCCGACATCGAGGAGCGACGTCGGTGGATCGGGCTCGTGGTGATCAGCCTCGCCGTCGCGCTCATCATCGTGGACTCGACGATCGTCAACGTCGCTATTCCCTCCATCGTCCAGGACCTCGGCATCGACTCGACGGGAGTGCAGTGGGTCCAGGAGTCCTACACGCTCGTCTTCGCGGCGCTCCTGCTTGTCTTCGGCACGCTCGGGGACCGGTATGGCCGACGGCGGCTGCTCCTGACCGGCGTCGTCGTGTTCGCGCTCTCCTCGGTCGTGGCGGCGCTGGCACCGGACGGCAGCGTCCTCGTCGCCTCGCGCCTTGTCCAGGGTGTGGGCGGGGCCATGGTGCTGCCGTCCACCCTCTCGCTGATCAATGCGGGGTTCAGGGGACCGGAGCGTGGAATCGCCTTCGCGGTGTGGGGCTCGACAATCGGAGGAATGTCCGCCGTCGGTCCACTGCTCGGTGGCTGGTTGACTACATCCTTCTCGTGGCGTTGGGCGTTCGGGATCAACATCCCGATCGCCGCGGTCATCGTGGTCGGAGCCCTTGCCGCAGTCGCCGAGTCCAGAGACGGAACCCGTCGTCGTCTCGATCCGGTAGGGGCGGTGCTGTCAGTCGTCGCGTCGGCTTCCTTGGTCTTCGCCCTCATCGAGGGACGCACCTATGGGTGGTGGGCCGTAGAGCACCGCCCGCGCGTCGGATCCTGGGAGTGGCCGGGTGGGATCTCTCCGATCCCCTACGTCCTGGGACTCGCGGTCATTGCAGCCCTCGCCTGCGCCTTCTGGGCCATCCGACGCGATCGCCACGGCAAGGCCAGCATGTTCTCCGTTGAGCTCCTGCGCATACCAGCGTTCCGCAACGGCAATATCGCGGCGCTCATCGTCTCGCTTGGCGAGTTCGGCATCATCCTCGTGCTCCCCATCTGGCTCCAGAACGTCCTCGGGTTCAGCGCCCTGGAGACCGGGCTGATCCTTCTCGCGCTCGCGATCGGCTCCTTCGCGGCCAGTGGTCTTGCCGGCGCAGTCGGGCACCGCGCCTCGGCTGTGGTCGTGGTCCGGGTAGGCCTAGCGGCCGAGATCGCCGGGGTTGCCGGCCTCGGCATTGTCATCGGGCCCGACACGACGTGGGGCCTCCTCGTCCCTTTCCTGTTCGTCTATGGGTTCGGCGTGGGACTCGCGACAGCGCAGCTGACCGGCGTCGTGCTCAAGGACGTCCCGGTGACGCTGAGCGGGCAGGCATCCGGAACCCAGAGCACGTCGCGGCAGATCGGTTCCGCCCTGGGCATTGCCGTCCTCGGGACGGTCCTCTTCACGTCCGCCGCCGGGGTCCTGGGCAGCTCGCTCGATGCGCGGGGAGTGCCGGCGGACCAGCGCGACTCCATCGTCGCCGCCGTCGTCGACAGCTCCGGGGGCGCCATCGCAAGTCTCGCCGGGTCACCCGCCACCGCGCAGGCAGCCTCTGATTCGCGGGTGGCGTTCTCCGAGGGGACGCGGCTGGCGGCGTGGTCGGCCGCCGGATTCCTTGCAGTGGGTCTCCTCGCCACACTCTCCCTCAGCGGAGGCGCTGGCGGACGGCGCCTGCAGGGCGGCCCCCCGGACGAGGGACTGGCAGAACCTGCCCGGGCCGGGGCCCAGCAGCCGCCGGTATCCTGACGCCGTGTCGACTGAACTGATCACGATTCCTGCTCCGGATGGCACCGCGGAAGCCATCGTCGCACGTCCGTCGTCCGGGGAGGGCCTGTTTCCCGGCGTCATCCTCTACATGGACGCGTTCGGCCTCCGCCCGCGCATCGAGGAGATGGCCCAGCGCATTGCGGACTGGGGGTACGTGGTCCTGGCCCCGAACGTCTTCTACCGCGAGGGCGCTGCGGCGGACCTCGCGCCGCAGACCGACATGACCACGCCTGAAGGGCGCGAGGCGGCAGGGAAGGCCGCATTCCCGCGGGTCCGCAGTCTCACTCCATCCAAGGCCCTGCCCGATATCGAGGCCTGGATCGCGGCCCTCCGTGGACTCCCCGGGCTCGCCCGGGGACCGATCGGGACGACCGGGTACTGCATGGGTGCGCGCCTTGCCCTGCGCACGGCAGCGGCCCACCCCGAGGCGGTTGCCGCCTGCGGCGGGTTCCACGGCGGAGGGCTTGCGACGGACGAGCCGGACAGCCCGCATCTGGGCCTGCGGCAGGCGAGGGCGCGCTTCGTGTTCGGCCATGCCGACCACGACAGGAGCATGGGTCCCGAGGCCGTGGCACGCCTCGGTGCGGCGCTCGCGGAAGCCGGCCTGACGGCGTCGAACGTGATCTACTCCGGCGCCGCCCACGGATACACGATGGCGGACACGTCTGCCTACCACGAGGCGGCCGCCGAGCGGCACTTCCGCGAGCTGCGCGAGCTCCTCGACACGACCCTCAAAGGCTCATCGGGCCTATGATGGACCTGCTTGAGAAGCGCGCGTTCCCCCGGAGGTGACCTCATCGGCCACCTCCGGGCCCGACCTCCTGCCGGCTACTTCTTGCCCGTGACGAGCACCGGCGGCGGGGGATCGAACCCGCCGTGGTCGAACAGGCCGACCACCTTCTGCATGTAGAAGGCCCACTGCGGTCCCGCGATGTAGGCGCCGTCGACGCTCGGCCAGAACCTGCCGTTGACCACGACGTTCCGCCCGACCCGGTCCTCCGGGTTGCGCAGCGCCTCGCCGAAGAACGATGCCGTCGCGAGGCCCTTGGTGAACCCCATGACCCACGTCTGGCTGTTGTACTGGTTCGTACCGGTCTTCGCGGCCGCCGGGACACCGAGCTGGATCGTCTTCCCGGCGTCGTCCTTGATGTTGTAGCCGGAGCCCTTCGTCAGGACGTCCTGGAGCACGTTGGTCACGGCCTTGGCGACGTCGGGGCTGATCGCCCCTGCCCGGCACTTCTGCTCCTGGCCGCCGATCCGCTGCCCGTTGGCGTCCTTCACCTCGGTGATCGAGATCGGGACGCAATAGGTCCCGTTGGCCGAGAAGGTCGCGAACATGCTCGCCATCGTCACAGGCGACACGTTCGGGCCGCCCAGCAGGTTGCCCAGCGTGGACATGTCCAGCTTCTGGTCCTTGCCCTCGCCGTCGTGCAGTCCGAGCGCGTCCGCTGCCCGCTGGATGTCGCAGAAGTCGTTGAGGCCGGCCGCCGTGGCGAAGGTCGCGGTGTTGATCGACTGGTAGATCCCCTCGCGGACCGGCATGGGCCGGTACCACTGCGGCTCGTTGTTCTGCAGGTCGGGAGCGGTCCCGAGGCCCACCGTCGTGTCGTCGAAGGCGCCGGTGACCTTGGTGCACGTGGTCTTCCACGGGTAGTTGAGCGGGTACCGGCGCTGGGCGGCGTTGACGACCTGGTCGGTCGGCTTGCCCTCGCTGAGCCATGCCGTGAGCGTGACCGGCTTCATCGAGGATCCCGGCTGGAAGCCGCCGGCTCCGCCGAGGTCGTTCCCGTTCGCATCGAGGCGATCGACGTTGAAGTTGTAGGACGTGACGAAGTCCAACCCCTGGCCTTCGAGCATCCGCGTGTTCTGGGCCATCGAGAGCACCTTGCCGGTGCCGGGCTGGATCGTGGTGAGCGCGGTGCCCCACTTGTCCGGGTTGGCCCCCGCGGTCGCATCCACCTGGGCCTGCGCGGGCGCCTGGAGCCGCGGGTCGAGCGTCGTCGTGATCGTCAGGCCTCCCCGCGTGAGCAGCTGGAGCCGGTCATCCGGCGTCGCGCCGTAGGCGGGGTCGTTGAGGATCTGGTGGAGGACGTAGTCGCAGAAGTACTGGGCCTGGGCCGCGTAGGCGCAGCCCTGCATCGTGGGCTTGACCGCCAGCTGGATCGGTGTCGCGACGGCTTCTGTGTACTGGGCCTGCGTGATGTACCCCCGCTTGAGCATCGCGTCGAGGACCAGATTGCGCCGCTGGAGCGAGTTGTCCGGGTTCGTGACGGGATCGTAGACCGAGGGCCCGTTGACGAGCCCGGCGAGGAGGGCCGCCTGGGGAATCGTGAGGTCCTTCGCGTCGACCGAGAAGAAGTGCTGGCTTGCGGCCTGGATCCCATACGCATCGCGGTTGAAGAACACGATGTTGAGGTACCCCTCGAGGATCTGGTCCTTGGAGTACTGCTTCTCGAGCGCGATCGCGAGCTTCATCTCGCGGAGCTTGTCGCCGATGCTCTTCTGGCCGTTGAGCAGCACCGCCGGGTCCTCGCCCTGGGCGATGGCGTTCTCCTTGAGGACGTTGGCGACGTACTGCTGAGTGAGGGTGGAGGCGCCCTGCCTGTCGCCCCGGAAATTCGCCATGGCGGCCCGGAGGATGCCGGTGGTGTCCACGCCTCCGTGCTCGTAGAAGCGGTAGTCCTCGATCGCGATGATGGCATTCGTGATGTTCGGCGACATGGCTGCGAGGGGGACCGGTGTCCGGTTCTCGCTGTAGACCGAGGCGATCGGCGACCCGTCCGCTGCGACGACTTTCGTCACGCGCGCCGGAGGCGTCACCTTCAGCTCTGAGGGGAGGCTGTCGAAGAACTGCACGGAGCCGTTCGCGGCGCCCCACGTGGCGGCGACCGTCGGGGCCAGGAAGCCGACCGCCAGGACACCGCACAGGGCGCTGACGGCGAGGAAGGCTACGAGCCTCCCCAAGGTTCCGGCCAGGGCGGACAACCATCTCATCAAGGACCGTCCTCACTCAGGCGCCTCAGGTACGTGTCAACGTTATAGGGGCTCCCGGGCGGGGGCTGCGAAGGGTCCGCCGGCGGCTCGGGGCGTGGCGGGGAAGCGTCGGGTGGGGCAGCCGGCCCGTAGTGGCGGTCCTCGAAGCCCTGCCGCCGCTGACGGCGGAGGAACGCCAGCCAGCTCGAGCCCACGACGACCAGCACGAACGGGACCCCGGCGACCCGCCCGATGTCGAGGAAGGCCAGGCACACGAGCACCAGCACGAGCCAGCGGGCCCCGAACGCGGCGAGATTGACCGGCGGTGCACTGCGCCCGGCGCGCCACAGGGGCCGCGGGTCGGCGCCGACTGCCCGCAGGATGCGCTCTGCCTGCCCGATCGTGAGCCCGCGGAGGCTCGGCGTCTGGCCGGTCTGCTGCCAGACCGCTCGGCGCACGTAGGCGACCTGCAGCGGCAGCGCGGGAGGAGTGCCGTCCGGGGCCAGGAGCGCGCGCCAGGCGGAGGTGGTCTGCTGGCTGACGACGCCGAGGCCTTCCCGCCGCGGTCGGGTCGCGCGTGTTCGGGGGTCGGCCTGCCGCTCCCCGGGAAGCTGGGCGGGACGGCGGGCAGGAGCCGAGGTGCGGTACGACCGTCCGTGCCGCGCCCCCCGGACCCGGTAGTGGATGTGCCCCACGGGACCTCCTCTGGCTTCCTCCATTGTAGGAGCGCCTACCCTTGTGAAAGGTAGGTTTCAGCGTCAGGAAGGTGTCCCCCATGTCCACGCTCAAGGAGCGGCTCCAGGCCGACGTCGTGGCCCACATGAAGTCGGGCAACAGGACCGCGCTGACCACGGTGCGCAACGTGCTCGGCGAGATCGAGACGCGGGAGAAGTCCGGGAAGGCTCCTGTGGCCCTCGACGATGCCCAGCTCACCTCGCTCCTGCAGAAGGAGGCCTCCAAGCGCCGCGAGACCGCCGAGATCTACTCGCAGGCCGGCGAGGCGGGGCGCGCCTCTGCCGAGATCGCTGAGGCCGAGGTCATCGAGGCGTACCTTCCCAAGCCCCTCACCCGCGACGAGGTCGAGGCGATCGTCGACGAGGTCATCGCTGACCTCAAGGCCGGGGGGACGGAACCCGGGATGCGCCAGATGGGCCAGGTCATGAAGCCGGTGACCGCGAAGGTCGCCGGACGCTTCGACGGCAAGGCGGTCAGCGAGATCGTCCGCTCGCGGCTGGCCTAGGCTTCCCTGCCTGCGCGCCTCCCTGCCTGCGCGCGGCGGGCGGACGACGGCGCGCGGGGGACCGCCGTCGTGCTCCCAGTGGCGCTGGGCTACTCGAACCGGCTCGGATCCCCGGCGCCGTAGCGGGCGATCTCGGCGACGCCGGAAGAGAAGTCGATGACGGTGGTCGGCTCGGAGCCGCACTCGCCGGCGTCGATGACCGCGTCCACCGCGTTGTCGAGGCGCTCTTTGATTTCCCACCCGTCGGTGAGCGGCTCCTCCTCGTCGGGGAGGAGGAGGGTCGAGGAGAGGAGGGGCTCTCCGAGCTCGGCCAGGAGCGCCCGGACCACCGCGTGGTCGGGAATCCTCACGCCCACGGTCTTCTTCTTGGGGTGGAGCATGCGCTTGGGCACCTCCCGCGTGGCGGGGAGGATGAATGTGTAGGGGCCCGGCGTGACGGCCTTGATGGCACGGAAGACATCGTTCGGCATGTCCACCAGCTGGCCCAGCTGGGCGAATTCGCGGCACACGAGCGTGAAGTGGTGCTTGTCGTCGAGGTGCCGGATCTGCCGGATGCGGTCGAGCGCCTCGCGGTTGCCCATCACCGCACCGAGGGCGTAGCACGAGTCTGTCGGATAGGCGATGAGGCCACCGTCCCGGAGGATCTGCACCGTCTGGCTGATGGCGCGGGGCTGCGGGTCGACCGGGTGGACGTCGAAGAATCTGGCCATGTGCGCCAGCCTACGCCGTGGGATCGCAACTCTCCGGGCCGCCGTACCAGAAATGTCGGAGCCGCTCTCTAGCCTGAAAACATGAGCACTGCAGCAGTCATCGCCTCGCCTGAGCGGACCCACCCCAAGGCCGCGTCTCGCCGTCCCCTGCACCTCGCCGAGGACGCGTGCCGCGACTGCGGCCGCGCCCTCGCGCAGTTCGAGGAGCATCGGTGCGCGGACTGCGAGGATCTCAGCCTCCACATGGAGTGTCGCAACTGCGGGAGCATCCTCGCCGACGCCGACCTCGAAGCCGGCGCCTGCGCCGGCTGCCTCGGGTGAGCTCCCGGCCTTGAACCTCTCGCACTACCGTCCCGTCCCCGGCGGGAGGGCTCCGCGCGCATGATGGGAGCCCATCACGCGGCCTGTGGCGCAGCAGCCTGGGTCGCGGTGACCACCAGATTCACCATCGACATCTCTCCCGCGACCGTCCCGCTTGGGTTCGGGCACGTTGGGGTGGACATCGGATGGCCGCTCTTCGAGTCCACGCCCGCCGGGGTCGTCGTCGGCGCGCTCGTGACCGCCGGCGCGGCGCTCCTTCCCGACGCCGACCACCGCAGCGCGACCATCGCCCAGTCCCTGCCGCCGGTCTCCAATGCGTTCTGCGCGGGGATCGGCACAGTCTCGGGCGGCCACCGCAACGGCACCCACTCGCTCGTGGGAATCGCCGCCTTCGTCACGCTTGCCTGGTTCGCCGGGCAGTGGACGGTCGAGACCGACCTCTGGGGGACCGTGTACGTCGGCGCAGGCCTGGCCTCGCTGCTGCTCGTCTCGTTCGCCGCCAAGGTCCTCGGCATCCTGCCCGACGGCGTCCAGAAGCTCCCGTGGCTCCTGGCCGTTCCGCTGGCCCTCTTCGTGGCCGCCTTCGCCCCCGACCAGGAGGACTGGTTCCCGCTCGCCGTCGCGCTCGGCACCGCGGTCCACATCGCGGGGGACATGCTGACGACAGGCGGCTGCAACCTCGTCTGGCCGTTCCGCTTCCGCCGGCCCAAGATCCTGCACAAGGTCCCCGTCATCCGGTGGATGTGGCGCCGCGGCGGCCACCTCTCGATCCCCGTCCTCGGCGACGCCGGGTCGTGGCGGGAGTGGCTCATGCTCGTCCCCGTCAGCGTCTACGCGATCGCTGGGGTCGGCACTGCCCTCTACGCGCTCGGGAAGGCGGGCATCCTCTGGGCTGCGGTGAACCTCGGAGTCCTGGCCCGATGAGGCGCCTGGGCGGGGGAGCCCGGCGCGGAGAGTGTCGGTGCCATGGTGCACAGTAGGAGGGTGAGCACAGCGACTTCTCCCGCCTCCCGCCCTGCTGCCCTTCACGAGCCGTCCCTGCCGACGCCGGAGCAGACTGCCGAGGACATCGCCACGACGATCGCGGCCGAGCTCGGGGTCGAGCCGTGGCAGGTCCGGGCGGCGATCGGCCTGCTCGACGGCGGTGCCACGGTGCCGTTCGTCGCCCGGTACCGCAAGGAGGCCACGGGGACGCTGGACGACGCCCAGCTGCGGGCCCTCGAGGAGCGGCTGCGCTACCTCCGCGAACTCGAGGACAGACGGCGCGCTATCCTCACTGCCGTCGCCGAGCAGGGTGCGCTCACCGAGGACCTGCAGGCGGCGCTCCTTGCCGCCTCGACGAAGTCCGAGCTCGAGGACCTCTACCTCCCCTACAAGTCCAAGCGCCGCACCCGTGCGCAGATTGCCCGGGAGGCCGGTCTCGAGCCGCTTGCGGACGCACTCCTCGCCGATCCCACCCAGGACCTCGAGGCCCTCGCCGGGGTGTACGTGGACGCCGAACGAGGCGTCGCCTCAGCCCAGGACGCCCTTGCGGGCGCCCGGGCGATCCTCACCGAGCGCGCCGGCCAGGACGCCGAGCTCGTGGCCACGCTGCGCGAACGGCTCTTCTCCGGCGGCCGCCTGCGTTCGGCTGCGAAGGGCGGCGCCGCTGGCGCCCACGACGCCGGCCCGCGGGGGACCTCGGCGTCGTCTGAGAACCACGCCGGCGCCGGGAAGTATGCGGACTTCGCCGACTACGTCCAGCCCGTCGGGACCGTGCCCGGCCATCGCGTCCTGGCACTCCTGCGCGGGGAGCGGGAGGGCGAGCTCTCGCTCGAGATCGCGGAGGCGGACCCCCGGGACGAGTCGGCGCTCGCCGAGGCACGGTCGCGGTACGAGGGAGCGGTCGCCCGGGCCCTCGGCGTGCGGGGCGGGGCGGACACCGCGGCCGGGAAGTGGCTGGCCCAGACCGTCAAGGTCGCATGGCAGGGCCGTCTCCTCGCCAAGCTAGAGTCCGACCTGCGCTCGCGCCTCTTCGAATCCGCCGAAGACGAGGCCGTGAAGGTGTTCGCCGCCAACCTGCGCGACGTCCTGCTTGCCGCGCCCGCCGGCAACCGTCCGGTCCTCGGGCTCGATCCCGGCCTGCGCACCGGCGTCAAGGTCGCCGTCGTGGACGCGACGGGCAAAGTCGTCGACACGGCGACGGTGTACCCGCATGCGCCGGCGAAGAAGTGGGAGGAGTCGCTCGCGGTCCTCGAACGGCTCGCCCGGAAGCACGCTGTCGAGCTGGTCGCGGTCGGCAACGGCACGGCGAGCCGTGAGACGGACCGGCTCGCGGGGGACCTCCTCGGACGTCTCGGCATGCCGCGAAGCGCGAAGGTCATCGTCTCCGAGGCGGGAGCCTCCGTGTACTCGGCCTCGGCGCTCGCCTCGGCCGAGCTCCCGGACCTCGACGTGTCCCTGCGGGGCGCGGTCTCGATCGCGCGCCGCCTCCAGGATCCGCTCGCCGAGCTGGTCAAGATCGATCCGAAGTCGATCGGCGTGGGGCAGTACCAGCACGACGTCACCCAGTCCAAGCTCGAGCGTTCGCTCGACGCGGTCGTCGAGGACTGCGTCAACGCGGTCGGGGTCGACGTCAACACCGCGTCCCCGGCCCTCCTTGCCCGGGTCGCCGGTGTGGGCCCGATCCTGAGCAGGAACATCGTCGAGTACCGCGATGCCAACGGGGCCTTCGCATCGCGCTCGGAGCTCAAGAAGGTCCCCCGGCTCGGGGCGAAGGCCTTCGAGCAGTGCGCAGGGTTCCTGCGGATCACCGGCGGGAAGCAGCCGCTCGACGCTTCGGCCGTGCACCCCGAGGCCTACGGCCTCGCGGAGAGGATCCTTGCGTCGGCCGGGGGGTCGAAGGAACGGGTCGCGACCCTCAGCGCTGCGGCATTCGTCGACGACCGCTTCGGGCTGCCCACCGTCCAGGACGTCATGGCTGAGATCGTCCGCCCCGGCAGGGACCCGCGTCCGGAGTTCGTGACGGCTGCGCTGAAGGAGGGAGTGGAGACCATCAACGACCTCACGCCGGGAATGGTCCTCGAAGGCACCGTGTCCAACGTTGCTGCGTTCGGCGCCTTCGTCGACATCGGCGTGCACCAGGACGGCCTGGTGCACGTCTCGGCCATGAGCAGCAGGTTCGTCGCCGATCCGCGGGAGGTGGTGCAGTCGGGACAGGTCGTGAAGGTCAAGGTCCTCGAGGTCGACGTGCCGCGCAAGCGCATCTCGCTCACGCTGCGCCTCGACGACGAGCCCGGAGCGGGGCGGAACGCCGGGGCGGGCGCACGCGGCGGGGAGGACCGGCGTCGTAAGGCCGGGGAGCAGCGCTCGGGCGGCCAGCAGCAAGGCGGAGAGCGGCAGGACGGCAGCCAGCAGGGCGGACAGCGGCAGGGCGGCAGCCAGCAGCGGACCGGCAGCCAGCCCGGGCGGGGGCAGCGGAGCGGTGCCCAGCGAGGCGGTGCGCCCCGGGGCAACCGGCCCGAACCCGCTGACACCGCTCTGGCGGAGGCGCTGCGCCGGGCGGGGCTCGCCTGAGCGCCGCGGCAGTGCATGCCTGAGCGCCGCCCGCGAGCCGTGTGCCGGCACAGCCCGAGGGCTGGCCGCTCCGGCGCCGCTCCCTCGGACGGCGCCGGGCGTGGTCTGCGTGTACGGTGGCGCAGGTGACCTCCCCTGTGCTCCTGACCGGGTCGCGCGTGGTGCTGCGCGACTGGACCCCCGAAGACATCGAGGCCTACCGGCGGTGGATTGTCCCTCCTGCCCCCGGCACGACCCCCAACGGGGTCCACGAGTGGCAGCTCTTCGACGGACCGTTCTACTCGCGGTGGACCGCCGACGGCGCGAACCGCTGGTGCGACGGGCTCCTGCGGCGGGCGCACGACGCCGACTGGCCGGCCGTGCGCGAGAACCTCGCCGTGGTGGACGCGGCCTCGGGCGAGTTCGTGGGCCAGGCCTCGTGGTACTGGGAGGAGAAACCGGGGGAGGAGTCCGCAGACGGCACCGCGCTGCTGCCGTGGCGGCGGCTGGGCCTCGTCGTGTTCGACCCGGCGCACTGGTCCGGCGGGTACGGGACCGAGGCGCTGGCACTGTGGACCGACTACCTCTTCGCGGCCACTGACAGCGGCCGGCTCGACTTCGCGACCTGGAGCGGGAACGTCGGCATGTGCCGGGTGGGCCAGAAGCTCGGCTTCACCGAGGAAGCCCGGTTCCGCAAGGCCCGGAAGGTCCGCGGTGAGCTCTACGACGCGGTCGTCTACGGGGTGCTGCGGGAAGAATGGGAAGCCCACCGCGGTGGCAGGGGCGGCCCGCGCACCTGAGGCCGAGCGCGGCCGCGTGGCAGAATGGCATGCGGTGCTACCTGAGACCGGACCCCACGACGAGGCTCCTCCAGGGTCCGGAGAGGGCCTGAGGGAGCGCCGCGAGCGTACCCGGATCCGTCCTCTCACGACGCTTCTCGTGGCCCTGGCCGCGGGCGTGGCGGTCGCCGGTCTCGTGGTCGCCCCAGCCGCCGTCCTTGTCGTGGCGGCGGTGCTCCTGTGCCTCGCTCTCTTCTGGAAGTCCTCCGCGCGGAGGTCCGCCGGCTCCGGCTTCGTGCCGACCGCTGTTGTGCGGGGAGGCATCGTGGTCCTCGTCCTCGCGCTTGGCGCAGCCTCGGTGCAGGGAGTCGCCGGCGCCTGGTCCTCGGCGCTCAGCGGTCTGGCCGCCCCCGCGGGCCGTGTCCCGGCGCCGGGTGCGACGGCGACGCAGCCCGCCGTCGGGCCGTCGTCCGCGTCCGCAGCCCCGACCAGCATCCCCGCCACAACGGCCGCACCGGAAGCGCCGAGCGCTGCGCCCGGCCAGACCCCCTCGGCGCCGCCCGCCCCGCAGCCCGTGTCCGCGGCTGCCGCGCCGCCGGCACCCGCGCAGACCGTGGCCCCGGCGCCGGCCCGCCCCGCCCCCACCCCGAGCTACAAGAACTGCGGTGCGCTGCGTGCGGCGGGAATCGCGACGCTGACCGCGGGCGAGGCCGGGTACAGCCTCCAGCTCGACCGGAACGGCGACGGGATCGCCTGCAACTGACCCGGGTGTCGAATATCACAGCCGCCGCGTCCGCCTCCACGTCATTCCGCCGCCGTCGGGCAGCGAAAATTAGGGGGTGGTCCTTCTAGGGGAGGGGCCGGAGCGAGTGGAGCGATGTTCGATTTCAACCTTCAGACGGCCGTCTTCTTCGGCACCGTGGCGCTGGGCGCGCTGCTGTTCGGGCTCGGTGTCCTGGCATTCCTGGGCACGACGCTCATGGTGGGAGCCTTCAAGGGCATCCATCAGACCGCCGAGGCGGCGCAGGAGCGGCTGCGGCGCGAGCGGTCGCCGATCGCCGGCTGAGCTGCGCCAGGCGAGAAGGGCCCCGTCCATCAGGACGGGGCCCTTCGGCGTCCCGGGAGGCGGCTCTCACTTGGACCCGGATCGGGCAGGCATTTGCCGATGTGACCCTTGGCATAGCAGAATTGGACGTACACCACGGCGCCGAACGCTCGGGGTGTGCGCACAATTGAAGACAGCCTCTGATCTGCGGCGGGAGAGTCCTGCGAGCAAGAGCAAGCAGGCGCCGTAGGAGCAACACCTCCCCAGGAATCTCTCAGGCACCTGTACCGCTGCGGCAAGGCAACTCTGGAAAGCGGCCCAACTGGGCTCACCGACGGTGCAAGCCGGAACCATCCGGCGGAATCTCTCAGGTCCCATACAGAGCGGGGAGGAACCTGTTACATCGCCACACCCCACCGGGTGGGCCGAAATGATGGAGTTCCCCGTGACGGACCTTTCCCCCGCAGTCTTCGTCGACCGCCACATCGGCGTCCGGCGCGACGCCGACATCAAGCACATGCTCAACACCGTCGGGTTCGACAGCATCGACGCGCTCGCTTCGGCAGCTGTGCCCGACAGCATCAAGCAGGAGCAGCCGCTCACGCTCGACTCAGCGCTCAGCGAGTCCGAAGCCCTCGCCTCCCTCCGTGCCCTGGCGGCCAAGAACAAGCCCCGCGTCCAGATGATCGGTCAGGGCTACTACGACACCGTCACCCCTCCGGTCATCCGCCGGAACATCGTCGAGGACCCGGCCTGGTACACCGCGTACACCCCGTACCAGCCCGAGATCTCCCAGGGCCGCCTCGAGGCCCTCCTGAACTTCCAGACGGCGGTCGAGGACCTCACCGGCCTCCCGATCGCCAACGCGTCCCTCCTGGACGAGGCCACCGCCGTCGTCGAGGCCGTGCTGCTGATGCGCCGCGCCAACAAGAACAAGGCCGCCGCGAACGGCCGGACCGTGCTGGACGCGGACCTCTTCCCGCAGTCGATCGCGATCGTCAAGGGCCGCGCCGCGGCCCTCGGCTTCGAGGTCGAGGTCGCCGACCTCTCCGCCGGCCTGCCCGACGGCCCGATCAACGGCATCGTCCTGCAGCAGCCCAGCGCGTCCGGCCTCGTCGCCAGCGCCTCGGGCCTCATCGCCCAGGCCAAGGAGCGCGGCGCGATGGTGACCATCGCCGCGGATCTCCTCGCCCTGACCCTCATCACGTCCCCGGGCGAGCAGGGCGCGGACATCGCCGTCGGCAGCGCGCAGCGCTTCGGCGTCCCGCTCTTCTACGGCGGCCCGCACGCCGCCTTCATGGCGGTCCACGCCGGCCTCGAGCGTCAGCTCCCCGGCCGCCTCGTGGGCGTCTCCAAGGACGACGCCGGTGTCCCCGCCTACCGCCTCGCGCTCCAGACCCGCGAGCAGCACATCCGCCGCGAGAAGGCCACGTCCAACATCTGCACGGCGCAGGCGCTCCTCGCGATCGTCGCGTCCATGTACGCCGTCTACCACGGCCCCGAGGGCCTGCGGGCGATCGCGGAGCGCACGCACCGCCACGCACGCTCGCTCGCCGCGGCCCTCGAGGGCGCCGGCGTCGAGATCGCCCACCGCAGCTTCTTCGACACGATCACGGCCCGTGTCCCCGGCCGCGCCGCCGCCCTCGTGGAGAAGGCCGAGAAGCAGGGCGTGAACCTGCGCCTCGTCGACGCCGACACCGTGGGCATCTCGTGCGACGAGACCACCACGTCCGAGCATGTCGCCACCGTGGCCGGCGTGTTCGGCGCCGGCGCCGCGGGCGATGGCGTCGACGTCCACCTGGGCGCCAGCGGCACAGGGACGGGCGCCGGCGGCTTCGCGATCGAGTCCGACGCGCTGCGCACGAGCCAGTACCTGACCCACCCGGTCTTCCACTCGTACCGCTCCGAGACGCAGATGATGCGCTACCTGCGCAAGCTCTCGGACCGCGACCTCGCGCTCGACCGCACGATGATCCCGCTGGGCTCCTGCACGATGAAGCTCAACGCGACGGTCGAGATGGAGGCCATCACGTGGCCCGAGTTCGCGGGCATCCACCCGTTCGCTCCGGACTCGCAGACCGAGGGCTGGCGGGAGCTCATCTCCGGGCTCGAGGCGGACCTCGCGGCCATCACCGGCTACGACCAGGTCTCCATCCAGCCGAATGCGGGCTCGCAGGGCGAGCTCGCGGGCCTCCTCGCGATCAGCGGCTACCACGCCTCCCGGGGCGAGGCGCAGCGCAACGTGTGCCTCATCCCCGCCTCGGCCCACGGCACGAACGCGGCCTCCGCCGTCCTCGCAGGCATGAAGGTGGTCGTCGTCGCCACGGCCTCCGACGGCACGATCGACCACACGGACCTCAACGCCAAGATCGAGGCGCACCGCGACGAGCTCGCGGCGATCATGATCACGTACCCGTCCACGCACGGCGTGTACGACGCCGACGTCCGCGAGGTCTGCGACGCGGTCCACGCCGCGGGCGGCCAGGTCTACATCGACGGCGCGAACATGAACGCGCTCGTCGGCCTCGCCCAGCCGGGCAAGTTCGGCGGCGACGTCTCGCACCTGAACCTGCACAAGACGTTCTGCATCCCGCACGGCGGCGGTGGCCCGGGCGTCGGCCCGGTCGCAGCCCGCGCGCACCTCGCCCCGTTCATGCCGGGCGACGCCGCGACGTGGGACGGCGGGGCTGACGTGCCGGTTTCCGCCTCGCGCTTCGGCTCCGCCGGCGTGCTCCCGATCTCGTGGGCGTACGTGAAGCTCATGGGCGGCGACGGCCTGACCGAGGCCACGAAGTCCGCGCTCCTGGCCGCGAACTACATCGCCAGGCGCCTCGACTCCTCCTTCCCCGTCCTCTACACGGGAGAGGGCGGCCTCGTCGCACACGAGTGCATCCTCGACCTGCGCGACCTCACCGCCAAGACCGGCGTGACCGCGGAGGACGTCGCGAAGCGCCTCATCGACTTCGGCTTCCACGCCCCGACCCTCGCGTTCCCGGTCGCCGGGACGCTCATGGTCGAGCCGACCGAGTCCGAGGACCTCGGCGAGATCGACCGGTTCATCGACGCGATGGTCGCCATCCGCGCAGAGATCGACCAGGTCGCTGCCGGCGACTTCACCGTCCAGGAGTCGCCGCTGCGCCGTTCGCCGCACACGGCCGCCGCGGTCGTCTCCTCCGACTGGGACCGCCCCTACACCCGCGAGCAGGCCGCCTTCCCGGGTTCGGTCCACACGCAGGACAAGTACTTCGCCCCGGTCGGCCGCATCGACGGCGCCGGCGGCGACCGCAACCTCGTCTGCGCGTGCCCGCCCCTCGAAGCATTCGAGAACTGACCGACCACGCTGGTTGAGCGGAGTCGAAACCGGCTCCAGACCATGTTTCGACTCCGCTTCGCTTCGCTCAACCATCGCAAGGAGACTTTCCATGACTGAGACCACCACTGGTCGCACCGCCACAGAGCGCCACACCGCCCTGTATGACAGGCACGCCGAGCTCGGCGCGTCGTTCACCGACTTCGGCGGCTGGCAGATGCCGCTCAAGTACGGCTCGGAGCTCGCCGAGCACCGCGCCGTCCGTGAGACGGCGGGCCTGTTCGACCTCTCCCACATGGGCGAGGTCTGGGCCACCGGCCCCGGCGCCGGCGCGTTCCTCGACTACGCGCTCGTGGGCAAGCTGTCCGCGATCGCGGTCGGCAAGGCCAAGTACTCCCTCATCTGCGCCGAGGACGGCGGGATCATCGACGATCTCATCGTCTACCGTGTCGCGGAGAACGACTTCCTCGTGGTGCCCAACGCCGGCAACGCGCTGACCGTCGCCGCCGAGCTCGAGGACCGCCTCGCCGCGTTCTCGGCCTCGTCCGACGCCGGGAAGGTCGCCCTCCGCAACGCCTCCGACGAGACGTCGCTCGTCGCGGTCCAGGGCCCGAACGCCGAGGCGATCGTGCTCGCCGTCGTGCGCGCCCAGGACGCCGAGGCCGTCACGGGCCTCAAGTACTACGCGGCCGTCGAGGTCGAGGTGGAGCTCGAGCAGGGCACCATCCCTGTCCTCCTGGCCCGCACCGGCTACACCGGCGAGGACGGCTTCGAGCTGTTCGTCGGCAACGGCAGCGCCGCCGCCCTCTGGGACGCACTCAAGGCCGCGGGCGAGGGCCACGGCCTGATCCCGTGCGGCCTCGCCGCGCGCGACTCCCTGCGCCTCGAGGCCGGCATGCCCCTCTACGGCAACGAGCTCTCCCGGGAGCGCTCGCCCTTCGCGGCGGGCCTGGGCGGCGTCGTCGCCCTCAAGAGCAAGGAGGGCGACTTCGTCGGCCGCTCCGCGCTCGAGGCCAAGAAGGCCGCCGGCGAGGGCACCACGAGCGGCCAGTGCCTCGTCGGCCTGAAGGGACTCGGCCGGCGCGCCGCCCGCGGCCACTACCCGATCCTCAAGGACGGCGCCCAGGTCGGCGAGGTGACGTCGGGCCAGCCCAGCCCCACCCTCGGCTACCCGGTCGCGCTCGCGTACGTCGACGTGGAGCTCTCCGCTCCCGGCACGAAGCTCGACGCCGACCTGCGCGGCAAGGCCGAGCCCTTCGAGGTCGTCGAGCTCCCGTTCTACAAGCGCCAGAAGTAGCGCTCCACGCTTTCCCTTCAGAGAAGAAAAGGAAGACCACTATGAGCAAGGTCCAGACCGGCCTCCGTTACTCCGAAGAGCACGAGTGGCTCGACACCGACGGCGGCGCCGCCGCCAAGGTCGGCGTCTCCCAGGTCGCCGCTGACGCGCTGGGCGACGTCGTCTACCTCGACCTGCCGGAGGCCGGCAGCGAGGTCACCGCGGGCGCCACCTGCGGCGAGATCGAGTCGACGAAGAGCGTCTCCGACCTCTACTCGCCGGTCTCCGGCACGGTCGTCGAGGTCAACCAGGAGGCCATCGACAACCCGGCCCTGGTCAACGAGGACCCGTACGGCGCCGGCTGGCTCTTCACCGTCCAGGTCTCCGAGGAGGGCCCGCTCATGTCGGCCGAGGAGTACGCGGAGAAGAACGGCGGCGAGCTGTGAGCGCCCCCGTGCAGGGCGCAGCGCAGTTCGAGCAGGTCCGCTCGGAGTCGCTCGACGCCGACCTGGCCGCGCTCGACCCGGAGGTCGCCGCGAGCATCAACGCCGAGGCAGCCCGCCAGCGCGGCGGCCTCGAGATGATCGCCTCCGAGAACCACACCGCTGTGGCCGTCATGCAGGCGCAGGGCTCGGTCCTGACCAACAAGTACGCCGAGGGCTACCCAGGCAAGCGCTACTACGGCGGCTGCGAGCACGTCGACGTCATCGAGACGCTCGCGCTCGAGCGCGTCAAGGCCCTCTTCGGCGCCGAGTACGCCAACGTGCAGCCGCATTCCGGCGCTCAGGCGAACGCCTCGGTCATGCACGCCCTCATCAAGCCGGGCGACACGATCATGGGCCTGAACCTGGCCCACGGCGGCCACCTCACCCACGGCATGCGGATCAACTTCTCCGGCAAGCTCTACAACGTCATCCCGTACCAGGTCCGCGAGGACGACCACCGGATCGACATGGCCGAGGTCGAGCGCCTTGCCCAGGAGCACCGGCCGCAGCTCATCGTGGCCGGCTGGTCCGCCTACGCGCGCCAGCTCGACTTCGCCGAGTTCCGCCGGATCGCCGACTCCGTGGGCGCCTACCTCATGGTGGACATGGCCCACTTCGCCGGCCTCGTGGCCGCGGGCCTGCACCCGAGCCCCGTCCCGCACGCCCACGTGGTCACGTCGACGACGCACAAGACCCTCGCGGGCCCGCGCGGCGGCATCATCCTGACGAACGACCCGGACATCGCCAAGAAGGTCAACTCCGCGGTGTTCCCCGGCCAGCAGGGCGGCCCGCTCGAGCACGTCGTGGCCGGCAAGGCCGTGGCGTTCAAGATCGCCGGCTCGCCGGAGTTCAAGGAGCGCATGGAGCGTGTCCTGGCCGGTGCGAAGATCCTCGCCGAGCGGCTCACGCAGGATGATGTCAAGGCCGCCGGCATCGGCGTCGTCTCGGGTGGCACCGACGTCCACCTCGTCCTCGTCGACCTCCGCAACGCCGCCCTCGACGGGCAGCAGGCCGAGGACCTCCTCGCGGCGATCGACATCACGGTGAACCGCAACGCCGTCCCGTTCGACCCACGGCCGCCGATGGTCACCTCGGGCCTGCGGATCGGCACGCCGGCGCTCGCGACCCGCGGCTTCGGCGAGGCGGCGTTCCGCGAGGTTGCCGACATCATCGCCGAGGCCCTCATCGCCGGGCCCGAGGGTGACCTGTCCGGCCTCAAGGCCCGCGTCGAGGCCCTCGCCGCGGCGCACCCGCTCTACCCGGGGGTCTCCGACCTGGCGTGACCCCCCTGCGTGGGCCCGGCCATCCCGGGCCCACGCACCCCGAACTCTTTCAGGAAGGATCCCCGACATGGCCGTCGGCGTCTTCGAACTGTTCTCCGTGGGCATCGGCCCCTCCAGCTCCCACACCGTGGGTCCCATGCGCGCGGGCGCCGTCTTCGCACGCGAGCTGCACGAGAAGGGCATCCTCGATCGCGTCGCCTCGCTGCGCGTCGACCTCTACGGCTCGCTCGCCGCGACGGGCCACGGCCACGGGACCTTCACGGCCGTGCTCCTGGGCCTCGAGGGCTTCGAGCCGGAGGAGATCCTCCCGCACCAGGTCGAGGAGCGTCTCGCCGCGATCGACGAGACGGGCAAGCTCAACCTCGCGGGCGGGGCGCTCCTCGAGTACGGGGTGAAGGACATGGTCCTGCACCCGCTCACGGTCCTGCCCCGGCACACCAACGGCATGAAGTTCCAGGTGTTCGGCGCGGACGACGCCGAGGGGTCGCCTGAGCTGCTCCACGAGGCCACGTTCTTCTCCGTGGGCGGCGGCTTCATCGTGCGCGAGGGCGAGGAGGACTCCGCGCAGAAGGAGCTCGACGAGTCCAAGAAGGAGCTCCCCTTCCCGTTCCGCACCGCTGCCGAGCTGCTGGGGCGCTGCTCCTCGAAGGGCCTCTCGATCAGCGACATCATGCTCGTCAACGAGAAGGCCTCCCGGTCCGAGGACGAGATCCGCGACGGGCTCCTCCACATCTGGGCTGTCATGGAGGGCTGCGTCGAGTCGAGCCTCAAGCGCGAGGGGCTCCTTCCCGGCGGACTGAAGGTGCGCCGTCGGGCGCCTGACTGGCACGAGCGGCTGCTGAAGGAGGACAAGGACCGCGATCCCAAGTACTGGCAGGAGTGGGTCAACCTCATCGCCCTCGCGGTGAACGAGGAGAATGCCTCCGGCGGCCGCGTCGTGACCGCGCCGACCAACGGCGCGGCCGGGATCATCCCCGCCGTCCTCTACTACGCGCTCAACTATGCCCCCGGCATGGACAAGGCCACGCAGGAGGACAAGGACGACGTGGTCGTGAAGTTCCTCCTGGCCGCCGGCGCCGTCGGTGTCCTGTACAAGGAGCAGGCCTCCATCTCCGGCGCGGAGGTGGGCTGCCAGGGCGAGGTGGGCTCGGCGTCGTCCATGGCCGCCGCCGGTCTGGCCGAGGTGATGGGCGGAACCCCCGCCCAGGTCGAGAACGCGGCCGAGATCGCCATGGAGCACAACCTCGGCCTCACGTGCGACCCGATCGGCGGGCTCGTCCAGGTGCCCTGCATCGAGCGCAACGCGATCGCCGCCGCCAAGGCCATCAACGCCGCCAAGATGGCGCTCTGGGGCGACGGCACGCACCGCGTCTCGCTCGACGAGGTCATCGTGACCATGCGTGAGACGGGCAGGGACATGAGCCACAAGTACAAGGAGACCGCCATGGGCGGCCTCGCGGTGAACGTGGTGGAGTGCTAGGGGCCCAGCGGCTGAGAGCGTGCCGGGCCCCTGGGGGCGGCGCTCCTACCTGTGCTGGCCCTCGGCGATCTCCTCGAGCATCTTGCTGCAGAAGGCCTCGAGGTCGCCGGGGTTGCGGGAGGTCGTGAGGCCGTGGTCTGTCACGACCTCCTGGTCGACCCACTGCGCGCCCGCATTGGTGAGGTCGGTCTCGAGGGACGCGTAGGAGGTCATCGTCCGGCCCTTCACCACGCCCGCCTCGATGAGGACCCACGGGCCGTGGCAGATCGCGGAGATGGGCTTGCCGGCCTCGGCGAAGGACTTCACGAACGGGACGCCCTCCTTCTCGAGGCGCATCCTGTCCGCGTTCACGGTTCCACCGGGGAGCACGAGCGCGTCGTAGTCGTCCGGGTTGGCCCCGGAGAGCGGGACGTCGACAGGGAAGGAATCCCCGTGGTCCCAGTCGCCCTTCATCGCGGTGATCGTTCCGGATTCAGGGGAGACCAGGACCGGCTGGCCGCCCGCCTGCTCGACGGCCTTCCACGGCTCGGTGAGCTCGGCCTGCTCCACGCCGTTGGTCAGGAGGAACGCGATCTTCTTGCCGGTGATGTCATGTGCCATGCCTACCGGTTGCCCGATCCGCCGGGAGCGCAAACCGGCCCCGAGGGGAGGGCAGCAGCGCGGACTGACTAGACTGGCAGAGGCCCGCAGCCAGACCGAAGGGATCCCGCTTCCGTGACCAGCCACACTGTCACCTTCACCGCCCGCTTCGCGAACGACACCGAGATCGAGAACTGGGACAAGCACGTCACGGCCAACCCCAATGGCGGCAACCTGCTCCAGTCGGCGGCGTTCGCGGCCGTCAAGAGGAACTTCGGGTGGGACGTCCGGCACCTCGTGCTGGAGCCGCGCGGCAGCCACGGGGGAGAGGCCGGCGAGCATGAAGCACAGCCGAGCTACAACCTCGTGCTGGAGAAGTCCGTCCCCCTGCTGGGCCGCTTCTGGTACCTCATCAAGGGCCCGGACGTCGCGGCCGCCGAGCAGGTCCCCGCGGCCCTCGCCGCCGTGAAGGAGTTCGTGCTCCGGGAGCGCCTCGGCGTGTTCGCCGTCAAGATCGAGCCGGACATCGTCGACTCCGACTCCTCCCGCGCGCTCCTGGCCGGGGCCGGCCTCGTCAAGGTCCCCAACCTGCAGCCCAACGACTCGACGGCGATCCTCGACATCAGCACCGAGCCCCGCCTCATCCTCAAGAGCCTCCACTCCCGCGGCCGAAACGCCGTCCGCCGCGCCGAGCGCGAGGGGGTCGAGGTGGTCGAGGCGGAGCCCACGCTCGAGAACTACCGCACCATGCACGCGCTCATGACCGGGACGCTGAACTCCAAGTCGCGCACCGGCGTGCAGGTGCGCAGCTTCGACTACTACCGCCAGTTCTGGACCGAATTCACCCAGCGCGGCCAGGGGCGGCTCTACTTCGTCTACGAGAACGGCCGGCCCTCCGTCGGAGCCTTCGTCATCAACTACGGCCGCAAGGGCACGTACAAGGACGGCGGCTCGCTGCAGAAGCGGACCCAGTACGGCGACTCCCACCTCGTGCAGTGGACCGCGATCAACCGCGTCAAGGAGCTCGGCTGCACCGAGTACGACTTCTGCGGCACGCCCCCGGCGGACCGCCTGAAGGACACCTCCCACCCGTTCCACGGCCTGGGCCTGTTCAAGACCTCGTTCACCAAGACCGTGACTGACTTCGTGGGCTGCTGGGACTTCGTCATCGACCCGCTGCGCTACAGGGCATGGACGACGGCGGGCGAGCGGATCGCGCGCCAGCTCTATACGCGCCGCACGGGCCAGCAGTTCTACTGATCCACGAAAGGGTCCCGGGGGAGGGATACGCATGGCGGAGTCCGAACGCGCGGAGGGGCCCGGCGGGGACATCCCCGCCGGCGTGATTCCGCAGATCACACCCATCGCCTTCACCGACGCGCCTGCGGCGGCATCGGACAGCTCGGCGACCACTGCCGCCGGGGAACGCACGACGGCGGGCGGCCACGCGCCGTCGTCCGTCCCGCCCGCGCAGCACGCACCCACGCCGGCACCGGTCGCCCCGGTGGCCGTCACGCCGACGCCGGTCGCGCCCCCGGCAGCCGCTCCCGCGGTCGCACCGCCGCCCGCGGCGCCGGGGAACCCGGCCACCCAGCCGATCAGCGCCTCGCAGGTCCGCGCCAACGCCGCCGCGAAGCGCGTCCTCGCGCGGTTCATGCGGGGCGAGAACCCGCCCACGGCTCCGATGAGCATCGTGGACCGGCTTGCCGGCAGCCCGTACGAGAACCTCGCGATCCCATCCGGGCCCGACGAGTCTGCCCGGCGGACCCTCGACTTCGCACTCCTGCTGGCCGAGACGATGTTCCGCTACGGGGCAGGCGCCCTCGAAGTCGAGACCTCCATGATCGCTTCGACGGCCGCCCTCGGGCTCCGGCACATCGAGGTGGACATCACGAACCAGTCCGTGGCGATCAACTTCGCGCCGCAGGACGGGACGCCGATCACGCTCATGCGCGTGGTCCGCTCGTGGACGAGCAACTACGCGGGCCTCGTGCTCGTGCACCAGCTCGTCACCGAGATCGCCGCGGGCGGCGTCGGCCGCGACGAGGCGATGCGCCGGCTCCAGAGCATCTCGCGGCGCGCCAAGCCGTTCCCCAAATGGTCGGTGACCTTCGCGTTCGGCGTCTTCGCGGCGGCGTTCGTGGGAGTGATCGGCGGGGGCCAGCTCGCGTCCCTCATCGCCTTCGGCTCCAACCTGCTGATCTCGGTGGTGGCGCGGGTGATGGGCCGGTGGAGGATCCCGGACTTCTTCGTCACGCTCGCGAGCTCGTTCGTGGTGACGATGGTCGCGCTGCTGATGTTCGCCGCGCAGCTGCCGATCGCGCCGGCCATCGTTGTGGTGGGCGGCATCCTCCTGCTCCTGCCGACCGCCCGGCTCGTCTCCGCGACGCAGGACGCCATCAACGGCTTCCCCGTGACGGCCGCCGGCCGGTACCTCTCGGCGTTCCTCACGTTCGCCGCGCTCGTGGCCGGGATCGCCGTCGCCACGGCCGTGGGGGAGCTGCTAGGGATCGAGCGGATCGACGTCACCGAGACGTTCCCGCCCGCCTACCCGTACATCGTCCAGGTGCTGCTCATCGGGGCCGCCGTCGCCTCGATCGCCATCACCGAGCAGACCTCCCGGAGGCTCGTGCTGCCGACGGCTGCCGTCGGCGTCGTGGGGTACCTCGCCCTGACCGGGGTGGGGCTCCTCGGGGTCGGGGACAGGATCGCGCCCGCAGTGAGCGCCGTCGTCATGGGGTTCCTCGCGCGGATCGTGGCCCTCCGGCTCGGCGCGCCGCAGCTCGTGGTCGCGGTCCCGGCGGCGCTCATCCTCCTGCCCGGGCTGACGATCTTCCGCTCCATGTACATCGCGACGGTCGACGCCGAGCAGATCACCACGGGCGCCGGGGGCATGCTCACGGCGATGGCCATCATCCTGGGGGCGGCGGCCGGCGTCGTGCTCGGAGACAACCTCGCGCGGCCGTTCACCCGTGGTGGGGCCTCCCTCGAGCGGCGCCGCCGCTCCCGCCGGAGGTGACCCCCGGGAGGTGACCCCCAGAGTTACCCCGTGGGTGTGCCCCCGGGACGCCGGTTCAGATCTGGCCGATGGGGAGCTTCTTCTCCGCCTGGAACTGGTCCTCCGCTCGGCCCAGGGCCCAGTAGCCGGAGAGGGACAGTCGTTCGCGCGGCACCTCGCGCTGCTTGAACACGGCGCGGAGCTCCTTCATGGCCCCCCGCTCGCCATGGGCGAACACGTGGGGGATGCCCTCCGGCCACGTCGACTCGGCGACGGCCTCGGCGAGCACCAGGGTCTCGCCCGCGGGGAAGCCCTCGCGGGAGAGCCAACGGACATCGATCCCGGAGGGCGCGCGCAGCTCGATGACGTCGTCTCCGCTGCCGACTTCGAGGAACGCGATCCCGGTCGCGTCCGCCGGGAGGGCCTCGAGGGCCGCCCCGATCGCGGGAAGCGCGGACTCGTCTCCGGCGAAGAGGTACCACGGCGCGTCCGGGGCCGGGGAGTAGGCGCCACCGGGGCCGGTGCACACGAGCCGGTCGCCCGGCTGCGCGTTTGCGGCCCACGGCCCGGCGAGGCCCTCGTCGCCATGGACCACGAAGTCGATCGCGACCTCTCTGGCCGCAGGGTCGAACCAGCGCACCGTGTAGGTGCGGGACACGGGCCACTGCGCGCGCGGGAGGGACTCCTTGAGCGCCTGCAGGTCCACGGGCCCGTCCGGCCAGCGGCCCCCGGGCAGCGCCGTCGGGAAGGCGATCTTCACGTACTTGTCGGTGAAGCCGTTGTCCACGAAGGCGTCGAACCCGGGCCCGCCCACCACGACCCGGACCATGTGGGGGGTCAGCTGTTCGGTGCGCGCGACCACGAGGTCGAGCGTGGGCCGGGCCCTCTTCGCGGGGGCGGCGGCGGGTCCCTGCGGCGCTGGGCTCTCGGCGGGCGAAGTCATGCGCCCCAGACTACCGGGTGGCCCGCGCCGGCCCGGCTCCCGTGACGCGGGGCCTGGGTCAGGCCCAGCGGACGGGAGCGGCGCCCTGCTGGGCCAGGAGCTCGTTCGCCCTGCTGAACGGGCGCGAGCCGAAGAAGCCCCGCGACGCGCTCAGCGGCGAGGGGTGCGCCGAGGCGATGGTCGGCGTCGCTCCCAGGAGAGGCGCGACCGACTGCGCGTCCCTGCCCCACAGGATCGCCACGAGCGGTGCGCCGCGGGCGACGACCGCCCGCACCGCCGCGTCGGTGACCTCCTCCCAGCCGAGCCGGCGGTGCGACCCGGCCGCGCCGGCGCGCACCGACAGGACCCGGTTGAGCAGCAGGACGCCCTCCTCGGCCCACGGGGACAGGTCGCCGTCACTGGGGGCAGGCACGCCGAGGTCGGCGGCCAGCTCCCGGTAGATGTTGGCGAGGCTGCGGGGGAGGGGCCGGACGTGCGCGTCGCATGCGAAGGAGAGGCCGATGGCGTGGCCGGGCGTGGGGTACGGGTCCTGGCCGATAACGATCACCTTCACCTCGTGCAGCGGGCGGGCGAAGGCCCGCAGGAGGCGCGCGGGGGCTGGGAGGATGACGGCGCCGTCGTGCGCCTGGCGGGCCAGGGCGGAGAGCGCGGCGCGCAGCGTCGGCTCGCAGGGAGCGAGGGCCACCGCCCACTCGGGGTGCACGAGCTCGGCGAGCGGGGCGGCCGCCATCCGCTCGAACTCGCGGGCGGCCTCCTCGGACGACGCCGCGGGGTCGGCGGCGGGGGACCCGCCCGCTGCGGGGGCCGGCAGGTCGAAGAGGGGTTCGGCGTCCATCATCCACGCCAGTGTGCCAGAGGGAGCTCGGCGGCGCCCGGGAGACTACGCTCTGGGCGCAGCGCCGGGCGCGCCGGAATGACACTCCTGTAGTTCCCTCTTAAACTGGAACCCATGTCGGCAGCAGCGCACCAGACCCATGTCAGGGCCCAGGATCTCGAGCGGGCGGCGGCAGGCCGCCCCGTGGAGGGGCTCAGCGAGCGGGACGTGAAGATGCTGGCCCTCGAGCGCGGGTGGTGGAAGTACGCGGGCGCCAAGGAACAGGCCATCCGCGACCTCTTCGACCTCTCCGCCACGCACTACTACCAGCAGCTCAACACCCTCATCGACACCGAGGCCGCCCTGGCCCACGATCCGATGCTCGTGAAGAGGTTGCGTAGACTGAGGACGTCGCGGCAGCGCGCGCGCACCGCCCGCCGGCTCGGTGGGGGCGCCTGACGCTGCCCGCTGTCCCCAGCAGGCCACCGACAAGGACCCTGACCCAGGCATGAGAACGTACCCCCGCGACGAATTCGATGCAGTACCCGAGTCTCCCCGCAGGCAGGGCGTGCACAGGACGCGGGAGGGGGAGGAGCCGCAGCGGCGGTCGGGCCTCGGGTGGATCCTCGCCGCAGGCATCCTCGCCCTCGTGATCGGGGCGGTGGCCTTCTTCCTGCTCCCGCGCCTCGGGATCAGCGGCTCCGAATCCGCCGTGGCGTCGGCGCCGTCGACCTCGCAGGCCGCCCCCGAGGGCTCCCAGCCCGCGGCCTCCGCGCCTGCCCCGGCGCCGACTTCAGCGGCGCCCACCCCCACGCCTACCGAGAGCGCCAACAAGGCCCTCGAGGTGGGCGTGTACAACGCGACCGGCACGGCCGGGCTCGGCAACCGCGTCGCGACCACCGCTCGCACGGCCGGCTGGACGGTCACGGACGTGGGCAACTGGGCCGGCGCCCCCGTCAACTCGTCCGTGGTGTACTACCGCTCCGCGGCCGACGCCGGGTCCGCGAAGGCCCTGGCGGCGGACCTCGGGATCCAGACCGTGCTCGAGGCGCCGGCGCTCGGGCTGCCGCTGGCCGCCGTGGTGGGCCCCGGGTACGCCGGGTGAGGTGCCGCGGCACCGCACTGCCACGGCTTGCTGCCGTGGCCACCGCCGGCCTCGCGTCTCTTGCCCTTGCGGCCTGCGGCCCCAGCGGCGACGCGCGCACCGCCCAGCCGGCGCCATCCGGCGACGGCGTCCTGAGGCTCGGCCTCATCCTGGACTCCGCCGGCCAGTCCGCCTACCTGAACGACGCCCAGCGCGCCGCCGTCGTGCTCGCGGTGCAGCAGGCGAATGCCGCCGGCGGGTTCAAGGGGAAGCCGGTCGAGCTGCTGGACGCAGCCGTCGGCGAGGACGCGGGCAGTGGAGCGAAGCGCCTCGCGGAGGCCGGCGCCGACGTCGTCATCGGGCCCACGGATTCGAGCCGCGCGCCCGCCGCCATCGACGCGCTCGCCGCCGCAAAGGTCCCTCTCATCTCCCCGGCGGCAGCCGCTGCCAGCCTGAGCGACTACCGGAGCGGCGGCTTCTTCTTCCGCACCGCCGCGCCCGAGGGCGCCGAGGGCGCCGCCCTCGTCGAACTCGCCAAGCGCACCGGAGCCCACCGCATTGCGGTGCTGCACGAGGACAGCGCATACGGGAAGGCTGTCGCGGCCGGCGCGGCGGGAGCGGCCTCGGCCGCCGGGCTCGAGGAGTCCGGCAGCGCCGAGTTCGGACGCGGCGACGTCCGGTCCAAGGCCGCGGGAGCGAAGGACGCCGACGCCGTTCTCGTCGTCGCGCGCTCGGACGGCCGGTCGGTGCTCACCCAGCTCGCCGAGGCCGGGATCCCCGGGAGCAGGCTCCTGCTCTCCGACGGGCTCGTGGACCAGTACGGCTCGGCGCTCGCGAACGGCGTGCTCGACGGCGCCCACGCCGCCGTCCCGGGTGCCTTCCCGAGCATCGACTTCCAGACCGCGGTCCTCGAGCATGAGCCCGGCCTGAAGGACATGACTTTCGCGGCCGAGGCCTACGACGCCGCCGCCCTCGCGATCCTCGCTGCCGGTGCGGCCGGCGACGACGCCGGCGCCTCCATCGCCTCCGGACTGACCTCCGTCTCGGGCGGGGAGGCCGCCGGGCAGGGGCCGGGCCAGGCCGCCGGACGCGAGAAGTGCTCGGGCCTGGCCGCATGCCTCGCGGCGCAGGGCCGCGGGACCGCGGTGGACTACGAGGGGGAGTCCGGGCCCATCGACTTCGACGGGCACGGGGACGTCACCACTGGCCGGTTCATGGTGCTCGCCTTCCATGCGGACAACCTGCCCGCGCACGACGGCGAGGTGACCGTCGCGCGGTAGCCGCGCGCGCCGTCGTGCGCTGGCCGCGAACACGCCGGCGCGGGAGCGTCCGGGACGGGCTGTGCGCTTGCACTCGGGTGGGTCGAGTGCTAAACATTGACCTAGCACTCCCACGCTCTGACTGCTAACGCTGTCAGGCGCGGGGGACAGGAACACCTCGCTGGGGTGAGGCCTCCGCGGTCCGTCCATACGGGCCCGGGAGCCGGCCGTCGCGGGCGCTTCAGCAGGGTGGCCCACCGACAGACACGTCCCGAAAGGACCGAAGCCGTCATGGCCAAGATCATTGCATTCGACGAGGAGGCCCGTCGCGGCCTCGAGCGCGGCCTCAACCAGCTGGCCGACGCCGTCAAGGTGACCCTCGGCCCGCGTGGCCGCAACGTCGTCCTCGAGAAGAAGTGGGGCGCCCCCACGATCACGAACGACGGTGTCTCCATCGCCAAGGAGATCGAGCTCGACGACCCGTACGAGAAGATCGGCGCGGAGCTCGTCAAGGAGGTCGCCAAGAAGACCGACGACGTCGCCGGCGACGGAACCACCACCGCCACCGTGCTCGCCCAGGCGCTCGTGCGCGAGGGCCTCCGCAACGTCGCCGCCGGCGCCGACCCGCTCTCGCTCAAGCGCGGCATCGAGAAGGCCGTCGCGGCCGTCACCGAGGAGCTCCTCTCCTCCGCGAAGGAGATCGAGACCAAGGAGGAGATCGCCGCCACCGCGTCCATCTCCGCCGGCGACACCCAGATCGGCGAGCTCATCTCCGAGGCCCTCGACAAGGTGGGCAAGGAGGGTGTCATCACCGTCGAGGAGTCCAACACCTTCGGCCTCGAGCTCGAGCTCACCGAGGGCATGCGCTTCGACAAGGGCTACATCTCGGCCTACTTCGTCACGGACGCCGAGCGTCAGGAGACGGTCCTCGAGGACCCGTACATCCTCATCGTGAACTCCAAGATCTCCTCGGTGAAGGACCTCGTCGCGGTCCTCGAGAAGGTCATGCAGACCAACAAGCCGCTCCTCATCATCGCCGAGGACGTCGAGGGCGAGGCCCTGGCCACGCTCATCGTCAACAAGATCCGCGGCACCTTCAAGTCCGTCGCCGTCAAGGCCCCGGGCTTCGGCGACCGCCGCAAGGCCATGCTGACCGACATCGCCATCCTCACCGGCGGCCAGGTCATCGCGGAGGAGGTCGGCCTCAAGCTCGAGAACGCCACGGTCGAGCTGCTCGGCAAGGCCCGCAAGGTCGTCGTGACCAAGGACGAGACCACGATCGTCGAGGGTGCCGGCGACGCCGACCAGATCGCCGGCCGCGTGTCCCAGATCCGCGCCGAGATCGAGAACTCCGACTCGGACTACGACCGCGAGAAGCTCCAGGAGCGCCTCGCCAAGCTCGCCGGCGGCGTGGCCGTCATCAAGGCTGGCGCGGCCACCGAGGTCGAGCTCAAGGAGCGCAAGCACCGCATCGAGGACGCCGTCCGCAATGCGAAGGCTGCCGTCGAGGAGGGCATCGTCGCCGGTGGTGGCGTGGCCCTCATCCAGGCCGGCGCCAAGGCCTTCGCGAACCTCCAGCTCGAGGGCGACGAGGCCACCGGTGCCAACATCGTCAAGGTCGCCATCGACGCCCCGCTGAAGCAGATCGCCTTCAACGCGGGCCTTGAGCCGGGCGTCGTCGTGGACAAGGTCCGCGGCCTGCCCGCCGGCCACGGCCTCAACGCCGCCACCGGCGTCTACGAGGACCTCCTGGCCGCCGGCGTCAACGACCCGGTCAAGGTCACCCGCTCGGCGCTGCAGAACGCCGCGTCGATCGCCGGCCTGTTCCTCACCACGGAGGCCGTCGTCGCCGACAAGCCCGAGAAGGCCGCTCCGGCCGGCCCGGGTGCCGACGACATGGGCGGCATGGGCGGCTTCTAAGCCCCCCGTCTCGGGTACGGACAATCCGCGTATCTGACGTTTCGGGTACGCGGAGTGTCCGCCCGGCCACCCCACGCACGACGGCGGGGTCCCCACTTCTGTGGGGACCCCGCCGTCCGCGTTTCTGTCTCGGGTACGCGCGGTGCGTGCCTAGGAGCAGCCGTCGCCAGCGGGATTGACGTTGCAGTCGTCGGCGTAGCGTTTGACCTCCGAGCGCCAGATGCTCAGCGTGCGCGGGAGCGAGGGGACCTCGGCTGTGCCGACGATCGCCTGGAACGGGCCGCCGTTGACCGAGTATTCGCCGGTGAAGATCGTTGTAAGTCCGACGGCGACGGTGCCGGTAGCTGCGTAGGCGTGGCTAGTGACGGTCTTCTCGCCCCAGCGGCTCTCCGGGATGGGGCCACCCGGCGCTGTGGTGGTGAGGGCTGCGCCGTCGCCGTACGTCCACCGGTATTCTGCCGGACGGGCCCTGATGACGAAGCCATGGCCTGCGAGGGTGAGATTGAACGTCTGATCCTTGGCATCGGCGTAGATGTTGGTCTCAGCGCCCTTGAGCGTGTGCCGGCCGGGCTGGGACCCGATGGCCGCGGCGGCCAAAGGCAGCTCGCGGAACTCCTTCTGGGTGAAGGCAGGAATCGCAGCCGGTCCCTGCACCGGCACCGGCTGGTCCGGGAACTGGCATGTCGGGGCGCCCGACTTCGCATAGCGGGTGGGCGTTGTCCCCGGAACGGGCACCATGAGCTGCATCAGCTCACCATCTCCGCCGCAGCGATCCTGCTGAGGAAGGCACTTCGTGGCCACCTCGTTCGGGTCAGTCAGACACGCTCGGTCCCAGTAGGGTTGGGGGGCTTGAGGGCCCTCCACCATGCCAGCTGACCTTACTGACTCGCTCGAGCGCTCATCTCGACGAGAAAGCGCGCTAGACGTCTCATTGTCAGCTTCGGCGATGATGCTCCCACCACTGGCCCCGGCTCTGGTAGGGGGGCCGGTTGGATCAGGTGCCGGACGTTCCAGAGAAGCAGCGCGTGCCATCGTTATCGACGTCGGCGCCAAGAGACTAAGAGTGAGAGCTGTCGCGAGAACGGATGGACGAAATCGGCGCCCCATCATTTCTTTGCACCTTTCGGGGTGCCTAGGTCGAACATTCGCCATGCTCCCTCAGTGAACTCGCCGCGTGCGACTAACCCCTTCAATGGGCTGGGAGAAGTAGTTGCGAGTGGCCCGGTGGGTGCGTAATCAACGTAGGGCGCTTGGGTAAGCGAGAGGTATGCGAGCCAGATTGAGTCAATATCTGGAGACGCGTCGACAGAAATTTCTGAAGCCTGAAGCCTTCCCCCGACCAGCCAAGACTGGACACTGATAGTGCTGGCGTCCTTGGTTATCGTGTTGCACATATTGCAACCCGGGTCTGCCACCGCGAGGGCCGGCTTCGTGTCCCCGGTCTGGTAGGCGTAGTCCAGAAGGTCGATGTAGTGCCGGACGAAGGCTTCGAATCCCTCCCGCGTGTTCTGCTTCGCAGCTTCCGGCAGTGCAGGGACCGGAACGTTGCGTGCCGGTGCGGTGGAGCTTGCCGGCGTCGGCCGAGGGTCAGCTGTTGCGGCCTCTGAAGAGGGCCCTCCGGTCGGGCTCGGTCCGGCTGTTGCGCCGCCTCCGCAGCCTGAGACGAGTAGCGAACCGCTGAGAAGCAGCGCGGGCAGGGCATAACGAAGTGCGCGATGGTGCGCCATGGACATTCCCCCGAAGTCGTTGGTCGGCCGCCACACGGGCGACCGGTGCGATGGGGCCAGTCTATAGGCCTATGACACCGCCCGTCGCAAGTTATCCACAGGGTTAATCAGAGGCGTCTTTGGCGTACCCGAGATTCCCGAGCGGAAAGTTTGCCGTACCCGAAAGGTGGGTGGGAGGGGAATAGCTGTACCCGAAACCAGGGTGGGGAGGGCGGGGAGGGGAAGGGGCTCAGGATTCTGGGGTGCCCTGATGGAAGCGGAGGCGCCACCGGTCGTCGCTGCGCTGCCAGAGGGAGCTCCTCAGAGTCGCCCCCGCCGCCCCGACGGCGCGGTAGAGCACCTGGATCGCGTCCTCCGAAATGGGGGACGCGTCGATGAGCTCAAACCGGACCTGCAGGTCCGGCGCATCGACCAGTTCCTCGATCAGCTCCTCTCGGCCCCAGATCCGGCCAGACGAGCCGATCTCCCGATATTCCGGGTGGAGGAGGTAGGCGAGCTGGCCGTAGTCGGCCCGGACCTCCGGGTTGAGCAGTTCCTGCTCGAGTTCTACGACTGCGGTGACGTCACGGTCGTCCCCGCGGTCGGCCGGTTCGTCGTCGGGGCCGGCGAAGAGCTCGGGCTGGTCGATGGTCGGAGCCGCGGAGGCCGTAGCCTCCGGGCGGCGTGCAGCGGCAAACCCCGGCCCCTCAGCCGGTTCCGCTCCCGACTGGTAGGCGAGGGCAACGGCCCGCGCGCGCCCGTCGGCGGCCTCGTTCAGCTCGTGCCCGGCGTGGCCCCGCACCCACTCGAAGGTGTACTTCCGCCCGACCAGCTCGGCGTCGATCTGCCGCAGGAGGTCGACGTTGAGCACAGGCTTCCCGTCGGCCTTCTTCCAGCCGCGCCGCTTCCACCCCGGAATCCACTTCGTCACGCAGTTGATGACGTACTGGCTGTCGCACAGGACGTGGAGCGGCTCGTCCGGGACGTGGGCCGTGGACCGGAACAGGTCTAGGACGGCCATGAGCTCGCCCTGGTTGTTTGTCCCGTGCGGCCAGCCGCCCGCGTGCCAGCGCTCCTCGTCGATGTACCAGGCCCAGCCGGCCGGGCCGGGGTTGCCGAGGGCGGAGCCGTCGGCGGCGGCGGTGATGGTCATGGCCTCCATCCTGCCAGACACGGCCGACAGCCCGGGCGGCCCGTCCCCAGCTGTGGAGCGGGCCGCCGCGGAGGCAGGATCAGCCGGCGAAGCGCCGCGCGTTGTCGGTCTCGATGGTGCCGTAGGCCGACCCGGCGCTGCGCAGCGCCGCGCCGATCTGGCCGAGGGACGTCTCGACCTGCGCCTGGGTGCGCGCCCAGTCCCCGGCCAGGATCTGGAAGCTGTTCGACGCCTGGCCCTCCCAGCTCCCACGGAGGGCCTCGAGGTTGTTCCGCAGGGCCTGGACCTCCGCCCTCACCCGCTCCGAGGTCGCCAGCACCGTCTGGGCGCTCGAGTCGATCGCCTCGGTGTCCACCTTCATGATCGCCATCTCACTCCGCCTTCCGTCAGGATCCGCGGCCCTCGCCGCGCCTACCCTGCCGAGCCTAGGAAGGCCTGCCACGGGAGAGCAGCCCAAGGGACTCCTATGTGGACAGATGGGGCGAGCCCGGGCCTGTGGAGGACCAGTGGGAGGCGCGCTATGCGCCCCGGCTGCCACCCGCCGTCGTGCGCGGCGCCGTCCCGGGGCTGCCGCCCTCCTCGCGCGCGCCGCCGGCGGTGGACGTCGGCGGCTCGGCGGGGCGGTCGGGCACGACGACGTACGGCAGTTCGACCACGAACGTGGCACCGCCGCCGGGGGTGTCCTGATGCCGCACGGAACCGCCGTGCGAGGCCACGATGGCGGCGACGATCGCGAGCCCGAGGCCGGTCCCGCCGGTGTCGCGCGCCCTCGAGGTGTCGGCCCGGTAGAACCTCTCGAAGATCTTCGCGGCGTCCTTCTCGGCGATCCCGGGCCCGTGGTCCCTCAGCTCGACGGCGGCGACGTACCGGCCGCCGGTCGCACGTGTGCCGACGGCGATCTCGAGCGGCGAGCCGCCCGGTGTGTACCGGAGGGCATTCCCCACGAGGTTCCCGATGACCTGGCGGAGCCGTGCCTCGTCGCCCAGCGTCGGGGCGGCAGCCGGCCTCGCGCCGTCCTCGAGCCCCACGAGCCGGATCGCGCGCTGGCGGGCGGAGGCCTGTGCGTCCACGACGGCGTCGTGCGCGAGAGGCAGGAGGTCTACCGGGCGGAGCTGGAGCGGGCGCTGCTCGTCGAGGCGGGCGAGGGTGAGGAGGTCCTCGACCATGGTCCCCATGCGCTTCGCCTCGCTCTCGATGCGGCCCATCGCGGTGGCCACGTCCTCCTCCTTGGCGAGGGCCCCATGGCGGTAGAGCTCGGAGAAGCCGCGGATGGTCACGAGGGGCGTGCGCAACTCGTGGGAGGCGTCGGAGATGAAGCGGCGCATCCGGGCCTCGGAGGCCATCCGCGCCTGGAAGGCCACCTCGATGTGGGACAGCATCGCGTTCAGCGACGAGGAGAGCCGCCCCAGCTCGGTGCCGGGCGCCTCCTCGTCGACACGCTGCGAGAGGTCCCCCGCGGCGATCGCGGCCGCCGTCTTCTCGACCCGCCGTAGCGGCCGGAAGGCCCGGGTCACCGTCCAGGTAGCGATCACGAACGCCGTCGCAAGCGTGATGATCCCGACCCCCGCAGTGAGCGAGAGCGTGTGCGCCACGGCCTGGTCGACGCTGGTCAGCGGCAGGCCGATGATCATCGCCGCGGGCTGGTTGGTCTCGATGATCCGCACGGGGATTGCCGTGTAGCGCCAGTCGATGGAACGGTCGGTGCCGCGCGTCTGCAGCACCTGCCCCGACTTCTGGATGGCTGCGGCGTCCGCGACGCTCATCGCGGGCACGTCGGGCCGCCCCTCGGTGTTCTCAGGCTGGATGTACGTCTGCGGAGACCCGCCCTCAGGGTAGAGCACGAGGATGTAGTCCTGCGGGATGAGGGGGTTGACCTCGGTCAGGAGCTGGATGTTCTGGTTGTCCCGCGCGAACCCGGAGGCGGTAGCGAGCTTGAGGTCCAGCTGGCCGATCAGGTAGGTCTTCAGCTGCGTGACGGTGGCCGCGGCCGTGAAGAAGATGGCGCTCGTGAGCAGTACCATCATGATCGCGACGAGCTGCGTGCGCAGCGACGTCCTCTTCCACACGGCCAGCACAGTCAGCGCTTCTCCGCCGTCCGCAGCACGTACCCCACTCCACGCTTGGTCTGGATGAGGCTCGGCCCGTTCGCGTCGACCTTGCGGCGCAGGTAGGAGATGTACGACTCCACGATGGAGGCGTCGCCGTTGAAGTCGTACTCCCACACGTGGTCCAGGATCTGGGACTTGGACAGCACCCGGTTCGGGTTGAGCATCAGGTAGCGCAGGAGCTTGAACTCGGTGGGGGAGAGGTCGATCGTGACACCGCCGCGGCGCACCTCGTGGGCGTCGTCGTCGAGCTCGAGGTCGTCGACGCGGAGCACGGCGTCGTCGTCCAGCAGCGGCTGGGTGCGGCGGAGGACGGCCCGGATGCGCGCGACGACCTCGTCGAGGCTGAACGGCTTGGTGACGTAGTCGTCGCCGCCGACGGTGAGCCCCTGGACCTTGTCCTCCGTCTCGTCCTTGGCGGTGAGGAACAGGACGGGCACGTGGCGCCCGGCCGCGCGGAGTTTCCGTGTGACGGTGAAACCGTCCATGTCCGGGAGCATGACGTCCAGCACGACGAGGTCCGGAGCCTGCTCCTCCGCCGCGGTGAGCGCCTCCCGGCCGTTGCCGGCGGCGATGACCTCGAAGCCAGCGAAGCGCAGGGAGGTGGACAGGAGCTCGCGGATGTTCGGCTCGTCGTCGACAACGAGCAGCTTCGCCTCGGGTTCGGTCTTCTTCACGCTTCCCATGGTGCGTTCAGTTTCTGAGAATTTTCTGGATGCCCGCTGTGTGCTGATTGCGACTGGCCTAGGCGGCAGGTGCCGGCGGCGCCGGCGCTGCCGAGTTCGGCTCGGCGGGCGACGGCGCCTGGCTGAGGGCGGCGATCTCCTCGAGGGCGGCGCGCATCGCCGTGTACCGCTCGGCGCCGATCGACGCGCTCCATGCCGCCTCGATCTCGGCGACGGCGGCGAGGGCGTTCGACGCGATGCGGCGTCCCGCGGGCGTGCGGCGGACGATCTTGGCCCGGGAATCGGCGGGGTCGGCGAGGATCTCGACGAGCCCCTGCTCCTCGAGCGCGGCCGCGAACTGCCCCGCCCCGGCCTTGCTCATGCTGGCTCGGGCCGCCATGTCGCCCACCCTCACGCCGTCGTCCGGAACGAGGGTCAGGTAGCGCAGCTGCGACGACCTCAGTCCGCTGCGGTCCCTCGCGTAGAGCTCGGCGCGGAAGGCTTCGAAGACCGCCCCCAGGAGATTCGCGATGTTCTCGGCCATCCCCCTAGTGTAGGGGAAAGTAAACGTGCTTTACTTTCGGCATGGACGCCTCCCAGGAGGCTCAGGCGGCGAAGTTGGGCCGGGCACAGATCGACCTCGATGAGCTCGCGGCCATAGCGGCCCGCGCGGCGGGGACGCACGACGGCGCGCGGCAGATTGAGCGGCTGACGGTCGAGCCCGTGCCGGGCGAGGTCTACAACATGACCACCGAATGCCTCAACCGAGTCAGCGGGACCGTCGACGGACTCCCGTTCTCCCTCATCGTCAAGGTCTGCCGCAGCCCGCTCTACTGGTCCGGCATCGCACAGGTCCCCGAGGCTCTCCGGGCGTATCTCGCCAAGGTGATCAACTGGCGGACTGAGCTCGACGCCTATAACGGCCAGTTGGCCGCGACCCTCCCGGAGGGCATGGCCATGCCCGTCATCTATCTGGTCCGCGAACTGCCCGGGGAGTACGCCGCGATCTGGATGCAGGACGTCCTCGACGGTCCCGAGCCGTGGGAGGAGGCCCGTTTCGCCCGCGCCGCCTACCTCCTGGGCCGCTTCGCCGGCAGCCCCGACGTGCAGCGCCCACCGGAGCGGCCGCTCCGGTTCTTCTACGAGGGCGCGGCGCGGCACGTGTTCATCCCACGGCTCCTCAGCCGGGAGCCGGAGGACAACCCGGTCATCGCCCAGGCCGCCGACCCGGCGCTCCTGGCGGACCTGCGCGCCTTCGCACTCCGCGCCGAAGACTACCTCGCCGAACTCGAGGCCCTGCCGCGGCTCCGCGCGCATGGGGACGCCAGCCCGCAGAACCTCTTCGCGTCGGACGGCTCGATGACGGCCATCGACTGGGGCTCCTACTCGCTCCAGCCGGTGGGCTTCGACCTCGGCCAGCTGCTCGCGGGGCGCATCAACAGCGGCGAGCTCGGACCCGATGCCCTCCCGGCACTGGCTCCTCTCGTCCAGGACGAGTACGCCCGCGGGCTGGAGGATGCGGGCGCGAGGATCCCGCGCGCCGTCGTGCGCCGCGGCCACGTGCTCTCGATGGCGATCTTCAACTGCCTCTCCGCGCTCTCGCCGCGCGAGCTGGCCGACGGCGACTCGCCCGCCCTGCGCGAGCGCCTGCGCACGCGCGCGGGGATGGCCCGGTTCCTCCTCGACGCGGTGCGCGAGACCGCGTAGGCCGCGGCGCGCACTACTCCGGGCGGTTCGCGGAGCCGGCATCGTGCCGGAAGGGGGTCTCGACGCCGTCGTAGGCGAGGTGGAAGACCATCCCCTCGCGGGCGTGCTGCAGGTTGTGGCAGTGGTCCATCCAGATGCCGGGGTTGTCCGCAGTGAGGAGGACGGTCCAGATCTGGCCGGGCCGGACGTCGAGGCTGTCCATCCGCAGGTCCGCGGCGACTGCGCGGCCGTCGATGCTCAGCACGCGCACGTGGTGGCCGTGCGGATGCATCGGGTGGACCTCGCTGCTGCGGTTGACGACTGTGACCTGGACGCGCTCGCCCTCGCGGACCACCAGGGGCGGGATGTTCGGATACACCGCGCCGTCCACCGTGAACGCGAACCGGGGGACGCCGTCGACGAAGCGCAGGAGCCGGTCCACCGTGTAGGCCACGGTGCGGTCCGGTGCGGGTGCGGGCTGTGCCGCGGGCGCCCCGTACCCGGCCAGGTCGATCTCAGGCCCCTGGACGAACCGGGGCACGGAGGCGGGAGCCGGCGTCCCGTCCGGTGCGAGCACGAGGGCGCCGCCGCGTGATCCCTCCACGGCCATCTGGACCGGGTGCTCGGGCATGGTGAGCACGACGTCGTAGCGGCCTCCCGCTGCGAGCGGCAGGACCGTCTGGGCCAGCTCCGCGCCGCCGGGGAGTTCGCCGCCGTCGACTGCCGCGAGCCGGAAGGCGGCTCCCGCGACGCTGAAGCGCTGGGTGAGCTGGTCCGTGTTGATGAGCCGGACGCGCACCTGGCGGCCTGCAGCGACGGTCTCCGTCCACACGCCGGCATGGCCGCCGAACAGGGTGGCCCCGCCGATGGTGTGCACAGGAACGGCGAGGTCGGCGACGGAGGGGTCGCGCCCGTCGGCAGGGTCGACGACGAGGCTGCCGTAGAGGCCGAGCGGCTCGTTCGCGGCCGCGTTCTGGTGCGTGTGGTACCAGTAGGTGCCGGTCTGCACGGCCGGGAACTCGTAGGTGAACGACTGGCCCGGCATCACGGCGTCCTGCGTCACGCCCGGTACACCGTCCATGGCGTTGGGGACGTCGTAGCCGTGCCAGTGGAGCGTCACGCCGTCGGGGACGCTGTCGTTGACCAGGGTGACCCGGACCGTGTCGCCTTCGGTTGCGCGCAGTGCGGGGCCGGGGAGGGAGCCGAACGTGAGGGCGTCGACGGTCTGGCCGCTGTCGAGGGTGACCCGCTCGCTCCTGGCGTGGAGCGTGTAGTCGCGCACTGGCCCCTGCGGCGCCCCCGCGCGGAGTGTGTCGACGCCGCGCGGGGTTGCATCCGTGGATGTGGTGGTGGAGGCAAGGGTCGAGTGATGGGACCCGGCATGGAAGGCCGACGGCGCGGCCGCGCGGCTGTCCATCCACGCCACCGCGAGCGACCCGGCGATGAGGGCCACGCCGAGGACGCCCGCGGCCTTGATGGCGCGATGCCGCCAGCCTCGTGCGAAGCCCGTGGCCGCGGCGGCCGCGCCCAGGAGTGCGACCGCCGCCAGAACGGCGGCCGGAAGCCAGCCGGCCGGCGTCCCGAGTGTCACGACGGCGAGGAACCCTGCCGTCGTCAGGGTCGCCGCCAAGGCCAGGGCAGGGAGCTTCAGCTGCGGGGCCCACCGGGGGATCAGCGGCGGAAGCACGACGGCGGCGAGGCCGGTCAGGCAGCCCGGTGCGGTGAGCGCCGTCGCGCCAAGGAGGCGGTCGCCCACGAGCGCCGGGACGGCGGCCAGCAGGAGCCCGACACGCACCGACCCGAGGGACATCCCGAGAGCGGCGGCACCGGCCGAGGCCCAGGCGGGGAGCCAGCCCGGCGCCGTCGGGCTGCGTCTGAGCACCGCCGCGGCCAGCGCCCCGATCCACGCCGCCGCGCAGGCGGCCGCGAGGATGAGGTCGATGCCGAGGACGGCCGATCCGGCCATGGGATGCCTCCTGGTGCCGCCGGTCAGGCGGCGGCTGTCTCGGCGGGCGTGGCGGCCGGCCGAGGCGTGGCTCCCGTCTTGTCGAGACGGCGGGCCCGCAGCAGCAGCCAGTAGCAGCAGAAGATGATCAGCAGGCCCGTGACCGCGTGGGTCGCGACGGCCCACGCGCCGGCGATGGTGGGGTTGTCCGGGCCGGCGCCGGTGAGCAGGCCGCCGACGATGAAGACCAGCAGCTGGACCCAGGTGAGTGCGAAGATCCCGACGGTGAGCCAGATGGTGTTCTTGCCCGCCTTCGCGAGCGCGGCGCACAGGATCGCCACGAGTGCCAGGAGGCGCAGGACGACTTGCCCGTTGAACGCGTGGTAGTCGAAGGACTCGTGATTTGGGATGAGGTCCAAGGCGAAGGTGCCGAACGCGGCGAGGTAGAGCTGGGCAATGGTGTCGAGGAAGAGCAGGGCGGCGACAACGAGGAATGCCTTGCGCATGGGAGGCTCCAGGGGAGAGTGCGAGTGTCCGGTATGGGCCGTCGGCCGAGGCCTCGCGCTCCGGCCAGAGCGCTCATGACGAGGCCTCAGAACATTCCCAGCACCTTCAGGGTAGGCCTGCGGGTGCACGTTGTAAAGATGGTTTAGCTAATCGATTGAAGAAATGCGCTCGGCATGGCGGAGGCCCCGCTGCGGACAGCGGGGCCTCCTGGAGATCGAGACCTTCACGCTCAAGGCGCTATCACTGCGGAATCGTCACATTGCCGTCGTGCGAACCGTAGTTCCTCGGGCTGAACGTGGCTCCGCCGAGGCCGCACAGGTCGGCCTCGGTGACACCCTTCGCCGCCAGGGCCGAAGGCACGTCACTGATGGACGTCTTCTGATCCGGGCTGAAGGTGACACTGCTCCCGTAGAGCGAGTTGTCTGCGTTCTTGCAGACGAACGCGATGATCGTGAACTGCCGCGGATCGGTGAACGTCAGCGGCACGGTGGCCCCCGAGCCCACGGTCACGGCCTGCGGGGCCGCTGTCGTGTAGCCAGAAGGAGTCGTCGTCTCGACCACCCAGTACGCGCCCGGCACAACGTTCGTGAACGAGCAGTCGCCACTCGCGTTCGTCGTGCATGTCGCCCCGGTCGAGGTGTCCTCGGCGCCCGGAGCGGCGCCTCCGACGGGAGCGGCATCCGTGTAGAGAGTGAATACCGCGCCGGCCAGCGCTGCTGCGGGGCTCGAGTCATCCTGCTTGTGAACGTTGATCGTTCCGCGCTGACGGTTGGTGAACGTGCACGTCACGTTCTCGCCGGGCTGCAGGTTGAACGTCGCGGATGCGGTCGCGGTGTTCACGGTGCTCGCACCGCTGGTGTCAGTCTGGTCAGTGCAGGAGATGCCGGTCAGGTCCCACCCGCTCTTGGCGGTTTCGGACCATGTGTAGGTTCCCGGCGACAGGTTGGCCCTGGTGACCGGCGTGCCGCCATTCGTCGTCGAGCCCGAGTCGCTGTTGGGTCCGGTGAAGCTGAACGAGGTGGTCGTGTCGGTGGCTGGGTCAGTGACCTTGGCGATGTTCAACGTGGCCTGTGCAGTGTTCGTGTACGTGCACGTCACGTCGCCCTGGCCGACGAGGTTGACCGTAGCCTTAGTCCCGCTGTAGCTGAACGAGCTGACGGGCTTGTTGGCCGCGTTGGTGCAGGCGAGACTCGTGAACGTCCAACCGGTCGGGAGTGATGTCTCATCAAAGGTGTATGTGCCGTTGAAGAGGTTGGTGAACGACGTGCTCGCGGTGTTGTTCGTCGTCGTGAGGCTGAAGGTCGACGAGTTCGGAGCGGGCAGGCCGGTCGCGGTGTACCCGAACGTGCCGTTGGCGCCGACCGTGTTCTTCACGATCGTGATCTTGCCGCACTTGTTGAAGTTCACGGCGATTGGGGCAACGAAGTCCTTCAACGCGGACGTGAACGAATCGGACGAGCGGCTCTTGAGGTAAGCCTGGCCGATGCTCGTGCACGTGCCTGATGGAATGATTCCCGAGTCAGTGAGGTTGATCGCAGCTTCGCCGAAGGTGAACGGGTCAAGGCTCCTCGGTGCTCCCGGATTGATTGGATCGACAACTACTCCGGTAGTCGGATTGTCGGTCGGGTTGTTGACCGCAGCCTCGACGATCGTGCTTCCCTGAAGCGTCTGCTTGGACCCCCAGCATGGGTAGCTGTTGTTCTGCTCACAGGCGCCTTGGGATGCTGCAGTGCGCCAGATCGAGTACGAGATCGTCGGATGAGTACCGCCCTTCGACAGGTCGTACTGGATGAGGTAGTCGCCCGCAGTCCGCACAGGGGTCACGTTGTTGGTCGACTTCTGGGTCGATTGGTTGAGCTCGAAGTCCATATTGGTCGTGCCCGACGGGGCCTGGACGCGCTCCCACGCGAGATAGGCGTAGTCCTTGCCGTTCGCCTCAGTGACGATCTTCGCGTAGAAGCGTGTGAGGTCGCTCTTGTTCGGGGGGATGGATCCGGAGTCGATGACGGGCACCGCAGTGTCCTCGCTCGTTCCTTGCGTGAAGGAGTCATCAGCCGAGCCGCTGGCCTTGTCGAGGCCGCAGTAGGTGATCCCGGGCGGGTCGGTACAGCTGACGCCGGCGTTGGCCCAGTCTCCGGCCGGATCGGCGACCAAATTGCCGTCTGCGGCATTGATGGTCCCGCCGCCTAGCGTTGCCTGCGCTGATGTCGCGCCTGCCATGACCAGAGCTGCCACGGCCACGGCTGCACCCCACCGGGTGCGGTGAATGAGTTTCATGGGGGATGTGCTTTCGCGGTTGTCTTCACGAGAAGCAGTTCGGCCCCAGCCACCGTCCGTAGGACCGCCGAAGCGGTACGTCCCAGCCATCGGCCATCATACTCACCTGTGACGCAGCTCACAATGAGCTGGGAAAACGCCTGTTATGCAATCTCTCCGGCGTCGAGGATCCGGTAGGCGTACCCCTGCTCGGCGAGGAAGCGCTGCCGCTTCGCGGCGAAGTCTGCATCGAGGGTATCCCGTGCGACGAGCGCGTAGAACCGGGCGCCGCGGCCGTCAGCCTTGGGCCTCAGAAGCCGCCCGAGCCGCTGCGCTTCCTCCTGCCGCGACCCGAACGAGCCCGACACCTGGATCGCCACCGACGCCTCAGGCAGGTCGATGGAGAAGTTGGCCACCTTCGACACCACCAGCCGCCGCTCCTCGCCCGCCCGGAACGCGTCGAAAAGCCTCTGCCGCTCCTTGACACTGGTCGCCCCGGTGATCACGGGCGCGCCGATGCGCTCGCCGATCTCCGCCAGCTGGTCCAGGAACTGCCCGATCACGAGCAGCTGCTCGCCCTCGTGCTTGGCCACGAGCCGCTCGACGACGTCCGTCTTCGACTCGCTGGCTGCGCAGAGCCGGTACTTGTCCGCCTCCTCCGCCATCGCGTACGCCATGCGCTCGTCGCGCGGCAGGTCCACCCGCACCTCGACGCAGTCCGCCGGCGCGATGTACCCCTGGGCCTCGATGTCCTTCCACGGCGCGTCGTACCTCTTCGGGCCGATGAGGGAGAACACCTCGCCCTCGCGCCCGTCCTCGCGCACGAGCGTGGCCGTGAGGCCCAGGCGCCGCCGGGCCTGGAGGTCCGCCGTCATCCGGAAGATGGGCGCGGGGAGCAGGTGCACCTCGTCATAGACGATGAGGCCCCAGTCGTTCGCGTCCAGCAGCTCGAGGTGCGGGTAGAGGCCGCCGCGCTTGGCGGTGAGCACCTGGTAGGTCGCGATCGTGACCGGCCTGACCTCCTTCACCGCGCCCGAGTACTCGCCGATCTCGTCCTCGGTCAGCGTCGTGCGCTTGAGGAGCTCGTCCCGCCACTGCCGCGCCGAGACGGTGTTGGTCACCAGGATGAGCGTGGTCGTCGAGGACTGTGCCATCGCGGCCGCCCCCACGAGGGTCTTCCCGGCACCGCACGGAAGCACGACGACGCCGCTGCCGCCCGCCCAGAAGTTCTCAGCAGCCACCCGCTGGTACGGCCTGAGGGACCACCCGCCGCCCGCACGCGCGGACGACGCCGGCGACCCGCCGCCGTCGTGCGTCCCACCGGCGGCGTCGGTGCCGGGGGCGGCCGGCACGGTCTCGGTGAGCGCGATGGGATGCGGGGTCCCGTCCACGTACCCGGCCCGGTCCTCGGCCGGCCATCCGAGCTTGAGCAGCGCCTGCTTGAGCGCGCCGCGCTGGGAGGAGTGCACCACGGTGGTCTGGGGGTCGATCCGCGGGCCCAGCATGGGGGCGATCTTCTTGGCGCGGTGGACCTCCTCGAGCACGGGGAAGTCATCCGAGCGGAGCACGAGCCCGTGCACCGGGTCCTTCTCGAGCCGCAGCCGCCCGTAGCGCGACATCGTCTCCTCGACGTCGATGAGGAGGGCGTGCGGGACGGGGTAGCGCGAGAAGCGCAGGAGCGTGTCGAGGACCTGCTCGGCGTCGAGGCCCGCCGCGCGCGCGTTCCAGAGCCCCAGCGGCGTCAGCCGGTAGGTATGCACGTGCTCGGGCGCGCGCTCGAGCTCCGCGAACGCCGCGATCTCGTGGCGCGCCTCGGTGGCCTGCGGGTGGTCGACCTCGAGGAGGATCGTCTTGTCGCTCTGGACGATGAGCGGTCCGTCGCCCATGCGGGCCTCCTTCCGGCGATCGCGGCGGCGGCCCGGCGCCCGCGGCCGGTCAGGCCAGCTCGACGTCGATGATCCGGTGCACGCTCAGCACGCGTTCGGTCTCTCGTTCTGGGTCGAAGACGCGCACGCGGCCAGCAGAGATCGACACTGGCCGGAGCTCCTCGACGCTCGAATTGCCGAGCGCGTCGACGATGTTCAAGCGTACCGCCCGCTTGAGCCGGATCGCTTTCTGGAGCGTCTCGATGCCCATCAGCGGAGCTGCCTCGTCCCCGTTGAGGCCGACCGGGGACTGCGTGCGCAGGATCGCGAGCTGGGCCTCCACGGTTTCGCTGTCCGGCTGCTTCGGACGCGGCGCGGGCGTGGGGAGCGGGCTCACCGCGGTCCGGCGCCGCAGCCGGACCACCGGGTCCAGCGACGCGTCGACGGCGGGGGAGAGCCCCAGCTCGCGGAGCACCGCGGCGACCTCGCTCGGTGAGGCGTTGCTCACGACGACGGTCGGGGCGATCTGCGTCAGGCCTAGCGGGCGCGCAGCCGGGTCGGCGAGGAGGCCCGCGAGGGCTGCCTCGTCGTCACTGGCGATGAAGCTGCCCGCACGGCCGACGCGGATCCGCCCGTGGCGCGCTGCCGTGTCGTCCACGAGGTAGGCGAGGGGCTGGGGGACCGGGGTCGACGAGTGCTCGGCGAGGAAGGCGTGGATCGACGCCGCGTCCTCGCCCGCGTCGAGGGCCCGGCGCAGGCTCGCAGCAGAGAAGCGGTAGATCGTCGCGGGACCGCGTCCCTCGGGCACCGCCAGCAGCGCGAGGCGCCGCGCGAGGACGGGGTCGAGGTAGCCGGGCGCCACGGCGGTGAGGTCCGCCTGCAGCAGGACCTTGTCCACCCCGGCGGGCAGGAACTCCTGGAGGCACTCGCGTGCTGCGTCGAAGTCGTCCCGGAGCACGGCCTCGCCCACGGACGTGAGCGCTCCAGAGCCGGTGAAGCCTAGGAGCGCCGCCTCGCCCAGGACCATCTCGAGCAGGCCGCGCAGCCTGCGCCCCAGCCGCGGCTGGAGCCAGTCGATCCGCTGTCGCAGGGCCTCCGGCCCGGCCACCGTGCACCGGCCCCTGGCCTGCGCTGTGCCGCGCGCACCGGACTCGGCCGCGATCTGCGCCATGACCTCGAGCACGCGGCGCCGCACGACTGGGGCGTCCGGGCGCTGGCCCTCCCCGGAGAGCGGGGAGAGCTGGTCGCTGCCCTCGGCGGACATCGCGAGGGAGGGCACCCGGTGCGTGTCGAGCCAGACGGTCGCAAGGATGAGCCACTGCTCGGGCCGCGGCAGCGCGAGCCACGCCTCCGCGCCCGTGGCACGCCACGTCGAGGTGTCCGGATCGAGGCTGAGCACGCCGGCCTCCGAGGCGAGCTCGAGGGCGAACACTGCGGGGTCCGGATCAGTGCGCAGCGCCGTTGCCAGCCGCCGCAGCTCCCGCGTGCCGACACCGCCGGCGCGGAGTGTCTCGATGGGGCGCTCGGAGGCCTCGACCGCGAGCGCGCTCACCGTCCGCAGGACGTCTCCGATGGCCCCGAGGGCGGCGTTGCGGCGGAGCGCCTCGGTCGTGGTCGCGGTCTCCACGGGAGGCGGCGTGAGCGAGAGCCCGGGGACGATCCTGCCCCCGCGCAGCGCGAGGCCTACCGGGCGCGGAAGCTCCACGTGCTCGTCGTCGAGCGGGACCAGGAGGCCGCGGGAGAGGAGCCAGTCCACCGGGTTGTCGGTCCGGCGGCCGGGGCGGATACGGGCAAGCGCGTGAGGCACCGCGCCCACCGGCCAGTTCTCGAACTTCGCCAGGACCTCGGCGGTCCGCGGCGGAGCGCCCTCGAGGGCCTCCGGAAGCCCCGCCCACCGCTCGAGGGCGTACGCGGCCGCGATGTGGTGTTCCACAGGCTGCTGCTGGACGGCCCCGGGGATTGCGTTCACGATCGCGGCGGCCCGGTCCGAGAACAGGGCCGACGCCGTGGTCAGGTCCGTGTAGGAGCGGCCGAGCCCGGCCGGGTAGCTTCCGAGCACCTCACGGATCCTGGCGACGGGCAGGTAGTAGCGGCGCCGGCTCCCGGAGGCCGAGTGGATGGTGTCCGGGGGGTCCGCGCGATAGATGAGGGCGAGCTGGGAGAGGGCGGCCAGGACGGACTCGAGCGTCCCCAGCGTCGCGTTGCCCACGGCGTGGCGGAGCTCGACGGCGCTGCCGCTGCGGCCTTCGTCCTCGTTGGTGGTCAGCACGAGCGCCTCGAGCACCTGAAGCTCGGGCTTGGACAGCGCTTCGAGGGCGCGCTGCAGGCTGACCCTCGCGCAGGCCCGCGCGGCGAGCGCTGCGAAGTCCGGCACCCCGGGCATGATGAGGTCCGGCCGTGCCGCGAACAGGTGCCTCAGGGAATCGTTGCCCCGTGCGGAGAGCTCTTCGGCGAGCGCGCGGATCGAGGACATCTCAGCGCCGCTTCCTCTCGAGGACCGTCCAGACGACGGCCGCGGCCATGATCAGGAAGGCGACCGGCAGCCCGTACAGGGCGACCGACGCGACCCAGGCCGGCGCCGCGCTCCCGGACGCCGCCAGGCCGAGGGTCACCGCCCAGGCTCCCAGTGAGACGACCGCGAGGACTCCGCCGACCACGGTGAGGAGACGCAGCCGTCCGCGCACGTCGTCGTGCATTCCCGGGCCCGCCCCTGCCGGTCTGTCGGCGGGTCCCCCGTCCGAGTGAGAAGGCACCATGGCCTAAACCTAACAGTGAGTTGCCCGGCCGACGGGCAAGGGGCCTACTTTGCGCGCGTGAGCCAGTAACCTAGGAGCAGTACAGCAAGCGCCCGTGACGGGCCAGGGCAGGCCTCTGCGCCCGCCGACCCGCCGTGCCACGGCGGCGCTTTCCTTCGAGTCCTCATAGATGGGGGTTGTGGCAGTGCCCACTGGCAAGGTCAAGTTCTTCGACAAGGCGAAAGGCTTCGGCTTCATCGCCGGCGACGACGGTCAGGAGGTCTTCCTGCCGGGGTCCGCCGTGCCCGCCGACGCCGAGATCAAGACCGGGACGCGGCTCGAGTACGGCATCGCCGACGGCCGCCGCGGCCCGCAGGCGCTGTCCGTGAGGGTCCTCGAGAAGCTGCCGTCCGTCGCGCGGGCCAAGCGCATGCCGGCCCGTGAACTCGCCCCGATCGTCCAGGACCTGGTCAGCGTCCTGGACAACCTCTCCGGCCAGCTGTCCAAGGGCACGTACCCGGACAAGGGTGCCTCCATCGCCGCCGTGCTCCGCCGGGTCGCGGACCAGCTCGAAGCGTAGACATGGCCGACGCGAGGAGAACCGCCCCGAAGGGCCTGCCGACCACCGCCGATGGCATCCCGATCTGGCGGATCGGCAAGCCGGATGCCTTCCTGGCCGCCGCCGTGGGTGAGGCGCGCGCGGCCCTCGCCGACGTGGCCCGTCCCGAGGACATCGGGGATCACGTCGCGGCCAAGAGCGAGGGCGAGCGCGTGGTCACCCACCTGTTCGAATCGCTGCTGCCGGGCTACCGCGGCTGGCAGTGGTTCGTGACGGTCGCGCGCACCTCCCGCTCCAAGGTGGTCACGGTGAGCGAGGTCGGCCTGGTCCCGTCCAAGGACTCCGTCCTCGCTCCCGAGTGGGTGCCGTGGGCGGACCGCGTGCGTCCGGAGGACCGTGCCCGCGCCGAGGCGGAGGCCGCGGGGGCTGCCCCGGCTCCGAAGGAGCACGACGGCGGCGGCTCGCCCCAGACCGAGGGCTCGCCTGCCGCGGCCGGACCGGAGGGCGGCTCCGAGGAGGCCGCGCCTGACACCGAGGACTGAGCGGCCCCTACCCCGACGGACGGCGGGCCTCCACCTGCGAAGGTGGAGGCCCGCCGTCGTGCGTCGGACGGTGCTCAGCCCTGGAGCTGGCCCACGACCCAGTCGATGGACTGGGTGAGCTTGGTGACGTCGTCCGGCTCGATCGCCACGAACGTGGCGATGCGCAGCTGGTTGCGGCCGAGCTTGCGGTACGGCTCGGTGTCCACGATCCCGTTGGCGCGGAGGACCTTGGCGACCTGCGCGGCGTCGACCGAGTCGTCGAAGTCGACGGTCGCGATGACGTTCGAGCGCTCCTCGGGGTCGGCCACGAACGGCGTGGCGAAGGCGGAGGCGTCGGCCCAGGAGTAGACGCGGCCCGCGGAGTCAGCAGTGCGCTTGGCGGCCCAGTCGAGGCCGCCCTGGCCGTTGAGCCACTCGACCTGGGCGTTCAGGCCCACGAGGGTCGTGAGGCTGGGCGTGTTGTACGTCTGGTTCAGCTTCGAGTTGTCGATCGCCGTCTTGAGGTCCAGGAAGTCCGGGATCCACCGGCCGGAGGCCTTGACCTCCTCCGCGCGCTCGAGCGCGGCGGGAGAGAACAGCGCGAGCCAGAGCCCGCCGTCGGACGCGAAGTTCTTCTGCGGGGCGAAGTAGTACACGTCGCTCTCGGAGACGTCGACGGCGAGGCCGCCCGCGGCGCTCGTGGCGTCGATGACGACGAGCGAGCCGGCATCGGCGCCCTCGACCCGCTTCACGGGGGCGGCGACGCCGGTGGAGGTCTCGTTCTGCGGCCACGCGTAGACGTCGACGCCGGCCTCGGCCTTCGGGGAGGGGCGCGTCCCCGGCTCCGAGGTGATGATCGAGGAGCGCTCGAGGAACGGCGCCTTGTCCGTGGCCTTGGCGAACTTCGAGCCGAACTCACCGAAGGAGAGGTGCTGGGCCTTGGAGCGGACGAGGCCGAAGGAGGCGACGTCCCAGAACGCAGTTGAACCGCCGACGCCGAGGACCACCTCGTAGCCCTCGGGCGCCGAGAAGAACTCCTTGAGGCCCTCGCGGACGCTGCCGACGAGGTTCTTGACGGGCGCCTGCCGGTGGGAGGTGCCGAGCAGCTTCTCACCCGCCGCCGCGATCGCGTCGACCTGCTCTCGGCGCACCTTGGATGGACCTGCTCCGAAGCGTCCATCGGAAGGGAGGAGCTCGGCGGGGATCTGAAGCTGGCTGGATTCGGCCACGGTGAAGCCTCCTTGTGGGTCAGGGTGGAGGCGGAGGCCGTGCCCTTCGCCCCGGGTCAAGTCTGCCGCACCGGCATTGGTGTCGCGAACCATTGCGCCCGGGAGTCCCGTCTAATCTGAGCGGTTCAAAATAAGCTAGAATTGCGGCAGCGACGCCGTCCGCACCGCCCCACCGCCCGAGGAGCTCGAAGCACCGCATGTCCGACCTCATCGACACCACCGAGATGTACCTGCGCACCATCCTCGAACTCGAGGAGGAGGGCATCACCCCACTGCGCGCGCGCATCGCCGAGCGGCTCCGCCACTCCGGCCCCACCGTCTCCCAGACCGTGGCACGCATGGAGCGGGACGGCCTCGTGGTCGTCTCAGGGGACCGGCACCTGCAGCTGACCCTCGACGGCCGCAGGCGGGCGGTCGAGGTCATGCGCAAGCACCGCCTCGCGGAGCGCCTCCTCTCCGACGTGATCGGGCTGGACTGGCCCTACGTCCATGACGAGGCGTGCCGCTGGGAGCACGTCATGAGCGAGCGCGTCGAGCGCCGGCTGTACGAGCTGCTCGGACGGCCCACGGAGTCGCCCTACGGGAACCCCATTCCCGGCCTCGAGGCCCTCGGCGGCACCCCCTCCGAGGGGTTCGCCGACGGCGTCGTCACGCTCGTGGAGGCGATGGACACCTATGCCCCGGGTTCCCGGGTCGTGGTGAGCCGGCTCGCCGAGCCGATCCAGGTGGACCCGGAGCTGCTGGCACAGCTCGATGAGGGCGGCATCCGTCCGGGCGCCAAGGTCGCCCTCGAGCGGGTGGGGGACTACATCTCGGTGCGCGTGGCAATGGTCGACGGCGCGCTGGAGCTGCCGGTCGAGGTTGCGGCGCACGTCTTCGTCTCGGTGGCATAGCTGGCCCGCGAGCCGCGTAGTTACCGGGGAGTCGCACAAGGCCTCACACAAGAGGACAAAACCTCTACTCGGTGGAGTAACCCGCCAGACGCCAATTTGGCGTGAGCTTCCTCTCACTAAAGGTCACGAAAGCGTTACATCGGGTTTGAGTTCCTCTATGCTGGAGGACAAGCGCCGGGACTTCGGCGTGATCCCAGCCGCACGCCGAGCTCTGCCAGCGGACCGGGATGCAGCAATCCAAGGCAGAGGCGGGGGAACCACCAGCGGCGGCCGAGGCCGCCTTGGGGTGAAGCCCGCAGCACGCTCGGGACACTGGCACGCAGGATCCATCCGTGGATACCCGTGTGCCCAGACCCGCGCGGCTGGGCCGAGTCCGGACTCTCTGGCTCGAACCCGACAGCTAACTTCGCAGGCGCTTGACGAGAGAGGGAATTCGCTTGAGCCAGCAAGCTGTCCGCGGTCGACGTCGCGCCCAGTCGCCGTCGTTCGCCGATGTCGACCATGCCGCGGGCCTCCGCCCCCGAGACGCCAGCAGGCGCGGCCGCCGCGCCGCCGAGCGCCAGAGCCCCGTCCGCCAGCTCGCCGAGATCGCCTCGGTCGCCGGGGTCGGGCAGAAGGCCGGGGTGGCACTCGCCGCGACGGGCCTTGTCCTGACCGTGACGGTCCCCACCGCCACCGGTGCCATCGAGGCCGGCGCCGCCTCGAAGGCCTCCCAGGTCGTCGACACGGCCGTCCTGCCCGAGGTCACGGCGCCCGAGGACGCGTCCGTCGCCTTCAGCCGGGCCTCCGTGGGCAGTGCACTCAACCCGGACGGCCAGCTCCAGCAGATGCTCACGGCCGAGTCTGCCAAGGGTGTCACGCCGGCCCAGGCCCAGCACTCCCTCGGCGCCCCCCTCGACTCCATGGAGAAGACCTCTCCGTTCGGCTACCGCGTGAGCCCCATCAGCGGGTGGGCCGGCGAGTTCCACCGCGGGCAGGACTTCGCCGCCCAGTGCGGGACCTCCGTCAAGGCGGCCGCCGGCGGAACCGTGACCTTCGCCGGATGGCACCCCTACGGCGGCGGGAACCGGGTCGTGATCGACCACGGCAACGGGCTCGAGACCACCTACAACCACCTCTCCTCGTTCTCGGTCTCGGTGGGCCAGAAGGTGGACCGCGGGGCGCTCATCGCCCTCAGCGGCACGACCGGTGCCTCCACCGGCTGCCACCTCCACTTCGAGGTCATGGTCAACGGCGACGTCGTCGACCCCAACGGCTGGCTCTGAGCCGCGTTAGCGGCCCTCTCCAGCCCTCCAGGGCGCGTGCTTTCGGGCGCGCGCCCTTCGTCGTGTCCTTTTCGTGATCCTCGATAAACACACCGTGATCCGAATGTGACATATGGTCCGGTGTCCTGTAGGGTCGTTCCTGTTCCAGCTCCTACCAAGTTGGAACATTCGGAGAGAATGCCTAGCTCTGCCACTCTCCGAAGCCGTTCGCACACACCGCTTGGCAGAGGCGGGGGAACCACTTCTGGTCCTCCTCAGGGAGGGCCTTGGGGTTAAGCAGCCCGGCGCGAGCCGGGAGGCCGGATACTTCCAATCCGAACCCGACAGCTCACCTCGTAGGCACTGGGAGAGGCTACTTCTGTGTCGTCACGCACCATGACTGCGCGCCATCGCGCCGTACCGGTCCGCACCCGTCCGCTCGAAGCTGTCGCGCAGGCAGTGTCCGACAATGCAGGCACCATCGGCCGCCAGGCGGCCGTCATCGCCGCGGCGTCCGGGCTGATCATCAGCGCCGGGCTCCCCGCGCAGGCTGCAGAAGCCCAGCGCGAGGCTTCCGCCCTCTCCGACGTGGCCAGCACTGCTGTGCCGAGCGTCGTCGCGTCCACCGATGCCCAGGTCTCCTTCGAGCGCCCCGCCGTTGAGTCGGTCGCCGCGCCCGTCGTCGAGCCCGTCAAGACCCAGTCCACCGCTCCGGCCGCGCAGACGCAGACCGCTACCGCGCAGGCCGCGGTCGCGACGAAGTCGTCGCCCGCTGTGGACGCCACCGTGAACGCCGCCGGCTCGAGCCTCGCGGCGATCGCCTACACGGGCATCGGCCACCCCTACGTCTGGGGCGGCACCACTCCTGCTGGCTGGGACTGCTCGGGTTTCACCCAGTGGGTCTACGCCCAGGCAGGCATCAGCATCCCGCGTGTCCAGGCATGGAGCATCATGCGCCAGACCGCCACTCCGGCCCCCGGTGACCTCGTGGTCCAGAACGGCGGCGCCCATGTTGGCATCTACGTCGGCAACGGGATGATGATCAGCGCGCTCAACCCCTCGCAGGGCACGCTGCTCCACGCCGTGGCCGCGACCGGCTCGTCCGTCTTCTACACCCTCAGCTGAGAACCATCCACTTCCGGGCGCGGCGGTGACCCCCGCTGCGGCGCCTTCCGAGGGCCGTCCCCCTGCGGCCTGAGGGACACGAGAGAGAGAACTCACCCGTATGACCACCCGTGCAGGAATCGGGCGCCACCGCGCCGACAACACCTCCTCCCTTGCCATCATCGCCAAGGCTGTCACCGAGAACGCCGGCGGTGTCGGCCGCCAGGCCGCCGTCATCGCGGCTGCCAGCGGCCTCGTCCTGACCAGCGGCGTCGCCGCCAACGCTGCTGAGGTCTCGTCCCAGCGCGAGGCGTCGGCCCCGGTTGCCCTCGAGGTCGAGAGCGCCGTCCAGGCGCCGATCTCGGCCGAGACGACGGCCGCCGTCACCTTCGAGCGTCCCGCCGTCGAGTCCGTTGCCGCCCCGGTCGTCGAGAAGCCGGCCCCGGCCCCCGTCGCCCAGGCCGCCCCGCAGGCCCAGGCTCCGGCTCCCGCCAAGGTGCAGGCCGCCGCCAGCACCGCTGTGCAGGCTCCCGCCCCGGCCCCCGCCGCCGCGAGCGGCCAGGGTGCCGCCATCGCCGCCGCCGCGTACGCCCAGCTGGGTGTCGCCCAGGACTGCACGATGCTCGTGACCAACTCGCTGGCCGCCGTCGGCATCCACTACCACGGCTGGCCGGCCGGCTACCTCTCCCTCGGCCGCACGGTCAGCGCCGCCGAGGCCCAGCCCGGCGACCTCGCCTACTACGCCAACGGCGGCATGGGCCTGGCCCACATCGCCGTGTACGTCGGCAACGGCATGGCCGTCCACGGCGGGTGGAACGGCGGCACCACCGCGCTGTTCAGCGTGAACGTGGGCTCCGGCCCGGTCTTCATCCGCGTCGGCGGCTGATCCACACGACACCGCCCTCCCGGGCACTGCGAACGGCCCCGGGAACGCGCGCCTCAGGCGCCCCATACCGCGAGGAATGGGGCGCCTGAGGGTTTTAATCCGCGCCGGTCAGAACATGACGCGCGCGTGAACTTCGGCCGACGGTTGGGGCGCCGCATCCCGCCTGTTCGTTTAATCACTCAACCGTTCAGTACTCTTGGAGAGTCGATCCAGCCCGGCTACGCACAGGGCAGCCGGCCCTGTGCCCCTGACCGGGTGCGGCCGTGAAGAGGAACGCGCATGCGCACACTCGTTCTGAATGCTGGTTATGAACCGCTCGCGGTGGTCACGTTCCGCCGCGCCCTCGTGCTGGTGCTCGCCGGGAAGGCGAGCGTCGTGGCGGAAGACGGCGATCCAGTCGTCGGACCGCGCGAAGTGCTGGGGCGCCCGTCCGTGATCCTGCTGAACCGGTACATCAGGCCCCGCCGGACCTACACGACCGCCGTCAGCAGACGCGGAGTGCTCCGAAGGGACGCGCATGCCTGCGCGTACTGCGGCAAGTCAGCCCACACCGTCGACCACGTGCTCCCGCGCTCGCGCGGCGGAGCGGACTCGTGGGAGAACCTCGTGGCCTGCTGCCTGCGGTGCAACAACGTCAAGGGCGACCACACGCCCGCGGAGATGGGGTGGAAGCTGCGCTTCAGCCCCTCTCCGCCGGTGGGCGTGGTCTGGCAGATCAAGGAACTCGAGAAGCCGGCAGCCCAGTGGAGCCCGTTCCTCGTCCCGGAGTCGGCGGCCTGAGCCAGGAAGCCCCTCCGCCGTTCGACGCCGTCGTCCTCGCCGGCGGCCGCGCCACGCGCCTCGGCGGCTTCCCCAAGCCGCTCCTGGTGTTCGAAGGTGCCAGTCTCCTCGAGCGCGCCCTCGCGGCGGTCGCCGGCGCCCGGCAGACCGTCGTCGTGGGCCCCGGCCCGGGCGCCGACGGCGCGCCGCCGGCCGTGCGCTACGTCCTCGAGGAGCCGCGCTTCGGCGGCCCACTAGCCGCGCTCGGTGCGGGTGTCGAGGAGCTGGGGCGAGGCTCGCCGGACGGGGCGCCGTGGGTGGTCGTGCTCGCGGTCGACGTCCCCCGGTCCGCCGATGCGGTGCCCCTCCTCCTCGACGCCGCGGTGGGCTTCGCCCGGGCGGCGGCCGCTGCCGAGGGCGGGCGGGGGCCGGACGCGATCGTCGCGGAGGACGACGCCGGGCGCCTCCAGCCGCTCCTGGCCGCCTACCGCCGTGGGCCCCTCACGCGTGTGCTCGCGGGACTCGACTGCGAGGGCGGGCTCACCGACCGGCCGATGCGGGACCTCGTTGCTAGGCTGGACCTGCTGCCCCTGCGCCTCCCAGCAGGCCTCTCCGACGATGTCGACACGTGGGACGCCGCGGAGCGCTGGGGCATCGGACGCCCGGATGCCCCGGGCGGGACGGCACGGCAGGAGGACCTGTGATGACTGAGCCCTCGACAGCGGGCGGGCAGGAGGGCGGCCGCCAGGACGGTGCCCCGGACCAGGACGCCGTGCTGCGGACCTGGTGCGCCGAGCTCGCGCAGGCGCTGGGGCTCGAGATCGACGTCGACATCGATGCCGTGCTCGGACTGGCCGGGGTCGCGGCGCATTCGGTCGTCCGCCCGGCCGCGCCTCTGACCACGTACCTCGTGGGCTACGCGGCGGGCCTCGCCGCCACCAGCGCCGATGCCGAGCTGGGCCCGGAGGCCGAGACCCCCGGTGAGATCGCACTGCGGCTGGCCAAGGCACACGGGACGGCCGGGACCGAGGGATGACGCCCGGCCCGCAAGCGGCCGATCCCCACCACGCGCTCCAGCACTCCTGGGCCGAGGCCCGGGCAGCCGCGGCCGCGGCGGCAGGCCCGCTCCCGCCGTCGTCAGCCCCCCTCGCACGGGCCTCGGGCCGCACCCTCGCCGGGGACCTGGTGGCGCTGCGCGACATGCCGCACTACGCCTCGTCCGCGATGGACGGGTGGGCCGTGTCCGGCACCGGCCCGTGGATCCTGGCCGAGCCGGGCGAGCCGCTGCACGCGCACCAGGCGAGCACCATCGTGACCGGCGGCGCGCTCCCGCCCGGTGCGCGCGCCGTCCTCCGCCGCGAGCACGGTGAAGTGGCCCCGGATGACGACGGCCTCCCGCACCTCCGTCTCGGCCCCGCCGCGCCGCCCGGCTCGCCGACCGGCGGCGCGGACATCCGGCCCGCGGGGGAGGAAGCCCGCGAGGGCGAGGTGCTCCTCCGCTCCGGCACAGATCTCGGCCCGGCGCAGGTCGCGCTCGCCGCGCTCGCCGGCTACGATGAGGTCCCCGTCACGGGCCGTCCCCTGGTCAAGCTCGTGCGCACCGGCGGCGAGGTCACCGAGGCGGGCCTGCCCGGCCCGGGCCGTGTGCGGGACGTTTTCAGCTATCTCATCCCACCCCTTGTCGAGGCCTACGGCGGGATCCTCGCCGCCCACGAGAAGATCGGCGACGGCGCTGACGAGTGGGCGGCGGCGATGGCCGACACGCCCTCCGCCAGCGGCGCGCCCAGTGGGCACGACGGCGACGCCCCGCCGGCCGACGTCGTGATCACCACGGGCGGCACCGGGCTCGGCGGCTCGGACTACTTCCGTGCCACGGTCGCCGAGCTCGGCGGCCGGCTCCTCATCGACGGCGTGGCTATGCGTCCGGGGCACCCCACGGTCCTCGCCGAGCTCCCCGACGGCCGCTTCTTCCTTGGCCTGCCGGGCAACCCGCTGGCCGCCGTCGTCGGGCTCGTGACGGTCGGTGAGCCGCTGTTCGCCGCGCTGTGCGGGCGGGAGCCGCTCGCCGCCGTCGAGCTTCCCTCGGGGGAGGCGTTCGAGGCGGAGCTCAAGCGCACCCGGGTGCTCCCGTTCCGCCGGATGTACGGCATGGCCTCTCCGGCCACCGGCATCGGCTCGGGCATGCTGCGCGGGCTCGCGCGCGCGGACGGCTTCATGGTCGTGCCTCCGCACGGGCTCGAGCTCGCGGAGCCGGTGGCATGCCTGCCCCTGCCGTGGGGCCGGCCCCTCGACACGCCGGCCAAGCCCGCGGCTGCGAAGGGCAGACGGCGCTCCGCGGCGTCGAAGGAGCCCGTCGACTGGAGCGGCCTGGACGCCTGAGCGTGCCGCTGCCCGCATCGTGGGCTGCGATTCGCCTTCTCCTGTGGCGTACAGCACGATGGTGCCATGACCCACGACTCGCCGGTGACGGACATCAACGAGGATTCCCTGCACGTCGAGGCCCCCGAGACGGCGGCCGCCGGGCTGAAGGCGGTGACGGTCGCGCTCCAGCGCGGGCTCGAGCAGGCCGGCCCATGGCGCACCGCCCGTTCGCTGCTGCGCATCAACCAGCGCGGCGGGTTCGACTGCCCGGGCTGCGCCTGGCCTGAATCCGACGGCAAGCGCAAGACCGCGGAGTTCTGCGAGAACGGGGCGAAGGCAGTCGCGGAGGAGGCGTCGGTCTCCGCTGTGACCCCCGAGTGGTGGGGATCCCACCCGATCGAGACGCTGCGCGACAAGACGGACTACTGGCTCTCCAAGCAGGGGCGCATCACCGAGCCCGTCGTCCTGCGCCCGGGCGACGACCGCTACCGCCGCATCTCCTGGACCGAGGCGTTCGACCTCGTGGGCGAGCACATCCGGGCCACGACGCCCGACCGCTGCGTCTTCTACACCTCGGGCCGGACGGCGAACGAGACCGCCTTCATGTACCAGCTCTTCGCCCGCAGCCTCGGGACGAACAACCTCCCCGACTGCTCCAACATGTGCCACGAGTCGTCCGGCTCCGCGCTCAACCCCACCATCGGGATCGGCAAGGGCACGGTATCCCTCGAGGACATCCACGAGGCGGAGCTCATCCTCGTCGTGGGGCAGAACCCCGGCACCAACCACCCGCGCATGCTGTCCGCCCTGGCCGAGTGCCGCGCGAAGGGCGGGAAGGTCGTGGCCGTGAACCCGCTGCCCGAGGCCGGCCTCCTGCACTTCAAGGACCCGCAGAACCTCTCGGGCTATGTCGGCGAGGGCGCGACGATCTCGGACGAGTTCCTGCAGATCAAGGTCGGCGGCGACCTCGCGCTGTTCCAGGCCCTCGGCCACCTCCTCCTGGAGGAGGAGAAGCGCGCGCCCGGGACGGTCGTGGACCACGCCTTCATCGAGGCGCAGACCGAGGGCTTCGAGGCGTACGCGGCCGCGCGCGCCCAGATCGACTGGGATGAGACGGAACGGGCCACCGGCCTGTCCCGCCTCGAGATCGCCACGGTCGCGAACCTCCTCGCCAAGTCCAGGGCCACCGTGGTGTGCTGGGCGCTCGGCCTGACGCAGCAGCCGCACTCGGTGGACACGATCCGCGAGATCATCAACCTGCTCCTCCTCCAGGGCAACTTCGGCAAGCCGGGCGCCGGCGCGTGCCCGGTCCGCGGCCACTCGAACGTCCAGGGCGACCGGACGATGGGCATCTGGGAGAAGCCCAAGGAGTGGCTCCTCGCGGCGCTGGACAGGGAGTTCGGGATCGCCTCCCCGCGCGAGCACGGCTTCGACTCCACGGAGACGCTGCACGCGTTCGAGAAGGACGAGGTGGACGTGTTCGTGGCGCTGGGCGGCAACTTCGCCCAGGCCAACTCGGACACCGAGGCGCTCGAGGCGGGCATGCAGCGCGCCGGCCTCACCGTGCACATCTCGACCAAGCCGAACCGCTCCCACGTGGTGCACGGGAAGACCTCGCTGATCCTTCCGACGCTCGGCCGCACCGACCGCGACGACAAGCACCCGAAGGGCCGCCAGTTCCTCTCCGTCGAGGACTCCATGTCCATGGTCCACGCGACCCAGGGACGGCTCGAGCCCATCTCGGACCACCTGCTGGCCGAGCCCGTCATCGTCGCGCGCATGGCCGTCGCGGCCCTCGGCGAGGACCATCCCGTGGACTGGCGCGCCATGGCGGAGGACTACGACGTGATCCGCGACCACATCTCCCGCGTGCTGCCCGGCTTCGAGGACTTCAACGCCAGGATCCGCACGAAGAACGGCTTCGTCCTGCCGAACCCCCCGCGGGACACGCGGACGTTCGCCACCGACGCCGGCAAGGGCCAGTTCACGGTGAGCCCGCTCGAGTACCTCGAGGCGCCCGAGGGGCACCTGGTCCTCCAGACCATCCGCAGCCACGACCAGTACAACACGACGTTCTACGGGCTCGACGACCGCTACCGGGGCATCCGCGACGGACGCCGCGTGGTCCTCGTCCACCCCGAGGACCTCGCGGAGCTGGGCTTCGCGGACCGCGAGCTCGTCGACGTTGTGAGCGTGTTCCGCGGCGAGAAGCGCAGGGCCGAGCGGTTCCGGCTCGTCGCCTACCCCACCTCGAGGGGCTGCGCGGCGGCCTACTTCCCCGAGGCGAACGCGCTCGTGCACCGCGACAACGTGGCCAGGGAGTCCAACACGCCGGGCTTCAAGGCCATCACCGTCCGCTTCGAGCGCCACGCGGCTGCTGAGGACGAGGCACGCGCGGGACAATTGAGCTGACGCCGCCAGAACCGAGCTAGGAGGCCGTGATGGGCCGGTTGAGCCAGCGCCGCAAGGTGCACAAGTACGTCCTGGGCAGTGAGCACCCCGTGCGCCACAAGGAGGACGTGCTCGCGGTCGAGGAGCCGCTCGAGATCCGGCTGTCCACGCCGCTGGGCGGCATGACCTACAGCGTGACGATGCGCACGCCCGGGGATGACTTCGACCTCGTGGCCGGCTTCCTCGTCTCCGAGGGCGTCGTGTGGGAGTCCGGGCAGCTCGTCTCCGAGCGCTTCTGCGCGGGGGAGGACGCGCAGGGCCGGCAGACGTTCAACGTCGTCGACGCCCAGCTGCGCCCCGGCGTGCCGCTGCCCGCCACCGGCCGCAACGTGTACACGTCGAGCTCGTGCGGGATCTGCGGGACCGAGTCGATCGAGGCGGTGCGGCGCTCCTCCCACCACAGCCCCGCGGGCGACGGCGTGCGGCTGCTCCCCGAGCTCGTCGCCGGCCTGCCCGCCCGCCTGCGCGCGGCCCAGGCGCTCTTCGACCGGACCGGCGGGGTGCACGCCGCCGGGCTGTTCTCGGTCGGCGACGACGGTACCTCGGCTGAGCTGCTCTGCCTCCGCGAGGACGTGGGACGCCACAACGCGGTGGACAAGGTCGTGGGCTGGGCCCTCCGCGAGGGCCGGCTGCCGCTCGCCGGGACCGTCCTGCAGGTCTCCGGGCGCGCCTCCTTCGAGCTCGTGCAGAAGGCGGCGATGGCCGGTATCCCGGTCCTGGCAGCCGTCAGCGCTCCGTCGACGCTGGCGGTGGAGCTGGCCGAAGAGTCCGGGGTCACCCTCATCGGCTTCAGCCGTGGGGACGGCTTCAACGTCTACGCCGGACACGAGCGGCTGGTCGCCTCCTAGTGCCCCTCGGATCTGTACCGAAATGAGACCGGCCGTCCGTTCCACCGCGGGATACGGCGGAGTAGCTTTGATGTCCACAGGTTTGTCAACTGATTGGATATTCCGTGCATGACGACCGCCGGATCATCGAGGCGCGCATCGACAGGTTCATCCGGGAGCGCCTGCAGCGCGCCCTCTACCGCCGCTCGATCCCCCTGACGGCCGAACGCTGGGATGCCCCGGGCGAACCTGTGCCCGCCGCGCAGGCCCTCCGGCAGGCCTTCGTCCCGGTCGCAGAAGGAGCCCCGTGGGGTCCGCCGTGGAGCACGACATGGCTGCGCCTCACCGCCGAGGTTCCACCGGGGTGGGGAGGCCCGGGCACGGACCTCGAGGCCGTCGTCGACCTCGGATTCACCACCGAACTGCCCGGCTTCCAGTGCGAAGGGCTCGTATGGCGCGCCGACGGCACGACCGTCAAGGCGCTGAACCCGCGCAACCACTACGTTCCGCTCGCAGCGCTGGGAGGAGGGCGCGACGTCGAGTTCTACGTCGAGGCGGCGGCGAATCCTGACATCGCCCAGGGGTGGACGTTCCAGCCGACCCCGCTCGGCGACCCCGCCACTGCCGGCACCGAACCCCTCTACCGGCTCGGCCGCATGGTCCTCGCAGAGCGGGACATCACCGCGTGGGAGCTCCTCCAGGACGCCTCGGCCCTCAACTCCCTGATGCATGAGCTTCCCGACGACCGTCCGCGGCGGCACCAGATCCTGCGCGCGCTCGAGCGAATGACGGACGCGGTGGACCCCTCCGACGTCGCAGGCACGGCGCCCGCAGGACGCGACGCGCTCGCCGGCGTCCTCGCGCAGCCGGCGACGGCGAGCGCCCACCGGATCGTCGGCACGGGCCACGCCCACATCGACGCGGCCTGGCTGTGGCCGGTGCGGGAGACGCAGCGCAAGTGCGCCCGCACGTTCTCCAACGTGGTCGCGCTCATGGACGAGGACCCGGACCTGGTCTTCGCCTGCTCGCAGGCCCAGGAGCTGGCCTGGATCCGCGACGGCTACCCTCAGCTGTTCGAGCGGATCAAGGAGAAGGTGGCCGAGGGGCGCTTCGTCCTCGTCGGAGGAATGTGGGTCGAGTCGGACACGAATATGCCGGGCGGGGAGGCCCTGGCCCGCCAGTTCCTCGAGGGCAAGCGGTTCCTGCTCGAGGAGTTCGGGGCCGAATGCGAGGAGACCTGGCTCCCCGACACCTTCGGCTACTCGGCCGCGCTCCCGCAGATTGCCCGCTCGGCGGGCAACCGGTGGTTCCTGACCCAGAAGATCTCGTGGAACCAGGTCAACCGTTTCCCCCACCACACCTTCCTCTGGGAGGGGATCGACGGGACCCGCGTGTTCACGCACTTCCCGCCCGCGGACACCTACAACTCGGACCTGCGCGCCTCTGACCTCGCCCACGCCGAGCGGAACTTCCGCGAGCACGGACGCGCCACGGTGTCCCTCCTCCCGTTCGGCTACGGCGACGGCGGCGGCGGCCCCACGCGGGAGATGATGGCGGCCGCGCGGCGCTGGGAAGACCTCGAGGGCTCACCCCGCTTCGAAGTGGCCTCTCCGCGGCGGTTCTTCACCGAGGCCGAGGCGGACTACGCGTCTCCGCCTGTGTGGGTGGGGGAGATGTACCTCGAGAAGCACCGCGGCACCTACACCGCCCAGGCGCGCACCAAGCGGGGGAACCGGCGCTCGGAGCACCTCCTGCGCGAGGCCGAGCTGTGGTGCGCCACGGCGTCTGTCCGGGTGGGTGCGCCCTACCCGGCGCATGAGCTCCAGCGCCTGTGGCGGCTCACCCTCCTGCAGCAGTTCCACGACATCCTCCCGGGCAGCGCGATCGCATGGGTGCACCGCGACGCCGAGCGGAACTACGCCGCGATCGAGCGCGGCCTCGAGGGACTCATCGCGAGTGCGGCGGAATCGCTCGTGGGCGCGGGGGACCGCGAGATCCTGCTCAACGCCGCCCCCCGGGCCAGAGCGGGTGTCCCGGCTCTGGCCGCGGGCGCCGTCGTGCGCCCCGAGCGGCCGGCGACCCTCGCCGCGAGGGGCGGGGGCTGGGTCCTCGAGAACGGCGCGGTGCGCGCGGAGGTCAACGGCGAGGGGTTCCTCGTGGGCCTCGTGGACGCGGTGTCGGGGCGTGACGCGATCGCCCCGGGGGCGCGCTCGAACCTGTTCGAGCTGCACCGGGACACCCCCAACGAGTGGGACGCCTGGGACCTGGACGAGTTCTACCGCAACAGCGTCGAGGCGATCACGGGCGCGGACGCGGTGGGGCCGGGAGACGGGGCGGAGGGGGAGGCGGTGCTCGTGGTCGAGCGGTCCTTCGGCGCATCGCGGGTGCGCCAGCGCCTTGTGCTCGCCCCCGGCGCGACGTCCCTGCGCATCGAGACCGAGGTCGACTGGCACGAGCGCCAGAAGCTCCTCAAGCTCGGCTTCGCCCTCGACCTCCGCGCCGAGCAGAGCTCCTCGGAGACGCAGTTCGGCCATGTGCGGCGGCCCGTCGCGGTGAACACGTCGTGGGACGCGGCCAGGTTCGAGATCTGCGCGCACCGCTGGATCCACGTGGGCGAGCCCGGCTACGGCGTCGCTCTCGCGAACGATGCGACCTACGGCCACGACGTCACGCGCACGGTCCGCAGCGACGGGGGCACGACGACGACCGTGCGGCTCTCCCTGCTGAAGTCGCCGCTGTACCCGGACCCGGCGGCTGATTCCGGACTGCACCGGTTCACGGTCGTCCTCGCGCCGGGGGCGGGGATCGCCGACGCGCTGCGCGAGGGCTACGAGGTCAACCTGCCCGAGCGGACGGTGCGGGGCGCGCGCGACGTCGAGGCGCTAGTGTCCGTCTCGGAGTCCTCGCTCGTGGTGGAGGCCGTGAAGCTCGCCGCCGACGGTTCCGGCGACGTCGTCGTGCGGCTCTACGAGTCCCTCGGTGCCAGGGCGGAGGCCGAGGTCGCGGCGGGGTTCGAGTGCGCGGCGGTCGATGCGGTCGACCTGCTCGAGCGACCGCTCGCGCCGGGAGCGCCGTCGCCCATTGCGGGCGGGGGCGGCGGGACGGCCCGGCTCAGGGTGCGGCCGTTCGAGCTCGTCACGCTCCGCTTCCGCCGTCCGTGAGGCGCGGGTCCCCGTGTGAGCCTGCCCTGCCCTTAAATGGCTGAGTGGTGGCGGCCCGAAGGCCGCCGCCACTCATCCCCCCAATGAAGAACCACCCTGTCCCCCTGACAGGCCGTGTTCACACAATCATGATTGTGGCATGTCCTAATGAAAATGTGAATTCAGTTCCTCAAGGGGCTGGATTTTTACCTTGTGAGACGCCGCGGCGCGGATGCGGCACGTCGACGGGCCTGCAGGCTGGCGACCCAGATCACCGTCAGGCCGGCGAAGAGCAGCAGGAGCACGGAGTAGTTCATCGTCTGCATGACGGGCACCCAGGAGAGCGGCATGAGCGGGAAGAGGTTCGTGAAGATCAGCAGGGTGTAGCCCGCGCCGATCAGTCCGGCGGCAACGCGCAGCGCCGGCAGCGCAGCGCCGACCGTTGCCCGGAAGAGCGAGGGGATGAGCACCACGCCGGTGAACGTGGGGTACACGCGCCCCAAGGCGGCGTAGACGCCGAACCAGACCTCGTCGGTGCCCTCGTGCAGCCCCACGCTCGAGGGCTGCAGGCCCATCAGGAGGAAGGACGCCACCGTCCCCGCGGCCACGACCCCCAGCGCGCCCAGGCCCCAGGGGCCGTACAGGGCCGCCTCGGCCCCGCGGGACCCGAAGGCCCGCGCGATCCGCACGGCCAGCAGCAGGCACACGGCGTAGATGAAGAAGCGCAGGAGGAGGTTGGCGAGGTTCACCCCGCCGAGCAGGGCGTCGATGGCCAGGTAGGGCCGCTCGATGCTGAGGAGGATGGTGGCGGCGAACAGGGTGAAGAGCCACATCATGAGGCGGTTCTCCCCGCGGAGGGCGGCGGGGATCCGCACGACGGCGAGCAGGACGGCGATGCCGAACGTGATCCAGGCGAGCCAGGTCATCCGAGGTGCTCCCAGACGCGCGTCGCGGCGCGCTCGTCGGTGGCGGCGCGCCGCAGGTTCTTGCCCAGGGCCGCGAGCCGCTCGGAGGCCATGAGGACGAGCTCGGCGTCGGGGAGCCGCCTGAGCGCGCCCTCGGTGGCCTCGGGCGGCCATCCCGCCTCGCCTGCCGTCACCAGCCCCGTGACCACGAGGCCGTTGCGGAGGCCGACCCCGGCCTCCCTCGCCGTGCTGACGGCGAGCTCGGGGCTCAGGCGGTTCGCGCTCAGCTGGGCCGAGAAGTTCTGGGGGGCCACGCCGGAGGCGATGCTCACACGCTGGCGCAGCTCGCCGTCGTCGATCGCCTCGACCCACTGGCGCACTGCCGCGTCCGGATGGCCCGCCGCGCCCGACGCCGGGTGCGTGCCGTTGGGGGCCAGCTCGCCGCTGCGGACCAGCAGCTCGCGCAGGAAGCGGGCCGTGGGGACCTGGCTGAGAAGCTCGGCGTCGGTCGGAGGCGCGGTGCTCGCCGCGAGCTCGCGGTACGGGTCGAAGCGCGCGAGCCCGAGGACGGGGTTCTGCCCGTATGCGCGGGCGACGGCGACGACGGTCGCCTCGGGGACCTTCCCGCGGACCAGCTGCTGGGCGAGGGTGCTCCGCTTGACGCCTGACCTGCGGCAGATGTCGGCGGCGGACTTGCCCGGTGCGAGTTCCTGCATCCAGTGGCGGAAGTCCAACGCTGAGACAGGCACGGAACCCCTCCTTCCATTTCAGCCGCGCGAGAGCTCCCCGGGCGGGCGGCTTGGTCCTGCGTGTCGATTTTACGTTGTCCGGGGGCTGCCCTATGCTGGTCTTAGCCCGCCGGCTCGCGCACCCCCCAATCGCGAGTCGGCGGGTCTTTCACTTTCTCGGGAGAGTTCATGAGCAGCATGTACAGCGCGGCGTGGAGCTCGCTGCATCAGATCACGCGGGCCACGGACGGCAGGAACCCGTTCAACCGCGAGACCCTCCGTCGGGTCCTCGGCTTCGCGAGGCCGCACCGCGGGCGGCTGGTCGCATTCGTGCTCGCCTCGGTCGTCGCGGCAGTGCTCGCGGTGGCGACCCCGGTCCTGGCCGGGCAGGTGGTCGACGCGATCGTCGCTCGCGAGGACGTCTCCACCGTCGTGTGGCTCGCCGTCCTCATCGCCGTCGTGGCGGTGGCCGACGCCGGGTTCGGGCTCCTGACGCGGTGGCTGTCCGCGACCATCGGCGAAGGCGTGATCCTCGACCTCCGCCGGGCCGTCTTCGACCACGTGCAGAAGATGCCCATCGCGTTCTTCACCCGGACTCGCACCGGCGCGCTCGTGAGCCGGCTCAACAACGACGTCATCGGGGCCCAGTCGGCGTTCGCGGGCACCCTCTCCGGCGTCGTCAGCAACGCTGTCGCCCTCGTCCTCACCGTCGCCGTCATGGCACAGAAGTCCTGGCTCGTGACGGTCCTCGCGCTCATCCTCCTGCCGATCTTCCTCGTCCCCGCACGGCGCATGGGCGGCCGGGTCGCCGACCTGCGGCGCGAGGCCGCTGCGCACAACGCCGCCATGAGCACGCAGATGACCGAGCGCTTCTCCGCCCCCGGCGCCACGCTCATCAAGCTGTTCGGCCGCCCCGACGAGGAGTCCCGCGAGTTCGCCGTGCGCGCCAGGCGCGTGCGGGACATCGGGATCCGCTCCTCGATGCTCACCTTCACGTTCATCACCGCGCTCACCCTGGTCTCCTCGCTCGCCCTCGCGCTCGTCTACGGGGTGGGCGGCTGGCTCGCGATCGGCGGACAGCTCGCGGCGGGCGACGTCGTCGTGCTCGCCCTGCTCCTGACCCGCCTGTACGCGCCGATCACCAACCTCTCCAACGCGCGCGTCGAGATCATGGGCGCGCTCGTGAGCTTCGAGCGAGTGTTCGAAGTGCTCGACCTCGCCCCGCTCATCACTGAGAAGCCCGACGCCAGGGCGCTGCCCTCCGGCGCGGTGCCCGTCGAGTTCGACGATGTCCGCTTCGCCTACCCGAGCGCCGAGAAGGTCTCCCTCGCGTCCCTCGAGGAGGTCGCGGTGCTCGACACGCGCGGCGGCGAGGAGGTGCTCCACGGCATCTCGTTCCGGGTTGATCCGGGGCAGACGGTGGCGCTGGTCGGCTCCTCGGGCGCGGGCAAGTCCACGGTCGCCCAGCTCTTGGCCCGGCTGTACGACGTCGACTCGGGCGCCGTGCGCATCGGCGGCGTCGACGTGCGGGACACGACCTTCGAGTCCATGCGCGGCACGGTCGGGATGGTCACCCAGGATGGGCACCTGTTCCACGAGACCATCGCCGAGAACCTGCGGCTGGTCCGCCCCGGTGCCTCCGACGAGGAACTGTGGGAGGTGCTGCGCAGGGCGAGGCTCGAGGCCATGGTGCGCTCGCTGCCCGACGGCCTGGGCACGATCGTCGGGGAGCGCGGCTATCGGCTCTCCGGCGGCGAGCGCCAGCGGCTGACGATCGCGCGGCTCCTGCTCGCGGCGCCGCACGTCGTGATCCTCGACGAGGCCACCGCCGCCCTGGACTCGACCAATGAGGCCGCCGTGCAGGCGGCCCTTGCCGAGGCGCTCGAGGGGCGCACCGCCGTCGTGATCGCCCACCGGCTCTCGACGGTCCGGGCCGCGGACCAGATCCTCGTGGTCGAGGACGGCCGAATCGTGGAGCGCGGGACGCATGCCGAACTCCTCGCGGCCGGCGGCCGCTACGCCGAGCTGTACACGACCCAGTTCGCGGAGGCATCCGCGGTGGCGGACGAATTCGCGCAGTAGCCCCGGTTGAGGGGTCATGTCCCTGCGCCGAGGGCCATCGCCCTGCGCCGAGGGCCATCGGATAGTCTCTGACTGTGCCTGCCCGGATCACCGTCTCTGCCGTGTGCGTCTACTCGCCGGAGGGGCGCCTCCTGACCGTCCGCAAACGGGGGACCGACCGCTTCATGCATCCGGGCGGAAAGCCCGAGCCGGGCGAGTCCGCGGCGGAGGCCGCGAGCCGTGAGCTGTCCGAAGAGGTGGGCATCGACGTCCCGGCCGAGGACCTCGTGCTGCTGGGCGCCTGGACTGCGCTCGCCGCGAATGAAGCCGCCACCGACATCGAGGCGACGGTGTTCACCGCGCCCGGGGAGCACAATCCGAGCGAGGTCCATCCCGCTGCCGAGATCGAGGAGCTCCGCTGGATCGATCCCGCCGCCGAGCCGTCGGCGGATCTGGCGCCGCTCCTGACCGACCACGTCCTTCCCCTGCTCGTGCGGCAGGGACGCGACCCCTCAACGCAGGGACATGACCCCTCGACGCGGCCAGCCTCCTGAAGCTGGGAGCAGCGTGGGAAGTCGGTGAACCAGACGTGAACACTCGTTGAAGTCCGGCGCCCTACGTACTACCCGGCGGTAACTTGGTGGGCCGTGACCACTACCCGCCGCAGCTTCCTCTCAGCAGCGTCCCTCGCCGCCCTCGGCGCCGCCGCCCTCACCGGGGCCGCCGCGCCGTCCGCCGCCCGGGTCATCGCGCCTTCCGCCCTGCCCGCCGACCCTGCCGCGTCCGGGATCGACCACATCATCGTCGTGATGATGGAGAACCGTTCCTTCGACCACTTCCTCGGATGGCTCCCTGGCGCCGACGGGAAGCAGAGCGGTCTCACCTACACCGACCGCTACGGCATCCCGCACGGCACGCACCACCTGGCCGACTACCAGGGGTGCAGCCACCCCGACCCCGACCACTCGCAGGAGGGCGGGCTGATCGAGTTCAACAACGGCAGGTGCGACGGCTGGCTCCGGGCCGGCGACAACGACGACTTCGCCATCGGCTACTACACGGACGCCGACCTCGCGTTCTTCGCCCAGGCCGCGCCCGGCTGGACCGTCTGCGACAACTACTTCGCTGCGGTGATGGCAGAGACGTACCCGAATCGCTTCTACCAGCACGCCGCCCAGACAGACCGCATCCACAACTCCTCCGCGAACGCGACCATCCCCACCATCTGGGACCGTCTCGCTGCCGCCGGGGTCAGCGGGAAGTACTACTACTCCGACGTGCCGTTCCTCGCGCTGTGGGGGACCAAGTACATGCCGATCTCCTCGCCGTACTCGGCGTTCCTCAGCGACTGCGCCGCCGGCACCCTGCCGTCGGTGAGCTTCGTCGACCCGCGCTTCATGGACGAGGGCTCGGGAACGTCCGGCGACGACCACCCCCACGCGGACGTCCGCTCGGGAGAGCTCTTCCTCAACGAGGTCTACCGCGCCGTGACGACGTCCCCGGCGTGGTCCCGCACCATGCTCGTGGTCAACTTCGACGAGTGGGGCGGCTTCTACGACCACGTCGCGCCGACCACGGCGCCCGACACCAGCCAGACGACGGCGCTGCGAGGCTTCCGCGTCCCGGCCCTCGTCGTCTCGCCCTTCGCCCCCCGTGGGGCCGTCGCCTCCGGCACCTACGACCACACCTCGGTCCTCAAGGCCATCGAGTGGCGCTGGAACCTCCAGGCGCTCACCCCGCGCGACGCCAACGCCGCCAACATCGCCGAGGTCCTCGACTTCGCCTCGGCGCCCAACCTCGCCGCCCCGGCCTACACGGTCCCTCCCTTCGCCGCCGGCCCACCCTGCACGCCCCTCCCCGGCGGAGACCCGGAGGACGAGTGGCACCCGCTCAAGAACCGCGCCATCGCGGAAGGATGGAAGCTCGCATGAACCGCCCACAGCTCGCCCCTGCCGCCCCTGCCCTCTCCGCACGACGGCGCCCGCTCGCCGTCGTGCTCGCAGCCCTCGCCGTGCTGGTGCTCGCCGCCGTCGCGCTCGTGCGCACCGGAGCAGGCCAGGAGGCCAGCGCGGCCGACACCGCTCCCCAGTACCTGCCCTCGAGCTCGCACGTGTTCGTCATCAACCTCGAGAACAAGGGCTACGACGAGACCTGGGGCCCGTCCTCGCAGGCGCCCTACCTCTCGCAGACGCTGCGCTCGCAGGGGGTCCTGCTGAACAGCTACTACGGCACCGGCCACAACTCCCTGGACAACTACATCTCCCACATCTCGGGCCAGGGCCCGAACAGCCAGACCCAGGCGGACTGCCAGACCTACTCGCCGTTCGTCCAGACCGGCACCGCGGCCCAGGGCCAGGCGGTGGGCAGCGGGTGCGTGTACCCGTCCGGCGTGCCGACGGTCGCGGACCAGCTCACCGCGGCCGGCAAGACGTGGAAGGGCTACATGGAGGACATGGGCACGCCCTGCCGCCATCCTCAGCTCGGCGCGGTGGACGACACCCAGAAGGCCCGGGTCGGCGACCAGTACGCGGCGCGCCACAACCCGTTCGTGTACTTCGCGGGCATTACCGGCTCCCTGGACTGCGCCAAGAACGACGTCGACCTGACCGCCCTCAGCGGCGACCTCGCCTCGGCCTCGACCACCCCGGCAGTCTCCTTCATCACCCCCAACCTCTGCCACGACGGGCATGACTCGCCCTGCGTGGACGGCCAGCCCGGCGGCCTCGTCTCGGCCGACGCGTGGCTCAAGCAGTGGGTGCCCGTCATCACGAACTCGTCCGCGTTCACGAAGGACGGAGTGCTGGTCATCACGTTCGACGAGTCGGACGGCCCGCAGCAGGACGCGAGCGCGTGCTGCGGCGAGGGCCCGGGTCCCAACGCAGCACTGCCCGGCATCACCGGGATGGGCGGCGGCCGCGTCGGCGCGCTCGTGCTCTCGCCGTTCACCGCCGGCGGCACGTGGTCCACGACCCCGTACAACCACTACAGCCTGCTCGCGAGCATCGAGGACCTCAACGGCCTGCCCTACCTCGGGTACGCCGGCACCCCGGGCCTCAACCGCTTCGGGCTCGACGTGTACAACAAGGGCGTCTGAGCCCCTCAGCGTGAAGGGACGGCAGGCTCAGCGGGTCCGGCGCAGGACGCTCTCCAGGAGCAGGTCCTTCGCCGGGCCCGTGACGTCCCACGTCCAGCGCAGCTCGTCGGGGCCCGCCGCCTCGTAGCGCACGCGGTAGTCGTCGGGGGAGCACCAGTGGGTGCCGTCGGAGGCCGCGCCGGTGAGGTCGACCGAGTGGAAGGGCCGCCCGTCGGGGAAGAAGACCTCCATCGCGCCCGGGTGCGCTCCGGGCCGCCATACGTACTCCCGCGTCGCCGGTCCCTCATGGGCACCCCAGCGGACGGTGCCCTCCTCGCGCTGCTGCAGGGCGCCGTCGTCCGCATCGGTGCTGAGGGGGGCGAAGGTGACCGTGCCCGAGAAGCGGCCCCGCGCGCCGGTCGCGCGGTCCAGCATCGTCCGTTCGACGGACCACGTGCCGCGGAGGAACGCGTGCAGGTCAGGCACTGGATACGACAAGTGCCCCCGACCGGAATCGAACCGATGGCCTGCCCTTTAGGAGAGGGCCGCTCTATCCTACTGAGCTACGGGGGCCCGCCCGCGAGAGCGGGCACGCACCAGCATACAAGGTCGTGAGGCTAGGCTGGCGACGTGGCACAGGCACGGTCTCGGCAGGATTCGGGCGACGGCGGCCGGACGGAACGCATCCGGCTCTACCTCGGCGCGTGGTCGGCCGTGAGCGTCGTGCAGTTCTTCGCCGCCGAGGCGGCCACGATCGCCCAGTGGGCCGGACCCGCGCCGTACAGCCGCAGGCTCGGCTTCATCTCGGACCTCGGCCAGGTCAGCTGTGGCCTCCACGGCACCCGTGAGATCTGCTCGCCCCTGCACGCCCTCATGGACGTCTCCTTCGTGCTGCAGGGGATCGGCATGGTCATCGCCGCGCTGCTCCTGACGTCCCCGGTGCTCCGGGTCGCCGCTGAATGGCCGGCCGTGCTCGCCGAGCGCCGCCTCACCGCCGCCCTGATGCGCACGACGCCGTCGCCCGCCTCCCACGCGAGGGTCGCCGTCCCGCGGCTCGCCACGCTCGCGGTCCGGCTCCTGCTCGGGGCCGCGGGGATCGGGGTGGCGGTCGTGGGGCTCTTCCCGCAGGATTCGGTGGAGGCCGTCCATCTGGCGGGCGCCACCGCATACTTCCTGGGCGGCTCGTGCGCGCTCGTGGTCCTCGGACTCCTCTGGCTGCGCCGCACGGCCGCCGCCTGGCCGGTCCTGCTCCTGGGCGCGACTGCGCTCACCTCGACCCTTGTGGGCGGGGCGCTGCAGATGCGTGTGCCCGAACCCGGCACGCTCGAGCGGCTCATGGGCTACCCGGTCACGATCGGCATCGCCCTCGTGGGGGCCGTCCTCGCGTGGCGGCTGGGCGTGCCCGCCCGGGCCGCGCGGGCGCTCGCCAGAGCCCGCGCCTGAGGTGGCCGGACCGCGGCGCCGGGATCACGCCGTCGTGCGCTGCCTCCTGGCCAGCAGGACGGCCGCGGCGGCCGCCGCGAGCATGAGGACCAGCAGCACCCACCCGGCCACGACGAGCACCGACGCGAGCACCGCCGCCCCGGTGTCGGTGGGTGAGCCCAGGGCGGTGTCGATGGCCACGTTGCCCCCCAGGCGCACGACGACGAACGCGGCCACGAGCGCGAACGCGGACCACCGCCGGGCCTTGGCCTTGAGCCAGGAGCCGAACACCAGCAGGAACGTGAACCCGGCCGCGAGCGGGAAGATGGTCCCCGCGGTCTTGTGCACGTAGTTGAGCTGGCCGAGGGCGTCGTCGTCCATCGCCCCGCGCAGTTGGGAGATGTAGTCGGGGGAGAATCCGCCGATGAGCGAGTCCGGCATGGCCAGGCCGCCCGAGAGCTGGGTCATCTGCGTCAGGGTCAGCAGGTGCAGGTACCAGAACATGAAGACGCTCGCCACGAGGCCTGCGATGATGATGAGCTTCGCGTTGCCCTGGGCCTGCTCGGGCGTCCGCTGGGTCGTCGGGTTCACGGGCTGGCCGGCACGGGCGCCCGGCGCGGCCGCAGCCCGGTCGCCGTGCTTGCGTGCCCGCTGGGCGGGGGTCTTGGACATGGTCCCATTATCGCCTCCCGGGGGGCGGCGGACTGGGCGCCGGTAGGCTGGGGCCCGTGGCTGAGATGAGCGAGCACCTCGATTCCCTTCCCGACCTCGACCCCGGTCTGAATGACGCGGACCTGGCTTCCGCCCTCGTGCGGGCCGCCGGCGGCCTGGCGCTGCGGATGCGGCAGGACGGGCTCGACGCCGAGCGCAAGACCTCCGTCTCGGACATCGTCACCGCAGCCGACAAGGCCGCCGAGGCCTACGTCCTGGCCCAGCTGCGGCGCTGCCGCCCTGACGACGGCGTGTTCGGCGAGGAGGGGGCCCAGGTTCCCTCGGCCTCGGGGCGCACGTGGGTGATCGACCCCGTGGACGGGACGCTCAACTTCTTCACGGGCTCGAGCTACTGGTGCTCGGCGCTCGCCCTGCGGGGCGAGGCGGCCGACGGCGACGCCGACCCGGAGTCCCTCCTCGGCGCGATCTACCAGCCCCAGGAGGACAAGCTGTGGGTGGGGGGCGACGGAACGCCGGCGACCCTCAACGGCGAGGCGCTCGCCGGGCCGGCCGACGCGCGGCTCGGGCTCCTCGGCGCGGCGACGTCCATCCAGCCGCGTTGGCTCGAGCAGCCTCTGTCTGCGATGCCCTGGCACGCCGCGGCCGTCCAGGCCGCGTCGATCCGCATCCTCGGCTCCGGCTCGTGCGACCTCGCCCGGGTCGCCACCGGCGAGATCGGCGTCTGGTTCCAGCACTCCTGCCCGCAGTGGGACTGGCTGCCTGGCAAGGCGATCGTGACCGCGGCGGGCGGCTCGACCGCCACCGTGGAGGTCAACGGGCTCACCTGGTTCGCGGCGGGGGGCACGACGGCGGTGCGGGAGGTCGTGGCAGCGCTCGCCTCGGCGCGGCTCGGCTGAGGCGGGGCCGGCCGCCCGAACGGGCGGTGGCGCGTCCATTGCAGCCCCTGTGAGGCGGCGGGACAATGGACCCAAGGACTGAGGCGGACGCCCCGCAAGAAGTGCCAACAGGCTTCGCGCCCGCCGCACGCCAGCTGGGAGGCGACGGACTGCCATGTTTGAGCACTTTTCCGAGGCCCATGAACTCTTCGTGTACCGGATGGGCATCGCCCGGGGAACCACCCGGCGGGCGATCGTGACCCTGGGGACCCTTGAGCAGCACGCGCAGCGCGCGGAGGTCGGGGCCCTCATGCGGGACCTGTCCGAGGAGGCCAGGGCCCATACTGCCGCCCTCGAGGACCTCTTCGCCGAACTCGAGCGCAACGTCGCCGTTCCTGTTGCGCATACCGCGGACGGGCTCGACAAGGAGGTCCACTCCGTGGTCCGCAAGACCGACGAGGGCATCCTCGACCTCGCGGTCCTGCCGCTCGCGCTCGAGATCCAGTACGCGGCCATCGCGGCGTACGAGCCGCTCGCCGTCTACGCCAGGGAGTGGCTCGAAGGGGACGTTGCGGACCGCCTCGAGAAGTGCGTCGCGGAGCAGCTCGCCTCACGCAACCAGGTGCTCGGGCTCATGCGCACCGTCTTCGCGAGCGGGGACACCGTCCAGGCCAGGCCGGACTGAGACGGACTGAGCGGGGCCGGCCGCACCAGTGAACGGGGGAGCCACGACGGGAGGAACGATGAGACACCACAACGAGAACCAGCACGAGCCAGGCGCCCCGGAGACACGCGTCAGCACGTTCATGCGTGTCATGGGCCGGCTGCGGGACGTCTACGGGCCCGCGAACCGGCGCATCGCCCAGGAGGAGCTGCGGCACCGGCCCAACCCGGAGGACCTCAGGACCCAGCACGAGGTCGACGGGATCGAGGTCGAGGTGGACAGCGAGGGGCACCGGTACGGGGTGCGCAGGGACGGCGCCGGCGGGTGATCCCGCACGCTGCCGCTCCGCCGGCACCGGCGGCCTAAAATAGAGGGATCATGGATATGCTCTTCGATCCCTATGCCCACGTGCCCAAGCCCGGTGTGCCCGGGGGCGCGCAGGAACCGGATCCCGACGAGCTGCCGCCGGTGCCCGACGAGGAATACGGCGCGCCCGAGGACATGCCTGCCGGCTGGCTGCCGGCCTCCGACCCCGCCGAGGACGCCCGGCGCGAGGCCGAGGAGTCGGCGGCCGCCCTGCTCGAGGGCCTCAACCCCCAGCAGCTCGAGGCCGTGACCCATGCGGGGAGCCCCCTGCTCATCGTCGCCGGCGCCGGCTCGGGCAAGACGCGCGTGCTCTCGCACCGCATCGCCTACCTCATCGCGACGCGCCGGGCGCACCACGGCGAGATCCTCGCCATCACGTTCACCAACAAGGCCGCGGCGGAGATGCGCGAGCGCATCGAGGCGCTCGTGGGCGAGCGGGCCCAGCGGATGTGGATCTCGACCTTCCACTCCTCGTGCGTGCGGATCCTGCGCCGCGAGGCGAAGTCCGTGGGCCTGAACTCCAACTTCTCGATCTACGACTCGGCGGATTCCCTCCGCCTCATCACCCTCGTGCACAAGGGCCTCGAGCTCGACCCCAAGAAGGTGGCCCCCAAGGCCGTCCAGCACAAGATCTCCTCGCTCAAGAACGAGCTCATCGACGCGGACGACTTCGCGGGGCGCGCCAACCTGAACGACCCCTTCGAAGCCGGGGTGGCCGAGGTCTACAAGGGCTACACGCAGCGCCTGCGCCAGGCCAACGCGATGGACTTCGACGACCTCATCGCCGAGACCGTGTACATGTTCCGGGCCTTCCCCGCGCTCGCGCAGATGTACCGCCGCCGCTTCCGCCACGTCCTCGTGGACGAGTACCAGGACACCAACCACGCCCAGTACGCGCTCGTCCGGGAGATCGTCGGGGAGGGGGACGAGGCGTCCGAGCTGACCGTGGTCGGCGACTCGGACCAGTCGATCTACGCCTTCCGCGGCGCGGACATCCGCAACATCGTCGAGTTCGAGAAGGACTACCCCGAGGCCCGCACCATCAAGCTCGAGCAGAACTACCGCTCGACCCAGACCATCCTCTCCGCCGCCAACGCGGTGATCTCGCGCAACCCGAACCGGCCCGAGAAGCGGCTCTGGACATCGGAGGGCGACGGCGAGAAGATCATCGGCTACGCCGCCGAGAACGAGCACGAGGAAGCGCGCTTCATCGCCAAGGAGATCGACCGGCTCACCGACTCCGGCGAGTTCCGCCCCGGCGACGTCGCGGTCTTCTACCGCACCAACGCCCAGTCCCGCAGCCTCGAGGAGATCCTCATGCGGGTCGGGCTGCCGTACAAGGTCGTGGGCGGCACGCGCTTCTACGAGCGCAAGGAGATCAAGGACGCGCTCGCCTACCTGCGCGTGCTCGTCAACCCGGACGACGACGTCAACCTCCGCCGCGTGCTCAACGAGCCGAAGCGCGGCATCGGCGAGCGGGCCGAGGGGACGATCGCCGCGCTCGCGGAGCGGGACCGCGTCTCGTTCATGGCGGCGATGCGGCGCGCCGACGAGGCGCCCGGTATGGCGACCCGCTCGCTCAACGCGGTGAACGCCTTCGTCAAGCTCCTCGACGACCTCGCCGCCGTCGCGGAGGGCTCGGGCGCCGCCGAGGCGCTCGAGGCTGTGCTCGAGCAGACGGGGTACCTCGCCGGCCTCCGTTCCTCGACGGACCCCCAGGACGAGTCGCGCGTCGAGAACCTGGCCGAGCTCGTCGCCGTCGTGCGCGAGTACGAGCGCGAGAACCCCGAGGGCAGCCTCGAGGAGTTCCTCGAGCAGGTCTCGCTCGTGGCGGACGCGGACCAGATCCCGGACACGCCCGACGGCGCCTCCCAGGCCGAGGTCGACGCGGCGGTGGCCGAGGCGAGGCGGCAGGGCGTCGTGACGCTGATGACCCTCCACACCGCCAAGGGGCTCGAGTTCCCGGTGGTGTTCCTGACGGGCATGGAGCACGGCGTGTTCCCGCATCGTCGCGCGGCCACGGACCCCGACGAGCTCGCCGAGGAGCGGCGCCTCGCGTACGTGGGCCTCACCCGGGCCCGCAAGCGCCTCTACCTCACGCGCTCGGAGGTCCGCAGCCTCTGGGGCCAGAGCGAGTACTACCCGGCGAGCCAGTTCCTCGGCGAGGTCCCGGCCGAACTCATCCAGTGGAAGCGCGAGGGCTCCAAGCGGCCCCCGGCCGTGGGCACCGCCGGAGACGGCTTCAACGGCCGGTACGGGGGCGCGGGGTCCCGGTACGGCGGCTCGTCGTGGGGCGCCGGGGCGAGCCGGAACGCGAGCTTCGCCACGATCTCGCCCGCGTCCGCGGCCACGACGAAGGGCCGCGTGCAGCCGCAGAAGGAGGTCATCTCCGTCAGCGTGGGGGACAAGGTCAACCACACCGCGTTCGGGAACGGCACCGTGATCGGGGTCGAGGGCGCGGGCGACAAGACCGTCGCGAAGGTGAGCTTCGACGTCGGCGAGAAGCGACTCCTGCTGCGGTACGCGCCCCTGACGAAGGTGGGCTGAGGCGGCACGCCCCGCGGCCCTTCTCACGGGCGCAGACCCGGCCTACCGTAGGAGTGGTCTCTGGGCGTGAACGGAGCCGTGCCATGAAGATCCTCTTCGCCAGCCTCACCCAGGACGGCCACTTCAACCCGCTCACCGGGATCGCCGCGGCCGCCCAGGACGCGGGCCACGAGGTCGCGTTCTACACCGGAAGCCTCTACGCGGGGAAGCTCGGGCGCATGGGCGTCCGGCATGAGCCCTACCGGCGGGCCGTCGAGATCACGGCGGAGAACATCAACGAGGTCTTCCCCGAGCGCGTGAAGCTCAGCGGGCCTCGGCAGATCGCCTTCGACGGCCGGGCCATCTTCGCCGACAACGTGGGCCGGTTCTTCGAGGACCTGCGCGAGATCCACGGCGAGTTCCCCTTCACGGTCCTTGTGCACGACACCGGGTTCTTCGCTGCCGAGCTCGCCGTGCGCCTGCTCGGCGTCCACTCTGTGCCGGTCAACGTGATCGGGGACATCGAGAGCGACCCGGACGTGCCCCCGATGTTCTTCGGCTTCGGGCAGGCACGGAACCGGCTCGACCGCGCCAAGCACGCAGCTGCGCGCTACGTGTCCAACCAGGTAGTGTTCCGCCCGGCCAAGGTCCGCTACCGCGAGATCCTCGCGCAGCACGGGGTGCCCTTCAGCCTGCGGACTGTCATGACGGACCTGCCCTATCGCTACGCGACCGCCGTCATCCAGACCGGCACGCAGAGCCTCGACTTCCCGCGCAGCCGCGTCAATCCCAAGGTGCGGCACGTGGGTGCGCTCCTGCCGTGGCGGGACCCGGGCGGAGACCGGGGCGCCGATGTCCCGCTCGGCGGGTACCGGCGTCGGGCGCTCATCTCGCAGGGGACCATCGACACCGCGGACTTCGCCAAACTCGTGTACCCGGCCGTCGAGGCGCTGCGGGGGAGCGGCATGCAGCTGGTCGTGTCCACGGGACGGCAGCCGGCGGCGCCGGTGCGGGAGCGGATCGGCGGACCGGACGTCGTGGTCGAGGAGTTCGTCGACTTCGACGCTGTCCTGCCCGCCTCCGACGTCTACATCACCAACGGCGGACAGGGCGGGGTGCTCATGGCGATCGCGCACGGCGTGCCGATGGTGGTCGCCGGGCTCAACGAGGGCAAGGGGGACGTCAACGCGCGGCTCGCCTTCCGCGGCCTCGCCGAGGACCTGCGCACCGAGCGCCCGCGCGCCGAGGCGATCCGGGCCGCCGTCGACCGTGTGCTCGCCGACGACGCGATGCGCGCCCGCGTCGCGGCCGTGCGGGCCGAGCTCGCGGCGCACGACCCGCTCGCGGAGAGCATCGAGGTCATCGAATCCGTCGGCTCCCGCCTACAGCACCGCCCCTGATTTCTACCAATTGTAGAGCTGTGCGGTTGGTCACGAACGGCTCCCGGGGCGGACTGGTGCAGCGCGGAGGGACTAGAGTTGCCCCTTGGAGCATCAGGCCCGCCGTGGGGAGGCTCTCTGCGGCGCGTGCTCCGAGTCAGAACTACTTCGACGTAGAGGACACTGAACCGTGGACCTGTTTGAATACCAGGCGCGCGATCTGTTCGAGGCACACGGCGTTCCCGTGCTGGCCGGGATCGTTGCGCACACCCCCGAGGAAGCCAAGGCTGCTGCCGAGAAGATCGGCGGGGTTACCGTTGTCAAGGCCCAGGTGAAGATCGGCGGCCGCGGCAAGGCCGGCGGTGTCAAGGTCGCGAAGACCGCTGACGAGGCATTCGAGCACGCCACCAACATCCTCGGCATGGACATCAAGGGCCACACGGTCAAGAAGGTCATGATCGCCGCCGGTGCGGACATCGCCGAGGAGTACTACTTCTCGGTCCTCCTCGACCGCGCGAACCGCAACTACCTGGCCATGTGCTCGGTCGAGGGCGGCATGGAGATCGAGCAGCTCGCCGTCGAGCGTCCCGAGGCCCTGGCCAAGGTTCCCGTCGACCCGGCCGTCGGCATCGACGCCGCCAAGGCCGCCGAGATCGTCGAGGCCGCCGGCTTCGCCCCCGAGCTGCGCGAGAAGGTCGCGGCTGTCCTGGTCAAGCTGTGGGACGTCTTCAAGGGCGAGGATGCCACGCTCGTCGAGGTCAACCCGCTGGTCAAGACTGGTGCCGGGGACATCATCGCCCTGGACGGCAAGGTCTCCATCGACGAGAACGCCGGCTTCCGCCACCCCGAGCACGAGGAGCTCGTGGACAAGGAGTCCGAGGACCCGCTCGAGGCCAAGGCCAAGGCCCTGGACCTGAACTACGTCAAGCTCGACGGCGAAGTCGGCATCATCGGCAACGGCGCCGGCCTCGTGATGTCCACCCTCGACGTCGTGGCCTACGCCGGCGAGCGGCACGGCAACGTCAAGCCCGCGAACTTCCTGGACATCGGCGGCGGCGCCTCGGCCGAGGTCATGGCCAACGGACTCGGGATCATCCTCGGCGACGAGCAGGTCAAGAGCGTCTTCGTGAACGTCTTCGGCGGCATCACCGCGTGCGACGCCGTCGCGAACGGCATCGTGGGCGCGCTGGACAAGCTCGGCGACTCGGCGAACAAGCCGCTCGTCGTGCGCCTCGACGGCAACAACGTCGACGAGGGCCGCCGCATCCTCCACGAGGCGAACCACCCGCTGGTGACCCTCGCCGAGAACATGGACCAGGGCGCCGACAAGGCCGCCGAGCTCGCCAACTCGGGCGCTGCGAAGTAAGGGACGAGAGAAAAATGTCGATCTTCCTCAACAAGGACAACAAGGTCATCGTCCAGGGCATCACCGGCGGCGAGGGCTCCAAGCACACCGCCCGCATGCTCGCGGCCGGCACCAACATCGTGGGCGGCGTGAACGCCCGCAAGGCCGGCACCACGGTCTCCCACCACGACCAGCACGGCAACCCCGTCGAGCTGCCCGTGTTCGGCTCCGTCAAGGAGGCCATGGCCGAGACCGGCGCGGACACCTCCATCGTGTTCGTCCCGCCGGCCTTCACCAAGGACGCCGTGGTCGAGGCCATCGAGGCCGAGATCGGCCTCGTCGTGGTCATCACCGAGGGCGTGCCCGTGCAGGACTCCGCCGAGTTCTGGGCCCTCGCCCAGGCCACCAAGGACGCCGAGGGCAACCAGACCACGCGCATCATCGGCCCGAACTGCCCCGGCATCATCACCCCGGGCGAGGCCCTCGTGGGCATCACCCCGGCCAACATCACCGGCAAGGGCGGGGTGGGCCTCGTGTCCAAGTCCGGCACCCTGACCTACCAGATGATGTACGAGCTCCGCGACCTCGGCTTCTCCACGGCCATCGGCATCGGCGGCGACCCGGTCATCGGCACCACCCACATCGACGCGCTCGCCGCGTTCGAGGCCGACCCGGACACGAAGGCGATCGTCATGATCGGCGAGATCGGCGGCGACGCCGAGGAGCGCGCGGCCGAGTTCATCAAGAACAACGTCACCAAGCCGGTCGTCGGCTACGTGGCCGGCTTCACCGCACCCGAGGGCAAGACCATGGGCCACGCCGGCGCCATCGTCTCCGGCTCCTCCGGCACCGCCCAGGCGAAGAAGGAGGCCCTCGAGGCCGCTGGCGTCAAGGTCGGCAAGACGCCGTCCGAGACCGCCCACCTCCTCCGCTCGGTCTACCCGGTCCACCTCCCGGACAGCAACCTCTGAGGTTCTGACCCGGCCCACGACGGCGGCCGGTCGCCTTCCCGCGCGGAAGGTGACCGGCCGCCGTCGTGCTTCCTCGCCAGACCCGTCTGGGGGTCACGTCCTGAGGGGCACATCACGTGACTTTCAGGAGGTGACCTTCGGATGGGCTCCGCAGCTCAGGCGGGGCTGCGGCTCAGGCGGGGGCGAGGGTGCGGGCCGCGATCTTCTCCGCGACGAGTCGGGCGTCCCTGCCGACGCCGCCCACGAGGTGCGAGTACAGTCCGCGCTGGAAGAGGAGGCCCACGAAGAAGAGGCCCGGGATGCCGTCGGCCGCGCCGTCGGCCTGCAGCGGATAGCCGTCCGGCCCCACGGCGAGGGAGCGGACGAAGGAGTAGTCGTGGGTGTACCCGGTGCACCACAGGACGTTGGCCACGTCGAGCACCGTCCCGTCGTCGAGCTGGGGCTTGCCGTCGGCCACGCCCACCGTGCGGGCCTGCACGCGGTGGACCCCCGCGGCGTCGAGGTCGGCGCGCTTCGTGCGCACGAGCGGAGCGCTGCCTGCACGGATCGCGGGGCGCGCCTTGCGCCCTACCGGAGTCCGGAGTGTCAGGACGTAGTTCGCGAGGAACCAGAAGAGCGGCCCGCGGACGCGCTCGCCCCCCGGGATCTCCCCGGGATGGCGGCCGGATAGCCACGTCTCGTGGCCGGCCCGGACGGACTCCAGGGCGAGGTCCGCGCCCGAGGTGCCGGCACCGACCACCAGCACGGGCCCGGGCAGCAGCTGGCCGGCATTCCGGTAGCCGCTCGAGTGCATCTGGCGGATCCCGGGGTCGAGGGTCGCCGCGATGGCGGGAACCTTCGGCACGGCGTCGGCGCCGGTCGTGATCACGACGTTGTCCGCCCGCAGCTCGCCGTCGCTTGTCGCCACGCGGAACCCGCCGCCGTCGAGGGCCTCCACCGAGGTGACGCGGACGCCGGTGCGGATGCGGCCGCCGAGCGACGCAGCGTACGACTCGAGGTAGTCGCCGAGCTCGCGGCCGGTGGGGAAGGCCGACTTGGTCCCGGGGTACGGCATTCCCGGGAGGCCGTTGACGCGGGCCGGTGTGAAGAGCCGCAGGGAGTCGTAGCGCTCGCGCCACTGGTCGCCGATGCGGTCGCGGGCCTCGAGGACCACGCAGTCGAGGCCGGCGTCGGCGAGCCAGTGTGCCGTGGCGAGTCCGGCCTGGCCGCCGCCGACGATCACCGTGCCGATGCGGTGCTCCGCGGTGCTGGCTGCCGGGGCTTGGGTGGGGATGCGGGGCTGGGTGCTGGTCATGCCTCGACGGTACGGCCGCGGATGGGGGCGCCGCGTCGGGCGGATCGTGTATCCGGGAGGCCGGCGGTATGGGCATTTGTGTGCAGGGACGGGACCCCGCAACGGGTGGGACGGGACCCCGCAACAGGGGAGGGGAGGTCTAGACGAGGGAGTGGTCGTAGGCGTAGGCCGTGGCGGCCGCGCGCGAGGCGATGCCGAGCTTGGCGTAGATGTTCGCGAGGTGCCGGGCGACCGTCTTCTCGCTCAGGACGAGTTCCTTCGCGATGGCGCGGTTCGTGAGCCCAGCGGCCACGAGGCGCACGACCTCGACCTCCCGCTCGGTCAGGGGTACGGGCGACGGCGCGCGGCGCCACCCGCGGCCGGCGTCCGGCAGCGCCGCGAGGTCCGGCTGCGCGCCGAGCCGTTGGAAGGCCTCCCGTGCTGCGTCCACCTCGAGGGCTGCCGCCTCATCGTCCCCGAGTGCGGCGTAGCAGCGGCCGAGCGTCGCCCGCACGCGAGCTTCGGGATAGGGCATGCCGAGGTCGTGCCACGCGAGCGACGCGTCCCGCAGGCTCCGCACCGCCTGGGCCGCCTCGCCCGCGGCACAGCACACCGTGCCCTCCGCGGTGAGCGCGCGGGCGCGGGACAGGGCGGCAGCCGGCCCACCCGAGGGCCCGGCCCTCTCGGCCATGGCGGCAATCTCGGCCGCGCCGGCCCGAGCGGCATCGATGTCTCCGACGGCGGCCATGACCTCCACGTACGCCGGGAGGAACTCGGCGCGCTCGGACCGCCGCGTGAGCTCGAGGCTCAGCCGGCGGGCCGAGACGGCTGCCGCGTCCGCCCGCCCTTGGGCCAGGCGCAGGAGCATCAGCCCCGGCTCGGGGCGGCGCCCTGCGGAGTTCGCGAGGCGGTAGGCGTCCTCGGCGTCAGTGAAGCGCCCGGTGAGCCGGTGCATTTCTCCGAGCTGGTAGCCCGCCAGACCCGTGTCGGCGGGAAGGAGCCGCTGCACCGCCCGGTCGGCCTCTTCGAGTGCGCCGGACCAGTCGCCGTCGAGCATCTTCACCTGGGAGCGGTGCACGAGGCACTGCCCGCGGAAGGGCACGAGGTCGGGGTGCTGGGCGCACCAGTCGGTGGCGGCGGTCGTCCACTCGCGGGCGCGGGCGAGGTCCTCGGACCGCAGCGAGGCCGAGATCACCGAGCAGTAGGCCACTCCGTTCACGATCGGCGTGTTCACCTCGCCCGAGGTCACGGTCGCCATGGCCTCGTCGAGCTCGGCGAGGCCTTCGCCGGTGCTGCCGAGCCGCAGGAGGGCCCAGCCGGCGCTCAGGCGCGAGAAGACCTCCGTGTCCGTGTCCCGGGCGGGGCGTGCGAGCGCAATGGCCTCGCGCGACAGCTCGAGCGCGCGGCGCGTCTCGGCAGGGTCCGGTGAGGCGAGGGACCGGTGACCCAGGCCCGAGAGCAGCAGGGCGCGCTCGGCGCCGAGCCGGGACTCATCGACGATCCCCGCGAGCCGCCGGCCCCACGCCTCGGCGCGGGCCCGGTCCCCGCGGGTGTCGTGCGCGAAGGAGAGCCAGAAGGCGGCGCGGGCGGCAGCGGCGGCGTCGTCCGTCCCGAGGAAGTCGCGGAAGGCGCGGCCGAAGAGGTCGATGCTGCGGTCCTCGCGCCCCAGGAGGTAGGCGCTGAACGCGGTCAGCATGAGGTCGCTGCCGGGAAGCGGTGTGTCCGAGTCGGCGCGCTCGAAGGCCTCGAGGGCACGGGTCCAAGACCCTGCCTCGTACAGCCGCCGGCCGTCGGCTGCGAGCGGAACGGAGCTGGGGACCGCCACGCTTCGAGGATAGATCGGAGTAGGTTGGAGCTGAACTGCCGAGCCGGACCGCCGGGCTGATCCGCCGGGCTTCGCCCCGGTGCCCCCACACGACCAAGGAGCATCCATGCGCGCCACCATGATCCACGGAACCCGCGACATCCGGGTCGAGGACCGCCCCGACCCGGAGGTGCTGCTGCCCGGCGACGCCGTGGTCCGGGTGACGGCCGCGTGCGTGTGCGGCTCCGACCTCTGGCCCTACCGTGGAGTGCGCGAGGTGACGGAGCCGAAGCCGATTGGGCACGAGTTCGTCGGCGTCGTCGAGGCGGTCGGCGACGAGGTGACTGCCGTGAAGGCCGGCGACTTCGTCATCGCGCCCTGGGCCGTCTCCTGCGGGACGTGCCCGCCGTGCCGCAACGGCGTCCAGGTCGCGTGCGAGCACCGCGCCGCATGGGGCGGCAGCGACGAGCAGGGCCTCCCGGTGGACGGCGGACAGGGCGAGCGGGTCCGCGTTCCCTTGGCGGACGGCACACTCGTGGCCGTGCCGGGCGTGACCGACCCCGACGAGGCGCTCACCAAGAGCCTGCTGACGCTCTCCGACGTCATGGGCACCGGCCACCACGCGGCGGTCGCCGCCCACGTCGGGCCCGGCCGCAGCGTGGTGGTGGTGGGCGACGGCGCCGTCGGCCTCTCCGGGGTCCTCGCGGCCAGGCGGCTGGGCGCCGAGCGGATCATCGCAATGTCCCGGCACGAGGACCGCGCCGAGCTCGCGCGCCAGTTCGGCGCGACCGACGTCGTCGCCGAGCGTGGCGCGGAGGCGGCCGAGAAGGTCCGCGAGCTGCTCGGCGGAGTGCTCGCCGACTCCGTCCTCGAATGCGTGGGCACGAAGGAGTCGATGGACCAGGCGCTCCGCTGCACCCGCCCGGGCGGAAGCCTCGGGTTCGTCGGCGTTCCCGCCGGCGGCGCGGAGCTGCCCATCGGCACCCTGTTCTCGAAGAACATCTCCGTGGCCGGTGGCGCCGCCTCCACCCGTCACTACCTGCCCGAGCTGCTCGAGGACGTGCTCTCCGGAGACATCAACCCGGGCCTCGTGTTCGATTCGGTCATGCCGCTCGAGGAAGCCGCCGAGGCCTACAAGGCCATGGACGAGCGCCGCGCGGTCAAGGTGATGCTCGTCCCCGGGCTGCAGCGGTGACGCGCGACATCGGCTTTGAGGCGGCGCTCGAGGCTGCCCGGGCTGGGCTCGCGGAAGGTGGCATTCCCATCGGCGCCGCCCTCGTCCGCGGGGGCGAGGTCCTCGCCGTCGGGCGCAACGAGCGGGTCCAGAACGGGGACCCGATCGCGCACGGGGAGATGTCCGCGCTCCGTGCCGCGGGCCGGCAGGCCACCTACCGCGACACCGTCCTCTACACGACCCTCGCGCCGTGCGCGATGTGCGCAGGGACCATCGTCCAGTTCAAGATCCCGCGCGTCGTGGTCGGGGAGCAGCGCACCTTCCCCGGCGAGCTGGAGCTCCTGCGCTCGCGCGGGGTCGAGGTCGAGGTCCTCGACGATCCGCGGTGCGTGGAGATGATGGAGGCGTTCCAGCGGGATCAGCCCGCGCTCTGGGCCGAGGACATCGCCGAGTAGCCCGGTCCGCGACCGCGGGGTTCTCGCCGGTCCAGCGGGAGGCTGCCGTAGCAGTGTCCTAGCTGGCCGCAGCCGCGACCGGGCTGCCTCCGAGGCGCCGCGTGATGTCGCGGGCAGCCTGGGCGCACGCCTCCCCGAGCACCTGCAGGTGCTCGGGGGAGATGCGGAAGCGGGGGGCCGAGATGAGCACGGCGGCCACGACGTCGCCCCGGTGGTCGAAGACCGGTGCGGAGACGCCGACCTCCTCGACGGAGGTCTCGCCGTAGTTGAGGGCATACCCCCGCTGGGACACCTCGGCGAGGCGGCGCGCGAAGGCGTCCAGGCCGGCGTCGTCCGTCTCGGCCAGCGCGACGGTGCCCGCGCGGAGGAGCGCGCGTGCCCGTTCGGGCTGCTCCGCCGCGAGGAAGACCTGCACCGAGGCGGACACGGCGGTGCTGTAGCGGGTCCCGAGCGTCGTGGTGTGCTTGACCTGGTGCGGGCTCGGGATCTGCTCCACGGAGACGGCCTCCTGGCCGTTCCACTTCAGCAGCGCGCTCGTCTCCCCGGTCCGCTCCGTGAGTTCCCGCAGCACCGGGTACGCCACGCGGCGCTCGTCGAGGTCGGCCAGGAGGGGACCGGCGACGGCGATGAGCCCGAGGCCGAGCCGGTACCGCCGCGTCGGCTCGTCGCGCTCCACGAGCCCCTCCGACTCGAGCGTAGCCAGGATGCGGGAGACAGAGCTCTTGTGCAGCCCGACGCGGGCGGCGATGTCCGTCACCCCGATGAGGGGCTCGTCGACGCTGAAGCAGCGCAGCACCGCGATGGCATTCGAGATGGGGGACGACCCGCGCGCCTCAGCGGCCTCGCCGTTCACGCTTTCGATCATGGGACAACACCTTAGGGAATGAGGGATGCCTGGGGCCACACGGCGGGTGCGCGCACGACGGCGGGTGGGAGACCGCCGTCGTGCGCGCACCCGTTCTCAGGCACGTCAGTGGGCGAGCGGCCTGTTCGATGTCTCCTTCGCGCACAGGACGGCGACGAGGGAGACGGCAGCCGCGGCCACGAGGTACCACGCCGGGGCGAGCTTGGTGTGCATCATCCCGATGAGCAGGGTCGCCATGAACGGGGCGGTGCCGCCGAAGACCGCGTTGGACAGGTTGAAGCTCACCGCGAAGCCGGAGTAGCGGATGCGGGTGGGGAACAGCTCGGCGAGGAAGCTCGGGAGCGTGCCGTCGTTGAGGGTGAGCATCGCGCCGAGGGCGATCTGGACGAGGAGCACCATCGCGAAGCTGCCCGTGTCCAGGAGCATGAACGCCGGGACGGTGAAGAGGATGAACGCCACCGAGGCGGTCAGGAGCACGCGCTTGCGGCCGAACCGGTCCGACGCGAGGCCCGTGAGGAAGATGAAGCCGATGTAGGTCGTCAGCGCGATCGTCGTGGCGAAGAACGACTCCGTGGAGCCGAAGCCCAGCTCCTCGGAGAGGTAGGTGGGCATGTACGAGAGGATCACGTAGAAGCCCACGGCGTTCAGGAGCACCGCGCCGACGGCCAGGAGCAGCGCGCGCCAGTGCTTGGAGAACATGTCCTTGACCGGCGCGTGGGTGGTCTCGGCCTGGTCCTCGATCGCCCGGAATGCCGGGGTGTCCTCGAGCTTGGTGCGGATGTAGCGCCCGATCAGCCCCATCGGGGCCGCGAGCAGGAACGGGAGGCGCCAGCCCCACTCCGTCATCTGCTCGGGAGTCAGGACGATGGACAGGAGCGCGGCCAGGAGGGAGCCGAGCAGGAGGCCGGCGGCCGTGGAGGCGGGCACCACGGCGGCGTAGAGGCCGCGCCGGTTCGCGGGGGCGTACTCGACGAGGAATGCGGAGGCACCGGCGTACTCGCCTGCGGCGGAGAAGCCCTGCACGACGCGGACGGCCAGGAGCAGGATTGGCGCCCCCACACCGATCACCGCGTAGGACGGGATGAGCGCGATGCAGAATGTCGCGCCGCTCATGATCAGGATCGACAGGGACAGGGCGGTGCGGCGTCCGAGCCGGTCCCCGATGTGGCCCCAGACGAATCCGCCGAGCGGGCGGATGAAGAAGGAGATCGCGAAGACCGCGAACGTTGCGAGGAGGGCTGTCTGACGGTCCGTCTCCGGGAAGAAGGCCTGGGAGATCGTCGCCGCGAGGTACCCGTACACCGCGTAGTCGAACCACTCGACGAAGTTGCCGAAGAAGCTGCCCCACAGGACGCGGCGGCGTGCGTCTTTGCTGATGCCGTCGGCCTGCTGGATGTCGGAGGGGGCTGTGGAGTTCTCAGTGCTCAAAGGAAACCACCAGTATCTTGGGGTTGCGTTTAGCGCAACTCGATTGCACCAATGTAGGCTTCCCCGCGTCTGTGGTCAAGATCACCTGGCCATGTGACGCGTGAAACGCACCTCGGTTGCCTGCACGTACGACGACGGCGCCGCACCCCGCATGGGCGGGGTGCGGCGCCGTCGTGCGTGCCGGATCAGGCCTCGATGATGTTCTTCTCCGGGCCGAACGGGAACTTGGTGATGTTCTCGACCGAGTCCTCGCCGATCACGAGGATGTCGTGCTCGCGGTAGCCGCCCGCGCCCGGGAGGCCGTCGGCGACGGTGATCATCGGCTCCATGGAGACGACCATGCCCGGCTCGAGCACCGTGTCGATGTCCTCGCGGAGCTCGAGGCCCGCCTCGCGGCCGTAGTAGTGCGAGAGGACGCCGAACGAGTGGCCGTAGCCGAACGTGCGGTTGGGGAGGAGGCCGTAGCCGATGTAGATCTCGTTGAGCTCCGCGGCGATGTCCTTGCAGACGGCGCCCGGCTTGATGAGCTCGAGGCCGCGGCGGTGCACCTCGACGTTGATGTTCCACAGGCGCAGGCTCTCCTCGTCCGGCTGGCCCAGGAAGAGGGTGCGCTCGAGGGCCGTGTAGTAGCCGGAGGTCATCGGGAAGCAGTTCAGCGAGAGGATGTCGCCCTTCTCGAGCTTGCGGGTCGTGGCCCAGTTGTGGGCGCCGTCCGTGTTGATGCCCGACTGGAACCACACCCAGGTGTCGCGGACCTCGCGGTGCGGGAACGTCTTGGCGATCTCGTGGACCATGGCCTCGGTGCCGGCGAGGGCGACCTCGTACTCGGTGATGCCCTCGCGGATCGCGTTGCGGATGGCCTCGCCGCCCAGGTCGCCGATGCGGGCGCCGTGCTTGATGACCTCGATCTCCTCGGCGGACTTGATCATGCGCTGGCGCATGGCGTCCTGGGAGACGTCCAGGAGCGCGGCGCCGGGGAACGCGGCGGCGATCTTCTCGCGGGTCAGGGTCGGGAGCGCGTCGTCCTCGACGCCCAGGCGGGTGGCCCGGACGCCGCGCTGGCGCAGGGCCTCCTGGAGGCCGAAGTAGAAGTTGTCGCGGCGCCAGTCGGTGTAGACGATGTTCTCGCCGTAGGAGGTGCGCCACGGCATGCCCGCGTCGATGTTCGCGGTGACGGTGACCGAGTCGTCGGCGGTGACGACCAGGGCGTAGTTGCGGCCGAACGTCGTGTAGAGGAAGTCGGAGTAGTACTTGATGCCGTGGTAGCTCGTCAGGATGACGGCGTCGAGCTCCTTGGCGGCCATGATCTGGCGGAGGCCGCCCAGGCGGCGCTCGAACTCCGCGTCGGAGAACGTGAGCTTGCCCTTGGTGCCGTTGTGGAGCACCTTGAGGCGCTCGAGCTCGGCGACGCTGGTGGCGGACGTGGAAGCCGTGTCGACGGACATGGTGTCTCCTTCTCAGGGATCGTTGCGTGGTTGCGAGAAAGCCTTCGGTTGCGTTGATCGCAACCTCGTTGCATCAGACTAGCTGTGGTGGGCGTCACGGTCAAGCGACGTGCACTTTAGTTGCGATGAGCGCAACTTCGCGGTGGTCAGGGCCGGCTGACCTCGGCGGCGATGGACTCCGCGAGGGCCTTGGACGTGCGCTCGAGCAGGAGCTGCCCCGCCGCCTCCGAGGCGGCCTTGGCCGAGGACAGGCAGCCCGAGGCCGGGGTGAGCTCCGGCCGGACAGGGAGTACGTCGTATCGGGGCAGCTGGGCCGCCGGAAGGTCCATGACGCGGTCCAGCTGGACGAGGTGCGGATAGAGATGGAGCATGAGCGAGGTCTCCAGGACGCCGCCGTGCTCGACGTCCCAGCCCGGGAACGAGCCGCGGTAGATCTCCTCGATCGTCTCCTCGTCGACGAAGTCCCAGTAGGAGAGGAGGACGGCCGAGAGGTCCTGGCCGCGCAGGCCGAGCTCCGCGGTGGCCTGCTCGACTCCCTCGTAGATGAACTGGTAGTTCTCGAAGTGGCCGTTGAGGAAGATGATCCGCCGCGCCCCGTGCCGGGCGAACTCGAGCGTGAGCGTTCTGGCGATCGAGATGAGCGTTGTGCCGTCGAGGCTCGTCGTTCCGCCCAAGTGGTTGCCGCCGCCGGAACGCTGTTGCGACTTGTAGCCGTACACGATCGGGGCGGCGACGAGGCCTCCCAGCGAGGCCGCGAGGCGCTCGCCCATGGCCTTCGACAGCAGGACGTCGGTGTTGAGCGGCAGGTGCGGCCCGTGCTGCTCGATGGATCCGACGGGGACGATGACGGGGGCGCCCGAGGCGATTGCCTCCCGGTAGCTGAAGGCGTCGAGCTCCTCCATGAAGACGCTGGTGGCCATGGTTCCTCCTGGGTGCAGGGTGTGAAGGCGTGCTGAAGGGCGCCGGCGGCGGGGGTCGTGCCCCGCCGCCGGCGGAAGGTGGTGTCGCGGGACGCTAGGGGACCGTCGGTGCGGTGACCGGCGCGGTGGCCGGCACCTCGGGCGAGGTCGCCGACGACGCCGGGGACTCGCCGTCGTGCGCGGCGTTGCCGTGGGCCTCGAGGTACTCCTCGTCACGGATGTCGGTGCGGATGCCCAGCGGGACGCCGTGGTGGATCCGGTCGCGGAAGCGCGGGTAGCCGAGTGCGAAGTAGGTGCCGCCGGCGACCACGGTCCCGGCGAGCCAGGAGAGGTCGACGCCGCCCATCGCGGTGGCGATCGGGCCCTGGAAGATCGGGATCGCGCCGTACATGAAGAGCCAGGTCGCGAAGAGGCCCAGGGCGAAGGCGATGAGTGCGGACGGGTTCACCGCCTTGAGGTGGGTGTCGCGGGGGCTCATGAAGAGGTAGTCGAACTTCTTGTGGCGGCGCTCGAAGACGAAGTAGTGGACCGCCATGATCCCGCCCCAGGTCGCGACCCACGCCGCGATCGCGATGACCCAGGTGTCCAGGAGGGTTGCGAAGTCCTCGGCGAAGAGGAAGAGGATGACCGCGCACATCGAGAAGCAGCCGACGATGACCGAGATCTTCTTGCGGGAGATCCTGATGTCGAGTGCCTGGGTCGCGACGCCGAACGTGTAGAGGTTGATGATGTTCGTGGCGATCGGGCCGTGGATCACGAGCAGGATCACCGGGATGGCCATGGCGCCGAAGCTCTTGACGATGAGCTCGCCCGGGTCTGCGGTGCCGTTCATGGTCGCGAGGCTCGCGCCTAGGAGGCCCAGCCAGATGACCGGCAGGAACTGGCCCAGGACCGAGGTGAGGTAGAGCTTGCGGGCCGGGATCTTCTTGGACACGAACCGCGAGTAGTCGGGGGCGTAGGTGAACCAGCCGATGCCCCAGCCGATGCCGATGGCCGTCATGATCCCGGACATCGCGGCGATGCGCTCGCCGCCGGTGAGGACGGCGCCGGCGGGGCCCGCGTAGGACCAGTCGATGGGGAGCTGCGTCCACGCGATGATCGACATCGCGACGAGGACCAGGAGGGTGGGCGGCATGGTGATGCGCTCGAACTTGGCGATCGCGCCGTAGCCGCGGTAGCAGATGCCCACCTGGACGCTCATGATGATGGCTGCGACGGCGATCTTCCAGACGAGGTTCTCCTCGGCCGGGTCGACCCAGCCGATCATGCCGAACAGGGCCATGACGAGGTCCAGGATGACCCAGGTGTTCACTGCGGACCAGCCCACGGCGACGATCGCCTGGATGGCCGCGGGAATGTAGGCTCCGCGGCGGCCGAAGGCGCCGCGGGCCAGCAGCATGCCGGTCGCGCCGGTCTTCTGGCCGAGGAGGACGAAGAATCCGAACCCGACCATGCCGATGATGTTGCCGAGGACGAGCACGGTCATGGTGTCCGCGAGGCCGAGGCCCATGTTGATGCCCAGGGCGCCGAGGATCCAGTTGATGGGGGCTACGTTGGCCCCAGCCCAGATCCAGAACTGCCCGGAGACCTTGGTGGTGCGAGCGGACTCGGGGACGGGCTGCAGCACGTCTTCGACGACGTGCGTGGCGTCCTCAGTCTTGCTCTGAGTGCGAAGGCTCATGTGAGACTACTTTCTCGAAGGTATCGCTTGGGGGAGCGAGTAGCCGGCTGCCTTCAAGCGTAGATGTGCCCCACGTCACCACCTAGACTCGTTCTGTCGCCTGCAGTGCCTGTTGCGGGGGACACTCTGTCTCCTTCCGATGGGATTTGCCGTGGCCCTGCCTCTCACCGAAGTCCTCGCCAGCAGCGTGCTCGCCGTCGGCGCGCCGGTCGTGGTGGGCGGCGGTGCCGCGGTGGAGCAGGCACGCGTCCGATGGGTGCACTCCTCGGAAGTCCTCGAGATCGCTCCGCTCCTCTCTGGCGGCGAGCTCCTGCTCACCGGCGGGTCCGCCCTCCTCGCGCTCAAGCCGGCCGCGCAGTCCGAGTACATCTGGAGCCTGTCGAACCGGAGGGTCGCGGCGCTTGCCGTGCAGACGGCGGGAACCGGCAGGCGCCTGCCGTCCGAGCTCGTCGCTGCTGCGGACGAGGCGGCCTTGCCGCTCATCGAGCTCAGGCAGGTCGTGCCCTTCGTCGAGGTGGCCGAGTCCGTCAACCGGCGGATCGTCTCGGGCCAGGTCACGGCCCTCCAGCTCGCGGACAGCCTCTCGCAGGCCCTCACCGAGCGCATTGCCAACTCCGGCGCGCTGCTCGGCCCGCTCGTAGCGCTCATCGCCGAGACGATGGGGGTGTACGTGCGGGTGGTCGACACGCGGGGCGCCGTGCTCGCATCGGCCGGCCAGGAGCCGGGCGAGGGCGCGCACGGTCCCGACACCGAGCTCGCCGTCGGCGGGATCGGTGCAGCCCGGCTCGAGCTCATCGGGGGCCGCGACGCCGACGACGAGCTTCTCGAGACCGTACTCGCGCGGGTCCGCAGCATCGTGGCGCTCGCCCTGGCCCAGCAGCACCGCCCGAGCCTCGCGCGCCTCGCCGAGGACGAGCTCCTGCGGCTCATCGACGCCGGCGGCGGCGGCGACCGGCTGCTCGAACTCAGCCAGGCCGCCGGCATCCCTCCCGAGCAGCCGCTCGTCATGGCCGTGGTCCGCAGACCCGTCGACCGGTCCGCCGACATCGAGCAGCGGGCCCGCACCGCCCTTCCGTCGGCACTGCTGGCCGTCGACGGCGACTGGGTCGACATCCTCATGACCCTGCCGCCGGGCGCTGGGTCGCAGGACAGGGAGCGGGTGCTCGCAGTCCTGCGCGAGGCCGTCACGCCGCGGGGGCTCACGGGAGCCCTCGGCCCCACCGCCCCGACCATCCGCCAGGCGGCCTACTCCCTCGCGGAGGCCAGGGCGACGTGGCGGATCGGCCGGTCCTCGAAGTGGACCGACGCGATCCACGACGCGTCCGACTTCCTGGTGGAGCGGATGGCCGAGCGCTCGCTGTCCCGCGGGGCCGTCGACGCCATCGTGGAAGAGTCCATCGGCGAGCTCATCCGCCTCGACCAGCGCAACGGCGGCGAGCTCGTGCGGACGCTCGACGTGTGGATCACCACCGGGTGCAACGCCACTGAGGCGGCCGAGCTCCTCTTCCTCGAGCGCCAGTCGCTCCACAAGCGGCTCCGGCGGATCTTCTCGGCGCTGGGCGGGGACCCGCGGGGGCGGGGGAAGCTCGGGGCGCTCGCGTTCGCCGTCAAGCTGGTGCGCGGCAACGCCCAGCTCCGGGACGACGCCCGTCCCTGATCCCCCGCCGAGGTCACCCCGTGTGGGGTCGAGGTCACCCCGTGGGGAGCTGAGGTCACCCCGTGGGGAGCTTCAAGGTGTGACTTCGCCGTCAGAGGGGGTGACTTCGGCGGGGGTGTGCGCGGCCGAGGCGCGCGACGTCGTCGACCATCAGGACACCGATCCGCGGATCGAGCTCGAGCACCTCCCGCTCACCCTCGTGCCGGTCGTCGTGGCGCACGACGGCGCGGCGCTGCAGCTCCCGCTCGACGACGCCCGCGCGCTGGCGGCGGCTGAGCGGGAGGGCGTGAACCTGGAGGCGAAGGCGCGCGAAGCCCAGGCATGCGGCGAGCAGCCGGTCGCGTCAGGGATGGGGCGTGCCGTCTGACCCGACGGAGCGCGAAGACACTACGGTCTGGCCGTTCAGGAGCGATCCTGGGCGGCCGGACCTCCCATGAGTTCAGTGATCTCCTCGCCCGCGGCGATCACGGCCTTGACGAGCGCGGGGTCGGCGTCCGGGTCGAAGCGGAACGCGGGCCCGGAGATGCTCACGGCCCCGATGACCTCCCCGGTGTGCCCGAACACGGGCGCCGCGATCGCGTTGAGGCCCTCCTCGAGCTCGCCGCGGGTGGCGGCGTAGCCGAGCCGGATGATCTCGGGGAGCTGCTCGTCCAGCTGCTGGCGTGTGAGGGTGCGCGGTGTGAGCGCCTCGGGAGGGGCATCCCGCAGCACGTCGTCGCGCAGGCCCGGGTGCATGTAGGCGAGGAAGACCTTGCCGCTCGAGGTGGCGTGCAGGGGCGTGAGGTTGCCGATCCAGTCGAAGCTCGCGAGGTTGGTGGGGCCCATGGCCTGGTCGACGTTGACCGCGTACCCGCCGCGGAGCACGGCGAGGTTGACCGTCTCGCCGTACTGCTGCGCGAGGTCCTCGAGGACGGGCCTGGCTGCGTGGACGAGGCTGAGGCGGCGCGGGATCGAGCTCGCGATCCGCAGGAGGCCCACGCCCAACTGGTACTTCCCACGGCGGGAGCTCTGCTGCACGAAGCCGTGGGCCTCGAGCGCGCCGAGGATGCGCGACGCCGTCGACTTGTGCACGCCGATGCGGTCCGCGACGTCGCCGACGGCGGCGCTGCCCTCCCTGGCGAGGATCTCGAGGGCCTGGACGACGCGCTCTACCGCTTGGACGCCAGTGGCTGAGCGGCCCACTTCCGGATCATCGTCGCCGGATGTTCTGCTCATGGCCTGATTCTGCCAGACCTGTCGAGCTGGCCCCCGGAGTGCCGAGGTCACCGGGTGTGGTGCCGAGGTCACCCCCGTGTGGTGCCAGCCGAGATTTCCACGCTGCACTCAGCCCACGCACGACGACGGCCGGCACCTTCCGCGGGGAAGGTGCCGGCCGTTGTCCCTTGGTTCAGGTCGTTCTGGGTGCGGGCAAGGGGTGACCTCGGGCCCACACGGGGTGACTTCGGGCCCACACGGGGTGACTTCGGGCCCACACGGGGTGACCTCGGCGTCAGAGGGGGTGACGTCGGGTCAGTGGCCCCGGTCGATCCACTCCTGCAGGTGCGGGGCCTCGTCGCCGATCGTCGTCGAGTCGCCGTGGCCGGTGTTCACCACGGTCTCGGCCGGCAGCGTGAGCAGCCGGCCCTTGATGGACTCGATGATCGTTCCGAAGTCCGAGTAGGACCGCCCAGTCGCGCCCGGGCCGCCGGCGAACAGCGTGTCGCCGGTGAAGACCGTCCCGAGCGCCTCGGCGTAGAACGACACCGAGCCGGGCGAGTGGCCCGGCGTGTGCAGGGCGCGCAGCTCGGCCCCGCCCACGCTGAAGACCTCGCCGTCGGCGATCTCCGCGTCCGGCGCGGTTCCCGGGTACACGTCCTCCCACAGCATGAGGTCGCCGGGGTGAAGGAGTACGGGCGCCCCGACCTTGTCGGCGAACTCCCGCGCGTGGCGGATGTGGTCGTCGTGCCCGTGCGTGAGCAGCACCGCGGTCACGGTGCGGCCCGCGACGGCGTCGGCGACAGCCCCGGCGTCGTGCGCGGGGTCGATGACGATGGCCTCCGCGTCGTCGCCGACGATCCAGACGTTGTTGTCCACATCCCACGTGCCCCCGTCGAGCGAGAAGGTGCCGGAGGTGACCAGTCGCTCGATCCGAGCCGTCACAGCTCGACCACCGAGCGCAGGACCTCGCCGCGGTGCATCTTCTCGAACGCGGCCTCGACGTCGTCGAGCCCGATCCGCTCGGTCACGAACGCGTCCAGCGGCAGGCGGCCGAGCTTGAACTGCTCGACGAGCATCGGGAAGTCGCGGCTCGGGAGGCAGTCGCCGTACCAGGAGGACTTGAGCGAGCCGCCGCGGCCGAACACGTCCAGGAGCGGCAGCTCGAGGGTCATCTCGGGCGTCGGCACACCGACGAGGACCACGCGGCCGGCGAGGTCGCGCGCGTAGAACGCCTGCTTGTACGTCTCCGGGCGGCCGACGGCGTCGATCACCACGTCCGCGCCGAATCCGTTGGTGAGGTCGCGGATCGCCTCGACCGGGTCGGTCTCCTTCGACACCACGCCGTGCGTCGCGCCGAGGCCCTTGGCGAGCTCGACCTTGGCGGGGTCGAGGTCGACGGCGATGATCGTCGTCGCACCCGCGAGCTTGGCGCCGGCGATGGCGGCGATGCCCACGCCGCCGCAGCCGATGACGGCCACGGACTCGCCGCGCTTGACCTCGCCGGTGTTGATCGCGGCGCCGATGCCCGCCATGATGCCGCAGCCGAGGAGGCCGACTGCGGCGGGGTCGACGTCGTCGTCGATCTTCGTGCACTGCCCGGCGGCGACGAGCGTCTTCTCGGCGAAGGATCCGATCCCGAGGGCAGCGGTGAGCGGCGTGCCGTCCTTCAGGGTCATCTTCTGCGTCGCGTTGTGGGTCGCGAAGCAGTACTGCGGCTGGCCCTTGGCGCACGCGCGGCACTGGCCGCACACCGCGCGCCAGTTCAGGATGACGCGGTCGCCCGGCTTGAGGTCGGTCACGTCCGGCCCGACCGCCGAGACGACCGCGGTGGACTCGTGGCCGAGGAGGTAGGGGTAGTCGTCCCCGATCCCGCCGAGCTTGTAGTGCAGGTCCGTGTGGCAGACGCCGCAGGTGAGGACGTCGACGAGGGCCTCGCCCGGCCCCGGGTCCGGGACGAGGATCGTCTCGACCGTGGCGGGCGCGTTCTTCTCGCGCACGACGACGGCCCTCACCTCGTGCAGCTGCGTTCCGTGGGCGGTGGTGGTCATGAATGAACCTCCAGGTGGGTCTGAGGGACGGTGCCACAACGACCATAGCCGGTCGGGCGCGGGCGCATCGGCGCTCACGCCCCAGGTACACGTCTGATATATCTGACCAGCCTAGGGAGCCTTTGGCCTCTGGTCAACGCCCTGGCCGCAGCCCGTGTTTCGCGCCCGTGACATTCTTCTCCGGCCTCGCGAAAACGCTTGACAGCCCTCTGTGAAGCAGATCACTGTTGTGCATGCCGAAGCTTGTTGCATCTTTTGCAAGTGATGAAGGAGAAGGCATGCCCGCTGGAAAGAAACCCCCGGTTCAAGGAGCTGCGCACATCATGTCAGGCAAGCAGTACGACTACATCATCGTCGGCGGTGGCAGCGCCGGCTCGGTCCTGGCGGACAGGCTCAGCGCGGAGGGGGACCGCACCGTTCTCGTCCTGGAGGCGGGGCGCAGCGACTACCCGTGGGACCTGTTCATCCAGATGCCGGCGGCGCTGACGTTCCCCAGTGGGAACCCGCTGTACGACTGGCGCTACGAGTCCGACCCCGAGCCCTTCATGGGCGGCCGCCGCGTGGCCCATGCCCGCGGCAAGGTCCTGGGCGGGTCCAGCTCCATCAACGGGATGATCTTCCAGCGCGGGAACCCGCTGGACTACGAGCGCTGGGGCGCCGATGCGGGCATGGAGTCCTGGGACTTCGCACACTGCCTGCCCTACTTCAAGCGCATGGAGACCTGCCTCGCCGCAGCCCCGGAGGACCCGTACCGCGGCCACGAGGGCCCGCTGATCCTCGAGCGCGGCCCGGCGGAGAACCCGCTGTTCCAGGCGTTCTTCGACGCCGCCGTCGAGGCCGGCTACCCCCGCACCGAGGACGTGAACGGCTTCTGCCAGGAGGGCTTCGGCCCGTTCGACCGCAACGTGCACCGGGGCGAGCGCTACTCGGCCTCCCGCGGCTACCTCCGCCCCGCGCGCCGCCGGCCCAACGTCACCGTGCAGACCCTGTCCTTCGTCACCGGGATCGTCATGGACGGCACGCGCGCCACCGGCGTCCGCTACCGCCGGGGCCGGCAGGAGCACGTGGTCTCGGGCGGGGAGGTCATCCTGTGCGGGGGCGCGTTCAACACCCCGCAGCTGCTCCAGCTCGCAGGCATCGGCGACCCGGAGCACCTGCGCTCGGTCGGGGTCGCGCCCCGCGTCGCACTGCCCGGGGTAGGGGAGAACCTGCAGGACCACCTCGAGGTCTACATCCAGCACGCGTGCCTGCAGCCCGTCTCCCAGCAGCCGTCCCTGGACCTGTGGAGGATGCCGTTCATCGGCCTCCAATGGCTCCTGGGCCGCACCGGCCCGGCCTCGACCAACCACTTCGAGGGCGGCGGTTTCGTCCGCTCCAACGACGAGGTGGGCTACCCCAACCTCATGTACCACTTCCTCCCGGTGGCCGTGCGCTACGACGGGAAAAAGGCCGACGTCCAGCACGGCTACCAGGTCCACGTGGGCCCGATGTACTCCGACGCCCGCGGCCACCTGAGGATCCGCTCCGCCGATCCCGCCGAGCGCCCCTCCATCCTCTTCAACTACCTTTCCACGGAGCAGGACCGCCGCGAGTGGATCGAGGCCATCCGCGTCTCCCGCGAGATCCTCCGGCAGCCGGCCATGGCCCTGTTCAACGGCGGGGAGATCTCCCCCGGCGCCGCGGTCACCACCGACCAGGAGATCCTGGACTGGGTCGCCCGCGACGCCGAGACCGCCCTCCACCCCTCGTGCACCGCCAAGATGGGCCCCGACTCCGACCCCATGGCCGTCGTGGACCCCCTGACCATGAAGGTCCACGGCACCGAGGGCCTTCGCGTCGTGGACGCCTCCGCGATGCCCTACGTGACCAACGGGAACATCTTCGCCCCCGTCATGATGCTGGCCGAGAAGGCCGCAGACCATATCCTCGGACGCGCCCTCCCCGCCGAGGACCTCGCCTACCACCGCCACGAACTGGCCCAGACCGAGGAGGCAGCATGAGCGCCACCGTCCTGGATCCCGCCGCGACCGGACGCCACGCCGCCGCGGGCCGGGACTCCCGAGAGCCCGCGCTGAAGGTCGAGGGGCTGTGGAAGATCTTCGGGGCGAAGGCGGACAGGATCATCGGCACGCCCGACGAGCATCTGGGCCGCAAGGAGCTCCAGGCCAAGACCGGGTGCCTGGCGGCGGTGAAGGACGTCTCGTTCGAGGTCGCCCCTGGCGAGGTCTTCGTCGTCATGGGCCTCTCCGGCTCGGGGAAGTCCACGCTCGTGCGCCTGCTGACCCGGCTCATCGAGCCCACCGCGGGCACCGTCACGATCGACGGCGAGGACGTCACCCGGGCGGGCAGGGCCAGGCTGCGCCAGATGCGCCGGAACCACATGGCCATGGTCTTCCAGCAGTTCGGCCTGCTGCCGCACCGGAAGGTGATCGACAACGTGGCCTACGGCCTCGAGGTCCGCGGGGAGTCGAAGCCGAAGCGGCTCGCGAGGGCCCAGGAGATGGTGGACCTCGTGGGCCTGTCCGGCTACGAGGGCTCCTTCCCAGACCAGCTCTCTGGCGGCATGCAGCAGCGCGTCGGGCTCGCCCGCGCGCTGGCTGTGGACCCGCAGGTCCTCTTCTTCGACGAGCCGTTCTCGGCGCTGGACCCGCTGATCCGGCGCGACATGCAGAACGAGGTCTGCCGGCTGCACGAGGAGGTGGGCAAGACGATGGTCTTCATCACCCACGACCTCCAGGAGGCGCTCAAGCTCGGGGACCGGATCCTGATCATGCGCGACGGCGAGGTCGTCCAGATCGGCACGCCCGCCGAGGTCGTGGCGAACCCCGCCGACGACTACGTGCGCGACTTCGTCTCCGACGTGCCCCGCTCGCACGTGCTCACGCTGCGCTACGTGGTCCGGCCCCCGCGCGCCGGCGAGTCCCTCGAGGGCCCGGTCATGCAGGCCGACTGCGTGGTGCGGGACGCAGCCAGGCAGGTCCTTGCCTCGGCGCTGCCGGTGAGGGTGTTCGAGGGGGAGCGGTTCCTGGGCGTGGTCGACGACGAGGACGTCCTCCGCGTCGTCGTCGCCGAGGAGCCCGCCGTCCTGGGCGGCGCTGCGGCGGCCGCGGCCGGGGGTGCGGCATGAGCACCGTCACCACGGACCGCGCGGACGCGGCGGTGCCGGCGCCCGCCGGTGCGCGGGAGCGCGCGGCCGAGCCCGCCACGCGGCCGCCGGCACGCACCGGCGCGCTGCGCCGCCACTGGCGCGCGGCCGTCCTGGGCGCCGTCGTCCTCGCCTGGCTCCTGACGTGGGCGGCCCTGCGGGGCACCCAGACCCTCGAGCTGGGAGGTGCCGAGCGGACCGATGTCCACACGTGGCTCAACGGCCTCCGGGACAGCTTCGACGCCGCGCGGGGCACCTCGGCCGTGTTCGAGTACCTCATCCAGCCGGTCACCGACGGACTCAACGGTGCCGTCGCCTTCCTCCAGCACCTGCTCAGCCAGCCCTCAGCGGTGCGGCCCGTGCCCGAGATCGGCTGGCTCGGCGTCGTCGCGCTCCTGGCCTGGGCGACGTTCGCGGCCGCCGGCATCCGCTCGATGCTGCTCGTGGCGGCGTGCGTGCTGCTGTTCGGCTTCTTCGGCTACTGGCAGCAGAGCATCGACACGCTCATCGTGACGTTCGTTGCTGTCGCCATCTGCGCGGTCGTCGGGCTCCCGCTGGGCGTGCTCATGGCCCGCAACCGCAGGGCCGCCGCGGTCGTCACCCCGGTGCTGGACCTCATGCAGACCCTCCCCTCGTTCGCGTACCTGGCCCCGCTCGCCCTCGTGTTCGGGATCGGCCCCGCCGCGGCCATCGTGACCACGATCATCTACTCGCTGCCGCCGCTCGTGCGCATCACCGAGCACGGCATCCGCGCCGTCTCCCCGGTCACGCTCGAGGCCGTGGAGTCCATGGGCGGGACCGCATGGCAGACCCTGCTCAAGGTCCAGCTGCCCATGGCGCGGCGCACGATCGTCGTCGGGATCAACCAGTGCACGATGGCCGCGCTCTCGATGGCCACCATCGCGACGCTCATCAACGGCCCCGGACTCGGAGGACCCGTGATCCAGGCCCTGCAGTCCCTGGACGTCGGTTCGGCGTTCGTCTCGGGGCTCGCGATCGTGCTGATGGCGATCATGCTGGACCGCACGACGACGGCCGCCTCCGAGCGCTCGGGGATCGAGGCCCGCGTCCAGCGCGGGACGGCCGCGACCGGGATGCGCGGCCGGCGCGGGAGGAGGATCGCCGTCGTCGTCGGGGCCGTGGTCGTGGCCGTCGCCGTCTACCTCTCCCGCACCTACCTCGCGTTCGCCCAGTTCCCCGCCTCACCGGACCTCGGCGGCCCGCTCGCCAAGGCGGTCTCGGGCGCGACGGACTGGACGGTCGGGACGTTCTCGGGCTTCACGAACTGGCTCCGGGAGGCCGTCACCGCGGCTCTGGTCAACCCGCTCGAGTCGCTCCTGGCGCAGTCGCCGTGGTGGGCGATGGCGCTGGTGCTGCTCGCGCTCGCCTTCACCCTCGGCGGCTGGCGCCCGGCAGCCGTGACCGTGGCCTGCGAGGCCGTGATCCTGGGCACCGGGCTGTGGAACGAGAGCATGAAGACCCTCGCCACCACGCTCGTGGCCACCCTGCTCGTGGTCGTCGCCGCGGTCGCCGTGGGCGTCTGGATGGGCAGGAGCAGGCTCGTCGACTCGGCCATCCGCCCCGTCCTGGACGCGTTCCAGACCATCCCCCCGTTCGTGTACCTCGTCCCCGCCCTGGCCCTGTTCGGCCCGACCCGCTTCACCGCCATCGTCGCCGCCCTGGCGTACGGCGTCCCGATCGCTACCAAGCTGGTCGCCGACGGGATCCGGGGGGTCTCCCCGGTCACCGTGGAGGCTGCCGAGTCCATGGGAACGACCGGGTGGCAGATGGTCTCCCGCGTCCAGCTGCCCATGGCCCGCGCCGCGGTCGTCCTGGCCGCCAACCAGGGCCTGCTCTACGTCCTCGCGATGGTCGTCGTCGGCGGCCTCGTCGGCGGCGGGGGCCTCGGCTACCTCGTCGTCTCCGGCTTCTCCCAGGGCCAGCTCTTCGGCAAGGGCCTGGCCGCCGGAATCGCCATCACCGCACTCGGAGTCATGCTCGACCGCATCGCCCAGCACGCCGCCGCCCGCTACGGCCGCGTCTAGTCCCACAGAACTCCCCCCACGAAGGAAACCCCATGAAACCCTGGATCAAGCACTGCCCCCGCCCGCTCAAGCGCACCGGGTCCGCGAAGGCCGCCGCCGCCGTCGTCCTCGCCGCGACCCTGTCCCTGACCGCCTGCGGCGGGGACATCTCCTCAGCCTCGACCGCCTCCTCGGGCGGGGCCGCCCCGTGCGGGACGTTCAACATGGCCGTGAACCCCTGGGTCGGCTACGAGGCCGACGCCTACGTCGTCGGGACGCTGGCCAAGGAGAAGCTCGGCTGCACGGTGAACTACAAGACCCTCAAGGAAGAGGTCGCCTGGCAGGGCTTCGGCAGCGGCGAGGTCGATGCCGTCATCGAGAACTGGGGCCACCCCGACCTGACCGAGAAGTACATCAAGCAGCAGAAGACCGCCGTGGACGCCGGCCCGACCGGCAACACCGGAGTGATCGGCTGGTTCGTCCCGCCATGGATGGCCAAGCAGTACCCGGACATCACCGACGGGGCCAACCTGAACAAGTACGCGGACCTCTTCAAGACCTCCGAGTCCGGCGGCCAGGGCCAGCTCCTGGACGGTGACCCCTCGTTCGTCACCAACGACGAGGCCCTCGTGAAGAATCTCGGCCTGAACTTCAAGGTCGTCTACGCCGGCTCCGAGCCCGCCCTGATCCAGGCCTTCCGCCAGGCAGAGCAGAACCACACCCCCCTCATCGGCTACTTCTACGACCCTCAGTGGTTCATGGCCGAGGTCCCCCTGGTCAAGGTCAACCTTCCCGCCTACACCGACGGCTGCGACGCCGACGCCGCCAAGGTCGCCTGCGACTACCCGAAGTACGACCTGAACAAGATCGCCTCCACCAAGTTCGCCAACTCCGGCAGCCCCGCCTACAAGCTCGTGAAGAACTTCACCTGGACCAACGAGGACCAGAACACGGTCTCCGGATACATCGCCCGCGACGGCATGGACCCGGCTGCCGCCGCCAAGAAGTGGATCGACGCCAACCCCGACAAGGTCGCGGCATGGCTGAAGTAGCGACGGCGCCCGAAGAGGCTGGGCCCGACGCGGCCGCCGGGCCCGCAAAGGGCCTGTACGTGGACGGGGCCTGGCAGGACGCGCACGACGGCGCCACCTCCACCGTGCGCTGCCCGGCAGACGGGCGGGAGGTCGCCGTCGTCGTCTCGGCCGGCGCCGTGGACGCCGAACGGGCGATCGCCAGTGCCCGGGCCTCCTTCGACCACGGCCCGTGGCGGCGCCTGACGGACACCCAGCGCGGGGCAGTCATGCTGCGCGTCGCGGACCTCCTCGAGCGGGACAAGGCCGCCTACGCCCGGGCCGAAGCCCTGGACACCGGCAAGCGGCTGGTCGAGGCCGAATACGACCTGGACGACATCGCCGCGTGCTTCCGGTACTACGGCAAGGTCGCCGGACTCGACGCCGGCCGGGTCGTGGACACCGGAAGGCCGGGGGCGATCAGCCGGGTCGTGTACGAGCCGCTGGGCGTGTGCGCGCTCATCGCCCCGTGGAACTACCCCCTGCTTCAGGCGGCGTGGAAGGTCGCCCCGGCCCTGGTGGCGGGGAACTCGTTCGTCCTCAAGCCCAGCGAGCTCACGCCGTCGACCTCGATCCTGCTCATGGAGACCCTCGCCGAGGCCGGCGTGCCGGCTGGCGTGGCGAACCTGGTCACCGGGCGCGGATCGGTGGTGGGCGGCCCGCTGAGTGCGGACCCGCGCGTGGACCTTGTCTCCCTGACCGGCGGGCTGTCCACCGGGCAGACGATCATGGCCGCCGCCGCGCAGACCGTGAAGCGCGTGGCGTTCGAGCTCGGCGGGAAGAACCCCAACGTCGTCTTCGCCGACGCGGACTGGGACGCCGCCGTCGACAATGCCCTCACCGCCGTCTTCCTGCACTCCGGGCAGGTCTGCTCGGCGGGCGCCCGGCTCGTGGTGGAGGAGTCGATCGCCGAGCGGTTCGTCGCCGAGGTGGTCCGGCGGGCGAGGCTGATCCGGCTCGGCGGGCCGTTCGATCCCGAGGCCGAGGCCGGCCCGCTCATCTCCGCGAGGCACCGCGAGCAGGTGCACGCCTATGTCCAGGCAGGCCTCGCCGAGGGGGCGGAGCTCCTGTGCGGCGGGTACATCCCCGACGAGGGTGCCCTGGCCGACGGGTTCTTCTACCCGCCCACCGTGCTGGGGAACTGCCGCCGCGGGATGAGGGTGGTCCGCGAGGAGTCCTTCGGGCCCGTGCTCACGGTCGAGACCTTCCGCGACGAGGCCGAGGCGATCGCGATCGCCAACGACACCGAGTACGGCCTCGCCGGGGCCGTGTGGACCTCGGACGCCTCACGCGCCCAGCGCGTCGCGGGGGCGCTGCGCCATGGGACGGTGTGGATCAACGACTACCACCCCTACGTGCCCCAGGCGGAGTGGGGCGGGTTCGGCAAGTCCGGCATCGGCCGGGAGCTCGGCCGCGCCGGCCTCGACGAGTACCGCGAGGCCAAGCACATCTGGCAGAACATCGCCCCGGCCCCCAGCGGGTGGTTCGGGGGTTCGGCCCCCGCCTGACCACGGTTCAGGCCCGGGCGCCGCTCTGCCGGGCCTCGGCAGCGACGGCGATCGCCTCGGCCCGCGAGCCCACAACCGAGCTTCCTCGCCGTCACCGCCGTCAAGGAGGCCCACCCCACGAAGGTGGTCTTCGCGGACCTGAAGACGATGGACGCCGGCGAACCCGAGGCCGAGATCGCGTTCGAGGCCGGAGCCGACCTCGTCTCGGTCCTGGGCAGCGCCGACGACTCCACGATCGCGGGCGCCGTCAAGGCCGCCTGCGCAGACGATAAGACGCCCTGTCGCGGAGCGGAGCGCCTGTAGGCGTTCCGCTCTGCGGCAGGGCGTCCGTCGTGCTGTGCCGCTCAGGCGCGATCGTGGACCGGGGTGTGGCGCGCCGTCACACGTCCGTCGAGCGGGCGGTGCGCCGTCTCGGGCAGCAGCCACGCTGCGATCAGTGCCCCCGCAGCGATCACCGTCAGGTAGATCGCAGGTGCCATGGGGTTGCCGGTGGCCGCGATGAGCCATGTCGCGACGAACGGGGCGGTCCCGCCGAACACGGCGTAGCTGACGTTGTAGGTGATGGCCGACGCCGTGTAGCGCACCTCTGTGGGGAAGACCTCCGACAGAAGGACGGCGGTCACGACGTTCGCCGTCACCGCGCCGACCGCGAGCAGCGCCTGTCCGCCGAGTGCCATGCCGAAGGACCCGCCGGAGGCCAGCAGGTACGCCGGCACCGCGAGCGCGCCGAGCAGCACGGACGACGCGACCATGGTGGGCTTGCGTCCGATCCGGTCGCACACGCGGCCCAGGACCGGGGCGAGCGCGGCGGCGAACGCGAGGGCGATGACATTGCTGAACAGCACGAGGTCGGCGGGCATCTTCACCACCTCGCGCAGGAACGTGGTCATGTAGGTCGAGAACGTGTAGAAGCTCAGGGCGGTGAGGGCGATGTATCCGCCCAGGACGAGCATGGGCCGCCACTGGAGGGCGAACGTGCGTCGGAGCGGAGCGTGCTCCTTGCCCCGCTGGGCCTCGAGGGCCTGCTGGAACACCGGCGACTCGTCGAGGCGGCGCCGGATGTAGAACGCGACGATGCCGAGCGGCGCGGCGACGAGGAACGGGATGCGCCAGCCCCACTCGTTCATGGCTGCTGGGCCCATTCCTGCCGTGAGGCCCCAGCACAGCAGGGCAGCGCCCGAGAACGAGCCGAACGTGGCGGCGGGCATCCAGGAGGAGTAGCGCGAGCGCTGGTCGGCGGGCGCGTGCTCGATCACGTACGCGACGGCGCCGGCGTACTCGCCACCGGCGGAGAGGCCCTGGACGCTGCGGGCGAGGGTCAGCAGGAGAGGCGCGAGGACGCCCACGGCACCGAACGTCGGGAGGAGGCCGATCGCCATGGTGGCACCGGACATGAGGAGGACGGTCAGGGCGAGCACGCGCTTGCGCCCGATCCGGTCGCCGAGGACTCCGAACACGGCCCCGCCGATGGGCCGGAGCGCGAACGCGACCGCGAACACGGCGAAGGTCTGGAGCAGGCCGACGACGTCGTCGCCGGCGGGGAAGAAGGCGTGGGCGAGCTGCGTCGCGAGGAAGCCGTACACGGCGAAGTCGAACCATTCGACGACGGTGCCCGCGGCTGCGGCGCCGGTGACCTTGCGGAGCACGGACTGGGGGACGGGGGCGGTCGCGCCGCCAGGGGTGGAGGGGACTGCGGGGTTCATGGGGTGCTCCCGGGGAGGGTGGGGATCGTTCGGGGGCGTACGAGGTCCTCGACGCCATTATGCGGAGCGCCCGCCGTCGGACGAAGACGGCGGGCGCTGTACGGCACGAATCAGGCCGGGTCCGCGGGGGCCGCGACCTCGGGCTGGCGATCCGCGAGGGTCTTCGGGACCGTGTCCTCGAACTGCGGGAGACGGTTCAGATACTCCACCACCGAATCCGTGGATTCCACGTCGCCGAACTTGTTGTCGATGTCGTAGAGGTTCCACTGCACGACGCCCGGGACGCGGTCGCCGATGGTCTCCCTGGCGATGATCGGGCGGAAGCCCTTCGCGATCGCGTCCTCGACGGTGTGGCGCACGCACCCGGCGGCGGTCGCGCCGGTCACGATCAGGGTGTCGATGCGATTGGCGGTCAGGAAGAGCTCGAGGTTGGTCCCCGGGAACGCCGAGGCGCGGTTCTTCTCGATCACGACCTCGCCTTCCGCGGGCGCGATGCGGTCGTCGATCTGGGCCCAGTAGGAGTCCGCAGGGAGGGTCTCCACGGGGATCTTCGAGTACCACAGACCCATGTCGTTCGTCCCGGAGGAGGCGTCGCGGTTGCGGTACACGTTGGTGGTGTAGAAGACCGGGACCCCCTTGGCGCGAGCGGCCTCGTTGATCCGCTGGACGTTCGGGATGATCGTCTCCATGCCCGGGCAGCTGAACGGGTGGCCCGGACGGGTCCAGGCGTTGGCGAGGTCGATATGGATGACGGCGGGGCGGTTGCCGTAGCCGACCCGACGCTTGAAGCCACGCTCGTTGTAGATGTCTGTGCCGGCTTCGAAGGCCTCCTCCAGCACTGCTGCAAGGCGGGCTTCGATGTCCTGGTTCACTGCGACGTCCTGGCTCATGGTGTACTCCTTCATTTTGCTGTGTGTGGTAGGCATTTGCTGGCTTAGCAACAACTGGCAATCATGTGATCTGCACCTCATGTGTTGCTGTGTAGCCAATATATTTGCTTATACAGCAACGCACAAGAGGTGTGGAGGACTTTTCTTCTTGCGGCCGGGGGCTAGTCCTGGCGGACGGTGCGGGGGTTGACGTTCCTCGCGGCGAGGATGAGCAGCCCGGAGGCGAAGATCGGCACACAGCCGATCCAGAAGGCCGCGGTAGTCCAGCTCCAGCCGGCACCCAGGGCGAGCGTGATGAGGAAGCTGCTGAGGATGGCCCCGACCTGCCCCCCGGCGTTGATGATCGAGCCGCCCGTGGCACGGGTCCGCACCGGGAAACTCTCGCCGTTGAAGAACAGCAGGGCGGAGAACGGGCCGATGAGGAAGAACAGGCCTGCGCTGTAGAGGGCGACGACGATCCCGAAGTTGCCCGAGGGCGCGAGGAGCATGGCCGTGAACGACGCGCCGCACAGGATCCAGCCGAGGGCAATCGTGTTGCGCCGGCCGATCCTGTCGCCCAGCCAGCCGTGGAACACGTAGCCGGCGAATGCGGTGGCATTGGAGACGACGAGGATCACCAGGGCGTTCGTGAACGGGATGTCCTTGCCGTCCGGGGCGCTCAGGAGGGACGTGCCGAGGATGGCGAAGACGAGGACGCCGACCCAGTTGAGCAGGAAGGACAGGCCGATCACCACAGTCGAGCGCAGGGACTCGCCCCGGAACGCCTCGGCGAGCGGAGACCCTCCGCCCGTGTTCGCGTGCCGGTGCGCCTCGAACTGCGGGCTCTCCTTGAGCCAGCGGCCCGCGATGACGATGAAGATGGCCGGGAAGGCGGCGACGATGAAGCACAGCGCCCACCCGCCCACGGGGAACAGCAGGTAGATCGACGCCGCCGCGAGCACCGAGCCGATCGGCCAGCCGGACTGCACGAGGGAGTAGATCAGGCCGCGGCGCCTTGCCTTCTTGGGGTCGGTGTAGGCGTGGGCGAAGAGCTCGTTGAGGTACGCCGCGTTGACCGACTGCTCGGCGTAGCCGAGGCCGGCGGCCGAGCGCACGAGGATGAGGAGCACGACCCCGAGCCCGCCCACGACGCCGACGGCCCACCCTGCGACGGCCGTCAGGAGCGAGGCGATCGCCGCACCGATCACGGAGATCAGGATGCCCTTGCGGCGCCCGATCCGGTCCACGAGGGGGCCGACGGCGAATGCGACGAGGGCTGTCCCGGCCGTCACCCAGGTGTTGACCTCCGTGGACTGTGCGGGGGCCCAGCCGACCTCCGCCGCGAGGACGGGCAGCAGGTTGCCGAACAGGACGAAGTCGTACACGGCGAACGTCCACGCGAAGAAGCAGATCCAGGTGGCGATGCGGACGTCGCGCGCGGTGAGCTCTCCTGCGGGGGGAGGCGCCGCCGTCGTGCGTGTGCGCGGTGACCCAGACGCCGTCGTCGGGTCGAGGGTGCTTTCCATCGGTTCCATGAGTACTCCTGGGGTGAGGCGGTTATGGGTGGGAGGTGGGCATAGAAAGGGGCGGCCGGGAGGGACGCTGTGCGCCCCCCGGCCGCCCCAGTGAGTGGATTCAGTGCGGTACTGCTGGGTGTTGCTTTCCTAGAACGCGCTCAGGAAGCGGCGTGGACCGTCGCCGCGGAGCGGCGCTGCGCCGTGCGTGCGGCGTCGACGGTCATCGTCGCGGCATCGATCACGACGCCGTAGTCGCGCTCGGCGAGCTCGAGCGTCGTGAAGCCGTCGAGGACGTCCGAGAGGACCTGCTCCGGGCTGCGCTTGAGCGGGTCGCCGTAGCCGCCGGAGCTCGGGACCGTGATCTCGAGCGAGTCCCCTGCGTGCAGCTGGCGGGCGGTGACCTTGGACGGCCAGCTCTCCTCGCCGGCGCGCCCCGGGTTCTTCGTCAGCGAGCCGTTGAGCCCGTCGCGCCCGCCGAAGACGCCCCACGGCTCGTCGGACTCGTGCCGCTCGCCCTCGCACGTGACCACCGTGTCGGTGAGGAACGTGTTCTCGCGGACGATCCCGATCCCGCCGCGGAATTCGCCCGCGGCCGCGGGGTCGCTGCGGAGCTCGTAGCGGTCCGTGCGCATCGGGAAGCGCCACTCGAGCTCCTCGATCGGGTTGTTGCGGGTGTTCGCGATGAGGTTGTCCACGGAGTCCAGGCCGTCGCTGTCCGGCCGGCCGCCGTACGAGCCCTCGTTGACCTCGAGGTACACCCAGTACTCGCCCGCCTTCTCGCTCCAGCCCGAGTAGGAGATGAAGTGGATGTGGGCCGAGTTGCCCGCGGTGACCTGCTGCGGCAGGACTGGGGACAGTGCGCGGAGGGCGAGGTCGACGGCGCGCTGCACCTGGGCGAAGCGGGCGAAGCACGCCGCCGGGTACGTCGGGTTGAAGATCGTGCCCTCGGGGGCGATGACCTTGACGGGCTTGAGCATGCCCTCGTTCTGCGGCACGAAGACCTTGTGGGCCACCTCGTCGAGGAAGATCATGCGCGTGATGAACGTGAACGCCGAGACCGTGGTGCCTTCGAACGGGCAGTTGTACGCGGTGGGCACCTGGGGGCTCGAGCCGGTGAGGTCGTAGGTGATCTCGTCGCCCTCGATGATGACCTTGACCTTGATCGGCAGCTTCTCGCCGTAGTTCTTGCCGTCGTCGTCGAGGTAGCCGACCTCCGTCTCGTACACGCCGTCCGGGACCTTGGCGATCTCGGCGCGGAGCATCTTCTCCGAATAGTCGATCCAGCCCTGGCCCGCCTGCTCGATGGCCTCGCGGCCGTACCGGCGCGTGAGGTCGAGGAAGCGGCTCGTGGCGAGCTCGCACGCGGCGATCATGGCCTCGAGGTCGCCCGCGTTGTGGGTGGGCGTGCGCGTGTTGCCGAGGATGTGCTTCAGGAGCGACTCCTGCCGCACGCCCTTCTCCTGGATCTTGAGCGCCCGGAAGATCTGGCCCTCCGCCTTGTTGTCCACGATGTCGATGGCCAGCCCGGGGAACGCGCCGCCGATGTCGAGGAGCTGGCCGGACGCGCCGGCGAACCCGATCCGCTCGCCCTCGTGGAAGATCGGCATGATGATCGCGACGTCGGGGGAGTGGGTCGCCCCGAGGTACGGATCATTGTGGAGGATGATGTCGCCCTCGTGGATGTCGTCGCCCAGGACGCTGATGACGCCGCGGACGATCTTGGGCATGGCGCCCATGAACATCGGCGTGGAGTCGGATTCCGCGAGCACGTGCCCCTCGGCGTCGAAGATGCCCGCGCCGAGGTCCTCGGACTCGCGGATGATCGACGAGTAGGACATCCGGAACAGGACCGAGGCCATCTCCTTGGCCATGGAGTTGAACGCGCCGCCGATCACGCGCATGAGGATGGGGGTCGCAAGCTCGCCGCCTTCTGCGTCGGCCGCGGCCTTCTTCGGGCAGTCGATGACGATGTTGCCGTGCGGATCGATCGCGGCCGAGAAGTGCGGCGGCACGACGACGGTCGAGTCGTACTGCTCGATGATGGCAGGGCCCTCGATGCGCACACCCGCGCCCAGCTTGGAGCGGTCGTAGTACGGGGTGTCGAAGCCGACGGCCTTCCCGCCCTCGTCGAAGACCACCGACTGGCGGTCGACGATCGCTTCGGCGAGCGCCGTCGTCGTGCCCTCAGCCTTCGGTGCGGGCAGCTCGTCCATGGTGCCGATGCCCTCGACCCGGATGTTGACGATCTCGACGCCGCCGGTGGCGAAGCGGTGCCCGTACTCGGCCTCGTGCGCCTCGTGGAAGAGCTCGACGAGGCCCTCGAGCCACTCGGGCGTGACCTCGCCGTCGGGGACCTCGAAGCGGACCTCGTAGCCCTGGCCCTCGTAGCGGCCGTCCGCGAGGCGGCGCAGCTTCTGCCGCTCGGCGGGGACGCCGTCGGCGGAGAGCTGGTGCTTGGCCTCGAGCGCGAGGGAGTCGAAGCGGGACTGGAGGCCGGCGGCGTCCGCGTCCGGCAGCGAGTAGCGCGCAGTCGCGACGAACTCGTACTTCTGGTCCGTGGCCAGCAGGCCAGTCGCGGCGATGATGCCGGGGTGGGCCGGGACGAGGACATGCGGGATGTCGAGCTCGGCTGCGATCTCGCAGGCGAAGAGGGCCCCGGCGCCGCCGGCGGCAACGAGCGTGAAGTCACGGGGGTCGTAGCCGCGGCGCACGGAGTTGAGCTCGATGGCCTGGCTCATGCCGAACTTCTGGATCTGGAGCGCTCCGAGGGCCGCCTCCTCGATGCTCATGCCGAGCCGGTCCGCGACCTTGGACATCGCGTCGCGGGCCAGGTCGACGTCGAGCTTCATGTCGCCGCCCGCGAGGCTGCGCCGCGCCCGGAGGCGGCCGAGGACGAGCTGCGCGTCCGTCGAGGTCGGCTCGGTGCCGCCGTGCCCGTAGCAGGCGGGGCCGGGGCGGGCGCCCGCGGACTGCGGTCCGACGCGGAAGATGCCGCCGTCGTCGACGAACGCGATCGAGCCGCCGCCGGCGCCGATGGTGTCGATGTCCACCATCGGCACCATCGCCTGGTAGTCGCCGACCTTGGTGTCGAGAAGGTGGCGCATGCGCAGGGTGCCCTGCGGCGCGACGCCGATGTCCGCCGAGGTGCCGCCGATGTCCAGTGTCACGACGTTCTCGAAGCCCGCCTGCTGGCCGGCCCAGATGCCGCCGATGAGGCCGCCGACCGGTCCGGACATGAGGAGGTTGACGGGCTGCCTGGCGGCCTGGGAGATGGGCGTCATGCCGCCGGAGGACTGCATGAGCAGGACCTCGCGCTGGTAGCCGAGCGCCTTGACCTCGTTCGCGAGGCGGTCGAGGTACTTGGAGACCTTGGGGCCGACATAGGCGTTGAGTGCGGTCGTGGAGAAGCGCTCGAACTCGCGGTAGAGCGGGACGACCTCGCTCGAGACCGACAGGTACGCCTCGGGGAACTCCTCCGCGACGATCTGCTTGATCGCCTGCTCGTGCATCGGGTTGAGGTAGGAGTGGAGGAGGCACACCGCGATGGCCTCCACGCCGGCGTCCTTGAGCTGCCGGACGCGCTCGCGCACCTCGGCCGGGTCGAGCGGTACGAGGATGTCGCCGTTCGGAACGGTGATCCGCTCCTTGACCGTGAGGCGGTTGCGGCGCTTCACGAGAGGATGCGACTGCCACGGGAGGTCCTGCTGGAGCGAGAAGTTGAAGGGCTTCTTGTGCCGGGCGATGTGGAGGATGTCGCGGAAGCCCTCGGTGGTGATCATGCCGACCTCGGCACCGGTGTGCGTCAGGGCGATGTTCGTGGCCACCGTGGTGCCGTGGACGAGCTGGTCGATCTCGGCCAGGCTCGTGCCGGCCTTCGCGACGAGCCGGTTGAGGCCGTCGATCACCGCCCGCGAGGGGTCGTCGGGCGTGGAGGGGACCTTCTCGATGACGACAGCCCCGACTTCATCGTCGGAGAAGTAGAGGTCGGTGAATGTGCCGCCGACGTCAACGCCTATACGCTTCATGTGGCTTTCCTTTCGATGCTGCCGGTCGTGGGCTGATCGGCACGTAGCGAGTTGCTCACTCCACAAGGTATTTGCGCAGAGAGCAACGTAGGTTTCGGGCAGGTAAGACATTTCGCACCGTGAGGTGCATCACACATGATGTTGCTGTGAGACCAAAGTAGTTGCTGTCCTAGCATCGGACAAGGGTTGCGGCGAAGATGATCGTGGACTCTAAGATGGTTCAGCCGAGCCGACCGTTAGGAAGTGCATTGTGGTAGGACGCCCCCGCACGAGCGATGAGGCCCCCCAGGGGGCGGCTGCATCCCTGCTCAACGGCCTCGGCGTGCTCGAGGCCTTCTCGATCGAGAAGCCGGTCCTCGGCGTCACCGAGATCGCGCAGCGCGTAGGGCTGCACAAGAGCACCGTCTCGCGGATCCTCGCCGGCCTCGCGGAGGCGGGATACGTCCAGCGCGACGAGGCCAGCGGCCGCTACCGCCTCGGGCTGGGACTCCTCGCGCTGTCCGGCCCCCTGCTCGCGGATCTCGACGTCCGCCGCGCCGCCCTGCCCTACCTCGAGGAACTCACCGAGCGGACTGGGGAGACCAGCGCGCTGGCGGTGTGGAACGGCGAGGAGGCGATCGTCGTCGAGCAGGTCCCCAGCCCCCATCAGGTCAAGCACACAGCGTCGATCGGTACGCGCTACAACAAGTTCGCCTCGTCCTCGGTCCAGGTGTTCCTCGCCGGGCTCACCCCGGACGCGGCGCGCGACCTGCTCGCCTCGGGTGCCGTGGTGCTGCCCGGGGCGCACGACGGCGGCCCCCAGACTGCCGCCGCCCGCCGGGCGCTGGATGTGCTCACCACGGTCGCGGCGGATGGCGTCGCGGTGAACGACGGCGCCACAACGCCGGAGGAATTCGGCGTGTCGGCCCCAGTGTGGGACTACCGCGGGCGCATGGTCGGCTGCGTGACGGCGTCCGCCCCGCGCTCGCGGGCCCAGGGCGAGGTTGCCGAGCGGCTGGCTGAGGCCGTCGTCGAGACTGCCGGGCGGGTGTCCGCGCGTCTCGGGTACGGGGCCAAGCGCGCCGAGGCCTGACTTCCGCCGGGCTGCCGCCCGATGCCGCGATTCGGGCCTCCGAGCGGGTGGGGTCTGGTCTACGGGATGGGCATCGGCCGACGTGGCAAGTGCCGTCGGCGTGGACAAGTCGTCGAAACGGCGACTTGTGGATGGGAACCGCACTTCCGACCGCCTAGGAGCGAGGCCGGGATGCGGCGCTGGCATCACACGCCCCGACCTCGCCGCGACAGGGGGTGACGTCGGCGCCAGAGGGGGTGACGTCGGGCCCACGCGGGGTGACGTCGGGCCCACGCGGGGTGACGTCGGCGCCAGAGGGGGTGACGTCGGCGCCACACGGGGTGACGTCGGCGGGTCAGAGGGCCTGGCGGATCGTGGTCTCGAAGCTCGTGACGTGCTCGAGGGCCATGCGGCCGGCGGCCTCCTCGTCACCGTCTGCGATCGCGCGCAGCAGGTCGGCGTGCTCCTTGACGTGCCCAGCCACCGAGGGCACCTTGTCCAGGACGAGGCACCAGATGCGCGTGGCGAGGTTGTCGTACCGGATGAGCGTGTCGGTGAGGTGCGGGTTGCCGGCGGCCTCGTAGATGAGCCGGTGGACCGTGATGTCGTAGCGCATGAGCTCGCGCTGGTCGAGGGGCTCCGACAGTGACTCGATGCGGTCGGCGGTCTCGCGCAGCTTTGCGCGCATGGCCGGCGATGCGTCCCGGGCGGCGCGGCGGGCCGCGAGCGGCTCGAGCTGCTCGCGGATCTCGGAGACGTCGGCGAGCTCGGTGATGTCCACGATGGTCGCGAACGTGCCGCGGCGGGGGTAGGACACCACGAGGTGGTCCACCTCCAGCCGCTTGAGCGCCTCGCGCACGGGTGTCCGGCCGACCCCGAGTTCGGCGGCCAGGGCGGTGTCGTTGATGGGGTCGCCGGGCTTGATCTCAAGCATGATGAGGCGGTCCCGCACGGTCAGGTACGCCTGCTCGGCGAACGAGGCGGCGGACGCCCCGGCCGTCTCGGCATGGGCTGTGATGGTCACCTTTCGCCTCCTTCCGGGGTGCGCTTGACTCCCCTGTGATGTGAACCATAGTATCGATGCCAGAACTAATATATCAGTTGACGATTAGTTAGATATCAATTCCGGTATCAAGCAGACGACAGACCAAGGAGGCACCGTGGAGAACCTTCTCGACCTGCCGCTCGTCCAGGCCGACCCCGAGGTCGCGGCAGCCATCGCCGCCGAGCTCGGGCGCCAGCAGGGGACGCTCGAGATGATCGCGTCGGAGAACTTCGCCCCGACGGCCGTCATGGAGGCGCAGGGTTCGGTCCTGACCAACAAGTACGCCGAGGGCTACCCGGGCAAGCGCTACTACGGCGGCTGCGAGCACGTTGACGTGATCGAGCAGCTCGCGATCGACCGGGCCAAGGCCCTCTTCGGCGCGGAGTACGCGAACGTCCAGCCGCACTCCGGCGCCCAGGCGAACGCCGCCGCGATGCACGCGCTCATCCAGTCCGGGGACACGATCATGGGCCTCGACCTGGCGCACGGCGGGCACCTGACCCACGGGATGAAGATCAACTTCTCCGGCAAGCTCTACAAGGTGGTCCCGTACCAGGTTTCCGAGAAGGACCACCGGATCGACATGGCGGAGGTCGAGCGGCTCGCCGTCGAGCACCGGCCCCAGCTCATGATCGCGGGCTGGTCCGCCTACTCCCGCCAGCTCGACTTCGCCGAGTTCCGCCGCATCGCGGACAAGGTCGGGGCCTTCCTGCTCGTGGACATGAGCCACTTCGCGGGACTCGTCGCCACCGGCCTCCACCCGAACCCCGTCCCGCACGCCCACGTCACCACGACGACGACACACAAGACGCTCGGCGGCCCGCGCGGCGGGATCATCCTCACCAACGACCCCGTCCTCGCCAAGAAGGTCAACTCCGCGGTGTTCCCCGGCCAGCAGGGCGGCCCGCTCGAGCACGTGATCGCCGGCAAGGCCGTCGCCTTCAAGTTCGCCGCGACCGAGGAGTTCCGCGACCGTCAGCGCCGCACGCTCGAGGGCGCCCGCATCCTCGCCGACCGCCTCACGCAGCCCGACCTCACGGAGGCGGGGATCGGCGTCGTGAACGGCGGCACCGACGTCCACCTGGTCCTCGTGGACCTGCGCCACTCGGAGCTCGACGGGCAGCAGGGCGAGGACCGGCTCCACCGGATCGGCATCACGGTCAACCGCAACGCCGTCCCGTTCGACCCGCGCCCGCCGATGGTGTCCTCCGGCCTGCGGATCGGCACGCCCGCCCTGGCCACCCGCGGCTTCGGCGCCGCAGAGTTCACCGAGGTCGCCGACATCATCGCCGCCGCCCTCAAGCCCGAGTTCGACGACGAGCTGGCCGCGGCGCTGCGGTCCCGCGTCGCCGTCCTCGCCGACAAGCACCCCCTCTACCCGCACCTGACCCCGGCCGAGTCCGGGGCCGCAACCGAGAACGGAGCCCAGTGATGGCGGACCTCCTGCCCGAACACCCGGACTTCCTCTGGAGGAACCCGGACCCGAAGCCCTCGTACGACGCCGTGATCGTCGGCGGTGGCGGCCACGGCCTCGCCACCGCGTACTACCTCGCGGCCCACCACGGCATGACCAACATCGCCGTGCTGGAGCGGGGCTGGCTCGCCGGCGGCAACATGGCCCGCAACACCACGATCATCCGCTCGAACTACCTGTGGGACGAGTCCGCGGCCATCTACGAGCACTCCCTCAAGCTGTGGGAGGCCCTGCCCGAGGAGCTCGAGTACGACTTCCTCTTCAGCCAGCGCGGCGTCATGAACCTCGCCCACACGCTCCAGGACGTGCGCGAGTCCGTCCGCCGCGTCGGCGCGAACAAGCTCAACGGCGTCGACGCCGAATGGCTCGACGCCGACCAGGTCAAGGAACTCTGCCCGATCATCAACACGAGCGAGGACATCCGCTACCCGGTCCTCGGCGCGACCTACCAGCCGCGCGCGGGCATCGCCAAGCACGACCACGTCGCGTGGGCCTTCGCCCGCAAGGCCGACGAGCTCGGCGTCGACATCATCCAGAACTGCGAGGTCACCGGCTTCGTCAAGGACGGCAACCGCGTGGTCGGCGTCCAGACGAACCGCGGCACGATCAACACCGGCAAGGTGGCGCTCTGCGCCGCCGGCCACTCCTCGGTCCTGGCCAAGCTCGCCGGCTTCGACCTGCCGATCCAGTCGCACCCGCTCCAGGCGCTCGTCTCCGAGCTCCACCACAAGGTGCACCCGACGGTCGTCATGTCGAACCACGTCCACGTGTACGTCTCCCAGGCGCACAAGGGCGAGCTCGTCATGGGCGCCGGCATCGACTCGTACAACGGCTACGGCCAGCGCGGTGCGTTCCACGTCATCGAGGAGCAGATGGCCGCCGCCGTCGAGCTCTTCCCGATCTTCGCCCGCGCACACCTGCTGCGCACTTGGGGCGGCATCGTCGACGTCACGCTCGACGCGTCCCCGATCGTGGGCAAGGCCCCGGTCGAGGGCATGTACGTCAACTGCGGCTGGGGCACGGGCGGCTTCAAGGGCACCCCGGGCGCCGGCTGGACCATGGCCCACACGATCGCGACCGACGAGCCGCACGCCCTCAACGCGCCCTTCGCCCTCGAGCGCTTCGAGACCGGCGCCCTCATCGACGAGCACGGCGCCGCCGCCGTGGCCCACTGAGCCCCAGGCTCAGACAGACACAGAAAGGAGCACGAGCATGCTGCTCATCACCTGCCCCAACTGCGGGCCGCGCGACGAGACCGAGTTCCACTACGGCGGCCAGGCCCACGTGGCCTACCCCGAGAACCCCGCCGAGCTGACCGACGCCGAGTGGTCCCGCTACCTCTTCTACCGCGAGAACCCGAAGGGCGCCTTCGCGGAGCGCTGGGTCCACACCGGCGGCTGCCGCAAGTGGTTCAACGCCATCCGTGACACCGTCACCTACGAGTTCAAGAGCATCTACACCGGCGCCGCGCCAGCGGCAGCCACCGCAGCACCTGCGCAGACCGGCGCATCCGCGACCACGAATGGAGGCCAGAAGTGACCAGCCAGAGCCACCGTCTCCCCGCCGAGAAGGCGCCGGGCTCGCGGATCGACCGCGACGCCGTCGTGCGCTTCACGGTCGACGGGACCGAGTACACGGGCTTCGCCGGCGACACGGTCGCCTCGGCCCTCCTCGCCAACGGCGTCGTCGAGACCGGCCCGTCCATGTACCTGGGCCGCCCGCGCGGCATCCTCGCCGCAGGCGTCGAGGAGCCCAACGGCCTGATCACCGTCAAGGACCGCGGCGCCGGCGGCGTCGACGAGACGATGCTCCCTGCCACGATTGTCGAGCTCACCGAGGGCCTGACGGCCACGTACCTCTCGGGCCTGGGCACCCTCGATCCGCGCACCGACGAGGCCGTCTACGACAAGAAGCACGTCCACACCGACGTCCTCGTCATCGGCGGCGGCCCCGCCGGCCTCGCCGCGGCCCGCGAGGCCGCGTCCACCGGCGCCCGCGTCATCCTCATCGACGACCAGCCCGAGCTGGGCGGCTCGCTGCTCTCCTCTCCGGGGGAGACGGTCGACGGCGTCCCCGCACCCGAGTGGATCGCGGCCGCTGCCGCCGAGCTCGCCGCCGGGGACGAGGTCACCGTGCTGACCCGCACGAACGCGTTCGGCTCCTACGACTCGAACTACATCGTGGCCCTCGAGTCCCGCACCGATCACCTCGGCGCTGAGAAGGCCCGCGAGCTCAGCGGCCAGGGCGTCTCCCGCCAGCGCCTGTGGCACATCCGCGCCGCCCAGGTCGTCCTCGCGACCGGCGCGCACGAGCGTCCGGTCGTCTTCGCGGACAACGACCGCCCGGGCATCATGCTCGCCTCCGCGGCCCGCACGTACCTCAACCGCTACGGCGTGCGCCCGGGCTCGTCCGCTGTCGTCTTCACGACCAACGACTCCGCCTACGCGACCGCCACGGACCTGGCCGCCGCAGGCGTCCCGGTCGCGGCCGTCGTCGACGCCCGGGACGAGAAGACCGAGGCTGCCCTCGCTGCCGAGGCCGCCGGCCTGCGCGTCATCGCCGGCTCCGTGGTGGCCGGCACCGAGGGCTCGCCCGAGAGCGGCAGGGTGAGCGCCGTCGTCGTGCGCGGCCTTGCCTCTGACGGCTCTCTGGCCGACGACGCCGAGCGCATCGAGGCGGACCTCCTGGCCGTCTCGGGCGGCTGGAGCCCGGTCGTGCACCTGTTCAGCCAGCGCCAGGGCAAGCTGCGCTGGGACGAGGACCTCGCCGGGTTCGTGCCGGCCGGCACCGTCACCGGCCAGCAGATCGTCGGCTCGGCCCGGGGCTCGTACCTGACCTCCGACGTGGTCTCCGAGGGCGCGCACGCGGGCGCGGTGGCCGCGTTCAACGCGGGCTTCGTGACCGAGGCCGGCGAGCACGCCACGGCGGTCTCGTCCCGCCCCGCCGTCGCCTCCGCCCCGACCCGCCAGGTCTGGCTCGTCCCGGGTGAGACCGGCGAGCCCGCGGACTGGAACACCCACTTCGTGGACCTCCAGCGCGACCAGACCGTCCACGACGTCCTCCGCGCCACCGGCGCCGGCATGCGCTCTGTCGAGCACGTCAAGCGCTACACCTCGATCTCGACCGCCAACGACCAGGGCAAGACCTCGGGCGTGAACGCGATCGGCGTCATCGCGGCGGCGCTGAAGGGTGAAGGTTCCGCCGCCGGCATCGGCGAGATCGGCACGACGACGTTCCGCGCCCCGTACGCGCCCGTCGCCTTCGCTGCGATGGCCGGCCGGAAGCGCGGGGAGCTGTTCGACCCCGAGCGGATCACCTCGATCCACCCGTGGCACGTGGCCCACGGCGCCAAGTTCGAGTTCGTCGGCCAATGGCTGCGCCCGTGGTACTTCCCGCAGGGCGAGGAGACCATGGACGAGGCCGTGCTGCGCGAGTGCGCCGCCGTGCGCGAGTCCGTGGGCTTCATGGACGCCACCACGCTCGGCAAGATCGAGATCTGGGGAGCGGACTCGGGCGAGTTCCTCAACCGCATCTACACCAACGCGTTCAAGAAGCTCGCCCCCGGCATGGGACGCTACGGCGTCATGTGCGGCCCGGACGGCATGATCTTCGACGACGGCGTGACCCTGCGCCTGGATCAGGACCGCTACTTCATGACCACCACGACCGGCGGTGCCGCGAAGGTCCTCGACTGGCTCGAGGAGTGGCACCAGACCGAGTGGCCCGAGCTCGACGTGAACTTCACGTCCGTGACCGAGCAGTGGACCACGGTCGCCGTCGTGGGCCCGAAGTCCCGCGCGGTCATCGCGAAGGTGGCCCCGGAGCTCGACGTCGACAACGACGCGTTCCCGTTCATGGCCTGGCGCGAGACCACCCTCGCCTCCGGCATCCCCGCCCGCGTGTGCCGCATCTCGTTCTCCGGCGAGCTCGCCTTCGAGATCAACGTGGCCGCCTGGTACGGGCTGCAGGTGTGGGAGGACGTGGCCGAGGCCGGCGCGGAGTTCAACATCACCCCGTACGGCACCGAGACCATGCACGTGCTGCGCGCGGAGAAGGGCTACCCGATCGTCGGCCAGGACACCGACGGCACCGTGACCCCGCAGGACGCGGGCATGGAGTGGATCGTGTCCAAGGCCAAGGACTTCGTGGGCAAGCGCTCCTACTCCCGCCTCGACACCGCCCGCACCGACCGCAAGCACATGGTCTCGCTGCTCCCCGTGGACCCGTCCTTCCGCCTCCCGGAGGGCACGCAGGTGATCGAGCAGCGGATCTCCACGAACCCCGCGTATGGGCCCGTGCCGATGCAGGGCCACGTCACGTCGAGCTACCACTCGGCGGCGCTCGGGCGCTCGTTCGCGCTCGCGCTCATCAAGAACGGCCGCAACCGGATCGGCGAGACCCTCACCGCCGTCGCCGGCGACCGGCTCGTGGATGTCCTGGTCGGTGAGACCGTCCTCTTTGACCCCGAAGGGAAGCGCCGTGATGGCTGAGACGATTGAAGTGACTGCACCTGCTCCCACCGCCCTCCGCGGAGACGCCGCGGCCCTGCGCCGCAGCCCCGCCGCCCAGCTGGCGGACGCCTTCGCGGCGGCGACGGTCCAGGGCGAGCGCGGCGTGGCCGTGCGCGAGATCCCGTTCCTGACCCAGCTCGGCGTCCGCGCCGTCCCCGGGTCCGCCGGCGCCGCGGCCGTCGAGTCCGCTCTCAGCGCGTCCCTGCCCTCGGGCCACGGGCGCACGACGACGGGCGGCGGCTACACCCTCCTGTGGGTTGGGCCCGACGAGTTCCTCGCGGTGGCGGACGAGACGCCGACCTCCGCCTTCGAGGACCGCGGACCGGCCGAGGCGGCCCGCGTGGGCGACGCGCTCGGCGAGGCCGGCGCGCGGGCCGCGGGCGCCGTCGTCGACCTCTCCGCGAACCGGACCACGTTCGAACTCAGCGGCCCGAGCGCGCTCGCGGTGCTCGAGAAGGGCATCTCCTACGACCTGCACCCGCGCCGCTTCGACGTGGGCACGGCCATCGCGACCGTCCTGGACCACGTGCCGGTGATCCTGTGGAAGACCGGCGAGGACACCTACCGGGTGCTCCCGCGGGCCTCGTTCGCGGACCACGTGGGCCGGTGGCTCGTGGACGCGATGCGCGAATTCGCGGTCAGCGGCGCTGCGGCAGCGGGCGTACGGTGAAAGCATGACTACCGAATACGTCCTGACGCTGGACTGTGCCGAGGGGCCGGGGATCGTGTACGCGGTCTCCGGGTTCCTGGCCGAACGCGGGTGCGACATCATCGACATCAAGCAGTTCGGCGACCGCCGCGGCGGCCACTTCTACATGCGGGTGCACTTCGAGGCCCCGGGTGACGAGCAGGGGAGTGCCGACGCCGCCGACCGCCTCCGGGAGGAGTTCGCGCCGGTCTCCTCGAAGTTCGGCATGGAGTGGACGCTGCGGCCGGCAGGGGAGAAGACCCGCGTCCTGCTCATGGTCTCCAAGTTCGGGCACTGCCTGAACGACCTCCTGTTCCGGGCCCGGGTCGGGGAGCTGCCGGTGGAGATCGTGGCTGTCGTGTCGAACCACGAGGACCACCGCGGCCTCGTCGAGTGGCACGGCATCCCGTACCACCACATCCCCGTCACGAAGGAGAACAAGCCCGAGGCCGAGGCGAAGCTCCTGACGCTCGTGGACGGGTACGGCGTGGAGCTCGTGGTCCTGGCCCGCTACATGCAGGTCCTGTCCGACCAGCTCGCGACGAAGATGTCCGGACGGGTGATCAACATCCACCACTCGTTCCTGCCGTCGTTCAAGGGCGCCAAGCCCTACCACCAGGCGTGGGAGCGGGGGGTCAAGACGGTCGGCGCCACGGCGCACTACGTCAACGCCGAGCTCGACGAGGGGCCGATCATCGCCCAGCAGGTCATCGAGGTGGACCACACCCACTCGCCCGAGGACCTCGTGGCCGTGGGCCGCGACGCCGAGTGCAAGGCGCTCTCCAATGCGGTGCGCTGGCACTGCGAGGGACGCGTGATCCTCAACGGCAACCGCACGGTGGTGCTGCGCTAGCAGCCCGCTCCTCCTCCCCTCCCTCTAGGGGTCACCTTCTGGGGGTCACCTCCTGTTGGTCTTTGTCACGACATTGACCATCAGGAGGTGACCCCCAGACGTGCTTAGGTGACCCGCCAGACGTGCTCAGGTGACCCGCCAGACGTGCTTAGGTGAGCGGCCAGACGTGCTCAGGTGAGCGGCCGGGTCATTCGGCCGCGGCCACGTGCAGGCGCCAGGGGACGGCAGGGAGCGGGACGGTCCGCGCCACGCCGCCGTCGGGGGAGAAGATGTCGCCGACGAGGCTGCCCGAGTTGGTGGCGATGACGACGTCCATCTGGTCCACGATGCACGAGCCGGCCGGCAGCGCTTCGAGGAAGGGCGCGAACTCCTCCTGGATGCGGGAGACCAGGATGTCGGCCGCTGCCACGCCGACCGACCTGCCGTCCTTCACCACCCGCTTGCTGAACGTGACGAGGTACGCGTTGGAGCCGAGCGCGTCGACGTACGAGTAGCTCGCCTGCACCGCGCCCTTCTCATCCTTGGGCCACCATGGGGAGCTCGAGTAGTCGTAGTACTGGAGGTCCATCTCCAGCCGCTCGGGGGCCGGCCGGCCAACGGGCACATAGGACCACACGATTCCCGTGTCGCCGAAGTAGGCCGCATCGGCGAGGAAGCCTACCCCGTAGAGCACCGGACGGGCCGCGACCAGGGAGTCCAGGGTCACGTCGTAGATGGCTTCGAGGGCGGCGAGCCCCTTGTCCGGCGCGGCGTCGAGGGCCGCCAGGACGGCGTTGTCGACAGCGCGGATCGCGGCGACGGCGCGCTTCTCGATCTCGACGGCCAACGACTCGATGCCGGCGACCGCCTCGGACTCGGCGCTCTCGGCACGGCGCTGCCGCGGGGCCATCGGTGCCGAACCGTCCATGGACATGCGCAGGTCGATGAGGGCGTTCATCTCGTGCCGGACATGCTCTTCCGCGCGCACGCGTGCCTCGGCGGGCTGGCCGAGCCGGATCGCCTCGACGATGGCGGCATGCTCCTGGGCGGCCCGGACGCCGCTGCCCGCGGCGCTCGTCCAGATCAGCGGCCCGACCTCGGCCTGGAGCGCCATCTCCTGGCGCGTGAGGCGCACGGAGCGTGACGCTGCCGCCAATTCGAGGTGGAACCTGCTGTCCGCCCGGGCCATGCCGGCGGGCTCGGCGGCCGATTCGACCATGGCGCCGAGCGAGGCCAGACGCGCCACCGAGATCTGCTGCGGCCTCGCCGCTGCCGCTGCCGCCGCCGAACCGGCCAGGACGGCGCGGTACTCGCGGATGTCGCGCAGGTCGTCCAGCGTGTAGGCGGCGAGCGTTTCCCGCCGCGCCCGGGCGAGCTCGCCGGTGTTCGCCTTGACGAAGCTCCCACCGCCGCGCCCGCGGCGGGTCTCCACGAGACCCAGATGGCGCAGTTCGGCAAGCGCGGTCCGCAGTGTCTGCGTCGAGACGCGCATCATTGCGGCCAGGTCGTTCTCGCTCGGCAGCTGGGCCCCGTCCTCGAGGACTCCCAGCTCGATGGCGTGGCGGATCCGGCGCCCGATCTCCTCGCCGCGCTCGCCGGTCTCCAAAGGGGCGAACGCGAGCTGTTCCCTCCAGCTGGTCATGATCCCATCCTCCTCCCGCGGAATGTCTTCAGTATAACTCTTGACATGTGATCTCACAGGTTTAGAGTTTAAATATCAGCGGAAAGGGATCGACGTCCCGGACCGACCGCCACAGAGAAGGACCGAAGGAGGCGGGGGCCATGGTGGATGTCAACGAAGTCGTCCATGTGTGGAGCCGCGCCGGTCACGGAACTCCGGATGACCGACTGGGCCGCTACGCCCAAGCACTCACTGCCGATCGTCCCGTCGGTCCGTACCGGGCCCTCGACGACGCCCAGGAGGACCAGGCGATCCTCGCCCTCTACCGAGTGGACCGCCCGCAGGCCACGATCGCGGACCTCCACCAGATGCCGCCGCTCGCGCTGTCCAGCTACCACCAGATGCTCCACGACCTGGCCCGCGAGGGGCTCGGCCCGATGCGGGACTCCCGCCCGTTCCCGATCGGGGGACTGCGGTGAAGCGCCGCATCCCGCGGGCTCCGCACGGCCTCGGAAACCCGGTCCCGCCCCGCGCCCACGGCGCGGCGCCGCTGCCGGATCAGGTCCTCGAGGAGGAGCGCGAACGGCTCATCCGCCGGCTGGACGTGGAGATCATCGTCGCAGACTTCGTCTGACGCCCTGTGGAGCGGCCCTTCCCCGGCCGCATTCCCGCCCAGCTGCCCGCGAGGACGAGCAGGCCGCCGACCGCCAGGCCCGGGGTGAGGGGCTCGGCGTCGATGAGGGCGGACAGCACGACGGCGGGGATCGGGATCAGCAGGAACTGGTACGACGTCGCGGAGGCGCTCCATCGCCGCAGGACGAACAGGAATGCCGCGAAGATCGCCACCGTCGACACGACCAGGAAGCCGAGGGCCACCCATGTCGAGGGAGCGGCAGGAACCGCCCAGCGCTCGCCGCTTGCCACGGAGGCGATGGCGAGGAGGCCGGCACCGACCGCCATGCCGATGGCATTGAGGGCGGCGATCGGCAGGGGCGGGAACCGCTTGACGACGACGGCTCCCGCGCCGACCGACACCGCGGCCGCGGTGATCGCGACCACGCCGGGGATCGAGAACTGGGGCGCGCCGCCTGTGCCGATCCCACTGACGACGGCGATCCCCCCGAGCGCGACGACGGTGCCGAGCACCCGGCGCCAGCTGAAGACCTCGAGCCCGAAGGCTGCGGCGAGGAGGATCGTGGCCAGGGGCACCGAAGCGAGGATGATCTGGGCGAGGCCCGCGTGGACGGTGCGCAGTCCCTCGTAGATGAATCCGTAGGCGAGCCCGAAGTTGAGCAGCCCGTACAGGAGGGCCCCGGCAAGCTGCCGACCGCGCGGCCAGGCCTTGCCGCTGAGGGCCATGATGACCACGAACACGAGTGCTGCGGCGGCGAACCGTGCTGCCGCCCCGAAGAGGGGATCGAGCTCCCGGTTGCTGACGCGGATCGCCACGGCGTTGCCTCCCGTGACGACCACCGCGCCGGTGAAGACCAGGGCGGTCAGCACGCCGCCGCGGCGTGCGCTGTGGCCGCTGTCCAGGGGCCCAGAGGTCTCCGCGGGTTCGGCGGTGTCCATGGGGACAGTGTGCGCCGATGCCGCCCCCGCCGCCATCGCGCGAACGCGCGCCCGGGTGCCCGGGCGCCCGGGTGCGTCAGCGGTACTCGGGGTTGGGGTGGTCCTTGTTGGACAGGTCCCAGTTCGAGATCACGTTGCCGTGGGCCGGGATGCCGCCGGCATCCTTGAGGCGCCGGGCCGTGTGCAGCATGTTCCACGCCGCGAACACCGCGTTCCGGGTGGTCCAGTGGTTCTGCGCGCCCCGGTTGTCGTCGAGGTACGACGGGCCCGGGCCTGCCTCCCCGTTCCAGTAGGCGTCCGCCTGCGGAGGGATCGTGAAGCCGATGTGGCTCAGCGCGTAGAGCAGCTGCGAGGCGCAGTGCTTGCCGCCGTCCTCGTTGCCGGTCACGATGACGCCGCCCACCTTGCCGTAGTAGGCCCACTGCCCCTTCTCGTTGGCCTCGCCGGAGTAGCCGTACAGCCGCTCGACCATCAGCCGGGTGACCGAGGACTGGTCGCCGAGCCACGTCGGGGTGGCGAGCACGACGATGTCCGCGGGCTCGATGAGGGAGTGGTAGAGCTCCGGGAAGGCGTCCGTGGGCCAGCCGTGCTCGCGCATGTCGGGGTAGACCCCCGGCGGGATGTCGTGGTCCACCGTCCGGATCTCGTCCACGCGGGTGCCCACGCCCTCGACCACCCGCCTGCTGACCGCTATGAGGCCGTCGGTATGGCTCTGCTCGGGGCTGGGCTTGAGCGTGCCGTTGATGTACACCGCCCTCAGGTCTGAGAAGTCCGTGGTGCTCGCCGCGACCTCGGCGTCGATGAACGCCCGCACTGACTCCGGCAGCATGGCGGCTCCTTCCGTTGTGGGCCGTTCCCGCTCTCGTCCACACGATGCTAGGCGCGCCGGGGGCAGGAGGGGAGGGGCGGCGTCGTGTGTCAGCGCGTGCGGATCGCCGCGAAGCCGCTGGCAGCCATGACGAGGACGGCGCCGAGGATGAGGGCGAGCGGCGCGGTCCAGCCGCCCGCCCAGGCACGCAGGCCGCCCATCACGATCGGGCCCGACGAGGCGACGGCGTAGCCGACGGTCTGGATGAGGGCGGTCATGCGGCGGTTCTCGTCGAGCGTGCGGGCCCGCTGGATCACCACCGTGAACACGACCGTGAATGTCCCGCCCTGGGCGATGCCGCCGAGGACGGCCCAGACCAGCCAGGCGCCCGGCGCCGCGAGCAGGCCCGCCGGAAGGGCCACCCAGCACGCGGCGACGAGGGCGAAGAGCCGGGTCGGGCCCCAGGAGAACGCGTGCGCGAGTCCCGGGACGAGCAGCGGTCCTGCGATGGCGAGCACCTGGAACAGGCTCGCGGCGAGGCCGGCCTCGGGCGGCGTCATGCCCCGGGTCTCGACCAGGAACGTGGGGAACCACAGCGTGACGGCGTAGTAGCCCAGATTGTGCATCCCGAACGTGACGGTGAAGAGCCACATCATGCGCCTGTTCGCCGGGCTCACCTGCGCCCGCGGGACCGTCGGCGTGGGTGCGGCGTGCGCACGACGGCGCGCGGCCGCCCGGGCGAGCGGGCCGGGGAAGTCTGCGTCCGACCACCGCGGCCCGTCCTTGCCGGGCGGGAAGACGAACAGCCAGGCGCCTGCCGCGACGGCTGTCACCGCGAGCCAGGAGGCGAGCGAGGCCTGCCATCCGACCACAGCTGCGAGGGGCGCTGTGAGCGCCGAGGCGAGGGTCGTGCCCACGTTGACCGCCGCCGTCGTGAGCCCCGTCATGAGCGCCGCACGGTGCGGGAAGTCGCGGCCCACGAGCAGGGGAGTGGCGACGTTGACGATGGTCATCGCGGCTCCGATCGCCACTGTTCCCGCAAGTGCTCCGTCCGCCCCGCCGTACGAGCGCAGCAGGATGCCCGCCGCGAGGCCGCCGAAGAAGTACAGGAGTGCATGGTTGATCCCGATCCGGCCGATGAACCAGGCCGCCGCCGGCGTAATGAGCCCGAAGCACAGGACGGGAATCGCGGTGAGGAGCCCGACGACGGCGGCCCCTAGGCCGGTGCCGCTCTGGATGTCCGCCAGCACCGGGCCGAGCGCGACGAGCGGCGCGCGGGCGTTGAGCGAGACGAGGCCGACGGCGAGCAGGGCCAGCGCCGCGGCGCGGCTCATCCGGCTGGTCACGGGGAGTCCTTTCGACGGGGGATGGCCGGCGGGCTCCCACGTCGAATGCGGTTCCGGGCGGCGTTCCCACTCTCTCACGGCCGGGAGGAGGCGCCTCATCATTTGTCAGGACAAAGTATTGCAGGGAGAGCCGATTCAGTATATTGTCGTTATGTCAGGACAAATTGCTAGCAAAGGATCCCAGCGCATGCCCCTCATCCGCATCGACGTCGCCGCAGGCCGCAGCCCCGAGGAGCTCGCAGCCATCAGCCGGGCCATCCACGACGCGGTCCTCGCCGAGTACCGGATCCCCGAGCGCGACTACTTCCACATCATCACCGAGCATGCCCCGGGCCAGATCGTGGCGCAGGACGCCGGGCTCGGCTTCGACCGGACCTCCGGGGTCGTGATGATCCAGATCTTCACCCAGGGCGGCCGGGCGCAGGAGGCCAAGGAGGGCCTGTTCGAGGCGATCGCCCAGAATCTCGGCGAGGCGGGCGTGCCGGGCGAGGACGTGTTCATCGGGTACGTCGAGAACACCGCCGGGGACTGGTCCTTCGGCTTCGGCCGGGCACAGTACGTGACCGGGGAACTGGCCGTCCCCGCGCGCTGACGCCGCTGGATCAACAATGGCAACTTGTCAGTACAAACCTTTGACAGGACATTAATTCTGTAGCAGAGTGGACCTGTGGCCGCCGCCACAGGCAGCGAAGCCGGCCCGGGTCACCGGGCTCCCGAGGAAAGGCACGCAGTAGTGACCTACGACGTTCTCACGATGGGGCGCATCAGCGTCGACATCTACCCCAACGACATCGGCGTCGGCCTGGCGGACGTGACGAGCTTCGGCAAGTACCTGGGCGGTTCGCCGTCGAACGTCGCCGTCGCAGCTGCGCGCCATGGGCGCGCCACCGCCGTCGTCACCCGCACGGGCGACGACCCCTTCGGCGAGTACCTCCATCGCGAGCTCGCCAAGTTCGGCGTCGACGACCGCTTCGTGACCCCGGTTGCGGGCCTCCAGACTCCGGCGACGTTCTGCGCGATCATGCCCGCCACGCATGATTTCCCGCTCTACTTCTACGGCAGATTCCCCACCGCCCCGGACCTGCAGATCCGGGCCGACGAGCTCGACCTCGACGCCATCAGGGATGCGCGCATCTTCTGGTCCACGGTCACGGGCCTGTGCCAGGAGCCCAGCCGGTCCGCGCACATCGCCGCGCACGAGGCCCGGCCGCGCGCCGGCCTCGCAGAGGCCACCGGCACAGCGGGCCAGTTCACCGTCCTCGACCTGGACTACCGCCCGATGTTCTGGGATTCCGAGGAGGCCGCCCGCGAGCAGGTCGCCAAGGTCCTGCCCCACGTCACAGTCGCGATCGGCAACGAGGAGGAGTGCGCGGTCGCCGTCGGCCACGGCACCCCGGACGAGCAGGCGGACCGCCTCCTCGCTGCGGGCGTCGAGATCGCCGTCGTCAAGCTCGGTCCTGAGGGCGTCATGGCCAAGACCCGCACCGAGCGCGTCGTCTCCGCCCCTGTCCCGGTCGAGACCCTCAACGGACTCGGCGCCGGCGACTCGTTCGGCGGCGCGTTCTGCCACGGCCTCCTGGCCGGATGGCCGCTCGCCCAGGTCCTCGACTACGCCAACGCCTCGGGGGCGATCGTCGCCTCCCGCCTCGCCTGCTCCGACGCGATGCCGACGCCGGAGGAAGTCACCGCGCTGCTGGCCGAGCGCGGCCGCCTCGTCCCCGAGGCGGTGGCCCAGTGACCGCCGCCTCCGCCACCGCCGCCGGGTCCCCGTCGGCTGCCCTCGCCAACCCGCACGACGACGACCCGCGCCGCTACGAGCACCTCACCAAGATCCGGCTCGAGGACCCGCAGGCGGTGGCCCGCGCGGCGGCCTCCCGCCGCCGCCACCCGGGCGCCGTCCTCGGGAAGCAGAACTTCATCGTCGCGGCCGACCACCCGGCCCGCGGGGCGCTCGCGGCGCAGGGCCAGCCCGAGGCCATGGCCGACCGGCGGGAGCTCCTCGACCGCCTCCAGATCGCCCTCGCGAACCCGGCCGTCGACGGCGTGCTCGCGAGCCCGGACATCATGGACGACCTGCTCCTGCTCGGGGCGCTCGAGGGCAAGCTCGTCTTCGGCTCGATGAACCGAGGAGGCCTCGCGGGGTTCGTCAACGAGCTCGACGACCGCTTCACGGGCCACACCGCCGAGGCGCTCGCGGCCCTCGGAGCCGACGGCGGCAAGATGCTCACCCGGATCGCGCTCGGCGACCCCGCCACGGCGTCGATCCTCGAGAACACGGCCAAGGCCGTGGACTCGCTCGCGGCCCACGGCCTCATCGCGATGGTCGAGCCCTTCCTCTCGAGCTGGGTCGATGGCAAGGTCAAGAACGACCTCTCCACAGAGGCCGTCATCAAGTCCATCGCGATTGCCTCCGGCCTGGGCTCCACGAGCGCGTACACCTGGATGAAGCTGCCGGTGGTGCAGGACATGGAGCGCGTCATGGCGGCGACGACCATGCCGACCGTGCTCCTCGGCGGCGACCCGGCCGGCCACCAGGACGAGGTCTTCGCCTCGTGGGGCCGGGCGCTCGCCCTCCCCGGCGTGCAGGGACTCACGGTGGGGCGCACCCTCCTGTACCCGGCCGACGGCGACGTGGCCGGCGCCGTCGCATCCGCGGCATCGCTGCTGCGCACCGAAGAGATCACCCCCGCTGCGGCGGCCAAGCCAATGGAGGCATCGAAGTGACATCCACCCGCACGATGACGGTCGCCCAGGCCCTCGTCGAGTTCCTCGGCCGCCAGTACACGGTGGACTCGGTGGGCGGCCCTGACGGTGGCGCCTACCGCGAGCGGCTCATCCCGGGCATGTTCGGCATCTTCGGGCACGGCAACGTGGCCGGAGTGGGCCAGGCGCTCAAGCAGTGGCAGGTCGTCGACCCCACGCTGATGCCGTACTACCAGGGCCGCAACGAGCAGGCGCAGGTCCACCAGGCCGTCGGCTACGCCCGCCACACGCGCCGCCGCCAGACCTTCGCGGTCTCGACGTCGATCGGCCCGGGCTCCTCGAACCTGCTCACCGGCGCGGCCCTCGCGACGGCGAACCGCCTCCCCGCGCTGCTCCTGCCGAGCGACACCTTCGCGACCCGCGCGGCGGACCCGGTCCTGCAGCAGCTCGAGCAGCCCCACGGCTACGACCTCACCGTCAACGACGCGTTCCGACCGCTCTCGAAGTACTTCGACCGCGTCAACCGGCCCGAGCAGCTCGTCTCCGCGCTCCTGCACGGCCTGCGCGTCCTCACCGACCCGGCCGAGACCGGAGCCGTGACGATCGCCCTCCCGCAGGACGTCCAGGCCGAGGTCTTCGACGTCCCCGAGGAGTTCCTCGCCGAGCGCGAGTGGCGCATCCGCCGCCCCGAGCCCGAGTCCGAGGACATCGCCGAGGCCGCCCGCCGCATCCGCGCCGCGAAGCGCCCGGTCATCATCGCCGGCGGCGGCGTCCTCTACGCCTTCGCCACGGACCAGCTCCGCGCGTTCGCCGAGACCACCGGCATCCCGGTCGGGTGGACGCAGGCCGGGGTCGGCTCCCTCGCCTGGGACCACCCCCAGGCGCTCGGAGCGGTCGGTTCCACGGGCACCACGGCCGCGAACGCCGTCGTGCGCGATGCGGACCTCGTCATCGGCATCGGCACGCGCTACGAGGACTTCACCACGGCCTCGCGCACCGCGTTCCAGGACCCGGACGTTCGGTTCGTGAACATCAACGTCGCCCCCATCGACGCCTACAAGCACGGCACCTCGCTGCCGATCGTCGCCGACGCGCGCAAGGCCCTCGCGGCGCTCACGACGGCGCTGGGCGGCTACCGCGTCGGCGCGGAGCTCGAGCGCGTGGTCGCCGACGAGAAGGCCCGCTGGGACGACACGGTGGACGCCGCGTTTGCCCAGGACCACCAGCCCCTCGTGTCCCAGAACGCCATCATCGGCGCGGTCAACCGCGCGATGGACCCGCGCGACGTCGTGATCTGCGCCGCCGGTTCCCTCCCCGGCGACCTGCACAAGATGTGGCGCATCCGCGACCCGTTCGGCTACCACGTCGAGTATGCCTTCTCCTGCATGGGCTACGAGATCCCCGGCGGCCTCGGGGTCAAGCGCGCGGCCCTCGACGAGGCGACGCGTGGCCAGGGCGGCGGGGACGCGCCGCGCGACGTCGTCGTGATGGTCGGCGACGGCTCCTACCTCATGATGCACACGGAGCTCGTCACGGCGGTCGCGGAGGGCATCAAGCTCATCACCGTGCTCATCCAGAACCACGGCTACGCCTCGATCGGCGCACTCTCGGAGCAGCTCGGCTCGCAGCGCTTCGGCACCAAGTACCGCACGCTGGACCGGCAGCACCACACGTTCGACGACGGCGAGAAGCTCCCGATCGACCTCGCCACGAACGCCGAGAGCCTCGGCGTGACGGTGTACCGGATCGAGCCGGGGCCTGACGCCATCGCCGACCTCGAGGCCGCCATCGGCAAGGCCAAGGCCGCGCCGGAGGGCTCGGGCCCGATCGTGATCCACATCGAGTCCGATCCGCTCGTGGACGCCCCGAGCTCCGAGTCCTGGTGGGACGTTCCCGTCTCCGGCGCCTCCGAGCTCGAGTCCACCAAGCGGGCCTTCGCCACCTACATCGACCACAAGTCCCGTCAGCGGCCGTTCCTCGGCTGATCCCTCAGAACGAACCGCGAAAGCCCATCAGGAGTACACGAGATATGAGCATCAAGACCATTCCGCATTTCCTCAATGGTGAGGAGTCCAACGGTGTCGGGGAGCGGACGCAGCCGGTGTTCAATCCGGCCACGGGTGAGCAGACCGGGGAGCTGCGCCTGGCCGACCGGCAGGATCTGGAGACCGCGGTCGCGAACGCGCGCAAGGCCGCCGAGGCGTGGGGGGAGACCTCCCTGGCCAAGCGGACCGCGGTGCTGTTCCGGTTCCGCGAGCTCGTCGCCTCCCATGTGGACGACCTCGCACAGCTGGTCACGGCCGAGCACGGCAAGGTCCTCTCCGATGCCAGGGGCGAGATCGGGCGCGGCCTGGAGGTGATCGAGTTCGCCTGCGGGATCCCGCAGCTGCTCAAGGGCGCCTACTCCGACCAGGCCTCCACCGGCATCGACGTGTTCTCCTACCGCCAGCCCGTCGGGGTCGTGGCCGGGATCACCCCGTTCAACTTCCCCGTCATGG
>NZ_JBCHVF010000006.1:0-184730 GCF_050474465.1 Sinomonas sp. B1-1 | reverse complement strand
GGAACGGACGGCAACCGGACGGCTGGCACCCGCACACCACCGCACCCCTACCGGCACAGCACCTGCACCCCCACCCCCCCCCCCCCCCCCCCCCCCCCCCCCCCCCCCCGCCCCCCCCCCCCCCCCCCCCCCCCCCCCCCCCCCCCCCCCCCCCGCGCGGGGCGGGCGGCCGACGTCGTGCGCGGGTGCGTTCTGCGTGGGCGGGTGCGTGTGCGCGCGGGTGCGTCCCCACTCCATCGACTGCTCCGTAGGTGTCGTTCTGGGGCTCCAGAACGACACTTGTGGAGCAGTCGATGGAACGGGAGGGGAGGATCAGGGCTCGAACTTGTAGCCCAGACCCCGGACGGTGATGAGGTAGCGGGGGCTCGAGGGATCCGGCTCGATCTTGGAGCGGAGGCGCTTGACGTGGACGTCGAGCGTCTTGGTGTCGCCCACGTAGTCCGAGCCCCACACCCGGTCGATGAGCTGGCCCCGGGTGAGCACGCGGCCGGAGTTGCGCAGGAGCATCTCCAGGAGCTCGAACTCCTTCAGCGGCAGCGCGATCTGCTCGCCGTCGACGCTCACCACGTGCCGCTCGACGTCCATCCGCACCGGTCCCGCGTGCACCGTGGAGGAGATGAGCTCCTCCGGCTCGCCGTGGCGGCGCAGGACGGCGCGGACGCGCGCCACGAGCTCGCGCGAGGAGTACGGCTTGGTCACGTAGTCGTCGGCGCCCAGCTCGAGGCCCACGACCTTGTCGATCTCCGAGTCCTTGGCCGTGAGCATGATGACGGGAACGCTCGAGCGCGCGCGCAGCTGCCGGCAGACCTCGGTGCCGGGCGTGCCCGGGAGCTGGAGGTCGAGGAGGACGAGGTCGGCACCGTTGCGGTCGAATTCGACGAGCGCCTCGCTGCCGTTGTCCACCACCTCGACCTCGTACCCCTCCTTCGCGAGGAGGAAGGACAGGGGGTCGCTGAACGACTCCTCGTCCTCGACGATCAGGATCCTGCTCAAGCGATAGCTCCTTGCTCGGGCGGCCGGGCGGCCGCGCTCTCTTCTTCCGGTTCCTTCTCCAGATCCGGCAGCCTCACCGTGAAGGTCGAACCCTTCCCGGGCTGGGACCACACCGTGACCTCGCCGCCGTGGTTCTCGACCACGTGCTTGACGATGCTCAGGCCGAGCCCCGTTCCCCCGGTCTGCCGCGACCGCGCGGCGTCCACGCGGTAGAACCGCTCGAACACCCGCTCCTGGTCTTCGGGCTTGAGGCCCTCGCCCTGGTCCGTGACGGACACGCTCACAAGACCGTCCTTGTGGCGGATGCCGACCCCGACCTTCGTGTTCTCGGGCGAGTAGCGGATCGCGTTGTCGATGAGGTTGCGGAAGGCATTGGCCAGCAGGTCGGCATCGCCGAACACGGGCACGTCCGTGCGCCCGCCCACCCGGACCTCGATGTTCTTGGCCTCGGCGGCGAGCCGGGAGCGGTCGACGGCGTCCGCCACCACGTCGTTGATGTCCACCGGCTTGCCCTGGTGGACGACGTCGGCGCCCTGGAGCCTGGAGAGCTCGATGATGTCCTGGACGAGGGCCGCGAGGCGGCTTGCCTCCTTGTGCATGCGCTGCGCGAAGCGGCGCACGGTGTCCTCGTCGTCCGGGCTGGTCTCGAGCGCCTCGGCGAGCAGGGAGATCGCGCCGACGGGCGTCTTGAGCTCGTGGGAGACGTTTGCGACGAAGTCGTTGCGGATGCGCTCGGTGCGCGTGATCTCGGTGCGGTCGTCCGCGAGCAGCAGGATGTACTCGTCGCCGAGCACGGCGGCGCGGACGCTGACGATGATCGTGCCCTGCCCGAGCGGGCCCCGGGGCAGTTCGAACTGCTTCTCGAGGATGACGCCGTTCCCGCGCACCTTCGCCGTCATCTGCAGCAGCTCCCGGTGCACCACCGTATGGCCGCGCACGAGCCCGTACGCGTACGCCGCGGGGCTCGCGCGGACGACGCCGTCGATCGCGTCCACCACGACGAAGGCCTTGCCGAGCACCGAGAGCACGTCCGCGGCGCCCTCGGGGAATCCTGGCTCCGGGGTAGGGCCCTCCAGGAGCTGGCGCTGGCGCTGGCTGGCCCGGAACGCGAGGACGCCGAAGGCGCCGAATGACAGGCCGAGAAGGCCCGCCACGATGCCGACGACGAGAGGATCCACTCCCCTAGCTTAGGCCCGGCACCACGGGCCTCCGGGCCCGCCAGCTGGCCGCAGACCCCCGGTTCAACTAACGTTCACTTGCAGGCGGGCAACAATTCATCCGCCGCTGACAGTGTGACGGATCGAGCGTCGGGTCGATCGCCCGAATCGGAGCACCCAGTGAAAGGACGTCCTGTGCGCAAGGTATTCCAGGCAGAACTCCAAGAGGTCCGCGAGGAGCTCGCGGAGATCGCCAAGCTTGTCGCGGAAGCACTCAGCAAGGCGGTCACGTCCTTCGAGACGGCGGATGTCGAGCTCGCCCAAGACGTCATCGCGGCGGACGCGCACATCGACTTCAAGCAGACCGCCCTCGACGAGAAGGCCATCGAGATCCTGGCCCTCCAGGGCCCCGTGGCGTCGGACCTGCGCATCATCGTAGGGTCGCTGCGCATGAGCGCCTCGCTCGAGCGCATGGGCGACCTCGCCCGGCACATCGCGCAGCTGGCCCGACTCCGCTACCCCGAGAACGCGGCCCCCGCGGCGGTGCGCCCGACGTTCAGCCGTATGGCCAAACTCGACCAGCTCATCATCGAGTCGGTTGCCGAGCTCCTCGAGACCCACGATATGAGCCTCGTGGCGAAGATCCAGGGCGCCAACGCGGAGATCGACGAGCTCCACGCAAGCGTCTTCCGCTCGGTCGCCGACCCGTCATGGTCGGAGAGCCCCAGCAGCACCGTCGATGCCGCGCTCGCGAGCCGCTACCTCGAGCGCTTCGCCGACCACGGCGTCTCGGTGGCCCGCAAGGTCTCCTACCTCGTCACCGGCGAATGGGACGGCGACAGCGCGGCCAACTGAGGCCACCACGCACGACGGCGGCCGCTCACCTCGCGAGGTGGGCGGCCGCCGTCGTCTGCGCTGCCGTCAGGGGAGGCCGGGGCTGCTACTTGCGGCCCTGGTTCTTGACCGCCTCGATCGAGGCAGCCGCGGCCGCGGGGTCGAGGTAGGTGCCGCCGCGCGTGATGGGCTCGAAGTTCTCGTCGAGCTCGTACACGAGCGGGATGCCGGTGGGGATGTTCAGACCGGCGATGTCGTCGTCGCTGATGCCGTCGAGGTGCTTGACGAGGGCGCGCAGCGAGTTGCCGTGCGCCGTCACGAGGACCTTCTTGCCGGCGGTGAGGTCCGGCTTGATCTCGGACTCCCAGTACGGCATGAGGCGCGTCAGGACGTCCTTGAGGCACTCGGTGCGGGGCATCTCGTCGCCGAGGTCCGCGTAGCGCGGGTCCCCGACCTGGCTGAACTCCGAGTCGTCCGCGAGGGCGGGCGGCGGGGTGTCGTAGGAGCGGCGCCAGACCATGAACTGCTCCTCGCCGAACTCGGCGAGCGTCTGGGCCTTGTCCTTGCCCTGGAGCGCGCCGTAGTGGCGCTCGTTGAGGCGCCAGGAGCGCTTGACGTCGATCCATCCGCGGTCCGCCGCGTCGAGGGCGATGTTCGCGGTGTTGATAGCGCGCTTGAGCCGCGACGTGTGCAGGATGTCGGGCAGGTAGCCCTTCTCCACGAGGAGCTCGCCGCCCCGGCGCGCCTCCTCGCGGCCCTGGTCGTTGAGGTCCACGTCCACCCAGCCGGTGAACAGATTCTTGGCGTTCCACTCGCTGTGCCCATGGCGCAGCAGGATGAGCGTGTAGGTCATGGGCTCATGCTATCGGGCGCCGGGGCGGGGTCCGTTTCCGTGACGAACCCGCACGGGACGGCGTCAGCGCAGGCCGTCGGGGGCGACCGCGCCCCACGTCACCGTGATCTCCCCCAGACGCCAGCGGCTCGGGCGGTGCAGGACGGGCCAGCCCGTCGCCTTGACCGTGTGGCACATCGCGACCCAGCGCTGCCGGGCGCCGAACGCCGCGAGCGGGGCGGCGGCCAGCCACGCGGCGTCGAGCGCGGAGAGGAACGCGTGGATGCGCTCGCCGGGGACGTTGCGGTGGATCAGCGCCTTGGGGAGCCGCTCGGCCACGTCGGAAGGCCGCTCGAAGGACCCGAAGCGGACGGCGAGGGACAGCGCGCGGGGGCCGACGGCGTCGAGCGTCACCCAGGCGGCGCGGCGGCCGATCTCGTCGCACGTGCCCTCGACGAAGATCCCCGTGGGGGCGAGCCGGGAGCGCACGAGGTCCCAGACGGCCGGGACGTCGGCCTCCTCGTACTGGCGCAGCACATTGAAGGCCCGCACGAGGACGGGCGGCTGGTCGACGGGGAGCTCGAATCCGCCCACGCGGAAGTCGAGGCCCTCGCGCTCGAGGGGCTTGGCGGCGGCCACGCGGGTGGGCTCGATTTCGACGCCCGTGAGGCGCACGTCGGGGCGCAGCGCGCGGAGGCGGAGGAACAGCTCGACCGCGGTGATCGGGGAGGCGCCGTAGCCGAGGTCGACGGCGAGCGGTGCTGGCGGCGGGGCGAGGAGCCGCCGCGCTTGGGTGCCGGTGATCCACCGGTCGACGCGGCGCATGCGGTTGGGGTTGGTGGTGCCGCGGGTGACGTTGCCGACGACGCCGCGCACGCGCTGCCCGGGCGCGGTCCGGATCGGCCTCGCCTTCTGCACCACGCAGGCAAGTCTAGGTGCTGCACGGGGTGACCTCGGCGCCACACGGGATGACCTCGCGCCCACACGGGGTGACCTCGGCGGGGGTGGGGGGTGGTTCAGCGGGACATGACCGCGGGGCGCACGTCGGCGAGGTACACCCCGGCCGCCGTCACGGCGGCGATGTTGAACAGGCCGTAACCGCCGAACGCGAAGATGAACCCGCTCCCGGGGAACAGCAGGCCGAGGAGCGTCACGAGCGCCGCTCCGCCGGTGAGCCCCAGCCAGAAGCCCTTGGTGCGCTTGAAGTTCGCCTCGAACGCGGGCCCCCTGCGGATGAGGCAGTCGATGAAGGCCCAGACGGCGATGGCAGCGCAGATGAACCCCGTCACGTAGAACGAGGCGAGAGTGATCAGGTCGATGAGGGCCTTGCCGTCCACAGTCTCAGCCTACAGCCCGGCGTCGAGGGCCTGCTCGAGGTCCGCCCACAGGTCGTCGGCATGTTCGATCCCGACGCTCAGCCGCACGAGCCCCTCGGGCACGCTGAGCGGCTCGGCGGCGTGCCGCCGACGGCGTTCGATCGTGGATTCCACCCCGCCCAGGCTCGTGGCCGGGAGCCAGAGGGCGAGCCGGCCGACGAAGGCGTCGGCGGCCCGGGCCGTGTCCAGCTCGATGCTCACGATCGACCCGAAGCCCTCGAACTGTGCCGCGGCACGCTCGTGGCCCGGGTCGGTGGGGAGGCCCGGGTAGCGCACACGCGTCACCGCCGGGTGCTCGGCCAGGCGCCGGGCCAGCTCCCCCGCGGTGGCCTGGGACCGCTCGACGCGCAGCGCGAGGGTGCGCAGGCCGCGCAGTCCCAGCCATGCCTCGACCGGCCCGGCGATGGCCCCGTGCAGGGTGCGGTGCTGGTGGAGCCGCGCGCGCAGCGTCTCGTTCGCCGTCACGGCCAGGCCGAGGAGCACGTCCGAGTGGCCCGCGAGGTACTTGGTCGCCGAATGCACGACGACGTCAGCGCCCACCGCGAGCGGCTTCTGCCCCAGCGGGGTCGAGAAGGTGTTGTCGACGACGACGAGCACCCCGCGGGCCTTCGCGGCGTCCACGAGCGCGGGCAGGTCCGCGACCTCCATCATCGGGTTCGTGGGGCTCTCCACCCAGAGGACGTCTGAGCCGTCGAGCGCGGCCACCGTGGCGGCGGTGTCCTCGATGTCGACCTCGAGGAGGTCCAGCTCGGCACGCTCGGCCTTGAGCTGCGCGAGCCCGAGCGTGCCGGAGTAGGAATGGCGCGGCGCGACGAGCACGCCGCCCACGGGGACGAGGCTCATGGCCGCGGCGACGGCCCCCATGCCGGAGCTGAACAGCAGCGCGGGCAGCGGCGCTCCCTCGAGCTTGCCCACCGCATCCTCGAACGGTTCCCAGGTCGGGTTGGAGAAGCGCGCGTAGCCGCGGGCCGTCTGGTCGATCCCTCCGAGTCCCACGAACGTCGACGAGAGGACGATGCTCGGGTTCACCGGGCTGTCCGGGCCCCGCTCGGGACGGCCCGCGGCGACGGCAAGCGTCTCCGGGGACAGGTCCGCGAGGGCGGCGTCGTCGAGGTGGGGGTACGCGGGATCAGCGGTCATGCCTCCCAATCTAGGCCACGCACTCACGGCGCCCGCAGCGCCCCGTTGTCCACAGGCCGGGGGACGTCCACCGCACGTCCAGCCTCTCCCGGTACCCTAGGAGAGGTGAGTCCCTCCGTCCTTCCCCCCTCCTCCGCCATGCCCGGCAGCCACAGCGCCCCGGGCCTCTTCGTTGCGTTCGAGGGCGGGGACGGGGCCGGCAAGTCCACCCAGGCCCGCCTCCTGGCCGACTCCCTGCGCGCGCTCGGCCGCGAGGTGCTGCTGACCCGGGAACCGGGCGGGACCGAGATCGGCGAGAAGCTGCGCTCCCTCGTCCTGGACCACGGGCACGGCGAGATCGACGCGCGCACCGAGGCCCTGATCTTCGCCGCCGCCCGCGCCGCCCACGTCGCGCAGGCGATCCGTCCGGCGCTCGCGCGCGGCGCCGTCGTGGTCACGGACCGCTACATCGGCTCGTCGGTGGTGTACCAGGGGGTCGGGCGGCGGCTCGGTCCCGACGACGTGCGGGCCCTCAACGAGTGGGCCACGGACGGGCTCTGGCCAGACCTGACGATCCTGCTCGACGTCGACGAAGGCGAGGGCCGCGCACGGCGTACCGCAGGCGAGGCCGCCGAGGACCGCCTTGAGTCCGAGCCGGACGCGTTCCACCGCAGCGTGCGCCGTGCCTTCCTCGACCTCGCGGCCGCGCGCCCCGAGGCGTACCGCGTCATCGACGGCGCGAGGCCGCCCGCCGAGATCGCCCGCGAGGTCCTCGAGGCCGTCGCAGCCGCACTCGACGAACGGGTCGCCTCATGACCGTGTGGGATGCCCTGCGCGGGCAGGCCCCCGTCGTCGACCAGCTCCGCCGGGCCGCCGCCGGGGACGGGCTCACCCACGCGTGGCTCTTCACTGGCCCACCCGGCTCGGGCCGCTCGACCGCGGCCAAGGCCTTTGCCGCGGCCCTGAACTGCGATGTCGAGAACGTGATGGCGCGCGGCTGCGGCGAGTGCACGGGCTGCCTCACGGTCCTCGCGGAGTCGCACCCTGACGTGGCCTTCGTCCGGACCGAGAAGGTCACGATCACCATCGACGAGGCGCGCGAGATGGTCGCGAAGGCTGGGGACCGCCCGCAGTCCGGCCGGTACCGCATCATCGTGGTCGAGGACGCCGACCGCATGGCGGAGCGGACCACGAACGTGCTCCTGAAGGCCATCGAGGAGCCGACCCCCAGGACCATCTGGATGCTGTGCGCGCCCTCCCCAGCGGACGTGCTCGTCACCATCCGCTCCCGCTGCCGCCCGGTGGGGCTGCGGCTGCCGCCCGTCGCGGACGTCGCCGCCCTCCTCGTCGAGCGCGACGGCGCGGACCCGGCGCTCGCCCTCGAGGCGGCGCGGGCGGCGCAGAGCCACATCGGGATCGCCCGCCGGCTCGCCCACGACGCCGACGCACGCGAGCGGCGCGCCGAGACGGTCCGCGTCCCGCTGACCCTGAAGACCGTCTCGCAGGCCGTGGCCCTCGCGGACCAGCTCGTGCGCATCGCCACCGAGGAGGCCGCCTCCTCCAACGAGGAGCGCGACGCCGCGGAGCGGGCCAAGCTGCTCGCGACCCTGGGCGTGGGCGAGGGGGACAAGCTCCCGCCGTCCCTGCGTGCCCAGGTCCGTGCACTCGAGGAGGACCAGAAGCGCCGGGCGAAGCGCAGCGTCACGGATTCCCTCGACCGCACCCTCACGGACCTGCTCTCGTTCTACCGGGACGTGCTCATGGTCCAGCTCGACGGAGGCGTGGAGCCTGTGAACGCGCACTTGGCCGAGGAGATCGGCCAGTTCGCGGCGGCCTCCACGCCGGAGACCACCCTTGCCCGCATGGACGCCATCAACCTGACCCGCCAACGCATCACGACAACCAACGTCGCCCCGCTCCTCGCGGTCGAGGCGATGGCCGTTGGCCTGATCTAGGAGACCAGTGACGAACCCCGCTTCCCCGCGCCCGGGGCGCCCACGCGCCGTCGTGCGCCGGATCCGCACCGCTCTGGTGGCGCTGCTCGCCGCCGTCCTCACGCTCACGGCGTGCGCGCCGTTCGAGAGCAGCCAGCCCAGCGCGGAGGCTGCCGCAACCGAGGGCGCGCCCGCCGGGCTCGAGCGCTTCTACACGCAGGAGGTCTCCTGGTCCAGCTGCGAGGGCAGCTACGAGTGCGCCACCGTCTCGGTGCCCATGGACTACGCCGACCCCTCCGGTGACACCGTCAAGCTGTCGCTCATCCGCCTCAACGGCCGGAACGCGAAGGCGAGCCTCGTGGTGAACCCGGGCGGCCCGGGCGGCTCCGGCGTGGACATGGTCAAGGACTCCGCGAAGTCCATGTTCGGCCAGAAGCTCCTGGACAACTACTCCGTGATCGGGTTCGACCCGCGCGGCGTCAAGCGCTCTGCCCCGATCACGTGCATCAACGACGCAGAGCGGGACAGGATGCGCCAGTCGACGGTGGACCCGTCAACCGACGCCGGCCTGCAGCAGGCGTTCACCGAACAGAAGGCGCTCATCGACGCGTGCACCGCGAACTCGGGGCCCATCCTCGCGCACACGGACACCGTCAGCGCCGCCAAGGACCTCGACATCATCCGCGCCGCCGCCACCCGCCAGGTGCGTCTCGACTACCTCGGGTACTCCTACGGGACCTTCCTCGGCTCGACCTACGCCTCGCTGTTCCCGGACCGTGTGGGCCGGATGGTGCTCGACGGCGCGCTCGACTCGTCCCTCTCCAACCACGAGATCACCGTGGGCCAGGCCCGCGCCTTCGAGAAGGCCGTCCACTCCTACGTCCGTTCCTGCCTCACGCAGTCCGGGTGCCCGCTGTCGGGCACCGAGGACGACGCCGTCGCGCAGATCCAGGCGCTCATCGCGCGAGTGAAGGACCAGCCGCTGAATACGAGCAGCGGCCGCAGAGTCACCGCGACGGACTTCGTCAACGGATTCATCCTCCCGCTCTACAACGACCGCAACTGGCCCGCGCTCACCCAGGCCCTCGGGCCGGCGCTGCGGGGCGACGGCAGCGGGATGCTGCGGCTCGCGGACCTCGCGGCGGACCGCGAGAGCAATGGGACCTACAGCTCGAACTCGTCGTTCGCGTTCCTCGCGTACAACTGCCTCGACTACTCGACCCAGTCCGACCCCGCAGCGATGCGGGCGGAGGCCGCGCAGCTCGCCGAGGTCTCCCCGACCCTCGGGGAGTCCTTCGCCTACGGCGGCGTGAACTGCCGCGACTGGCCCGCCAAACCGGTCCGCACGCCGGCCCCGGCGGCATACTCGGGCGAGAGCACGATCATGGTCCTCGGCACCACCGGCGACCCGGCGACGCCGGTCGAGTGGGCGGGCTCGCTGCGGAAGCAGCTCGGGAACGCCGCGCTCCTGACGTGGCAGGGCGAGGGCCACACGGCCTACGGGCGCGGCTCGTCCTGCGTCGACAAGGCCGTGGACTCCTACCTCGTTGACGGCTCCGCGCCCACCGACGGCGCCCGCTGCTGACGGTCGGCTAGGACTGGCGGAAGCCGGCCGGCTCGGGCCACAGGAGCGCGGGCAGGTCCGCAATGGAGCGCACGACGTCGGTTGCTCCCGCCGCGCGCAGCTCGGCCTCCGTCTGGGCGCCGGTGAGGACACCGACCGCCGCGCCCGCACCGGAGCGCAGGCCGGAGGCGATGTCCGCCTCGGTGTCCCCGACGACGACCACGTCGCGCACGTCCTCGATGTCCAGCGCCAGGACGGCGGTGAGCACCATGTCCGGGGACGGCCGGCCCCGGCCGGCGTCCTCGGAGCAGAGCGAGAGGTCGGCCAAGCCCATCCAGCCCAGGGCCTCGAGGATGCTGTTCTGGGTGTGCCGGCCGAAGCCCGTCACGAGGCACACCTTGACACCGCGCTCGCGCAGCGCGTGGACGGTCTCCTCAGCACCGGGGACGGGCTCCACCGCCCCCTCGGCGATCATGGCGTCGTAGGCCGCCGAGAACGTGCGCGCCGCTGCGCGGGCCGACTCGCCGTCGTCGGCGAAGACCTGGGCGAAGAGCGCGCTGCGGTCCAGCCCGGCGCTGCGCCTGGACCTCGCGAGGGCGTCGGCGAGCCGCTCGCCGGTGACGCCGCAGGAAGCCAGCGCCTGCTCGACCGCCCGCTCGGCGGCGCCGCCGTCCGTCACGGTGGTACCGTTCATGTCCAGCACGGCCAGACGCATCGCGCGTGTGTGGTCGGCCGCCAGCTGCAGCGTCACAGGTGACCTCGATCCTCTCGTCGGGCCCCTCGTGGGCCTGGTTCTGCCGAGCATCCCAGCCCGCGCGATCGTGCTCCTGAACTCGCCGCGTACTGCGGGTGAACAGGGCCCGGGAAACGCCCCTGACGTCATTTTGACCGGGGCCGCATGGCTCGACTAGAGTATTCACTCGGTGGTTCCGCTTCAGGCGAAGCCCCGGTTGCCTCCTTAGCTCAGACGGTAGAGCGTCTCACTCGTAATGAGAAGGTCAGCAGTTCGATCCTGCTAGGAGGCTCCGACAAGCCCCTTCTGGTCTGCGGAAACGCGGACAGGAGGGGCTTTTTCGTGCCTCTGGGGAGCACAGCTGCTGACGGAGGGGGCCCAGCTGCCGGTCCCCCCATGCAGCGTCGCGGGAGACCAGGTCCGCGGGGGTCGGAGGGGCCTCAGCGGAGGGACGGCAGGTCAAGTCCGCCGACGCCCGGTCCACGCCAGATAGGCCGCCAGCGAGGCAGAGGCGACGATGCCGGCCCCCGTCAGGGCCGTCCGCAGGGCCCGGGGCCGCCCTTGGGACTGGGAGGCGAGGATCTCCCCGAGACTCCGGATCGATGCCGCGGCAAGGGTGGCGACCGCCAGCCGCTGGGCCGCCGCATCCAGGTGTGAGACCAGCTCATCGAGCTCGCCGGGGCGGAGGCTGATCTGAGCTCCGCCGCGCTCCAAGGCATCCTCCAGAGCGCGGAGCTGGCGGGGCAGGCGGCCGGCTGCGTCCACCAGCTCGCTTCCGGCCTGCCCGAGGCGGCGGAGGACGGCAAGCGGGGCGAACCGCTCCAGGGCGAGGGATTCGGCCCAGGGACCGATCACGGCGCCGAACTGGAATCCGGGATCCAGCGTGACCGCCAGGGACTCGACCATCACGAGCATCCGCAGGAGCAGGGCGAGCTCTCGGGGCAGCTGGAGGCGGTAGCGGCGCACGACGACCAGGAGTTCCCGAACGAACGCTCCGAGCGGCACCTCGGACAGCGGCTGCTCGGCATACAGGCGCATGACTGGGGCCAGGTCCTCGCTGAGGCGGCCCAGGTCCGGACGCCTCCTGCCGGTGGAGGCGTCCGAGAGAGCTTGGGCCGCGGCGCGGGGATCCCGGCGCGACACCGCGATCAGCAGACCAGAGAGGTGGTCGCGGAGCTGAGGATCGACAGTGCCGACCATGCCGAAGTCGATCAGCCCGATCCGCCCGCCTGGGAGCGTGGGGTCGGGCTCGACGAACAGGTTGCCCGGGTGCGGGTCGGCGTGGAAGAAGCAGTCCTCGAAGACCATCTTCGCCACCGCATCTGCGCAGCGGGCCGCCAGGGCCCGGCGGTCGATTCCCGCGGCGTCGAGCGCGGCCAGGTCGCTGATCTTGATGCCCCGGATCCGCTCGAGGGTCAGGACCCGGGAGGTAGTACTGTCCCAATAGACCCGGGGTACGTGGATCCCAGGATCTGCTGAGAAGCTGGCACGGAAGCGCTCCGCGTTACGGGCCTCCGCCAGGTAGTCCAGCTCGGCCCGCAGCGTCTGGGCGAGCTCCTCGGCGATCCCAGCCACGTCGTAGTCCGCCGCGGCATCCCAATGCCGTGCGGCCTGAGCGGCAAGGTTGGCGATGATCTCCAGGTCGAGCTCGACTTGCTCGACCACCCCGGGCCGGCGGACCTTGACGACCACCTCGGTCCCGTCGGGCAGAGTGGCGGCGTGCGCCTGGCCCAGTGAGGCACTGGCCAACGGGGAGGGATCGAAGGAGGCGAAGACTTCCTGGGGCGTTCCCCCGAGCTCGCGTTCTATCGTCTCCACCACGGCGGCCGCCGGGACGGGCGGGGCTTGGTCCTGGAGACGGGCCAGCTCCTGCCGGTAGGGGCCCGGAAGGAGGTCCTGCCGGATGGAGAGCGCCTGGCCGAGCTTGATGAATGTCGGGCCGAGCTGTTCCAAGGCCAGCCGCAGGTGCTCGGGGTTGGAGTAGGGCTCACGCCGGGCCGCGTGGCCGAGGAGCCCGCGGTGCAGCGGGACCCACCGCTGCAGGCGGGCCGCCCCGATGGCGAAGCCCAGCCCGTGCCGCGCCAGGGTCTCAGCGATCTGGCGGTAGCGGCCGAGGTGGCTGCCGGCCACCTCCGGGCCTCCGGGCTCGTCTGATCCCACGGCCCCTCCTAAGGACTCTCTCCCGGGTTGCGCGCCCGTTCACCCTCCTCTGACACTGCCGCCCGGAGGGCCTCTGAAGGCACAGTGGGCCGTGCCCCTGGATCCACTCTCGCACTCCCTCAGCCCTTCCCGAAGAGGTCAACGCGGCGGATGTGCTTGAAGGTGGCGAACGCCCCCGCGGACGGTTCCGCCGCCCCCTCGCGCGCCGTAACGTAGGTCCATGCGGGCCTGCCGGGCCGCGGTCGGGCGAGCCCAGGAGGAACTGTGTCGGAGAAGGCCACCGCGCCGGAGCGGGCCACCGCCGGACAGCAGCCCCGCGAGAGGGTGCTCGCCGCGCTCGAGGCGAAGGGCGCCGTCGTCCGCTCAGGACCCGGCTGGGAGTCCTTCCGCCGCCGCTTCGACACCCACTTCCCTGACCTGGAGCGCCTCTTCGAGCAGCTTTACGGTACGCGGGCGGACTGGCAGGACCAGCTCGCGCGGCTTGTCGTCGAATGCGCGGCCTCCTGGCAGGACCGGCCCGAGGACCTCAGGACCCTCGACGCGCGCCGCGAGGCCGAGCCGGACTGGTTCCAGTCCGAGCGCATGCTGGGCGCGGTCTGCTACGTGGACAGGTATGCGGGGACCCTCGAGGGGCTCCGGGAGCGTATCCCCTACTTCAGGGAGCTCGGCCTGACCTATCTGCACCTCATGCCGCTCTTCCTCGCGCCCGAGCCCAATTCCGACGGCGGGTACGCCGTCTCGAGCTACCGCGAGGTGAACCCCAAGCTCGGAACCATGGATCAGCTCCGCGCCCTCGCCGCGGAATTCCGGACGAACGGGATCAGCCTCGTCGTCGACTTCATCTTCAACCACACCTCCGACGAGCACGAGTGGGCCCGGCGCGCCGCGGCGGGCGAGCCCGAATTCGAGGACTACTACTGGATCTTCCCCGACCGGGCCATGCCGGACGCCTACGAGCAGACCGTCCGGGAGATCTTCCCCGACGACCATCCGGGGGCCTTCGTCCCCATGCCGGACGGCCGCTGGGTGTGGGCAACCTTCCACACCTTCCAGTGGGACCTCAACTACTCGAATCCGGCGGTCTTCAGGGCCATGGCCGGGGAGATGCTCTTCCTGGCGAACCAGGGCGTGGAGATCCTGCGGATGGATGCGGTCGCCTTCATCTGGAAGCAGCTCGGCACGGCCTGCGAGAGCCTGCCCGAGGCGCACCTGCTCCTGCGCGCATTCAACGCGGTGTGCCGGCTCGCCGCCCCGTCGCTCGTGTTCAAGTCCGAGGCCATCGTGCACCCGGACGAGGTGGTCAAGTACATCGACCCCGCCGAGTGCCAGATCTCCTACAACCCGCTCGAGATGGCCCTCACGTGGGAGGCGCTGGCCACGCGGGACGTCCGCCTCCTGGCTCAGGCCCTCGAGCGCCGGCACAGCCTCCCCGCGGGCACAGCCTGGGTCAACTACGTGCGCAGCCACGACGACATCGGCTGGACGTTCGCGGACGAGGACGCCGCCGAACTGGGCATCAACGGCTACGACCACCGCCGCTTCCTCAACCGCTTCTACGTCAACCGGTACCCCGGGAGCTTCGCCCGCGGCGTGCCCTTCCAGGACAACCCGAAGACGGGCGACTGCCGCATCTCCGGCACCACGGCGTCCCTGTGCGGACTCGAGGACGGCACGGAGGAGGCCGTCCGGCGCATCCTCCTCGCGCACTCGATCGCGATCAGCACCGGGGGGATTCCCCTGATCTACCTCGGCGACGAGGTGGGCCAGCTCAACGACTACGCCTACGCCGACGAGCCCGGCCACGGCTCCGACTCCCGCTGGGTCCACCGGCCGCACTACCCGGCCGCGCGGTATGCGCACCGCAACGACCCGTGGACCATCGAGGGGAAGATCTACGCGGGCCTCAAGAAGATGCTGGCAGTGCGGGCCCGGACGCCGGAATTGGCCGGGAACCGGCTCATCGACTTCGCCACGGGGAGCGATCACGTCCTCGGCTACCAGCGGCCCGCGTACGACGGCGCCGTGGTCGCCTTCGCGAACTTCTCGGACAGTGCCCAGCACATCGCCGCGGGGACGCTGTCCGGGTTCGCCCCCGCGGCGGAGGACCTCTTCACCGGCCAGACGGTGCTGCTCTCCGACGGCATCACCCTCCCGGCCCAGGAGTTCGTCTGGGTGCGGGCCCGGCACGCCTGACCGTCGCGCGTCGGGGAGACGTGAAAGGGCCGCGGCTCCGGTGACGGGGCCGCGGCCGATCGGAAAGGGAGACTCGCTCAGTGCGAGGGCATCACGCGGTGATGGCGCGCGTCCATGGCGGGCTTGATGGCCGCGGCGGTCACGCCAGCGGCGACAATCCCGGCGATCCAGGACGTCCACGACGCACCTGTGTGAGAGGTGTACGCGCCCATCCACGGGGACAGGAACAGCAGCACTCCGCAGGCGGCCTGCGCGTACTCGAGCCATGGCGTTCCCGGCATCGCGAGGTTCAGGACGCCCGTGGCAATGAGCAGAACGCCGAAGACGAGCATGAGCGTCGTCGACGAAGCCGTCTGTGACGTCCACAGGACGGCGAGCGCCGTGTAGAGACCCGCGACGATCGCCACGTAGTCCTCCCAGCGCATCCATTTCTTCATGGGTTGCTCCTCCCAACTCGACACCCCCGGTCCCCCCGGGGGATCGGTCAGTGGTTGGTAGGTCGGTGCCTTCGCGCCGGCGCCCGAAGCCGCTGGCCTCTACCAGTACACGCCCGGACCCACGGGCTGTAAAGGGTCCCTGTGCCCCGGTGAGGTCACAGAATGGCTACGCAGGCTCCCCTGCCGACGGGGGTGCTGCGGTCTCCTCCCCGTGGAGCACGAGGACCGGGCATTTCGCGTGCTCTGCGCAGGCTCGGCTCACGGAGCCCAGCAGTGTCCCCATGAGGCCGCCGAGGCCGCGTGAACCCACCACGAGCATTCCAGCGTCGTCGCTCTCCTCGACGAGCACCTGCGAGGGCCGGCCTTCGATGGCCTTGGCGATGAGGCCCTCCGGGCGGGTGGGTCCGAACGCCTCCCCGAGGGCGGCATCGAGGACGCCTGCCGCGTCCTGCTCGGGGTTCCAGTCGATCCCCGGGTACCCTGCGAAGGCGGCACCGGAGGTGGGGACGTGCCAGGCGGAGACGGCCGTGATCGGCCCCCCGACCGTCGGTTCCATACGGGCCGCCCACCGCAGCGCCTCGATGGAGAGGGAAGAGCCGTCGACGCCGACGACGATGCCGCGCCGGCCGCTCATCTGGACATTCTGCTCGGTTTCGCTCATGGCCCGAGCCTAGGTGGCGGTTTCCGCGGGATGCTAGGGAACTTGGGCCCGGGCGAAAGCCCTCATCGGCGAACGACTCCGGACGGGCCACCTCGAGGCCCCCCGCACAGCGCCTACTTCTCCCGACGCCCCGGACCGCCCGCGTCCGCCTCGTCCTCCGAGGTACCGCCGTCATGGCGGTCCGTCGCGTCAGACTGGGCCGGTCCGTACGGGTCGTCCGGGCCGTGCCTGATGATCTCGTCCTCGGGCCGCACGGTGGGCTCCGGCGTGCGCGCCACCACAGACGGGACAGCTACGAGCATCACGAGGCACATCACGAGAAGGCATCCGGCCACGACCCAAGACTGCCACCGCCCCAGGGCGACGTCGAACATCAGCGAGGTGGTCCCGGTGAGGAGCAGGGCGGCGAGCCCCAGACCCGCCTTGGCCGCCCAGTCCCCGCTCTGCACCAGCCGGTTCTTGACCTTGCGGCGGAACAGGCGGCGGTGCACGCTCAGCGGCATGAGCACCACGAGCAGCGCCGCGGTCGCGATGACCACGAGGACGAGATAGAGACCGACGCTGTAGGCGTCGAGGCTGCTGAAGCGGTTCTGGAACGGAAGCGTCAGCAGGAATCCGGCGAGGAGCTGGAGGCCGGTCTGGAGGATGCGCAGCTCCTGCAGGATTTCAGACCAGTTCCGGTCCAGCTTCTCGGCATAGGTTTCCCGCCGGTGGTACATGCCGTACCGGGTCTGCCTCCGGTACTCCGTGGTTTCAGATGGCATCGATCAGCTCGGCCTCCTTCTTCACGGGATACTTCCCGTTCGGGCCTTCTTCACACCGGTTCCTCGGGGCGTTCACCGTCCAGGGAGCCCGAGGGCCTCGGCGGCCTCGACGCTGCGGTCCTCGACGGTCGTGGGGCTCTCGAGATGCACGGCGTGCGAGGGCAGGATGCCTGCGCCGCCGTGCCGCTCCATAACCCTCCACTGCACCACGACGTCCTCCCCCGCGTGGCCCGGAGGGAGGTCCCTCCAGAAGCCGAAGCCCCCGCACTCTGCGAGCGCGGCACGGCGGAAGAGGACGCAACCGCCCACCCAGGCCACCCGGTAGGCGGCCCAGGCGCGGTGGTCAAAGGCACCCTCCTCGAGGAGCCCCGCGGCAAGGTGGGCGGGATTCGCCGCGTTGTGGAGGCGCCAGCGGTCGAATCCGGGACCTCGGCGGCTGAGCCTCTCCGGCTCGACCCGGTCCCCCCAGAGCGAGAGTTCCCCATGCTCGTGGGGCCTGACGTCGTCCAGATAGGACAGCCCCTGGACCGCCATGCCGACGAATCCGCAGCCGAGCTTTCCGATGGCCTCGGCCAGAGTCCGCACTGCCTCGGGTCCCAGCCACACGTCGTCGTCCAGGAACAGGACCAGCGGCGCCCCGGACACTCCCAGGAGGAATTCCCGGTGCTCGGCGAGGCCGCGGAGCGGAAGGTGGCGGTGGACGGCGACGCGGCGCCCCTGGGCGTGGAGGACCCGGAGCATGGCAGCCGCGGCGGGGTGTTCCCAGTCCGCGGCGCCTTCGCTCTGGTCGCTGACGACGACCCCGAAGTCCTCGGCATCCTGGGCGGCGAGACCCGCCAGTGTCGTGGCGAGCTCCGCGGGCCGGTTGCGGGTCGGGATGAGGACCTCGAGCGGTGGCGGTGCCGCGGCGTCGGGCCGGTTCCCCCATTCGTGGGGGCTGCGGCGGCTCATCCTCCGGCCCGCCGCACACGTGGGCGGAGCGCGGGCCGCTCCACGTACCCGAGCGTCTCGAGCCGGCCGCCGACCTCGCGCACCGCCTCGGCCTCCGCGAGCATGCCCGGAAGGTAGTCCCCGCCCTTGACGTAGACGTCGGGCCTCAGCTCCCGGATGAGCGGGACGGCGGTCTCGGAGTCGAAGACGACGACGTGGTCGACGGCGGCCAGCGCGGCGACCACGGCAGCGCGGTCCTCCTCGCCCACCGCTGGGGTGCCGCCGCGGAGCTGGCGCACGGAGTCGTCCGAGTTCACCCCGACCACGAGGAGCCCGCCCAGACCGGCGGCCTCCTCGAGGAACGCCGCGTGGCCGCGGTGGAGGCCGTCGAAGACGCCGTTCGTCAGGACGACAGCCCGACCGTGGCTGCGGGCCTCCTCCGATGCCGCGCGCACGGCCTCCCAGGTCGCCACGCCGCCCCGTTTGCCGTGAACCGTCCGGTCCGCGTCGGCTGGGACACTGCCCGGCACCGGGTCCGAGGACGGAAGCTGGGCCGAGCGGAGGGCGGCGTGGAGGCGGTCGGCGGTGCACGTCGTCGTGCCCGGGACCTGCACGACGACGTCCGCGGCTGCCTGGCCGACGTCGGCGGCGTCGTCGACGGGCAGGCCGGCAGCGAGCGCGAACGCCACCCCCGCGACGAAGGTGTCCCCGGCGCCCACGGCGTTCTGCTCGGGGGCGGGGCGGGCGTGGGTCTCGTGCAGCACGCCGGCCCGGCCGAGCAGGACCGTGCCGTCCCGGTCCAGGGTGAGGAGTGTGTGCTCGGCCCCGGTGGCGTTGAGGAGCTCATCCGCGTTCCTGGCCGCCCACGAGTGGCGGTCTCCGTGCGGAGGGGCGCCGCCGACGATGCCTGCCGCCTCGGCGGCGTTCGGGGTCACGACGTCAGCGTGGAGGTCCCGCCAGGCGGCCGGGGTGTGGGCATCGACGATGAGCGCCCGGGCCGCCGTGCGCAGCGCGCTCCGGTCGATGCGGGCCAGGGCGCCGAGGCCGTAGTCGCACAGGACCACTGCGTCCACTCTGCCCGCGAGCTCGAGGGCAGCGGCCGCGACGGCGTCGGCCTCGTCGGCATCCGCGGTCCGGCACGCATCGACGCGCAGCAGGAGCTGCCCTTGGCCCACCACCCGCGACTTCACAGACGTGCTCCTGCCCCGGCTGCGTACCGGCCCGTGGGAGTCCACACCGGCTTCGGCAAGGCGCGCCGCGAGCGCGTGGCCCGGCTCGTCGTCGCCCGCGACGGCCACCAGATGGACACGGGCCCCGAGAGCGGCGAGGTTGACGGCGGTGTTGCCCGCTCCGCCCGGGGCGTCCTCGATGCGCTCCACGTCGACGACCGGGACGGGCCCCTCTCGGCACAGGCGCTCGGCGCTCCCCTCCCAGCGCCGGTCCAGCACGACGTCGCCGACCACGAGGATCGACGGCCGGTTCCCCTGGAGTGCAGCGAGAATGCGCTCGGCGTCCATGCTTCAGTACCCCCCTCTCCCGCGGGCAGCCACGGGCGGCTCGAGATGGATGACCTTCGGTCGGCTCAGCTCGTCGAGCAGCCGCGGGCCGAATCCCGCCGTGCTGCCCGCCTGGGGAAGACCCGGCGCGTCCGTGCCGGTCACGCCCACGGCCAGGCCATTGACGGCGACGTTGGACGCCGGGATCTCGGCGGCCGCCAGCTGCGCATGCCCGATGTCCCGCGTGAGGACGGTCGCCGAGGGGCCGCAGGGCTCCTCCGCCGCTTCCGCGACCGCTTCGTCGAAGGTCTGCACGGACATGACGGCAGCCACCGGTCCGCGGACCTGGTCGCGCATGATGCTCATCGACGGTGCGCACCGTGCGAGGACGGTGGGCGGGTAGAAGGATCCGGGCCCTTCGGCGAACTGGCCGCCGACGAGGAGGACTGCGCCGTCGTCGAGCGCCGAGAGCACGGCGCGGTGGATCTCGCCACGGGCCCACTCGTCGACAACCGGCCCCACCCGCTCCGATGCCGCCCACTGCCGAGCCTGCTCGGCGAGCTCGTCGAGGAAGACCTCTTCGACATCGCGCAGGACGAAGATCCTCCGCGGCGCAGAGAGCAGCTGGCCAGCGTGCCGGAAGGCCGCCTGAGCCGTGCAGGCGGCGGCCCAGCCGAGGTCCACTCCGCGGTCGACGATGAGGGAACTGCTGCCGCCCCTCCCCCTGACAAGGTGGGCCCCGGTGCGGCACGACGCCGCGACCAGGCTGTCCGCCACCGCGGCGGACCCGACGTGGACGATCGCGTTCACCCTGTCGTCGCCCGCGAGCGCGGCGCCCAGTTCGGCGTCGCCCGTGACGGTGCTGAGCACGCCGGGGGGAACGGCCGAGGCGAAGAGCCGCCCCAGCCTCCGGCCGAGGGCGGAACAGCGCTCGCTGGGCTTGAGCAGCACGACATTCCCCGCCGCGAGGCCTGCGCCGGCTATGCCGCACGCCGTGGCGACGGGGTCATCCCAGGACGTCAGCCCCAGAACGAGGCCGCGTGGCTCATAGACGGTGAAGTCGAGGCCCGAGAAGGCTCCGGCGAGGGTGGGGCCGGAGCGGAGGAGGCTCAGCTCGGCGTACCGGCGCAGCGATTCGGCCCCGGACCGCACGCCCGCCAGCGCGTCGTCGAAGAGGCGCCCGGTCTCCCGGCTGTTCAGGTCGGCGAGCTCATGGGCGGCGGACTCGACGGCTCCCGCGAGCTCGCGCAGGGTCCCCGAGCGCTGCGCCTGCGGCACACGCCGCCACATCGTCCAGGCGCTGCGGGCCGCGCGGAGGGCCGCGTCCGCCCGCGCCGGGTCTGGCTGGACGGGCCGTGCGAGCGGCTGTCCCGTGCGGGGATCACGCCGGATCTCCGTGACAACGCTCTGCGCGCGGGCCTCAGGGAGTGTTCGCTGGGAGGGTGCCTTCGCAGCTCCCGGCACTGGGTCCTCGTCGGGGCGGGCCTCGTGGGGCAGGCCGCTCATCATCGTTCCTCCTGACGCTGGGGCACAAGCTTGTTACCCCTCGGGTGTGCGCTCACACAGCGCTCCGTGCGCACGGGGGCCGCGAGCGCGGGACGCGCGGCACACCGGTCGCGGCGCGGCGCCGTTTGCCGCGGCGTGCGCACGGGTACGGCGATGACGACGAGGGCCCGCGCAGCGAGGGCCGCGAGGGGTCGGGAGGGACCATGACAGCAGAAGCCAGCACCGTGGGGGCCGCCGCGCAGACCGACGATTCCCCGTTCGAGGGCGTACGCCGGATCGCGGTGCTCCGGGGCGGCGGGATCGGTGACCTGGTCGCGGCGCTTCCCGCGCTCGAGGCCCTCCGGGCGGCCTACCGGGACGCCGAACTCGTCCTCCTCACGACGCCGAACCTCGCGCCGGTCCTCGAAGGGCGCCCGACGCCCGTGGACCGCATCGTCCGCGTCCCCTTCTTCCCCGACGCCCCGGACGCACAGGGCCGCACCTGGCGGGACGACCCTGCCACCCAGGAGATGGCAGCTGACCTGTGCTCGGAGGGCGTCGACCTGGCCGTCCAGCTCCATGGCGGCGGCGCGAACTCCAACCCCTTCGTGGCCGCTCTGGGCGCACCGCATACGGTCGGGTGCGCTACCAGGGAGGCCCTCCGGCTCGAGCGCGACATGCCCCACGTGTACTACCAGCGCGAGGTGAGCCGTTGGCTCGAGGTGGCCTCCCTCGCCGGCGCGCCCGCCGTAGTGACCGACCCGCGCCTCGCCGTCGTCCCCGCCGACGCCGCCGCGGCGGCCGACTGGCTGCGCCCCGGGCCGGGACTCGTCGTCGTGCATCCGGGGGCGACCGATCCCCGCCGGCGCTGGCCGGCCGACCGCTTCGTCGCCGTCGCTGCGGAACTCGCCGCGGACGGGTGGCAGGTCCTCGTCGTGGGGGACGACGGCGAGCGCGGGCTCGCGGACGGGATCGCGCACGACGCCGCAGGGCTGGCTCCCAGCGCGGCTGGGCGCATCGCCTCCGCAGCCGGGCGCACGTCCCTCCAAGGGCTCCTGGGCCTCCTCGCGACCGCCCGCCTGGTCGTGGCGAATGACAGCGGACCCCGGCATCTGGCCCAGGCGCTGGGAACGCCGACGGCCTCCGTGTACTGGGGACCGAACCTCATCAACGCCGGACCGACGGGCCGCCGCCACCACCGGGTGCAGGTCTCGTGGCGCCAGCTGTGCCCGGTGTGCGGCGCGGACGGCACCGATCCCTTCCTGCAGCCCTGCGAGCACGAGGTTCCCTGGGTAGACGGGGTGGCGACCGAGAGGGTGCTCGCGGACGCCCGCGACCTCCTGGCCGGGCGCTGAGCCTGGGCCAGGAGGTCGGACGGGCCTACGGCCAGGAGTCCTCGAGGGACCCGGCGACGAGGAGCTCGCGGACCTCGCATCCCTGCGGCTGAGAGAGCGCGAAGACGACCGAGCGTGCCACGTCCGAGGGGCGGTTGAGCGTGCTGCGGTCCTGCGGCTTGTACTGGTCCGGGCGGTCGTCGAAGAACGCCGTGTCCATGCCGCCCGGGATGAGCGTCGTGACGCCGACGCGCCCCTTGAGCTCGGCAGCGAGCGCACGGCTGAAGCCGATCACCCCGAACTTCGACGCGCAGTAGGCGCTCGCCCCGGCGGCCCCGCGGAGGCCGAGGGTCGAGGCGACGGTGACGACGCGTCCGTGCGAGCGTATGAGGTGCGGGAGGGCGGCACGGACCACCGCCGCCGTGCCGAGGAGGTTCACGCGGATCACTTTCTCCCACTCGTCGGCGGGGACCTCGGCGAGCTCTCCGCAGCGGTCCACGCCTGCGGCGCAGACCACGGCGTCGAGTCCGCCTGCCTCCTCCGCCGCACGGGCGACGGCGGACTCGGCCGCCTCGCGCTCGGAGAGGTCCACTTGCCAGCCCTTCAGCGGAGCGGCCACGGGTGCGCGGTCGAGGACGAGCGGAACGCCGCCTTCCCCCGAGACGGCCTCCACGACCGCCGCGCCGAGCCCGGAGGCTCCGCCTGTGACGAGGATGCGTGCTCCGCGCAGGGGGCTTCCGGAGATCCTGGTGCGAGAGGCGTCGGTCCGGGTCGTCAGGGTCTCGTTGGTCTGCAGGGCTTCAGTCATGGCGCAGGTTCCTCCTGGTGTCATGTCGTCGGGTTTCGGTCGGACGGGTCGAAGAGTGGGGCTCAGCCGTGGCACACCTCAGCCGAGGGCCGCGATCGCGGAGGCGAGCGACGTCGTCGAGCGCCCGGGCTGGAGGGGAACGGTGACCACTTCGCCGCCCCACCGGCGCAGGAGCGCCGACTCCGGCAGCTGCTCGGCGTCGTAGTCGCTGCCCTTGACCCAGACGTCGGGACGCAGCCCGGCGAGGAGCCGCTCCGGTGTGTCCTCGGAGAAGATCTCCACGGCGTCGACGCAGCTGAGCCCGAGGAGCAGGTCGGCTCGGTCGCGCTCGTCCATCACGGGCCTGCTCTCTCCCTTGAGCCGGCGCACGGACGAGTCCGAGTTCAGGCAGACGATGAGGCAGTCGCCGAGGCCGCGGGCGGCTTCGAGGAGCCGCAGGTGCCCCGCGTGGAGCAGGTCGAAGCAGCCTCCCGCCGCGACCACGCGCCCGCCCTCCGCCCGGACACGGCGCGCGAGGGCGAACGCCGGCGACTCGTCGTCGCCGACGGACTCGGCTGGCCCCTGCCCGTTCGAGGGCTGGGGGGTGGGGTCCAGCGCGGCGACGCCACCGGCAGCGAGGAACCCGACGGAGGCGGCCACGGCCGTCTCGACCGCCTCCTCGAGGCTGCTGCCACCGGCCAGGGACGCCGCGAGGGCCGAAGCGAAGCGGTCGCCCGCGCCGCACGCGTCCTCGATGCGCAGCCCGGCGCTCGGGACACCGATGTGGATGGCGCTTCCGTTGTCGCACAGGAGCGCGCCGCGTTCCGCGAGGGTCACGACCACGGACTGCGCATGCCAGCGGTCCCGCAGCCGGCCTGCCGCGGTCGCGATCGCTCCCAGCCCGCTGACATCGCGTCCGGACAGGTCCAGCAGCTCGGACAGGTTCGGTGTCACTGCCGCCACGCCGCCGGTGGGGCGGGCGCCGTGCGGGTGCGGGTCCCAGACCACCGGGACGCGGCGGGAGGCCGCCTCAAGCGCGGCCCGCAGCGGCGGGGCCTCGAGGAGCCTGCGCCCATAGTCGGCCACCACGATGGCGTCCGCCGCCTCCAGCGGGACGAGCATCGACTCGTCGACCAGGGGGAACGGCTTCTGCCCGCATCCCTCGTCGATCCGGGCGATGCGCTGCCCGTCGGCGGCGACGCGCATCTTGGTCGGCGTGGGGCCGCCAAGCACGCCCTCGTGGATGTGCACGGACTGCAGCAGGGAACGCACGCGGTCGGCGGCGGCGTCGTCGGACAGGGCGGTGACGAGGTCGACGTCGTGCCCGTCCTGGGCGAGCAGCGTCGCCACGAGCCCGGCGCCGCCGGCCCGTTCGCGGCGGCTCTGGACGTCGACGACGGGGGCTGGGCCGTCCGGGCAGAGGCGTCCGGCATGCCCCGCAAGGTCGATATCGAGCAGGGTGTCTCCCACGACGACGATCCTCATGGCCGTCCTCCCTTCATTGATGGCTGGTCGATTCCGAGGGGCGCATCACGTCCTGCGGGCGTCTCCGTGGCCCTGATGAGGGCGTCGAAGCAGGTGCACAGGGCATGGATCGCCACGAGCTGGGACTCCTGGACGTGGCAGCCGGGGCCCTCGAGCGTGAGCGCCTCGTCGACGGCGGATTCGAGCGGATTGGGCGCGGGCCCGGTGAGGGCCCACGAGACGGCCCCGCATTCCCGTGCGGCCTCGGCCGCGCACAGGAGGTTCTGGCTCGCCCCCGAGGTCGAGAGCAGCAGCACGATGTCGCCCGGCCGCGCGTGGGCGCGGACTTGACGGGCGAAGACCTGCTCGTAGCCGTAGTCGTTGCCGATGGCCGTCACGGCGGAGCTGTCGCCGTGGAGGGCGATGGCCGAGAAAGGGCGCCGCTCGCCGTCGTACCGGCCCACGAGCTCCGCGGTGAGGTGCTGGGCCTCCGCCGCAGAGCCGCCGTTCCCGGCGACGAGGAGCCTGCCGCCGTCGGCCAGGCGCACCGCGAGGTGCTGCGCCCACCGTGCCAGCAGCGGGGCATGGCTCTGGAGGCCCTCAAGGGTGCGCGCAGAGCCGCCGAGGTGGTCGGAGATGCGGTCTTCGAGGAACGTCGTACCGTCCACGGGACGGATGGCGCGGCGCCGGGCGCCGATGGCGCGTAGGCCGTCGGAGCGGGAGGTGCCGTTCACGCCGCCGAGTGCGGCCGGCCGGGGAAAAGGGACGCCGTTCATCCTCAGGCCCCCTCCTGCACGCGGCGCAGTCTGCTGCGCGACATCGCGACATCCGCCTCGGGCCGCTCCCAGTGTTCCCGCATGACGCGGTAGATCCGCTCCGTGTCCTCGGCGACCCGGTCCCACGTGTAGCGGTTGCGGGCACGTTCGACGCCGGCCGCCCCCAGGGAGGCGCGCCGCGCCGGATCCTCCGCAAGCACCCTGATCGCCTCGGCGAGCGCCTCGGGTGAGCGCGGCGGCACGTGGAACCCGGTCACCCCGTCGACCACCGTCTCCGCGAGGCCGCCGACCGCCGCGGCGATGACAGGCACGCCGCTCGCCATCGCCTCCAGCGGCACGATGCCGAACGGCTCGTACCAGGGCGTGCACACGACGACGTCGAGGCTGCGCATGAGTGCGGGCATCTCGTCGCGCGGAACCTGACCGGTGAAGATGACCTGATTTCCGACGCCGAGCCAGTCGGCCAGGTCGCGGAGCCGCCGGGCCTCGGGGTCCGCCGCGACGCGGTCCTTGGCGCTGGATCCGCCGACAATGAGCAGCTCGACCCCGCGCGTGCCGGCCTTGGCCAGCTGCGCGAGAGCCTCGATCACGATGTCGATCCCCTTGCGCGGCACGAGCCGGCCGATCACCGCGAGCCGCAGGCGCCCCCCGCGCACCCGTGCCGGTCCATCCGGGGTGAAGCGGAGGGTGTCCACCCCGCAGGGCGCGACTGAGATGCGGCGGCGGTTGACGCCGAGGGTGCGCAGCTCGAAGGCCTCGTCGGGGCAGGTGGCGATCACCCGGTCGACGGAGCGGGCGACCCACGGTTCTAGCGCCTCCCGTTCGGGAGGGCTCGTGTCGTCCGCGCCTTGGTGGCGCCGCTTGACGACTCCGAGCGCGTGGAACGTCTCGGCGACGACCGGGGGTGCGAAGCCGAGGCTCTCGATCTTCCCGACGCCCTCGATGCATGCGATGCCCGACATCCAGAAGTGCCCGTGGACGATGTCCGGCGTGTCGCCGTGCCAGTACTCCGCGAGCCGCTCGGCGAACTCCGGGATGTGCGGCAGGAGCTTGTCCTTGGGGATCGAGCGGGGCGGCCCGGCGTCGACGTTGACGAGGGTCACTCCGGTGGGGAGCATCTGCTCCCAGTGGAGGCGATGGCTGTCCCGCCGGGTGAACACCGTGACTCCGTGGCCGCGGCGCACCAAGGCTGCGGAGAGCTCTGCTACGTGGATGTTCTGGCCGCCTGCATCCTCCCCGCCGATAGCGGCGAGAGGACTCGCGTGCTCCGACACCATCGAGATCTTCATTCCTGCTCCTTCCACATCTGGTCCCGGTGGCTCGGGAAGGCGGTGTGTCCCGGGGGGTCCGATCGGCCCCGCTGGTGCGAGAAGAGTCCCCCGGCCGCCTCATCCAGGACCGCGTCCCAGTCGGCCAGGAACCTCGCAAGCCCATAGCGGGCGAGCGCTGCCTCCCGGGCCGCGAGCCCCGCTTCCCGCGCCGCGGACTCGTCGGCGATGAAGCGCCGCGCCGCGGCGACGAGCTCCGAGGGGTTCGAGCTGACGCGGCCGGCCTCAGGCGGAACGGCGCGCCACACCTCGGTCGCGCCGACGGCGAGGATGGGCATGCCGGCCTGCATGGCCTCGATGAGTGCGAGTCCGAGCGAGGTCCACCGAAAGGGATGGACGTACGCCCGCCGGCGGCCGAGCTCGGTGTGCAGCCGAGGCGGCGGGACGTCGCCGGCCCAGCGCAGCCGGTCGGGGCCCAGCCGCGTAGCGCGCCTCAGGCGGTCACCGCCCATGCCGTAGACATCCAGCGGTGCCGCGGCGGCGAAGCGCGGGAGAAGGTCGGTGCCCGCGGTGCGGCCGCGGCGCACCGGCTCGTTCACGACGACGCCGAGCCGGGGCAGCTCCCCCGTGTACAGCAGGCCCGGGTCGGCCACGCCGTGCTCGATCACGCGCGTGGGCGCGACGCCGCAGTCCCACATCAGCGCGTTGAAGTGGGTGACGTGCACCACCAGGATCTCGCGCTGTCCTGAGAGGGGGTGCCGCGTGTCGGGGACGCGGCCGCGGGGGGTGTTGTGCTCCACGTACACGGCGGGCACGTCGATCCCGGCCGTCAGTCCGGTGAGGCTGCGCAGCCGGTCCGCCTCGGCGGCCCGTTGGAGCACGACGGCATCGATCGTCCCCGCGTCGCGCACGAGCTCGTCCGAGGTTGCCTCCGTCGCCGCGGGCCAGTCGCGTCCGCCGCGGCCAAGCCCCCACTCGCTGCGCTTGCCGTCGACCGGGAGGATGTACTCGTGGGGACCGCGGACGAAGGCGTCGGTCCACCCTCCGTGGACGTGCCAGAGCAGGATGCGCATCAGGCCACCACCCCGCTGTGCTCGGCGAGGAGGCTCTCGACGGCGGCGAGCGCCTCGGCCGGGCCCACTCGGGCCAGACATGGGTGCCCCTCGACCGGACACGTGCGCGCACGGGTCGCCGCGCACGGGGCGTCCTGGTCTCCGAGCACCACGACGGGTGCGCCGCGGGGCGCCCACACGCCGGCATGCACGACCGGTGAGAAGAGGCTCACGACGGGGGTGCCCGCCGCGGCCGCGAGATGCGCCGGTCCGGTGTTGCCCACGACGACGGCCCGCGCTCCCGCGAGCACGTCGGCGAGAGCGGGCAGAGGCGTGCTCCCCCCGAGGTCGATTCCGTGGTCCCCCGCAACCCTGGCCGTGAGAGCCCGTTCACCGGGGGCGCCCGTGACCACCGGCTGGAGGCCCCGCGCGGCGAGCAGCTCGACGAGCTGTTCGGCGTTGGCCGCCGGCCACGCACGCGAGGGGGCGTCCGCGCCAGGATGGACGACCACGTAGTCCCCCTCCGGCCTCAGGCCCGAGGGCTGCGTCGGCCCGAGTGCCGGGAGGCCGGCGTCGTCAGCCGGAAGGGTGAACCCTGCGGCCGCGGCGATGGCGAGGGCCCGGTCCACCTCGTGGACGCTCCAGGGGACATCCCTGCTCGTCACGCGTACGTCGAGGAGGCTGCCCGGGTAGTCCTCCGACAGGCCGGTGATGCGCTGCACGCCGCAGAGGCGCAGCTCGAGCGCGAGGGGCAGCGGCGACTGGTGGAAGGACGTGAGGACGACGGCTTCCTCCACGTGGAGGCCCGCGACAAGCCGCTCGAGGCGGCGCAGGTGGCGTGGGGTGGCCGGAGGCGCGGGGTTGGCAATCCAGGGACAGTCCCATTCCACGACGCGGTCGACCCCGGGAAGCAGCTCTGCGGCAGCGCTCCCGCGTGGACCCGTCAGGAGCACCGGAAGCGCGCTCGACGCGACGGCCCGCACTGCGGGGCCCGCGAGGACGACGTCTCCCAGGCTGTCGAGGCGAGCAACGAGGACTCGCTTCACTGAGCACCTCCGGTGCCGGTGGCCAGTGGCTCGGAAGCCGCCAGCTCCCGGCTGCCGAACGCCAGGATGAGCGCGGAGGTGAGGTCACCGGCCACCGCCGGTGCCTCCAGGACTTCCTGCCGGCGCGTCACGCGTGTGGGCACCAGGACGCCGCGGGCGCCTGCGCGCCGCGCGGCCTCCATGTCCTTGCCGATGTCGCCGATGACGAGGGCGTCCGAGGGAGCAACGCCGAGGGCGGAGCAGGCTGCGAGGATCAGGCCCGGCTGGGGCTTGCGGCAGCGGCAGCGCGCGTCCGGTCCGTGGGGGCAGACCTGCCACGTGTCGAAGGGTCCGAGGAGCTCCTCGACGCGCGCATTCACGGCGTCGAGCTCGTCGGGACTGATGATGCCGAGCCCGACACCGGACTGGTTGGACACGACACCTGTGGGAATCCCCGCCTCGCGCAGCTCGTCCAGCACCCGCGCCGCATCGGGCATGGGGCGTACGAGGCGCCGATCCCGGTTGTACGGGACGTCGTGGACGAGGGTGCCGTCTCGGTCGAACAGGACGGCACGCGGGATCCACGGGCGGCGCGGCCCTCTGGCCCTGGCGTGCCCTGCGGTATTCCGGCGGCGGTTCTCCATGAAGGAGCAGTTCCCGCGAGAAGTTACAATAAACCTCTTAAGGGGGGACGACCCTCATCGACGCTCAGGCCGCGGGCGCTCCTGGAGAACGACCCGGAGGTGCCATGTCCGCTTCAGACGCCAAGCCCGTGCTCCTCGTCCTGCGGGCGCTCAAGCTCGGGGACCTGCTCGTGGCCGTCCCGGCGCTCCGCGGCCTGCGGCGGGCCTTCCCCCAGCACGAGCTCGTGCTCGCGGCGGCTTCCTGGCTCGAGCCCATCGTCCCGCTCATCGGGGGCATCAACAGGCTTCTTCCCACCCCCGGGCTCGACGATCCGCTCCCGCCGCTGGGACCCGTGGATGTCGCCGTGAACCTGCACGGCAAGGGGGTCGAGAGCCGGACCCGCCTCGAGGAGCTCCAGCCTGCGCACCGGCTGGGCCATGAGGCGAAGGGGTGGCCGGGCCCCGTCTGGGATGACACGCTCCACGAACGCGAGCGGTGGGTCCGCCTCCTGCGCTGGCACGGCATCGCGGCCGACGCCGAGGACTATCGGCTGGGCGAGCCTGAGGCGAGCGCCCCGGCGGTCGGCGCCACGATCGTCCATGTGGGGGCCGCCTACGGGAGCCGGCAGTGGCCCGTCGGGAGATTCGCCGCCGTGGCGTGCCAGCTCGCTTCGGACGGGCACGACGTCGTCGTCACCGGCGGGGCGGCCGACCGTCCGCGTGCGCAGGACGTCACGACGGCCGCGGGCCTCCCCGAGAGCGCCTGCGTGGCCGGGGAGTGGGCGCTCGACGAGTTCGCGGCCGCGGTGCGCGCCGCGCGCGTCGTCATCACGGCGGACACCTCCGCGGCACACCTCGCGAGCGCCTACCGCACTCCGTCGGTCGTGCTGTTCGGCCCTGCCGCCCCCGAGCAGTGGGGGCCTCCCGCCGACGGGCCGCACATCGTCCTCACGGATGCTGCCGTAAGGCGCGGCGACCCGTTCTCCGACGAGCCGGACCCGGCGATCCTGGCCGTCCTGCCCGGACACGTGCTCGACGCCGTCGCCCGCGTGGATGCGGCCGACGGCGCCGAGCGCCTTCCCGGCCGTTGAGGGCCGAGGACTTGGAGGAGTGACCCGCTAGGCGGCCATGCGCCTGCGCAGCCGGTCGAGCAGCTTCCGCAGAAGCCGGGAAACCTGCATCTGGCTCACACCGAGCTCTTCGGCAATCGCGTCCTGAGTCATCTCCTCGACGAAGCGGAGGTAGAGGAGACGCTTGTCCGCCTCCGTCGCGCCTTCGAGGGCCCCCGCAAGGGCCTGCATCTGCTCGACTCGTTCGTACCCCGGGTCCTCCGACCCGAAGATGTAGCTGACCCGCCTTTCCTCCGGGTCCTCGGAGGAGTCGCCGTGTTCGATCGGCTGGCCGACCATCGCGGCCTCGGCGATCTGGGCTTCGGCCACCTCCGCGACCGGAACCCCTGATTCGTCGCTCAGCTCAGCCGTCGTGGGATCGTGGCCGAGACGTTGGGCGAGCCCTGGTCGCACGGAGTTTAGCCTCAGCCGAAGCTCTTGGATGGCCCGGGGCGGGCGGACGACCCAGGACTGGTCACGCAGATAGCGCTTGAGCTCGCCAGTGATGGTCGGCACTGCGTACGGAACGAATCCGTGACCGAGCGCGGCGCGGTACCTCTGGGCGGCCTTCATGAGTCCGAGCCGGGCCACCTGGCGGAGGTCGTCGGCGTCGTGCCCGGGGCAGCGGAATCGGCGGGCGAGGGCGTCAGCGACGCCGAGGTATTCGACGGCGAGGCGGCCGGCGGTGAGTGCCTGGGTGGCCAGCGCGGCCGGTGCCACTGCCCGGACGAGCGGGCCAGGCCGGGTCCTCAGGGCAACGACCCCCTTGGCTGCCGCACGGTCAGGTCGAGTGAATGAAGGAGACGTCGTCCGGGTCCCCTGGTGAACGGTCTTCACGGCGAGTTTTTCCTCCTCGCTGGGGTTGGAGCATTGGCTCTCAGAGCTGAGGAGTTCCTCGGCTCCACCTCGCAGGGGTGGAACCGAGAGGGGCCTGCGCCGAGATCAAGGCTCGAAGAAGGAGTGCGCAGCCGATGGCCGCGTGGATGCCGTCGGTGAAGGGGTGGAGAGTCGAGGACATCAGCGCGTTCCGCTGCAGCGGCCCCGCATTCATGATGTACCAAGCTCCACGGTCAGCACCCGCCCTCTTGATGATTTCGGGGCCGGTTGCTTGACTCCATTTCCACAGTCCCACTCTCCTTTGGCCGCCACAACCCTCCAAGGAGAAGCTTCAGCGATTCTCGATCCCGTTTCTTGTGACGTTTCCTGTTGCTCGCTCCGAGCCGCCCACTCTTCGTTTCGCCCTCGGCCTTCGGGGGAAGGAGTTGGGTCAATGCCTATGCCGCGCTCTGCGACGGCCCAGAGGAGAGGACGCACGCTATGACGAACGCCCGCGATCCACATCTCGACCGCGACGGTCTGCGCGACGAGCCGGGAAGGCCGGTCCCCCGCAATCCGCACGACGACGAGGCTGCCCCGGAGACCACGGACGTGACGCCCTCCTCCAAGGGCCTCGGCGCCGTCTGGGGCGACGCCGAGCGGACGCCGAACCCAGGCCCCGTGAAGCCGCCCAACGAGGTGGACCAGGCCGCGATGGACGCCGTCGAGGCGGAGTACGTCGTCGAGCGCACAGAGGAAGGCGAGCGCTACCTCGCCCCGCGCGACGGGGACACCGAGGGGACCACGACCGACCAATTCCCGGAAAGCCCCTGACGGCTTCGGGCAGATGACTGACGGCGGGACGGACGCTGGGGTCCGGCCCGCCGTCTTGGCGTCACGCCGTCCCGGCGTTCTCACGAGTCCCCGACGGCGGGGCTCCCCCGGAGGCCTCTTCCAGGAGGTCCGCCACGGCGGCGTCCGAGGGGCTACGCGCTGTGCGCCCCTCTTCATACGCGACGAGCAGCCTGGGGTCGAGGTACGAGCCACGGGCAACCGTGGGGGTGTTGTTGAGCCACTCCGCGGCCTCGGACACCGCCTTGCGCCACGCGGTCTCCGCATCCAGGCCGGCGTCGTGGCTCCAGGCGAGGGACGCGCCCGCCACGGCAGTCCCACGCCAGGTCCGAAGGTCCTTGGCGCTCACCCCGAGCCCTGAGATCTGCCGGAGGTAGCCGTTGACGCCGGACGGGCCGATCGACTGGAAGCCATGGCCGTCGTCGTAGCCGAGTGCCGCCCGGCGCGAGCGCCCTGCCGCGTGCGGTGCGAGGTAGCGGGCAAGGTCGGGGTCGACGAGGTCGACAGTCCACCGGGCCCCCGACTTGCCGGGGAAGTCAAGGCTGACCCGCTCACCGTCCACGCTGACATGCGCACGGGTGAGCGTGGTCGCGCCGAACGTGCCGTTCTCGCGTGCGTACCGACGGCTTCCCACGCGCAGACCGGCTTTGTCGACGAGTCGCACGGCGGCGGCAAGCGCCTGCTGCCGCGGCCCCCGTTCGCCGCGGAGGTCACGCGTCACGGTCCGGCGGACGGAGGGAAGCCTGCGCGCCAGCTGCAGCGCCCTGGCGAACTTGCGCGCGTCCTGGCGCTCGCGCCACGAAGGGTGGTAGAGGTACTGGCGGCGGCCCGCTGCGTCGATTCCGGTTGCCTGGAGCCGCGCCCCGGGCGCGGCGGAGATGGTCACCCGACGCCACGCAGGCGGAATCGCCAGGGCCTTGATGCGCTCGAGGATCTGCGGGTCGTCGATGCGCGACCCCTCGTCGTCGAGATACACGAAGCCCTTCCCCGCCCGACGGCGGGTCAACACGGCGCCGCGGCGCCTCCTGTTCGCACGCCCCATGACGGCCTCACTACCCTTTTGCGCTCCGCCCAACCCCGCGCCCGCTGCCCGGACCCGGCTCCGCCCGACGCCGGCCGCGGGCGCCTTCCGCGGGGCACGGGTGGCGCGTAGCGTGGGACCCAGGTCAAGCCGAGGCCGTTCAGCGCACACCGATTCAGGAGCAGCAATGACGGAGCAGCTTCCCAGTTCGTCACCGAGCCCCGATCCCCGGTCCGAGCATCCCCAGGTGGACGCTCCCCCGCAGGACCTGGAGGCTCCCGGAACCACAGCAGAGACCACGCCGCAGCCCGACCACGGCGAGCAGACCTACGAGGGCCACGGCCGCCTGCGCGGCAAGGCCGCACTCATCACGGGCGGCGACTCCGGAATCGGCCGGGCTGTGGGGATCGCCTTCGCCCGGGAGGGCGCCGACGTCGCCTTCACGTTCCAGCCCATGGAGAAGGACGACGCCGACGCAACCGTCCGCGAGATCGAGGCAGCTGGCCGCACGGCCGTGGCGATCGAGGGGGACCTCCGCGACGAGGACTTCTCGGCATCGCTCCCGCAGCAGGTGCGCGAGAAGCTCGGACGCCTGGACGTGATCGTCCTCAACGCCGCCTACCAGCAGGCGCGCGACGGCGTGGACACCGTGAGCACCGAGGAATTCGACCGGGTGCTGCGGACGAACCTGTACAGCCAGTTCTGGATCCTCCGGTCGGCGCTGCCCCACCTCGAGTCGGGGGCGTCGATCATCATCACCAGCTCGATCCAGTCGGTGCAGCCCTCGGCGGGGCTGTTCGACTACGCCATGACCAAGGCGGCTCAAGTAGCGCTCGTGAAGGCATTGGCGCCCCAGCTCGGCCAGCAGGGCATCCGCATCAACGCGGTCGCGCCGGGGCCCGTCTGGACCCCGCTCATCCCGTCCACCGGCTGGCCTGAGCATGTGCCGGAGTTCGGGCAGGACACTCCGCTGGGACGCGCAGCGCAGCCCGCGGAACTCGCGCCGGCGTACGTCCTCCTGGCCTCCAATGAGGGCAGCTACATCTCCGGGGCGGTCGTCCCCGTGACAGGCGGCAAGCCGTTCTGAGCGATGGGTGCACAACCACGTCGGGGCCGCGATCCTTGGTGGATCGCGGCCCCGCCGCTGTGTCCGAAGTGCTCGGTCGCGCATAGTCAGGCGCGCGTGGTCAGTCGTGCTTGCGGCCGGCCTCGACGATCGCCTGGCTGACCTCGGTGGGCTTCTCGTAGGACCCCTCGGGGATCCCTTCGATGGCCCGGATGACGTTGTCGTCCGCGTTCTGGCTGCGCGCGGCGTCGAGTAGCGCTGACCGGTCGGCGGGGTAGTCGATGCCTTCGAGGAACTTCTGGATCTGGATCGGGTTCACGCTGTGGGTCACGGCGTCCTCCTGTCCGGCCTCTCGGCAGTGGTGTCGCGGTCCGTCTCGCGGGTGGCACCAGGCGCGTCCCGACCCTCACGGTCCGGAACCCTGTTCGCGTCCTCCCGGCGAGCGTCGTCATGCACTGGGTGGTCGTCCTGCACGGGGTGGCCGTCCTGCACGGTTCGGACGTCGTCCTGGACGTGGCGGCCATCGCCGCGGACCTCGGAGCCGCGGTCGTGCACCGGCTGGTGGTCCGCTGCCGGAGCGTCGTCGTGGCGCGAACCGTCGCCGCGGCCTGACCGGTCCGAACGGTCGGGCACGTTCGGGTCGAGCTTGTCGGCGTGCTGGCGCCGTTCGGCGATGCGCTCGCGTTCTTCACGCGTGGCGCCCTGGGTCTCGTCGGCCTGCTGGCGCAGCCGGGCCGCCTCGACCTCGGCACGCTCGGCGCGGGCCTGCGCCTCCTTGGCCTTGGCCTCGCGCTCGCGGACGTCGAGCTCGTGCTGGGCTGCCTCGGCGCGGATCTCCTCGGCGCGCTCGTGCATCTGCTGCTTGTGCTGTGCGGAGCGTCGTCGCGCGACGACGGCCACGATGATGATGATCACGATCAGGACCGCGATCCCGACTATGAGCCATGCGAGCTGGGTTGAGTCCATGCGGGCACCTCCTGGGGTGGGTCAGCTTGTGGCTGATTACCCCCTTGCCGCCGAATCAATCAAGAGCCCGGTTCGCTCCGGGCCGTCCGGACCGCCGCCGCAATCCGTCCGGCGACGTCGTGCGGGTCCTCATGGCTCCAGAAGCGCAGGACCCGCCAGCCCGCCGAGATGAGCGCTGCGGTTGTCTCCGCGTCCCGCTCCCGGTTGCGCGCGATCTTCGGCCGCCAGTAGTCGACGTTGCGGGCGGGCTCGATGTAGTGCTCGGGACAGCCGTGCCAGTAGCAGCCGTCGATGAACACGGCCACGCGGGCACGGCTGAACACGAGATCCGCTGTGCGGCGCAGGGTCGGAACCGGCCTGACCGCCACTCGGTACCGCAGGCCCATGGCGTGGACGGCGCGCCGCACTCGCAGCTCGGGCGCGGTGTCCCTCGAGCGGTTGCCGAGCATCGTCTTCCGGATCGCGGGCGACGACGCCCACGAGCCGTTCCCCCTGCCGGCCTCCGACGGCGGTGACCCGCCGACGGCGGGCGCGTCGCCGCCGTCGTGCGCCTCCTGAGGCGTCCCGGCGTGGCTCATGCGGCCCAGCGTACGCCTGGCCCAGCCGCCCCCTTGAGGAGACCGGCCCCGTGGATGCGTTTCGGGCCGCCGCCCGGGGGTACAGCGGCAGACGCCGCACCCGAGTGGAGGCGGCGCGTCAACCAGCAAGGGGAGAGAAGCTGACATGGCGTCACAGAACGTTGCAGAGTACCTGCTCGACCGGCTCACGGGGTGGGATGTCGAGACGGTCTTCGGCTATCCGGGCGACGGCATCAACGGCATCGTGACCGCGCTCGGGGCGGGCAAGAGGCCGAAGTTCGTCCAGGCTCGGCACAAGGAGATGAGCGCGTTCGAAGCCGCGATCCATCGTGCGCGCAGTTCCCTCGGCGGCTCCTACCAGCAGGAGGTGGACCTGCCGACGCTCTTCAGACTTGGCGCCGCCTGGGACGAGGCCCTCGGAGCCACCCGACGGACCGTGCTGAACGTCCGGACCGATCCGAACGTGCCGCCCATCCCGCCCCATGCGACGCTCGAACAGGCGATGAATGCCGCCAAGAGCGCGATCAAGGGCGATCCCAACGCGTGGGACTTCATCAAGGAGGGCCTCAAGACCAAGGTCCAGGAGCTGCTGCCCGGGCACCGCTCATGAGCGGGGTGAAGGACCCCGCGACGGGAGCGCCCGTCTCCGGCGCGCCGGTCTCGGAGGTCCGGGCCGCGGCCTACACGGTGCCCACCGACATGCCGGAGGCGGACGGGACGTTCGCATGGGACTCGACGACCATTGTCGTCGTGCAGGTGAAGGCCGGCGGCGTCGAGGGCCTCGGCTACACGTACGGGCCCTCGGCGCTCGTCGGCCTTGTCTCGGACGCGCTCGCGCCCGTGGTCGTGGGATCTGACGCCTTCGCCGTCCCCGCCTGCGCGGAGGCGATGGCCCGCGCCCTGCGGAACATCGGCCAGTCAGGCGCGGGCGCCTACGCGGCGTCGGCCGTCGACTGCGCGCTGTGGGACCTCGCCGCGCGGCTCGCGGGGCTTCCGCTCCACCGGCTCCTCGGAGCGGCGCGGGAGGACGTGCCGGTCTACGGCAGCGGCGGGTTCACCACCTACGCGGACGGGCAGCTGTCGGACCAGCTCGGCGGATGGGTCGCGGACCAGGGCATCCCGCGGGTCAAGATCAAGATCGGCCAGGACCGGGGCTCGGCCGAGCAGCGGGACATCGAACGGATGCTCGTCGCCCGGCAGGCCATCGGTCCCGACGCCGAACTGTTCGTCGACGCGAACGGCGCCTACACGCCCAAGCAGGCCGCGCGTCTGGCGGCGGCTGCCCACGGGGCGGGATTCTCGTGGTTCGAAGAGCCGGTCTCGAGTGAGGACCTCTCGGGCCTGCGCTTCGTGCGGGAGTCCATCTCCGCGGACGTCGCCGCCGGCGAGTACCTCACCCGGCTGGCCGACGTCGAACGCATGTGCGCGGCGGGCGCCGTGGACTGCGTCCAGGCCGACGTGACGCGGTGCGGGGGGATCACGGGCTGGCTCCGGGCTGCCACTGTTGCGCAGGCGCACGCCGTCGGGTTCTCGGGGCACTGCGCCCCGGCAATCTCGGCGGCGCCGGCCGCGGCCGCGCCGGCGCTCCGCCACCTCGAGTGGTTCCATGACCATGTGCGTCTGGAGGCGATGCTGTTCGACGGGGTGCTGGACCCCGCCGGTGGCACGATCACCCCGGACCCGGGCCGGCCGGGGAACGGGCTGACATTCAAGGACTCGGACGCGGAACAGTTCCGGGTGGCCTGACCCTGACCCCCGCACCCCCGTCTGGGGGTCACGTTCTGGGAGTCAGATCCTGGAGGTCACATCACGTGACCCCCAGGAGGTGACCCCCAGACGGGTACAGGGGCGACCAGTCTGACGGTCAGGCGAAGTCGGCCGTGGCGGGGTCGGCGCCGATGCGGCCGGACGCGCCCTTGTCGAGCGCCGAGATCGCCTCCACGTCCCCGGGCTCGAGGTCGAGGGCGACGGCCGTCCAGTTCTGCGCGATGCGCTCCGGCGTCACAGACTTGGGGATCACCACGTTGCCGAGTGCGAGGTGCCAGCCGAGCACGAGGTTCGGGATGCTGACCCCGTACTTCTCGGCGATGCGGCCAAGCACCGGATCGGCAAGGAGATCCTTGCCCTGGCCGAGCGGGGACCAGGCTTCGTGCAGGATCCCCTTGGACTTCTCGAACTCGCGCAGCTCGGCCTGCGGGAAGTAGGGGTGCGTCTCGACCTGGTTGATGACCGGCAGGACGCCGGTCTCCCGCTCGATCTCCTCGAGGGCCTCCACCGTGAAGTTGGAGACGCCGATCGAGCGGACCCGCCCGGACTCCTTGAGCTTCACGAGCTCCTGCCACGTCTCGACGTAGAGGCCTCGCTTGGGCTGGAGCCAGTGGATGAGGTACAGGTCGACATAGTCGAGGCCCAGCTTGTCGAGCGACGCCTCGAACGCGGGCTGCACCTTGCCACGGCCCTGGTCGGCGTTCCACAGCTTGGTGGTGATGAACAGGTCCTCGCGGGGCAGGCCCGACGAGGCGATGGCGCGGCCGACGCCCTCCTCGTTGCCGTAGATGGCGGCGGTGTCGATGTGCCGGTACCCGACGCGGAAGGCCTCGGCCACCACCTTCTCGGCGACGCCGTCCTCGACCTGCCACACGCCGTAGCCGAGCTGGGGGATGGTGTTCCCATCGTGGAACGTGAGCACGGGTGACGTCAGGGTTTCTGCGGAAGTCATGCGCTCCATCCTGCCACCGTGCGTGCCGCCGGCAAGGAGTTTGCCGGGATTGCCCTGCGAGATTCGCGATCCGCGAACGCGGGAATAGAAACCGGTCTCCGACCTCAGCCGCGCAGGAGCCCCTCGGCCTCCTCCACATGCTCGAGGACGGTCGCGGCGCGGCGCTGGACCGAGAGCGCGCCGACAGGGACCGGGCCGACGGCGAGGCGCAGCATCGCAGCTGCTTCAGCCGTGGTCGCCAGGGCGTTGCCCGCCCGGGACAGGGCACGGTGGAGGGCGGCGAAGTCGCCGGGGATCTCGTAGCCCTCGCTCGGGGCCCGCTTCTGCGCCTCGACGCACACCGCCCGCACCCGTGGAAGCAGCTCGGCGAGGGCGTTCGCGATCACCACGAGCTCGCTGTACAGCGTGTCGTCGTCGATCCCTTCGAGCACCTGGTGGAACCTGTCGAGGCCGCGCCGGAAGCGGTCGTGGGCGCGGCGCCAAAGGCCCTTGCCGAGCTCTGCGTCGTCGCGCCGCCCCGACAGGGCGGCCTTGAAGAGACCCACGGCCGCGCTCACAGGTACTGGCCCGGACCGTGGTCCGACCGTTCCCCGGGCCGCACGCCGGCCCCGTGCGGTGAGCGCTGCGGCTCCCCGTTCTCGCCGATGACGACGCCGGGGGCGATCATCGTCCCCGGCGGGAGCTGCCGCAGCTGCACCTGGGCGGCGGCGAGCTGGTGGGCAGCCTGCTGGGCGGCGATCGCGGTCTGGATCCCGTGGAAGAGTCCCTCGAGCCATCCCACCAGCTGGGCCTGGGCAATGCGCAATTCCCCTTCACTGGGGACGGCCTCGTCGGAGAACGGCAGAGTGATGCGGTGCAGCTCCTCGACCAGCTCGGGCGCGAGACCGTCCTCGAGCTCCGCGATCGAGCGCTCGTGGATCTCCGCCAGGCGGTTCCGCGCCGCCTCGTCGAGCGGCGCACCCTTCACTTCCTCGAGCAGCTGGCGGATCATCGTGCCGATCCGCATGACCTTCGCCGGCTCGTCCACGAGCTCCTGGAGGCTCGCCCGCCGCTCGCGGCCCGGGACGGACGACGCCGCGACGCCGGCGGCCGCGGGCCCCTCGACGGGGGTGCCCTCCACCGCCTCCTCCGCCTGGTCGCCGAGGCCGCTGGAAGGCGTGTTCTCGTTCCCGGGTTCAGTCATGGGGCCATACTCTCACGAGCCGCCTCCCCGGCTGGATGGCCACCATCGGCCGGGGCCGGGGCCCAGCCCGCCCGCGGCCGGCCCTGGCCCCGGTCAGCAGCAGCGGCCCTGCGGATTGGCGTCCTGCCGGTCGGCGTGGTCGCGCCAGAACTCGCGCTCGGTCATGGCCGCATGGTCGCACCGGCCGGCGGCCGTCTCCGCGCGGTGGTGCTCGAGGTACTTCTCGTAGGCGTCCGCGCCCATGACGCCGCGCAGGTACGCCCGCGCGGCGGTGAGGGACGAGCGGACGGCGGCGAGCGCCGTCGTCCGTCCCTCACCGCGCGCGGGAGGCGAGCCGCTCATCAGTGGTGCGCCGCCGGGGTGGTGTCGAGGCCGGCGTCCCTCCACTGTGCGAGGACGGCGCGCTCGGCAGGCGTCGGGACCACCCCCGCCGGGGCGAAGACACGCGAGGGCACGGCGGGGTCCTCCTGGTCCGTGTCCACGCCGATGCCGCGGAAGGCCTTCACCGTCGCGATGAGCGCGGTGATGATCACGATGATCGAGAGCACCACGAACACGACGCTCAGGACCCCCTGCACCATGGTGTTGCGGACCACGGCCTCCATCGCGGCGACGGTCTTGGCTGTGCCGAAGGAGGTCTTGCCGTCGGCCAGGGCCTTGGCGAACGCGGCGTTCTGCGCGAAGTACCCCACCGCCGGGACGGGCGAGAAGATCTTGTACGCGCTCGCCGTGATCGTCACGACCGCCGCGAACGCGAGCGGGAGCGCCACGATCCAGAGGTGCCTGAACGACCTGCGCTTGGCCGCGATCGCCAGGCACACCGCCAGGGCGATGGCCGCCAGCAGCTGGTTGGCGATGCCGAACAGCGGGAAGAATGTGTTGATGCCACCGAGCGGATCGGTCACGCCGAGGATGAGGATGTAGCCCCAGCCCGCGACCATGATCGCCGTGCACAGCCACGCCCCCGGACGCCACGAGGTGTCCTTGAACTTCGGGATGAAGTTGCCGAGCGAGTCCTGCAGCATGAAGCGGGCCACACGGGTGCCGGCGTCGACCGCCGTGAGGATGAACAGCGCCTCGAACATGATCGCGAAGTGGTACCAGAACGCCGCCAGCCCTGCACCGCCGATGAACTGCTGCATGATGTGGCTCAGGCCGACGGCGAGGGTCGGGGCGCCGCCGGTACGGGAGACGATGGAGGGCTCACCGACACTCTGCGCCGTGCTCGCGAGGAGGTCCGGGGTCACGTTGACGCCCGCCAGGCCGAGCCCGTTGACCCACGCGGCGGCGGATTCGACCGCACCGCCGGTGAGGTTGGCCGGGGAGTTCATGACGAAGTACAGGCCTCGGTCGATGGACACGGCCGCGACGAGCGCCATGATCGCGACGAACGACTCCATGAGCATGCCGCCATAGCCGATGAAGCGGGTCTGGCGCTCCTTCTCGATGAGCTTGGGCGTGGTGCCGGACGAGATGAGCGCGTGGAATCCGGAGAGGGCGCCGCACGCAATCGTCACGAAGAGGAACGGGAACAGGCCGCCCGCGAACACGGGGCCGTTGTCCTTGAACGCGTACTCGCTGAATGCGGGCACGGTGATCTCGGGGCGGACCACGATGATCGCGATTGCGAGGAGCGCGATGACGCCGATCTTCATGAAGGTCGAGAGGTAGTCGCGCGGGGCGAGCAGGAGCCATACGGGCAGCACCGCAGCGATGAAGCCGTAGACGATGATCCCCCAGGCGATCGGGAGGCGGTCCAGGTGGAAGAGGGCCTGGCCCCAGCCGGTGTTCGCCACGGCCCCGCCGCCGATGATAGCGGCCATGAGCAGCACGAAGCCGATGATCGAGACCTCCATGACCTTGCCCGGGCGGATGAACCGCAGGTACACGCCCATGAAGAGCGCGATCGGGATGGTCATGGCGACCGAGAAGACGCCCCAGGGGCTCTCGCCGAGGGCATTCACGACGACCAGCGCGAGGATCGCGACGATGATGATCATGATCAGCAGGGTGGCGATGAGGGCAGCGGTTCCGCCGACCACGCCGAGTTCCTCGCGGGCCATCTGACCGAGCGATCGGCCGCCGCGGCGCATCGAGAAGAACATCACGAGGTAGTCCTGCACCGCGCCGGCCAGGACCACGCCGACGATGATCCACAGCGTGCCGGGCAGATACCCCATCTGCGCGGCCAGGATCGGTCCGACCAGCGGGCCCGCACCGGCGATCGCCGCGAAGTGGTGCCCGAAGAGCACGTTGCGGTCGGTGCGGACGTAGTCCTTGCCGTCGGCCTTGTACTCTGCCGGAGTCGCGCGGACGTCGTTCGGCTTGAGCAGGTACTTCTCGATGTACTTCGAGTAGAACCGGTAGCCGATGAGGTACGTGCAGACGGCGGCGAACACGAACCAGATGGCGTTCACCGTCTCGCCGCGGACCAGGGCGAGCATGACCCAGGCGAGTCCGCCGACGAGGGCGATCGCAGCCCAGATCGCGATCTTGGTCGGGGTCCACCTGCGATCCTCGGCCTCGAGCGTCGCGGGGTCGACGGCGACCGGCGGCAGGGCCGGGTCCTGGGCCAGTCCTGGCCCCCGTCCGGGTGTGGTCTCCGACGCTCCCCCAGCGTCGCGAGAGACGGAACTCATGGTGCTCCTCCTCGAGCGAAGTGATCAGACGGTCCCGACCATAGCCACACCGAACGTCCGGTGGGAGCCGGGGTTCCGGGCCCTGCCGTCCGGTGCGACGAGCGGTAGCCGAAGCGCGACGAGCGGCGCTAGAGGGTGAGGAGCACCTTGCCGACGTGCTCCCCCGAGTCGAAGTACTCGTGGGCCGCGGCGACCTCCGCGAGGGGGAAGGTCTTGTCGACGAGCGGCTTGATGCGCCCATCCGTCACGAGGGGCCACACGTGCTCCTTGACGGCCGTCATGATGACCCCCTTCTCCTCGACGGGCCGCGGGCGCAGTGCCGTGCCGATCACGGCAGCGCGCTTGTTCAGGAGCATCCCCAGGTTGAGCTCCGCCTTGGCGCCGCCCTGGAGGCCGATGACGACGAGGCGCCCGTACGTGGCGAGCGCCTCGATGTTGCGCTCGAGGTACTTCGCGCCGACGACGTCGAGGATCACGTCCGCGCCGCGCCCCTCGGAGGCATCGCGCACGGCCTGGACGAAGTCCTCCTCGTGGTAGTTGATGGCGACGTCCACGCCGAGGAAGGCCCTGGCCGTCGAGACCTTCTCCTCCGTCCCGGCCGTCGCCGCGACCCGCGCCCCGTACGCCTTGGCGAGTTGGATCGCCATCGTGCCGATCCCGCCGGTCGCACCGTGCACGAGGAGGAGCTCGCCGGGCTGCAGCTGGGCGGTCATGAAGAGGTTCGAGTAGACGGTCGCGGCCGTCTCCGGCAGGCCCGCCGCGGTGACCAGGTCGACGCCCTCAGGAATACGGAGCACCTGCTCCGCGGGCACGGCGACCTGTTCCGCATAGCCCCCGCCGGACAGGAGCGCGACGACCTTGTCGCCCGCCGAGAAGGGCCGCGCCACGTCGGGCCCGAAGCCTGCGATCCGCCCGGAGACCTCCAGCCCCGGGACCTCCGACGCCCCCGGGGGCGGCGGGTAGAAGCCCCGCCGCTGCTGGACGTCCGCCCGGTTGATGCCGGCGGCCACGACGTCGATGAGCACCTCGCCCGGGCCGGGCACCGGCGCGTCGACCTCGCGCACCTGCAGGACGTCGGGCCCTCCGGGCTCGGCGATGAACACGGCCTTCATGCTGGACGCTCCTCTGCGGGTGGAGGGGTCGGTTTCACGAGATTGCTTGCCTGTGAAACACTACTAGGCACAGGGAAGGTTGTCCGAGCGGCCTATGGAGCTGGTCTTGAAAACCAGTGTGCGGTCACCCCGTACCAAGGGTTCAAATCCCTTACCTTCCGCGTGTGCATGGTGGGGAAGCGGTGCCCTCCGGACCAGGTCCGGACGGCGCCGCTTCCCTGTTTCTGTCCGTGCGCAGGAGCGGCTGCCGCCGGACCGGCGTCAGGCTCACGGGAGCCTTGAAAAGTGTCAGACCCCCCGCTTAGCGTCGGAGGCGTTCGGCTAGACACGCGCTCGACCACCTCGAGGAGCCTCCCATGCCCGCACCACAGCTCACTCCCGGCGCACCCTGCTGGGCCGATCTCATGACGAGCGACATCGAACGCTCGAAGGAGTTCTACAGGACGCTCTTCGGCTGGACGTACGAGGCCGGCGACGAGGAGGCGTACGGAGGCTACGTCACGGCGTCGAAGGACGGCCAGGCGGTGGCGGGCCTCATGCGCCGGATGGAGGACCAGCCCGGGATGCCGGACGTATGGACGGTGTACCTGGCGAGCGAGGACCTCAACGCGACAGCAGATGCCGTGGCCGAAGCTGGGGGGCAGGTTTTCCTGGCCCCCATGGAGGTGCCCGAGCAGGGTCACATGGCCGTGTTCGGCGACGCCGGCGGCGCGGCATTCGGCGTGTGGCAGCCCACCGGGATGAGGGGCTTCGGCAAGGTCGCCGAGCCGGGCTCTCCCGTCTGGTTCGAGCTGCACACGCGGGACTATGACAGGAGCGTGGACTTCTACCAGAGGGCGCTCGCCTGGAAGACCTCGGTGATGAGCGACACCCCCGAGTTCCGCTACACGACCCTCGGCGAGGGCCGGAACTCCCAGGCCGGAATCTTCGACGCGGCACGCGACCTGCCGGAGGGCGTGCCGTCGCACTGGACCGTCTACTGGGGCGTCGAGAACACGGACGAGGCCATCGAGAAGGCCATGGCCATGGGGTCCACCGTCCTCATGCCGGCTGTGGACACCCCGTTCGGCCGCATGGCCGCCATCACTGACCCTATGGGCGCACCCTTCCGGATCATGCAGGACCTGGGCCAGGGCGGGGAGCAAGGCGTCGAGGGGTAGACGCTCCAGGGCGTGTCCCCCGCACCCGGACACGCCCCCGCCCGCATCCTGAAAACTTCCGTTCACATTCGGCTGGTTCGCTACGGCGTGTCCCATCACTGCCCATCACTCCTGTGAAAGAGAACTGAATATGGGGAATCCTTTACGGAGAGCGGCCCTTGCCCTCTCCGCGGTGGCTGTTGCGTCGCCGCTAGTCACCGCGCTCCCAGCCGCGGCCGCCGACCTTGCGCCCGGCGTCGTCATCAACGAGGCCTACCTCTCCGGCGGCAGTGCCGGCGCCGCGTTCAAGAACAAGTTCGTCGAGCTGCGCAACACCTCTGCCCAGGATGTCGACCTGAGCACGTGGTCGCTGCAGTACCGCTCGGCGACCGGGACGGGCCCGTCCAACGCCACGGTGAGCCTGAGCGGAAAGACCATCAAGGCTGGCGGCTACCTGCTCGTCGGAGGTGCCACGAACAGTGCCACGTCGACGGCTGCCGACCTCCCGGCACCGGACGTCTCCTCCGCCTCGCTCAACCCCTCCGCCACCACCGGCACGCTCATCCTGGCTCGCACGACCAGCGCACTCACGCTGCCGACCGGGAGCCTCACCGGCAATCCGGACGTCGCCGACCTGCTCGGGTACGGCGCGTCGAACACGTTCGAGACCAAAGCCGCAGCCGCGCCGTCGGCCACCACCGATGTGCGCAGCCTCAACCGCGCCGGCGGCAGGGACACCGACGACAACTCGGCGGACTTCACGCTGAGCACCGCGATCACCCCGCAGAATTCGGGGTCCGCCGGCACGGGCACAACTCCCGACCCCAAGCCGGCTGTCCAGGCCATTGCCGACATCCAGGGCACGGGCTCCGCGAGCCCCCTCGCGGGCCGGACCGTCACAACGCGGGGCAAGGTCACCGCCGCGTACGCGACCGGCGGATTCAACGGCTACTACATCCAGACGCCCGGCACTGGAGGGACCCCGGCGGACGAGCGCACAGGATCGGATGCGATCTTCGTGTACTCCCCGGCGACGGCCGGCAGCGTGCATCGCGGCGACTACGTCGAGGTGACCGGACCGGTGAGCGAGTACTTCAACCTCACCCAGATGAGCGTGGCGGCCTCAGGCCTCAGGGTCCTCTCCGAGGCTGTGCCGGAGGTCAAGGCGACACCGTTCGCCCTCCCCCTGTCCGAATCGGCGAAGGAATCGCTCGAGGGCATGCTCGTCGCCCCCGAGGGCCCCTTCACGGTCACGGACAACTACTCGCTGAACCAGTACGGCGAGATCGGCCTCGCCGCGGGCACGTCCGCGCTCGTGCAGCCGACGGCGCTCGCACCCTTCGGCTCGGACGCGTACAACGCGGCAGTCGCCGACAATGCGGCACGCCGTGTCACGCTCGACGACGGCGCCACGACCAACTTCCTCAGCAACGCCCTGACGAAGGCCCAGCCGCTCCCGTACCTCACCGCCACCGATCCGGTCCGGATCGGCTCGCCCGCGACGTTCTCCGGCGACGCGGTCTTCGACTGGCGCAACAGCACGTGGAAGCTGCAGCCGCTCGAGCAGCTCACGCCGTCGAACGCCGCAACGGCCCAGCCCGCGCACTTCGGCAACACCCGCGCGGACAAGCCGGCCGACGTCGGCGGCACCCTCAAGCTGGCCACGTTCAACGTGCTCAACTACTTCCCCACCACGGGCGACCAGCTCACGGGGTGCACCTACTACACCGACCGCGACGGTAATCCAGTCACCGTCCGCGGTGGCTGCGATGCACGCGGCGCCGCCAACGCGGAGAGCTTCCGGCGGCAGCAGGCCAAGATCGTCGCGGCGGTCAACGACTCCGGCGCGGACGTCGTCTCGCTCGAGGAGATCGAGAACTCGGCGAAGTTCGGCCTGCCGAGGGACGCTGCGGTCGAGAACCTCGTCAACGCCCTCAACGCCGCCACCGGCGCGGCCACGTGGGCCTTTGTCCCGAGCCCCTCGGTGGTGCCGGCGCAGGAGGACGTGATCCGCACGGCCTTCATCTACAAGAAGCACGTGGCGCAGCCGATCGACGAGTCGGTGATCCTCGACGACCCCGCCTACACCGGGCTCGCCCGCCAGCCGCTCGCGCAGGCGTTCAAGCCCGTGGGCGGCAACAACGCGGCCAAATTCGTGGCGATCGTGAATCACTTCAAGTCCAAGGGCTCCGCTGCCACCCCGGAGGACACCGACAAGGGCCAGGGCGCCTCGAACCTCGCCCGCACAGCCCAGGCCCGCGCGCTGGTCGGCTTCGCGGAGCAGATGAAGGCCGCCGCCAACACGGAGAAGGTATTCCTCCTGGGCGACTTCAATTCCTATGCCTTCGAGGATCCGATGGCCGTGCTCGCGGAGGGGGGCTACATCGACCAGGGACCGCGCACCGCCGGCAAGCACTCGTACGCCTTCGGCGGCATGGTCGGCTCGCTCGACCACGTGCTGGCCTCCCCCGCGGCGGACGCGACCGTGAGCGGCGCCGACATCTGGAACATCAACTCGGTCGAGTCGGTGGCCCTCGAGTACAGCCGCTTCAACTACAACGTCACCGACTACTACGCGCCGGGCCCGTTCCGGTCCTCGGACCACGACCCGTTCGTGATCGGCTTCAACCTCACCTCGAAGTCCGACAACGCCGGGAACCCGCCCGGACAGACGAAGTGACCCGCACCCACACTGGAGGAATGACACTGTGAACCACAGATTCCGCCCGCTCTCCGGCGGGCTCGTCGCGGCTGCCGTGGCCGCGAGCCCCCTCGCGGCGATCCCGGTCTCGGCCGCCCTGGCCGCCCCGGCAGCCGCCGCCTCGACGGTGGACGTCCGCCTGATCAACATCAACGATTTCCACGGCCGCATCGACAAGAACACCGTCAAGGTCGCCGGGACCGTCGAGCAGCTCAAGGCCTCCGCGCCGGGCGGCAATGCCGTCCTGCTCTCCGCGGGGGACAACATCGGCGCGTCCCTGTTCGCTTCCGCGAGCCAGGGCGACCAGCCGACCATCGACGTGCTCAACGCGCTCGACCTCAAGGCCAGCGCTGTGGGCAACCACGAGTTCGACAAGGGCTTCGCGGACCTGACGGGCCGCGTCGTCGACGGCGGCGCGATCGCGAGGTTCGACTACCTCGGCGCGAACGTCTACCTCAAGGGCACCCAGACGCCGGCCCTGCCGGAGTACCGGGTCGTCGACGCCAACGGCGTGCGCGTGGCCGTGGTCGGCGTCGTCACCCAGGAAACGCCCATGCTCGTCTCCCCGGGCGGCATCGCCAACCTGGACTTCGGGGATCCGACGGACGCCGTCAACCGTGTCGCGGGCCAGATCAAGGCCTCCAACGCGGCGGACGTGATCGTGGCGGAATACCACGAGGGCGCCGGCGCCGGCACCCCGGAGGGCGCGACCCTCGAGGCCGAGATCGCCGCGGGGGGCGCCTTCTCGAAGCTCGTGACCCAGACGTCGGCCGACGTGGCGGCGATCCTCACCGGCCATACCCACAAGGAATACGCCTGGGACGGCCCCGTTCCCGGGCAGCCGGGCAAGACCCGCCCCGTGCTGCAGACGGGCAGCTACGGCGAGAAGATCGGCAGTATCGACCTGAGCGTCGACACGGCGACCAAGCACGTCGTCGCCTACTCGCAGGGCAACATCAAGCGCACCACCGCGGACGACGCCGGGCTGGCGGCCCAGTTCCCGCGCGTCGCCGCGGTCCAGGGCATCGTCGACAAGGCGCTCAAGGCGGCCGACGCGATCGGCGGGACGCCGGTGGGGGCGGTCACCGCCGACATCACCACCGCGTTCTCCGGGGGCACGCGGGACGACCGCGCGTCGTCGTCCACCCTCAGCGGTCTCGTCGCCGACTCGCTCCTCGACTCTCTCAAGGATCCGACCCTGGGCGGCGCGGAGATCGGCGTCGTGAACCCGGGCGGCCTCCGCTCGGAGCTCTACTACGCGCCGGACGGCGTCGTCACGTACGCCGAGGCGAACGCCGTCCTGCCGTTCGTGAACAACCTCTGGACCACGTCGCTCACCGGTGCCCAGGTCAAGACGATGCTCGAGCAGCAGTGGCAGCGCGACGCGGCGGGCAAGGTCCCGAGCCGTCCGTACCTGCAGCTGGGCACCTCGAAGAACCTCACCTACACCTTCGACTCGACCCGGCCGGAGGGCGACCGCATCACATCCGTCCGCATCAATGGCGCACCGATCGACCCGCAGCGTTCGTACCGCGTCGGCACGTTCAGCTTCCTCGCCCAGGGCGGGGACAACTTCCATGTGTTCGCACAGGGCACGTCCACGCGCGACTCGGGCCTGATCGACCGAGACGCGTGGATCGGCTACCTGTCCGGCCACCAGCCGGTCGCGCCGGACTTCGCCAAGCGCAGCGCCGAGGTGCTGAACGCGCCGGCCACCGTCACCGGCGGCCAGCAGCTCTCCGTCACCGTGCAAGGCCTCGACCTCACCTCGCTCGGCTCGCCGACGAACACGCAGCTCTCGCTCACCTACTACCCGGCGTCCGGCGAGCCGCGGCTCATCGGCACCTTCGCGGTGGCCGGCGGCAAGGCAGCCCTGGACTTCCGCGCTCCGTACGCGCTGCAGGGCGGGACCTTCGTGGCCTCGGCGCTGGAGTCGGGTACCACGGTGACGCTGCCGGTCTCGGTGCCGACGGTGACGGGCTCCTGCCTCGACCTCGGTTCCACCCTCGATCGCCCGGGCGACCGGTCAGCCCAGGCCCTCGAGTCCCTGGCGAAGAACTACGCGAAGGTCTGCGCCCGCTGACCTGACGCGGGTCCTTGACGGGGCCTGAGGCCCGCACGGGGCACGCACGGCGACGGCCGGGCCTTCCCCACGGAAGGCGCCGGCCGTCGCCGTACCCAAGGCCGCCGGCTGGGCTCAGGCGCCGAAGCCGAGGATGTCCCTCGCAATCGCGTCCGCGTCGCGGAGCGTGCGCTGCCCACTCGGGTACGGGGCGCCGTCGTGCGCCTCGCCGGGGGCAGCGAACGCATGGGCCTCGGCCGCGATCGCCGTCCCCCACTGCACCGCCGAAAGCTGGAGCCCGAGGACGTACAGCCCCTCGACGGGCTGCCCGTTCACGTCCAGCGCGCGGTAGGGCGGCGCCGTGACGTCGAGACCGGTCGAGGGGCGCGGGACGCCGTCGGTACCGGCAAGGAATCTGGGGCGCACGAGGCCGTCCGCGAGCAGCCCCGACAGGAGCGCGGAGTCCGACTGCGCGACGACGTTGGCAGGGGCGAGGGCCTCGACGAGGTACCTCGAGCGCACCTCGGGCGCCGCCACCCACGGGGACGACGCCGTGAATGCCGGCTCCGAGCGGTCGATCGAGAAGCGCGGCTCGGGCCCGACCGTTCCCACGACGCCTGCGCGCATGAGCGCCGCCATCTGCCGGATCCGCAGGGCCGGCGGGCCGCTCGCGAGCCCCTCGACGAGGCCCTCGAACCAGGCGCGCAGCCCCGAGACCCAGGACTCCTCGGTGATCCCGCCGTCCGCGACCGCCTCCTTGAGCACGGCGCGGCCGCGGTGCAGCGCGGCGATGGCCATCTTGACCGGGTCGTCCTCGCCGCGCGCGCTCCCCGCGGCGTCCTCGTCGAGGTACGCGAGCACGCGGGCGTCGAGGTCGGACCGGTCCTGCGCGTGCCAGCCGGCCAGCGGTGCGCCGAGCGCGCGGAGGTCGAGCCGCCGAGCCGGGGCGACGCCGTCGCGCGCCACGCGCGCCACGCGCGGCTCCCACGCGGGGCCCTCGACGGCAAGCGCCTCGTCGAGCCGGGCGAGGAACCCCTCGGACACGGACTCGGGCTCGACCCGCGCGAGCGTCGAGTAGTAGGCCCAGAGGGTGTCGCGGTGCAGGAGCGGCCACAGGTCCTGGTCGAAGGACGGCTCGATGCCTGCCCGCCGGGGGGCCAGGGCAGCGGCCCGGGTGAACCAGCGCAGCCGGATGGAAGGGGCGTAGTACGAGTCCAGTTCCGCCTTGCCGCGGTAGGGCACCCCGCGCCGTGACGCCGCGACGATCCGCGGCTCCTGCCCGGAGGCCTCGTACGCGAGGCGCCCGTCGGGCCGTTCCGAGAACCGGCCGCCCCGGCCCTCGGTGAGCTGGACCATGACGTCGAAGAAGTTCAGCCCCATGCCGCGCACCAGGACGGTCTTCCCGGCCGGCAGCCTGTCCCAGTCCACATCCGCCGGAGCCGCCGGCGGAAGGTAGGTCAGGCCGAGCCGTTCGGCGGATTCCGCCAGGACGCGCTGGTCACGGCCGAGCCGCGACTGGACGTGCCCGAGGGCGAGCACGACGGCGTCGGCCTCCCGCGCGCGCCCGCTCGCCGTCGTGACCGCGAACCCGTGCGGAGTGCGCCCGACCCGGGCCACCTCCTGCGGCACGTGGCGCACGACGGCGCCGGACGGCGCAGCGTCGAGGATCGCCTGCCACGTCTCGGCCAGGTAGCGCCCGTAGAGCGCCCTGGGCGGGAACCCGCTCGCGTCGAGGCGGCTGAGCTCGGCCTGCTCCTCGGGGCCGAGGCCGCACTGTCCCGCGCGGATCGCGTCGCGCTGCGCGGCGCGCCACGCGTTGAAGCTGGTCCCGGCGAGGGGCTTGGCCATGCCCGGCTCGCTCGGGATCACAGTGGGATAGAAGGAGGGCGTGTTCATCAGGAACAGTCGCGGCTGCCCTGTGCGCCAGACCTTGCCCGGGCCCGGATCGAAGGGGTCGTAGACGGTGATCTCAAGCGTGGTCCCCGGGGCCCACTGCGCTGCCCGGACGGCGAGCAGCCGCTCCACCGCGGAGAGTCCGCGCGGCCCGCCCCCCACCACGGCTACGCGCTGCACACCTCCCCGGACCATAGGGTTGAGCTTAACCCGCGGCGTGGAAGGATGGGCCCATGACCCCGGACACCACCCCTGCCGAGACAGCGCAGCCCGCCGACACCGAGACGTGGGCCCACCTCCCCGGGGAGCCTGTGGACGAGAACCTGTGGCTCGAGGACATCCACGGCGAGGACCAGCTGGCGTGGGTGCGCGAGCAGAACGCCCGCACCGAGGACCTGCTCGTGGACGCCGAGTACGCGCAGCTCGAGGCCCGCATCCTCGAGGTCATGGACTCGACGGACCGCATTCCGATGGTGGCTAAGCGCGGCCACTGGTACTACAACTTCTGGCGCGACGCCGAGCACCCCAAGGGCGTGTGGCGGCGGACCCGGTGGGACAGCTACGTGACCGAATCGCCCGAGTGGGAGGCGGTGCTCGACCTCGACGCGCTCGCCGCCGCCGAGGGAACCGAGTGGGTGTGGGGCGGGGCAAGCTTCCTCCGCCCGGATGACAACGTCTCATGGCGCCGCTGCATGGTCCGGCTCTCCCCCGACGGGGGAGACGCCGCGGCCCTGCGCGAGTACGACGTCGAGGACCGCGCCTTCGTGGATCCCGCAGCAGGCGGCTTCGAACTGCCGGCCGCCAAGGGCGGGGTGGACTGGATCGACGCCGACACGCTGCTGGTCTCCTCGACCCTCGGCGAGGACGCCTCGACTACGTCCTCGTACCCCCGCATCGTGCGGAAGCTGGCACGCGGCTGCGATCTGGCGGACGCCGAGACCATCTTCGAGGTCCCCGCGGAGCACATGATGGCCTCCGCGGGCTTCGACGACACCCCAGGCTTCGAGCGGCTCCTCGCGAGCGACCGGATCAGCTTCTTCGACGTCCAGCACTCGGTCTGGGTGGACGGGGCCTGGGCGCCGATCCCCGTGCCCACCAATGTCGACGTGGACCTGCACCGCCAGTGGATCCTGTTCCGGCCCCAGCGCGATTGGACCGTCGGCGGAAGCAGCGACGGGCGGGTGTACCCCGGCGGCTCCCTGCTCGTGGCCGGCTTCGACGAGTTCATGGCAGGGTCACGGGACCTCACCGTCCTGTTCACCCCCGATGAGCACACCTCGCTCCAGTCCTGGTCCTGGACGAAGAGCCACCTCATGCTCAACCTGCTCCGCGACGTCTCCTCCGAGATCCGGGTGCTCACGCCGCCGGAGCCCGGGTCCGGAGCGCACGACGCCGAGTGGTCGCCTCGGACGCTCGACGCGTGCCCGCCGCTGCACCTCGTCGAGAGCTTCGCCGTGGACGACGAGGACCCCGAGGCAGGCGACGACTACTGGCTCATCGCGACAGGATTCCTGACGCCCACCACCCTCCTGCGCGGAACCCTCGGCGGGGAGCACGCGGCAGTCAAGCGGGCGCCGTCGTTCTTCGACGAATCCCGGTTCGAAGTGGAGCAGCACTTCGCGGTCTCCGCGGACGGCACGCGGGTGCCATATTTCCAGGTTTCCCCCCTCGGACTCGAGCTGGAGGGAACTGCCCCGACCCAGCTCTCCGGCTACGGCGGGTTCGAGATCGCCAGGACGCCCGCCTACTCCGGCACGGTCGGCAGGGCGTGGCTCGAGAAGGGCGGCGTGTACGTCGTGGCGAACATCCGCGGCGGCGGCGAGTACGGGCCCGCGTGGCACCAGGCGGCGCTCAAGGCGAACCGGCACCGGGCCTACGAGGACTTCGCCGCGGTCGCCCGGGACCTCATCCGGCGCGGCGTCACCTCGCCGCAGCATCTGGGCTGCTCGGGCGGCTCGAACGGCGGCCTGCTCGTCGGGAACATGCTCGTCCACTATCCGGAGCTGTTCGGGGCGATCTCCTGCGGGGTGCCGCTCCTGGACATGCGCCGGTACACGAAGCTCTCCGCGGGCTACTCGTGGATCGCCGAGTACGGCGACCCGGACAAGCCAGAGGAGTGGGAGTTCCTCCGGACCTTCTCGCCGTACCACCTGCTGCGTGACGGGGTGGAGTACCCGGACACCTTCATCTGGACGGCGACCTCCGACGACCGGGTGGGGCCCGTGCAGGCGCGCAAGATGGCCGCACGCATGGAGGCCATGGGGATCCGGAACGTCTGGTTCCACGAGGCCCTCGAGGGCGGCCACGCCGGAGCGAGCGACAACCGGCAGGCGGCTGCGCTCCAGGCCCGCAGCCAGACTTTCCTGTGGCGGGCACTGACCGGGTCCCTGCACTAGCCCCCTTCTGGGGGTCACGTTCTGAGGGTCACCTCCGGTGACTCCCAGAAGGTGACCCCCAGAAGGTGACTCCCAGAAGGTGACCCCCGGAAGGTGACCCCCAGAACGTGACCCCCAGAAGGTGACCCCCGGAAGGTGACCCCCAGAACGTGACCCCCAGACGGAAGGGCGGGGCGCTTTTGCGTCTCCGCCACCGTTCTGGGTACGCTTGTCAGGCTGGCGACAGCAAGGAGACGTGCCAGAGCGGCCGAATGGACTTCACTGCTAATGAAGGGTCCGGGGAAACTTGGACCGGGGGTTCAAATCCCCCCGTCTCCGCCATGTGAATACGAGATGCGCCCCCGGTCTTCGGACCGGGGGCGCTTCTCGCTTGCGCCGGCTGGGGCTCAGTGGCGTGTCTTGGACCAGAAGAGGATCCCGCCCGCGACCGCCAGGGCGATCATGATGCCCCATGCCAGCGGACCCGGTGCCCAGGCGGAGGCAGCGGTCTGGGAAGAATGCTCCGCGGGTGTGCCGGTGGAGGCCTGCCAGTCCCCGCCGGCGGGGTGGTCGGCGGTCGCGGCGGGCGAGGGCGCGGATGGCGGCTGCGGCTCCGCGCTCGGGGGCGCCGGGGGCGGAGCAGGCGCAGCTGCCGTCGGCGGAAGCGGCTGCTGCTGGCTGTCGGGGCACGGCGCCGAGGAGAACTGATGAGTCCACTGCGTCGGCCCGCCCATCGAGTACCCGGGCCGCGCGGAGGCGATAACGGTGACGGTGCCGAACGCTGAGTTGGACCCGGCGGCGAGGAGGGTCTCCCCCACGCGGTAGTCGACTCCGATGATCCGGGGCACGAGGACGGCGTCGCGGTCGGTGCCGCACGGGTCCGAGAACAGCGGGGCATCAGCCGCCACCGCGACGGGGCAGGGTGCGGTGAGGTCCGCAGCGGCGGAGGTCGCAAGCGCAGCACCCTCCGGGGCCTGGCTCACGCTCGCCGTGTAGGCGTGCCCGGTCGAGAGCGGGACGATCATGTCAGCCGACCCGGTGAACCTCCCCGACGCCGCCTCGTGCCCGGCCTCGTCGGTGATGCGGTAGGCGAGCATCGCGCCCTGGTCGGTCTGGGCCGCCAGGCGCACCGAGTCGCAGGCCGAGCGGACGAGGCTCACCTGCGCCTTGGGCGGCGCTGCGGACGGCGTGGGGCTCGGGGTGCTCGTCGGGGACGGCGGCTGGGGAAGCAGCTGTTGGGGATCCGGAGACGGATTCAGCTGGTCCGCAGGGGTCTGGAGGGGCGGTCTCGCGGCTGCAGCCGTGGCCGGGCCGGCCTGGGGGACCATGAGCAGCTGGAGGCCCAGCATGAGGGCACCGAGAACGGCGGCACACAACGCCAGGCGGCGGACAATCGGCGGGGCCTTGCGGCTCACGATCTGGGCCATTCCCTCCTGTGGCTGGCGATCGGTCGGCTCCAGCCTATCGAAATGAGACCATTTCGTGATCATTGTGTGATCTGCGACACGGAGCGTGTCGAGCGATGCCCCGTCGCCCGCCTCCTCGCCCTACCCGGCCTGGGCCAGCGCGAGCGGCAGGACCGCCCCCGCTCCCTCCCGTCGCAGCAGCCTTCCGGCCACTGTCGCGGTCCACCGGCTGTCCACCAGGTCGTCGACGAGCAGCACCGGCTGCCCCGCGACCCGGGCGAGTGCCTCGCGGAGGTGGGGGCCGACGTCGAACGCCTCCCAGACCCCGGCGAGCCGGAATGCGCTGTTGCCGCCGCCCTGCCCGGGCCGAGCGGCACCGGTGCGCTCGAGCGACCCGAGGTACGGGAGCCGCCCCACCTGGGCGATGCCACGCGCGAGCGAGTCCACCAGCCGCGGACGCGTCGCGGAGGGGACGCTCACGACGGCGGCGGGTCGCCCAGCGCCGCTCCACGGGCCCGCCGACGAGTCGCCCTGCGCCCATGCCGCCAGGAGCTCGACACAGGCGCGCGCGAGCGCCGGGGGAACTTCCGCGTCGGGGGCGCCGGCGGCGAACAGCTCGCGGAGCGGTCCCCCATAGCCGAGGTCGGTGAGGCGGGCGAGTGCCCGGCCCTCGGCGAGCTGCTCCTCCGCGGAGATCCTGCCCTTGACCCGCACCCCGAGCTTCTCCATGCCGCTGGGCCACTGGGCCCGCGGCTCGATGGGGACGCCGGCGTGCCGCAGCTTGGCACCGGCGCGCTCGAGCAGCGACGGGTCGACGTCGTCCGGGAACCAGCGGCCGGCGCAGTTGTCGCAGCGTCCGCACGGGGCTGCCGTCTCGTCGTCGAGCACGCTCGTGATGTACTCCATGCGGCACCCGGCGGTCTCCTCGTACACCACCATCGAGTCCTGCTCGGCGACGCGCGCCTCGGCGATGCGGGCGTACCGCTCGCCGTCGTACTGCCACGGGATACCCGTGGCCTGCCATCCGCCGCCAACCCGCTCCACCGCCCCGTCCACGGCGAGGACCTTCAGGAGCAGCTCGAGCTGGGTTCGGCGCAGCTCCACGAGGGACTCGAGCGCCACGGTCGAGAGGGGTCGGCCGGCTTCCGAGAGCGCCGCGATGACCGCGTTGGCCCTGCCCTCGTCGGGCATGGACGCTGTCGCGAAGTAGCGCCAGATGTCGCGGTCCTCAGGGCCGGGCAGGAGGAGCACGTCAGCGTTGGCGGAGCCGCGCCCAGCACGTCCCACCTGCTGGTAGTAGGCGACCGGGCTCGACGGCGCCCCCAGATGCACGACGAAGCCGAGGTCCGGCTTGTCGAACCCCATTCCGAGGGCGCTCGTCGCGACGAGCGCCTTGACCTGGTTGTCCTTGAGGAGCTGCTCGGCCTGCTCGCGCTCCGCCGTGTCGGTCTTGCCCGTGTAGGCCAGCACGCGGTGGCCGGCCTCGGCGAGGATCCGGGCCGTGTCCTCCGCTGCGGAAACCGTGAGCGTGTAGATGATCCCGCTCCCGGGCAGCCCCTCGAGGCGGGCGAGCAGCCACGCGAGGCGGTGCCCGGCGTCGGGCAGCGCCAGGACGCCGAGGCGCAGCGACTCCCGCCCGAGCGGCCCCCTCAGTGTGAGGACGTCCGTGCCGAGCTGCTCCTCGATGTCCCGGACGACGCGGGCGTTGGCGGTGGCCGTCGTCGCGAGGACGGGGACCGACGCCGGGAGCTCGTCGATGAGGGCCGCGATGCGGCGGTAGTCGGGCCGGAAGTCGTGGCCCCAGTCCGAGATGCAGTGGGCCTCGTCCACCACAAGCAGGCCGGTGCGGGCGAGCAGTTCAGGCAGGTGCTGCTCGCGGAACCCCGGGTTCGTGAGCCGCTCCGGGGAGATGAGGACGACGTCGGCCGCGTCGGCCTCGAGCGCGGCGTGCACCTCGTCCCATTCGAGCCGGTTCGCCGAATTGATCGCCACGGCCCGCACGCCGGCGCGTGCGGCGGCCGCGACCTGGTCCCTCATGAGCGCGAGGAGGGGCGAGACGAGGAGTGTGGGCCCGGCGCCCTGCGCGCGCAGGAGCAGGGATGCCACGAAGTACACGGCGGACTTGCCCCAGCCGGTGCGCTGGACCACGAGGGTGCGCCGTCCCTGGGCGACGAGGGCCTCGATGGCTTCGAACTGTCCAGGGTGGAAGTCGGCGTCGTCCCGTCCGACGAGGGTGCGCAGGACCCTGCGGGCGTGGTCGCGGAGACCGTCACCGCGACCGTCCGCCTCGTCACGTTGTGTCATATTTTCCGCTGAATGGGCTGCTTGCTGCGGGCTCGGGACCATGTCTTCCAGTATGGCCGTGACCTCCGACACTTCACGGTGACCCGAGAGTTCCCGTCCCGATACCGTAGTGGCATCTCAGTGCCAACGAGAAGGAACGTGTCATGACGGCGACGGTGCCGCCCCTTTCTGATGCCACCCTGCCGGAGCAGGCAGGCCAGTCCCCCGAGCAGAAGCAGTCCCAGCCGAAGCAGCCCGAGCGGAAGTCCGCGGGCCACGTGATCGTCGATTCCCTCGCCGCCCATGGCGTGAAGCGGACGTATGTGGTTCCCGGCGAGTCGTTCCTGGACGTGCTCGACGGCCTCCACAACGCCTCGATCGAGACGGTCGTGTGCCGCCACGAGGGCGGCGCGGCCTACATGGCCGAGGCCGACGGGAAGATGAACCAGCTCCCCGGCGTGGCCATGGTCACCCGCGGGCCCGGAGCGGCGAACGCGCACGTCGGCCTGCACACCGCGTGGCAGGACTCGACCCCGATGGTGCTGTTCGTCGGGCTGATCCCGTTCGCGCACCGCGACCGCGAGGCGTTCCAGGAGTTCGACATCAAGTCCTGGTTCGACACCGGCGCCAAGCGCGTCATGGTCCTGGACCATGCCGAGCGCGCCTCCGAGATCGTCGCCGAGGCGATGTTCGCCGCGATGAGCGGGCGCCCCGGCCCCGTGGTCGTGGGCCTGCCGGAGGACATCATCCAGCAGGAGATCGACGCCGAGATCCACCCCGTGATCCCCGTGGCCGAGGGCGGCATGACCGTCAGCGACTGGAAGGCGCTCAAGGCGGCCCTGTCCGAGGCGGAGAAGCCGCTGTTCGTCGTCGGCGGCAACGACTGGACCCAGGAGGGCGCCACCGCGCTGACCAACTGGCTCGAGGACCACAGCATCCCGGCCGCGGCCGAGTGGCGCTGCGAGGGCACCATCCCGTTCGACTCCCCCTCCTACGTCGGCCCGATCGGCTACGGCCGCCCGAAGCCGACCTACAACCTGCTCGAGGAGACGGACCTGCTGGTCTTCGTCGGCACCGTCCCCGGGGACGTCATCACCGACGGGTTCCTGGTCCGCCAGGACTGGGCGAAGAAGAACTTCCTCGTCACGATCGACCCCTCCCTGCGCGGGCGCTCCGGCCCGGTCTCGCACCAGATCGTCGCCAAGCCTGACTCGTTCGTGCGCGACCTCGTCCTCATGAACCTCCCCGCGCGCGAGCAGTGGAAGGCCTGGACCGAGCGCATGCGCGGCGAGCAGGAGAAGTTCTCCGCCCTGCCCCCGGCCACGCCCACCGACGGCCAGGCGCGGATGGACACCCTCATGGCCAACCTCTGCGCGTCCCTGCCCGAGGACGCCATGATCACCCTCGGCGCCGGCGAGCACACCAACTGGGCCCACCGCTACTTCCCCACCCAGAAGTACGCGTCGATGATCTCGGCCCGCAACGGCTCCATGGGCTACTCCATCCCCTCGGCCGTCGCCGCCTCCCTGGCCCACCCGGGCCGGCGCGTGGTGACGATCGCCGGCGACGGCGAGTTCCTCATGAACGGCCAGGAGCTCGCCACCGCGGCGCAGTACGGCGCGACTCCGCTCGTGATTGTCATGGACAACCAGGAGTACGGCACGATCCGCTCGCACCAGGAGCGCCACTACCCGCACCGCGTCTCCGGCACGCAGCTGAAGAACCCGGACTTCGCGCTGATGGCGCAGGCGTTCGGCGGATTCGGCGTCCGGGTGGAGAAGGACGCCGACGTTCCGGCCGCCCTCGAGGCCGCGCTCCGCGCGATCGACGAGGACAAGACCTTCGCCCTCGTCCACCTCATCGTCGAGCAGCGCGTCAAGGCCTACTGAGCCGCTGCCCGGCAACCGGCTGACGAGCCCACGCACGACGGCGCGTCCCCCGCTCAGGCGGGCGGCGCGCCGTCGTGCGTCCCGGCCTGGCCGCGATTGTCGGCCAACCGCGGGTGCACGGTGCCGCGACCCGCAGATGGCCGACAATTCCGGGGGCCTGCGGCCGGGGGCGGCGCGTCTCAGTCGGCGCCGAACCGGCCCCGGTGCTCGCGCGGGATGAGCGGCTTCTCGGCGCGGGCGCGGATCTGCTGGACGGCCCACGAGTTGCCGTCGGGGTCGTCGAAGCCGAAGAACGTACCGCCGTCGTCGGGCGAGAAGACCATGAGCTCCGAGCATTCAACGCCACGGCCCGTCAGCTCCGCCCGGGCTGCCTCGGCGTCCGCGACGACGAGCTGGAGGCCCTTGAGCGAGCCGGGCTCCATGGCGCGCTGGGGCGGCAGGTCGCCGAACACGATCGAGCAGCCGGAGCCCTCGGGCGTGAACTGGACGACGTGCATGTGCTCGTTCTTCGTGTCGTGGTCGAGGTGGAAGCCGACCTTGTCGCGGTAGAACTCGACCGAGTGGTCGATGTCGCTGACGGGCAGGATGACAACTTCGAGGGTCCAGTCCATGGGCTCAACCTAGGCGCGGCGTCCGCACGGCTCAAGATCCGGCTCCGGTGTCGGCGCCCCCCAGTAGAATCGAGCCCGTGACCAGCAACGTGAACGCCGCCCCTGACTCGACAAGCACCGCGCCCCTGACCGACCTGTCCGCGTCCTTCAAGGCGTACGACGTGCGCGGGATCGTGGGCGAGACCATCGATGCCCGCATTGTCGAGGCCGTCGGCGCGGCGTTCGTGGACGTGCTGGGCCTGGCCGGGCAGACGGTGCTGGTGGGCGGGGACATGCGTCCGTCGTCGCCGGACTTCATCGCCGCGTTCGCCCGGGGCGCGGCAGCCCGGGGCGGCAGGGTGGAGACGCTGGACCTGATCTCGACCGACGAGCTGTACTACGCCTGCGGCGCACTCAATGCGGCTGGTGCGACCTTCACCGCCAGCCACAACCCCGCGCAGTACAACGGGATCAAGATGGCCAAGCCCGGCGCGCAGCCGGTCTCCTCGGAGACGGGGCTGAAGGAGATCCAGGCGGCCGCCGAGGCGTACCTCGCCGCGGACGCCATCCCGACCGTGGACGAGCCCGGGCAGATCGCCGTCCGCGATGTCCTGCGCGACTACGCGGAGTACCTGCGCGGCCTCGTGGACCTGAGCGGCATCCGCCCGCTGAAGGTGGTCGTGGACGCGGGGAACGGCATGGCCGGCCTCACGACCCCGGCGGTGCTCGGCGACCAGCTCCTGCCGGGCCTGCCGCTGGAGATCGTCCCGCTGTATTTCGAGCTCGACGGCACCTTCCCGAACCACCCGGCCAACCCGCTCGAGCCGGAGAACCTGCGCGACCTGCAGGTTGCGGTCGTGCGGCACGGGGCGGATATCGGCCTCGCGTTCGACGGCGACGCGGACCGCTGCTTCGTCATCGACGAGAAGGGCGAGCCGGTCTCGCCGTCGGCCATCACGGCGCTCGTGGCGCGCCGCGAGATCGCACGGGCCAAGGCCGCCGGCGAGGCCGAGCCGGTCATCATCCACAACCTCATCACCTCCCGCGCGGTGCCGGAGCTGGTCCAGCACGACGGCGGCCGCCCGGTGCGCACGCGCGTGGGCCACTCCTTCATCAAGGCCGTGATGGCCGAGGAGGGCGCCGTGTTCGGCGGCGAGCACTCCGCGCACTACTACTTCCGCGACTTCTGGAACGCCGACACCGGCATGCTCGCCGCGATGCACGTCCTCGCGGCCCTCGGCGGGCAGGAGGAGCCGCTCTCCGAGCTCGCGGCCGAGTACGAGCCGTACGTGGCCTCCGGCGAGATCAACTCGGAGATCGAGGACAAGGCCGCCGCCGTGGCCCGGGTCCGCGAGGAGTACGAGGGCGACGACGTGGCGGTCGACGAGCTCGACGGCACCACCTTCTCCGCCGCGGACGGCACCTGGTGGTTCAACCTCCGCCCCTCGAACACGGAGCCGTTCCTGCGCTTCAACGGCGAGGCGAAGGACCGCGCGACCCTCGAGCAGCTGCGCGACACCGTCCTCGCGATCGTCCGGGCCTGACTGTGCCCGGGGAGAAGCCATTGGCTGAGCAGCAGGCCGAGCTCCGCCAGGTGCTCGGCACCGCGCTCGGCATGGCCCAGGAGCACCTCGAGCAGAACGGCGGCTTCCTGCCGTTCGGCGTCACGCTCGCGCACGACGGCGAGCTGCGGCTCGTGATGGTCACGCCGCCGGAGGCGGGTCCCGACGGGGAGTTCGACGCCGAGGCGATGATGGAGGACGTCCTCGAGCTGCTGCGGCAGGGCCGCGAGGGATACACCGCAGTCGCCTTCGCGTCCGACGTGCACCTGCCGGAGCGCGGCTCCGACGGCATCCACGGCGCGGCCGAGCACGCAGGCGGCGGGGTGATGGCCGCCGTCGTGCCCTACGAGCTCACGGCCGAGGGCTACGTCTTCGGAGCGCTTGAAGCGGATGGGCACGAGGCCGCGGTCTTCACCGCCTGACCCCCGTCGTCGTCACGCCCGGCGGGCACCGGCCGCGGCGGGCGTAGAATACTCGCCATGCGCATGACGGCCTTCGAGGATGTGAGTCTGCGCGCTCTCATGCTGCTGGCTGCCAATGACACCGGCGTCCCGCTGGCCACGCGGACCATCGCCGACGGCGTCGGCACACCCTACAACCACGTCAGCAAGGCCGTCCTCAGGCTCCGCGAGCTCGGGTACGTCGAGGCCACGCGCGGCCGCTCCGGCGGGGTCCAGCTGAGCGAGGCCGGGCGGAAGGCGACGGTCGGCGGCGTCCTGCGCGCGCTCGACACGCGTGAGGACCTGGCCGAGTGCGAAACCCCCAACGGGGACTGCCCCCTGAACTTCCAGTGCGGGCTGCGCGGCGCCCTCCGGCGCGCCCGGGAGGCGTTCTACCGCGAGCTCGACAGCGTGGTGGTGAGCTCGCTGCCGCATGAGCGGCAGATGGGCCCGGTGCTCGTGCGGATCGGGCTGCGCCCGCCTGCCTGAGCCGCCTGCCCTCTGCCGACGGCGAGGCCTCCACAGCGTGTGACGCTGCGTGACGAGCGTCACAGCTTCTCAGATTGCCATTTTCTACGCCCAGTAGAAGACTGTAGGTAATTCAGCATCGCAGATGCGGAATAAGCCAAAGTCCCCGGTCGGGGACCAGCCCCATGCTTGAGGAGTCGCAATGCTCTCGGATACCGCGCGCCCCGTCATCGAAGCCACCCTCCCGCTCGTCGGGAGCCGGATCGGCGAGATCACGCCGCTGTTCTACCAGAAGATGTTCGCCGCGCACCCCGAGCTGCTCAATGGGACCTTCTCCCGCGCCAACCAGGCGAACGGCACCCAGCGCCAGGCCCTCGCCGGCGCCATCGCGGCCTTCGCGAGCCACCTCGTGAACAACCCGGGCACCCTCCCCGAGGCCGTCCTCAGCCGCATCGCCCACAAGCACACGTCCCTCGGCATCACCGAGGACCAGTACCAGATCGTTTACAAGTACCTCTTCGAGGCCATCGTCGAGGACCTCGGCGAGGCCGTCACGCCCGAGGTCGCTGCGGCCTGGACCGAGGTGTACTGGCTCATGGCGGACGCCCTCATCAAGATCGAGAAGGGGCTCTACGCCAAGCAGGCCAACGACAAGATGTGGATGCCCTGGAAGATCGTGGAGAAGACGCCCGCGAGCCCCACGACGATGACGTTCGTGTTCGAGCCCGCCGACGACACCCCCGTGACCCCGGGCGAGCCCGGCCAGTTCGTCTCGGTCCGCATCCCGGTCGCGGACGGCCTCCTGCAGGCCCGCCAGTACACGCTGTCGGCCGACGCCGAGTCCACCGAGCGCCGCGTCATCACCACCAAGTTCAACGACGGCGGCGAGGTCTCGCCGATCATGCACGAGAAGTTCCAGGTGGGCGACGTCGTCGAGCTCTCCAACCCATACGGCGACGTGACGCTCGACGACGGCGACGGCCCCCTCGTCCTCGCGACCGCAGGCATCGGCTGCACCCCGGCCGCCTCCATCCTGCGGGCTCTGGCCACCAACGGCTCGGGCCGCGAGGTCCTCGCCCTGCACGCCGACCGCAGCCTCGACACGTGGGCCCTGTCCGACCAGATGCTCGGCGACGTCCAGAAGATCGACGGCGCGAGCCTGAAGGTGTGGCTCGAGAAGCCCGAACTCGCCGCAGTGGGCGCAGGCGCCGCCGGCGCCGAGACGCACGAGGGCTTCATGAACCTCGCCGACGTGGACCTCCCCGAGAACGCGAACGTCTACCTCTGCGGCCCGCTGCCCTTCATGCAGAAGGTCCGCTCCCAGGCCATCGCCAAGGGCATCCCCGCCACAAAGATCCACTACGAGGTCTTCGGCCCCGACCTCTGGCTCGCCTCGCAGAACTGAACCACACCCAACGTCTGAGGGTCACCTCCTGAGGGTCACGTGATGTGACTCCCAGGAGGTGACCCTCAGACGTTCGGCGGCGCGGAGGTCAGTTCGAGGCGGTGAAGAACGTTCCCCGGAACTGCGGCTGCTCGAGCTCGTCGAGCGCGGCGACGGCATAGTCCTGTGAGGAGATCCTCTCGCCGGCAGCAGGGACGTCGACGGCGGTGACGTACTCCCCCGTGCGCTCGCCCGGGGCGATGACCGCGGCCGGCGCCTGCACGGTCAGGTCGGCGCCGGCGTCGCGCAGGGCCTCGTAGGCGACGTACACGGCGTCCGACTCCCCCTTGTACTCGGCCGGGAACCCGGAGGTGTCCTTGATCGGTGTGCCGTCAGGCGCCTTCAGCCCCCCGAAGCCGCCCACCATGTAGAGCCGCGCCGCCGTGGGGACCGCCGCGATCGCGCGGTGCGCGTCGATGTATGGCTGGCGGGAACCGCCGGTGCGGTCGGGCACCGTGGCCAGCACCACGGCGTCGTGCGCCTGGGCGACCTCGCTGTACGTCTCGACGTCGGCCAGGTCCGCGGCGCGCACGACGGCGGCGCCCTCCACCGGGGCCCCCTTGCGGCTGATGGCGGTCACCTCGTGCCCGCGGCGGGCGGCTTCGGCGACGATCTGGCTTCCCACCATGCCGGTGGCTCCGTAGACGGCGATCTTCATGAGGGCTCCTAAAGATTGAAGTTGCAACCTTAAGCAACCCCCGTCCCCGGGTGGGTATTCCGCCGCCGGGATGTGACTCTCAGGATGTGACCCCAGAAGGTGACCCCTAGAAGAGCTGGCGCCAGTTTGTCTTCGCCAGGTCGAGCACCTCGTCGCCGCGGCCGGAGAGGACGGTCCTGAGGGCGTAGAGTGTGAAGCCGCTGGCCTGCTGCGCGGTGATCGCCGGCGGCATGGCGAGCTCCTGCCGGGCTGTCACGACGTCCACGAGGGCGGGGCCGTCGTGCGCGAGCGCCTCCTTGAGGCCGCGCTCGAGCTCCGAGGACTCGTTGACCCGCACCCCCTTGATGCCCAGGGCCTCCGCCACTGCGGCGAAATTCGGATTGTCCAGCCCGGTGCCGAAGTTCACGAAGCCCGCCGACTTCATCTCGAGCTCGATGAAGTTCAGCGAGCCGTTGTTGAACACGACCAGCTTCACCGGCAGCCGGTTCTGCACGAGCGTGATGAGCTCGCCCATGAGCATCGAGAGGCCGCCGTCCCCGGCGAGCGCCACGACCTGCCGGCCCGGGAAGGCGGCCTGCGCGCCCATCGCGTGCGGCAGTGCGTTCGCCATGGAGCCGTGCGTGAACGAGCCGACCAGGCGCCGTCGCCCGTTCATGGTGAGGTAGCGCGCCGCCCAGATCACCGGGGTGCCGACGTCCGCCGTGAAGACCACGTCGTCGTCGGCGAGCTGGTCGAGGATGCGGGTGATGTGCTGCGGGTGGAGCGGCTGCCCCTTCTTCGTGGGGGTGGCGAGGTCGTCGAGCCGGGACCGGGTCTTGGCGTAGTGCTTGAGGGTCGACTCGAGGTGGGTGCGCCGCTTCTTCCGGCTCAACAGCGGCAGCAGGGCGGACGCGGTGTGCTTGACGTCGCCGACGAGCCCGAGGTCGAGGCGGGTGCGCCGACCCAGCTGGTCGCCGCGGATGTCCACCTGGATGATCTTCGCCCGCTCCGGGTAGAACTGCTGGTAGGGGAAGTCGGTGCCGAGCATGAGGAGCGCGTCGCAGGACTCCATGGCGCGGTAGCCGGAGCTGAACCCGAGCAGGCCGGTCATGCCGACGTCGAACGGGTTGTCGTACTCGATGAACTCCTTCCCGCGGAATGCGTGCACGATCGGCGCCCCGAGCGCGTCGGCGAGCGCGACCACCTCGTCGTGGGCTCCCTCGACGCCCGCGCCTGCGAGGATCGTGACCTTGCCGGCCGCGTTGAGGATATCCGCGGCCTCCCGCAGCTCGCGCCCGCTCGGCACGATCCTCGGCTCGGCCCGGCGCACCACGGCGATCCGGTCCGACGCGACCTGGGCGAGCGCGATGTCCCCGGAGAGGACGACGACGGCGACGCCGCGCTTCTCGACTGCAGTGCGCAGGGCGATCTCGAGGATCCGCGGCATCTGGGCCGGGTCGGTGACCTGCTCGGCGTAGACGCTGCACTCGCGGAAGACCTCCGTGGGATGGGTCTCCTGGAAGTAGTTCGAGCCGATCTCGGTGCTGGGGATGTGGGCGGCGATCGCCAGGACCGGGACGCGGGAGCGGTTCGCGTCGTAGAGCCCGTTGATGAGGTGGAGGTTCCCGGGGCCTGCGGAGCCGGCGCAGACTGCCACCTCCCCGGTGAGCGCCGCCTCCGCGGCCGCGGCGAAGGCGGCGGCTTCCTCGTGGCGCACGTGGACCCACTGGATGCTCGGAGTGCCGCGGAGCGCATCGGTGAACCCGTTGAGGGAGTCCCCGGGGAGGCCGTAGACGCGGCTGACTCCGTTGGCGGCGAGGGTGTCGACGATGTTCTCAGCGATGGTCGTCATGGCCTCCAACCTAGCCGTGTGACGCAGATCCCGGGTACCCCCGGGGAATAACTGGGTAGCACAGACGTTGAACTTGAGCGTAAGTCACTCAACTCTGTATCTATCCTTCGGAGGATTACGAATGCCACTGTTCTTCGGCCCCGCAGCCGGCAACGGCTCCTTCGACGAGTTCCTTGCCCGGTACCTCCAGGGTCAGGGAGCGCGCCGAGTGGGGCGCCCCATCGACATGACGCGGCTCGTGAGCCGCGGGACCCAGAGGGTGCTCAACGTCGCCGGCCGCTACGCGAAGGACCACGGACACCGCGAGGTGGACGCCCTGCACCTGCTCCGCATCCTCGCGGAGACTGAGGCGGTCTCCGACATGGTCCGGCGCGCCGGCGTGGACCCCGCAGGGATCGTGGAGGCCGTCGAACAGCGGCTGCCCGAACCCGCCGAGGGATCCGACGCAGACCCCGCCGCCGCCCCCACGCTGACCGCCGCCGCGCAGCATGTCTTCCTCGACGCGTACAAGGTCGCGCGCTCCCTCGGGTCCACCTACATCGACCCCGAGCACGTGTTCCTCGCGCTCGTGCTGGGCACGGACGCGCCCGCTGGCCAGATCCTCGCGGCCGCCGGCGTCACGCCCCAGTCCCTCCAGGAGGGGGAGTCCGCCCCGGCGGATCCCGCGCACGACGGCGAGGCCTCGCCCCGCGCGCCGAAGCGCACCACCGGCAGCGGCGCACGCAGCGGGAAGGACACCATGCTCGACCAGTTCGGCACGGACCTCACCGAGCTCGCCCGCGAAGGCAGGCTCGATCCCGTGATCGGCCGCGCCGAGGAGATCGAGCAGGCCATCGAGATCCTGGCCCGCCGCACCAAGAACAACCCCGTGCTCATCGGCGAGGCCGGCGTCGGCAAGACGGCGATCGTCGAGGGCCTGGCCCAGGCCATCGCGTCCGGGGAGGTGCCCGCGCAGCTGTCCGGCAAGCGCGTGGTCTCCCTCGACCTGCCCGCCATGGTCGCGGGCACCCGCTACCGCGGCGACTTCGAGGAGCGCATCACCAAGACCCTGGACGAGCTTGCCGAGGACGGGGACGTCATCGCGTTCATCGACGAGCTCCACACCGTCGTCGGCGCCGGCGGCGGCGGCGAGGGCGGCATGGACGCGGGCAACATCCTCAAGCCCCGCCTCGCCCGCGGCGAGCTGCACCTCGTGGGCGCCACCACGCTCGACGAGTACCGCCGCATCGAGAAGGACCCGGCCCTCGAGCGCCGGTTCCAGCCCGTGACGGTCGGCGAGCCGAGCGTCGAGGACGCCGTCGCGATCCTGGCCGGCCTCGCCCCCCGCTACGCGGAGCACCACGACGTGGCGTACTCGGACGAGGCGATCCGCGCCGCAGTCGAGCTCTCCCACCGCTACATCACCGACAGGCACCTGCCAGACAAGGCCATCGACCTCATCGACCAGGCCGGCGCCCGGCTCAGCCTCGCGCGCGGCCCCCGGGCCGTGGACGTCGAGGCCCTGAACGCCGAGGCCACGAGGCTCGAGCAGGAGAAGACCGCCGCCGTCGCCCGCGAGGACTACGAGGAGGCCTCACGGCTGCGCGACGCGATCGAGGCGGTGGCCGTCAGGATCGCCGATGCGGCGGAGGGCGTCGGCACCCAGGCGGGCGACGCCGTCGTGCGCGAGGAGGACATCGCCGCGGTGGTGGCGCGTGCCACGGGCATCCCCGCGGCGCGGGTCACCGAGGGCGAGCGCGAGCGCCTCGCACGCCTCGAGGACGAGCTCCATGGGCGCGTCGTGGGACAGGAGGACGCAGTGACCGCGATCGCGAAGGCGGTGCGCCGCAACCGCACCGGCCTCGGCGACGCCGGGCGACCGGTGGGCAGCTTCCTGTTCCTCGGCCCCACGGGCGTGGGCAAGACCGAGCTCGCGAAGGCCCTCGCGGCGTCGCTGTTCGGTGATGAGTCCGCGATGGTGCGCTTCGACATGAGCGAATTCGGCGAGCGCCACACCGTCTCGCGCCTGGTCGGCGCCCCTCCGGGCTACGTCGGCTACTCGGAGGCTGGGCAGCTGACCGAGCGCGTGCGCCGGCGCCCCTACTCCGTGGTGCTGCTCGACGAGGTCGAGAAGGCGCACCCCGACGTGTTCAACCTGCTCCTGCAGGTGCTCGACGACGGCCGCCTCACCGACGGCCAGGGCCACACCGTGGACTTCCGCAACACCGTGGTGATCATGACCTCCAACCTCGGGTCCGAGTTCCTCGCGACCCGTGGCGCCTCGCTCGGCTTCGCGGCCGGCGGCGCCGAAGGCGGTCCGTCCGAGACCGAGCTGCGCGCGAGGATCATGGGCCGGCTGCGCGAGACGATGCGGCCGGAGTTCCTCAACCGCATCGACGAGATCGTGCTGTTCCGCAAGCTCACCCGCGGGCAGCTGCACGAGATCGTGCGGCTCCAGCTCCGCAGCACCGAGGCTCGGCTCGCGGCGCAGGGCATCGCCCTGGCCGTGGACGACGCCGCCGTGGACTGGATCGCCGAGCGCGGCTACGAGCCCGAGTTCGGTGCCCGCCCGCTGCGCCGGGTGATCCAGCGCGAGCTCGAGGACCGCGTCGCGGACCTGCTCGTGGCGGGCGAGGTCGCCGAGGGCGGCCGGGTCGCCGTGGGCGTCTCGGGTGCGGGTGAGGCTGGGGACGGTCCTCGCGGCGGTCAGACGCACGACGGCGACCGGCTCACCGTCCGCGCGGACGTCGCCGAGGCGGCCCCCGCCGCCTGACTCTGAGGGTCACCTCCTGGGGTTCCTCATCTGAAGGTCACCTCCTGAAGGCCATTGTCTGGACTTTGGCCAACAGGAGGTGACCTTCAGACGCGTCGGGGGTCAGGCCGGGTCGGGGTCAGGCCGGGTCGACGCGGCCGCGGCTGCCGTCGACGCGGACCCGCTGCCCGTCACGCAGCACCGACGTCCCCCTGCCCGTCCCCATGACGGCGGGAACGCCGTACTCCCGCGCCACGATCGCCGCGTGCGAGCCCAGCCCGCCCGTGTCCACGACCACCGCGGCGGCCCGGGCGAAGAGCGGCGTCCAGGACGGGTTCGTGTTCGGGCACACGAGCACCTCCCCCGTCCGCAGGTCGGCGAAGCCCTCCGACCCGAGGACGATGCGCACCGGCCCCTCGGCCACTCCGGCGCTCGCCGGTGTCCCAGCGAGGAGTGCCCCTGCGGCGTCGGCCCCGCTCCCCCGGCGCCCGCCGAACAGGCTCGGGTCTAGCATGGGCACGCCTGCATACTCTCGCCGGAGCCGAGCCCGTCGGGCGGCGAGGCCGCGCACCCGGTCGGCCTCGGCGTCGCCCATCACCGCCGGATCGGCGAGGTCCCGCAGCTCCTCGAGGCGCAGGTGGAAGACGTCCTCCGGCACCACGAGGGCGCCCGCCGCGGCGAGCCGGCGGCCGAGCTCGAGGAACGTGGCGCGCAGCGGAGGCATGAGCGCCGTGATGTAGAAGTGCGTGTCCTCGCGGAAGGCGAGGCCGCGTCGGCACGCCTCGACGATCCCGCGGGCCACCGCTGACGCCCGCTGCGACCGGAGCGCAGGATGCCCGAGGAGCTCGGCGAGGGCGGCGGCTCCCGGGTCGTGCGCGCGATCGGCGGGTGGCATCTCGGCGAGCGTCGTCAGCAGCGCTGCCACGGGCAGCGGGTCGTCGCGCCACGTGGGCGCGGTCGCGATCACGATGCTGACCGACTCCCGGTGACCGTACTCCGCCAGGAAGGCGTCGAGCCGCACGGCGAATGCGGCGAACTCGGGGCGCGTGCGGATCGCCTCGAGGAACCCAGCAGGAGCGAGCTCGCGGGCCGCGCGGGCCAGTTCGGGGTCCGCGCGGACGACCGCGGCGAGGGCCTCGAGCGCGTCGTTCCCGTCCCGCGTCCGGGTCCGGCCGCCGGCCACGAGCCGCGGAGCGAGCCGGCCGAGGCCGAGCACGCCGAGCAGGGCGCGCAGGGGCAGGAACGGGACGAACGACCCTGGCAGGTACCGCACCCGGATCTTCCCGAGCGGCTCCATGGCCGCGTTGCAGCGGTCCACACGGTCGAGGAGCCCCTGCCAGTCGAGCGTCGCGGGGTCCTCAGCGTCGAGCGCGGCGACCTCGGAGCGGAACGCGGCGAACAGAGGGTCCTCAGTCCATCGACCAACGTCGAAGCGCCGCACCCGCCGGGCGACCGAGAGCGGGGCGCCGAGCGTGGACAGGCTCGGGCGTGGGCGGGGCGGCACGAGCTGGAGCGGAACGCCGTCGCGCCCGCGGACCAGCTGGTCCAGCGGGGGGAAGCGCACGCCGACGCTCCCTGCCATGAGGTGGAGCATCCGCACCACGCCGGGTCCGAGCCAGGCCGTGACGTCCAGAGGATAGGGCCGGGTGGCGAACATCTCGAGGAAGAACGGCCCCACCGTGCGCTGGACGAGGTCCAGGTCGGGCGGCTCGAGCGGGAGCGCCGTCATGGGGCGGGCCTGGACGAGGCTGATGCGCCCGTCGGCGAGCGCCCATTCGATGTCCTGCGGCCACACCTCCCCCGCAAGCGCTGAGAAGTGCCGTTCCGCCCGCACCGCGAGGGACGCGAGCTGGGCCGCAGGGGCGTCCGCGAGGACGGGTCGGACGCGGCCGTGCTGGAGCCGCCGCGAGTGGACGGCGCCGTCGCGGCCCAGCACGAGGTGTTCGGGGGTCACCTCGCCGGAAACGACCGCCTCGCCGAGTCCCGGGGCCGCGTCGACGACGAGCTCGCCGCGCCGCCCCGTGAGGGGGTCCGCCGTGAAGAGCACCCCGGCTGCCTCGGCCGGAACCATGCGCTGGACGACGACGGCGATCGCCACCTCGGCGGGGTCGATCCCCTGCCGCGTGCGGTAGTCGGCGGCGCGGTCGGTCCAGAGCGAGGCCCAGCAGCGGCGGACGGCGTCGAGCACCGCGTCGGGGCCGGAGACGTCGAGGAAGGTGTCCTGCTGGCCGGCGAACGCGGCGCCGGGCAGGTCTTCGGCAGTGGCGCTCGAACGGACGGCCACGGCGACGTCCTCGGGACCGAGCTCGATGAGCGCGGCTGTGACCGCGTGCTCGGTGGCGGCGTCGAGGGGTGCCGAGGCCAGGAGGTCCCGGGCGGCGGCCGGGTCGGACGCCGCGCGGGATGGATCGAGGCCGACACGTGCCGCGTGTGCCCGGTAGGCCGCCGTCGTGACGACGAACCCTGCCGGGACGGGGAGGCCCGCGCCGATGAGCTCCCCGAGGTTGGCCGCCTTCCCGCCGACCGCCGGCACGTCGTCCGCCCGCACCGAGGCGAGCGGCAGGACCAGAGGTGGGGCGTCGCCGTCGTCCATGACGCCACAGTACGCCCGATGCGGCCATGCCATGGGCCGCGGGCGGCGAGACCCGGAAAAGGTGGAGGGCCGCCCCGTGTGCAGCGGGGCGACCCTCCGAAAGACCGGCGCCGTCTAAACCGCCGGGGTCATGGTGTGCTCGATCAGCCGAAGGCTACGCGAGGCGCGACTTGAGGCCCTCGAGCTCCGCCGTGATGCTCTTCGGCAGCGAGCCGCCGAAGCGTGCGAACCACTCCTCGAGGCCCGGGAGCTCCGCGTGCCACTCGTCGGCGTCGAAGCGCACGGCTTCCTCGACCTCGGCCTCGGTCATGTCCAGGCCGGTGAGGTCCAGGCTGTCCGCGGTCGGGACGAAGCCGATCGGGGTCTCGACGGCGTCGGCCGTGCCCTCGATGCGCTCGATCGCCCACTTGAGCACGCGCGAGTTGTCGCCGAAGCCCGGCCACGCGAACTTGCCGTCGCGGGTGCGGCGGAACCAGTTCACGAGGAAGATCTTCGGCAGGCGGGCCGGGTTGCCCTTTGCGGAGACGCGGACCCAGTGGTTGAGGTAGTCGCCGGCGTCGTAGCCGATGAACGGCAGCATGGCCATCGGGTCGCGGCGCACGACGCCGACGGCCCCGGCCGCGGCGGCCGTGGTCTCCGAGGAGAGCGTGGCGCCCATGAAGATGCCGTTGGCCCAGCTGCGCGACTGCGTGACGAGCGGAACGGTGGTCTTGCGGCGGCCGCCGAAGAGGATCGCGGAGATCTCCACGCCGTTCGGGGCGAAGTACTCGGGGGCGAGCATGTCGATCTGGTCGATCGGCGTGCAGAAGCGCGAGTTCGGGTGCGCGGCGGGGCGTCCGCCGGCGGCGGAGGAAATCTCGGGCGTCCAGTCGTTGCCCTGCCAGTCGGTGAGGTGGGCCGGGACCTCGTCGGTCATGCCCTCCCACCACACGCCGCCGTCGTCGGTGAGGGCCACATTGGTGAAGATGCTGTTGCCCTTGGCGATGGCGCGCATCGCGTTCGGGTTGGTGCCCCAGCCGGTGCCGGGCGCGACGCCGAACAGGCCCGCCTCGGGGTTGACGGCGCGGAGCTCGCCCTCCTTGCCGAAGCGCATCCAGGAGATGTCGTCGCCGAGGGTCTCGACCTTCCAGCCCTCGATCGTGGGATCGAGGAGCGCGAGGTTGGTCTTGCCGCACGCGGACGGGAAGGCCGCGGCGACGTTGTAGACCTTGTTCTCGGGGCTGGTCAGCTTGAGGATGAGCATGTGCTCGGCGAGCCAGCCCTCGTCGCGGGCCATGACCGAGGCGATGCGCAGGGCGTAGCACTTCTTGCCGAGCAGCGCGTTGCCGCCGTAGCCGGAGCCGTAGGACCAGATGGAGCGCTCCTCGGGGAAGTGCACGATCCACTTCTCCGGGTTGCACGGCCATGCGACGTCCTCCTGGCCCTCCTCGAGCGGGGCGCCGACGGAGTGCAGGGCGGGGACGAAGAACGCGCGCGTCTCCTCGATCTTCGTCAGGACGTCGGAGCCGATGCGCGCCATGATGCGCATTGAGGCGACCACGTAGGCCGAGTCGGTGATCTCGACGCCGAACTTGGGGTCCTCCGCGTCGAGGTGGCCCATGACGAACGGGATCACGTACATGGTGCGGCCGCGCATCGAGCCGTCGAAGAGGCCCGTGAGCTTCTCCTTCATGGCGTCCGGGTCCATCCAGTTGTTGGTGAAGCCGGCGTCGCGCTCGTTCTTCGAGCAGATGAAGGTCTGCTCCTCGACGCGGGCCACATCGGCCGGGTCGGAGAACGCGGCGAAGGAGTTGGGGAAGAGCTCCGGGTTCAGGCGCGTGAGGGTGCCGGCGATGACGAGCTCATCGGTCAGCTGGCGGTACTCCGCCTCGGAACCGTCGACCCAGTGGATGCGCTCGGGCTTGGTCAGCTCGGCGACTTCTTCGACCCAGGAGAGCAGCGGCTCGTACGTGGTGGGGGCTTCCGCGATCAGCGGCAGACGAGTTTCGCCCATGTCGGTCTCCTTTGTTGGGGTCGGCGTGTTCTTCCATGCTAGGGAAGGTGGTCTGTACCACCGGCCCCCAAGACGCTTGAAACGAGAGCGAAACATCCGAAAACTGCGGCTTTTCCGGGGGTTCTGGGCTCGGGGTCGGAGTTTTAAGTGAGGAAGGTCACATAGACCGGTCTAGCTAATATGACTTCACGCGTGGGTGCCGAGCGACACACGTTCCCAATTTGGAGTTGGGGAGGTGTTCGCGTAAAGTTATTCGAGGCCGATCGGGGAGGGAACAAACCGCGCGGCAGGTAAGCGCCCATAGCTCAGCTGGATAGAGCGTCTGTCTACGGAACAGAAGGCCGGGGGTTCGAATCCCTCTGGGCGCACATAGGAGAAGGACCCGGCCGGAAGGCCGGGTCCTTCTGTCGTTTCACCTCCTCCCGGGTGTTCGGGCCGGGGCCTGCCCCGTCGAATAGCATCGTGGGGTGGACAGCGAGTATGACGTCATCGTGATCGGAGCCGGAGCCGCCGGCGAGAATGCAGCGGACCGGGCGGTCAAGGGCGGCCTCACCGCGGCCCTCGTGGAAGGCGACCTGGTGGGCGGCTCCTGCTCGTACTGGGCGTGCGAGCCCTCCAAGGCGCTCCTCCGGCCCGGCGCCGCCCTGCGGGCCGCCCGCTCCGTCGCCGGCTCACGGGAGGCTGTCACAGGAACCCTCGACATTCCCCAGGTCCTCGCCCGGCGCGACGCGGCGGTCAACTCCTGGGACGACACCTCTCAGGCGGAGTGGGTCTCAGGCGCCGGCATCGAGCTCGTCCGCGGGCGCGCCCGGCTCTCCGGCGCGCGGCGCGTCGTCGTGAGCGACAACCGCGGCGACCATTTCACGCTCACGGCGCGGCACGCCGTCGTGCTCGCCACCGGCTCTGCGCCCGCCGTTCCGCGGATCCCCGGCCTCCACGACGTCCCGTTCTGGACCACCAAGGAGGCCACCAGCACGCACGAGGTCCCCGAGAGCCTCATCGTCCTGGGAGGCGGAGTCGCGGGGACTGAGCTGGCGCAGGCCTTCGGCCGGCTCGGCGCGCGCGTCACGATCGTCGCCCGCGGCCCGCTCCTCTCGGCGTTCCCCGTGGACGCGCGCGGCCTGGTCGCCGAGGGCCTCGCTGCCGACGGTGTCGAGGTCATCGAGAACACCTCCGCGGAGCTGGTGGAGAACACGGACGACGGCGCCGTGCGCGTCACGCTTCCGGGCGGGCGCGCGCTCGAGGCGGCTCGCCTGCTCGTCGCAACCGGGCGCCGTCCGGCGCTGGACGGGCTGGGGCTGCCCGCGTTCGGCGTCGAGCCGGTCTCGATGCGGGTCGACGAGACCGGGCGGGTGCAGGGCCTCTCCTGGCTCTACGCCGTGGGCGACTGCTCGGGCGGCCCCAAGCTCACCCATCAGGGCAAGTACCAGGCGCGCATCACGGGTGACGCCATCGCCGCCCGCGCCCGCGGCGAGCTCGCGCGGACCGAGACGGCCCAGCCCTGGAGCCCGTGGGCGCGCACCGCCGATCGGCTCGCCGTCCCCCAGGTCGTCTTCACCGATCCGGAAATCGGGATGGTCGGGCTCAGCGAGGAGGAGGCCTGGGAAGCGGGGCTCCGCGTCCGTCCGATCGCCGTGCCCCTCAATGTCGCCGCCGCGTCGCTGCACGCCGAGGACTACAGCGGATGGGCCCAGCTGCTCATCGACGAGGACCTCCGCACGGTCGTGGGCGCCTGCTTCGCCGGGCCGGACGTCGCCGAGCTCCTCCACGCCGCCACAGTCGCGATCGTGGGCGAGGTTCCGCTGGACCGGCTCTGGCACGCGGTGCCGGCGTTCCCCACGCTCTCCGAGGTGTGGCTGAGACTCCTCGAGGCGTACGGCGTCTAGTCGAACCGGAGGTCGCCCCGGGGGAAGCGCAGGTGCACCGCTCCCGGTTTTGTACTGACCGGTCAGTTTCCTACAATCGAGAGCATGCTTTCAGTTCGTGGTCTGACTGTCGTCGGCCGTCACGGCGACCTCGTGCCCCCGACCTCCTTCGACGCCCGGCCGGGACGCCTCACGCTCGTCCGCGGCGACGGGCAGGACGAGCGCACCGCCCTGGCGCTGGCGGCGAGCGGCCGCTACGCCCCCAACTCGGGGACCGCCGTCTGGGGCGCGCCGAGCACGGCCAGGAAGGACCTGCGCGCCCTCCGCAGGGCCGCGGCCCTCGTGGACTCCCCCGGCATCAACGAGGCCGAGCTGCACCTGAGCGTGCGCGACCTCGTCGCCGAGGACCTGGCCCTCCTCCCCCGGCGCCACCGCGGCGCGACGGACCCCACGGCCTGGCTCACGGTCCACGCCTTCGAGGATGTCGCCGGGGAGTGGGCCCGCAGCCTGCCGCCGCACCGGCGCGTCGAGCTCCTGACCGAGCTCGCCCTCGCGGACCCCGCGGTCCGCCTCCTCGTCGTCGACTCCCCCGACCGACACTCCGACCGCGCCGACGACTGGCTCCCGCGCCTCGAAGCCCTCGCCGGAAACCCGGGCCGGGCGCTCGCCGTCGTGGGCGTGGTCGCGGAGGTGCCACTCGGCTGGGAGGGGGCGGTCGCCGTCGTGGGCAATGCGGAACCAGCCGAGGGCGCGGAGTGCGGGGACCTCGCCCCGCGCGAGCGCGAGGAGGGCCGGGCATGACCGTCCTGCGCCTCGCCGGCTCCGAGCTCAAGCGCATGACCTACGGCCTGCTGCCCAAGCTCACGATCCTGGCCCTCACCATGGTCCCGCTCCTCTACGGCGCCGTCTACCTGTACGCGAACTGGGACCCGTACAAGAACATGGACCGGATCCCCGCCGCCCTCGTCGTGGAGGACCGGGGCACCGACGCGGCCGACGGCACCCGGCTCGACGCCGGGAACGACGTCGCTCAGACCCTCGTCGACGGACACCTCTTCGACTGGCACCGCGTCTCGAGCCGGGTCGAGGCCGACGAGGGCGTCCGCACGGGCACCTACTCCTTCTCGCTGACCCTGCCGGCCGACTTCTCGGCGAACCTCGCCTCCCCCGGCAGCTTCGACTCGGCACAGCAGGCCATGCTCCAGGTCACCACGAACGACGCCAACAACTACCTCCTGTCAACGATCGTGGACAAGGTCACCACTGCGGTGCACGACGCCGTCGCCAAGCAGGTGGGCACGGAGACCGCGGCGAAGCTGCTCACCGGCTACGGGACGATCCATGCCCAGCTCGTGACAGCCTCCGACGGCGCGGCCCAGCTCGCTGAGGGCCTCGACGCACTCAAGGGCGGTTCGGCCCAGCTCGCGGACGGCACGGCGCAGGTGAGCAGCGGCGCCGGCCAGCTCGTCGCAGGCCAGACCCAGCTGCGGGACGGCGCCGTCCGGCTCCGTGACGGTTCCGCACAGCTCGCGGCAGGCCTCGGAACGCTCGAGCAGAAGACGGCGACGCTCCCGGCGGACACGCAGCGGCTTGCCGACGGCGCGGCCCAGGTCGCGGCTGGGAACGCCGCCCTCAATGACAGGGTCCAGTCCGCGGTGGCCGCCGCAGACGCGGCCGACGCGGGCCTGCAGGAGCGCGTCCGGGCGTCCGCCCAGAAGCTCGTGGCCAGCGGCGTCCTGACCCAGGCACAGGCGGACCGGATGGCTGCGGACGTGGCCGGCGCGCAGTCCTCAACGCCGGCCTCCGACGCCCGCGCCCAGCTCCACACCGCGGCGGCCCAGGTCCAGCAGCTCGCCACGGGCTCCCGCCAGGTCGCCGACGGCGCGGCCCAGCTCGCAGCGGGCATGCCCGCCCTCACCTCGGCCATCGGCCAGGCGTCCGACGGCGCGGACTCGCTGTCCGCGGGTGCCGCGCAGCTCGCCTCGGGCGAGCAGGCGGCCCTCGACGGCACCCAGCGGCTCGCCGACGGCGCGGCCCAGGCGTCCGACGGCGCCGCCCAGCTCCGCGAAGGCGCCGGGCGGGCCGACTCCGGCGCGCACGATCTCGCGGACGGCCTTGCCGCAGGGGCGGGGAAGGTCCCGAACCCCTCCGCCCAGCAGACCGAGGACGTCTCGAAGGTCATGGGTGACCCGGTCGCCGTCGACCGCGTCTCGCAGACCGCCGCCGGCTCCTACGGCGCCGGCCTCGCCCCGTTCTTCCTCTCGCTGTCCATGTGGGTCGGGATCTTCATGCTGACCCAGGCGATGCGCCCCGTGACCCTGCGGGCCCTCGCCTCCAACGCCCCCGCGTGGAAGGTCGCCGTGGGCGGCTGGCTCCCGTTCGTCGCGGTGGCCGCCGCGCAGGCCACGCTCCTGACGCTGGTCGTGGACTTCGCACTGGGGCTCCACCCCGCGCACCCCGTGCTGATGTGGCTGTTCCTGCTGCTGGGCGGCATGGCGTTCAGCGCTCTGATCCACGGCATCATCTCGCTTGTGGGGACGGCGGGGAAGTTCGTGGTGCTGGTCCTGCTCATCCTGCAGCTCGTGTCCTCCGGTGGGACCTTCCCCTGGGAGATGACGCCGGAGCCGTTCAGGATCGCCCACCAGGTCCTCCCCATGGGCTACGTGGTCAACGGCATGAGGCACCTCGTCTACGGCGGCGACCTGTCCGGCGTCCTGCCGATCGTCGTCGGCCTGATCGGCTACACGCTGCTCGGGGGCCTGCTCAACGTCCTGGGCACCCGGAAGAACATGACGTGGCGACTCAAGACGCTGCAGCCCGAGATCGCCGTATGAGCGCCCGGAGGACCGGCACGAGGGAACGGCTCTTCGCCGCCGCGATGGAGCTCATCGGGCAGCGCGGGACAGACGCGGTGACGGTGGACGAGATCGCAGCCGCCGCCGGCGTGGCCAAGGGCACCGTCTACTACAACTTCGGCAGCAAGAACGAGCTCGTCGCCCAGCTCCTCGAGTACGGGATGGCGCTGCTCATGGACGCCCTGCGTCCCGGGCACGCGCAGGCACGGGGTGACCTCGGCACCACAGGGGGTGACTTCGGCGCCACACGGGGTGACCTCGGCGCCACACGGGGCGACCTCGACGCCACACGGGGTGACCTCGGCGAGGTGCGGGGGATGGTCGAACGGGCCCTCGGCTTCATCGAGGCGTACCCGGCGTTCGTGCGGCTGTGGATGGGCGAGCAGTGGCGGGCGGACGGCGCCTGGCAGCCGGTTCTCAGCGCGATGCGGGCGCGGGTCCTGGCCGAGATCCGCGCGGCCTTGGAGCGGCTCGCTGCCCGCAGGCGGCCCCGCGAGGGGCAGGACCTCGACATGGTCGCCCTCGCAGTCTTCGGCGCGGCATTCGTGGTCGGCACGGACAGGGCGGCGGACCGGGCGCGCCCGCTGGGACCCTCCGTCGAGGCAGTTGTCGGCGTCGTCGCAGGGGCCTTCGAGGCGCCCGAACAGGCCCGCGCCGCGCCACGAAAATCCACATCACACCAGTAACAGCGGAAACTCTGGTATCCGCTCCACAATGGAAGCATGCCCGCCGCGAAGTCCCGTTTCCTGCCCCTGCGCACCAGCGCCCGGGCGACGCTCTGGAGCGCGGGCGCAGCCGCGGCGCTCGCGGCGGCGGCCGCGCTGACGCTCGACGGCGGGCTGGCTTCGCTGGCTCTGCTGGGCATCGGGGCGTTCATCGCTTCCGCCCTGTACGCGGTGCTCGCGATGTCCCGCTATGTCGTGGCAGGCGTGGCCGCCGCGGGATCCGCCCTCGCGATCGGAGCGGGCCTCGCGTTCCTCCGGCTCATCGGCCTCGCCTGGGACACGGACCCGACCGTGGTCACGTCCGTCTCCAGCCGCGATGCCGACCCGTTCTTCCTGGGCGCGCTGGCTGCCGGCGCAGTCACCCTCACGGTGCTGCTCGGCGGTGCCGTGTGGCCGGAGACCCGCCGTACAGCACGCTCCCCACGCCGGCCCGCGACGCGCCCGCGCGGCACGGCAGCCCGTCCCGGTCCCGGCCGGATCCCGGCCAGGACCGCAGCGCGGCCCGCACCGGTTCGCACCGCCGTCGCCGCGGCTCCGCGCCGCCCGGGCCGCGCGGCGTCGTCCGCGGTCAGCCCCTCTTCTTCGCGCGCGGCGCGGCGAAGTGCGTGAGGCGGGCGTCCTGACCGTCGAGTTCGGCCCACGGCGTCTCGGTCTCGAGCACGGCGAGGCCAGTGGTGGGGAAATGGCTCGCCGCGTCCATGTAGGCCTCGTGCTCCGAGTCCCGGGACGCGAGGCGCAGGACGAGGTCCTGCACACCGGGCATGTGCGAGATGACCAGCAGCGTGCGCACGGTCTCCGGGACGTGGTTCACGACGGCGAGCATGCGGGCGGCGCTGGCGGCGTACAGGCCTGACTCGAGCTTGGGCGTGGGGGCCTTGTCGCCGAGCTCCTCGCACACCCACGTGCACGTCTGCCTCGTGCGGAGCGCCACGGAGCAGAGGATGAAGTCCGGCACGATGTGATGCCTGAGCAGCCACTTCCCCGCCTCGGGGGCATCGGCGTGCCCGCGCTCCGCGAGCGGCCTGTCGGCGTCCGCGACTCCGACCGGCCACGCAGCCTTGGAGTGACGCAGGACGACGAGGCGCTTGAGGTGGTGCTTGCTCACGCCACTAGCCTACGGGGCGCGGTGGAGGGGGCCGGCGTCTGCCGGCTGCCCCGTGGCAGCGACTAGATCGAGTACTCGGGCGCGGCCCAGACGATGACCTCGGGGTGCTCGTAGAACCGGTAGCCCTGCCCGCGCACGGTGCGGACAGTGTTCGCCAGACGGCCGAGCTTGGACCGCAGGCGGCGGATGTGCACGTCGATCGTGCGCTCGTTCGGGATCTCCTCGGCGTTCTTCCAGAGGCCCTCGAGCAGCTCGTCACGGCTCACGGTCCGCGTCCCGTTCTCCACGAGGAAGTTCAGGAGCTCGAACTCCTTGAACGTCAGGTTCAGGGTTTCACCGTCGAGGTGGACCTCGCGGCGGGCGAGGTCGATGAGGACGCCGGCCGGGCGGGCGTCCGACTGCGGGGCCGGACGGGGCTCGGGGCGCTGCTGGCGGGCCGCGATGGTCGGGTCGCCGAAGGTGGAGCGCACGACGTCGAGCGAGGAGCCGGGTGCGGAGGCCGGCGCCACCGCGACGGCCGCGTAGCTCTCGACGCCCTCGACGAGGTTCTGCGCGTACGCGCGGATCTCCTGGGCGATGCGCGCGATCGATGTGCCGGCCGCGGCGGCCTGCTGCTCGGACAGGCCCACGTAGAGGACGAAGCCATGCGCGACGTTGTCCGGGGTGACCGCCCGCACCGGCTCAGGCCCCGCGGGGACGACCGGGGTGGGGGCGGTGATCGGGGCGTAGTCCTCGGCCAGGGAGCGGAAGGGCTGGGCTGCCCGCAGCCCCTGCTGGGCTCCGGGGTGAGCCGGGGCATCGGCCTGGCCGGGGAAGCGCGAGCCGAACGGCTGCCGGTGGCCCGGCTGGGACTTCTGGGCGTTGCGGACAGAGATGTGGACGTAGCCGGAAGCAACAGACATGGATCAGACCTCGAGAGAACTAGCCGTGAAGGCTTCGAATGCGGAGCAGATCGCCCGCGTGGGTAGGTGCTGCCCGACGCTGGGCGGAGGAACGACTGGGGCTAAACGCTGGGGTGGTGCAGTCAGCTCGACATTCGACAACAGCGCGGCTCGAGGCTGGCGGGTGAGCCAGCGAGGGCTACTGCGGCTGCAGGTGCTGTTGAGTCTTTGTTCACACTGAGAGTGTGCGGCGTAACAATGCCTACAGGCAAGTAACAATGCCGCTTTCGTCTCACATGTTGAGATCAGCGAGGCCTTTGTGATCAGCATCACGATTCGGCGCAGGCCTGTTATGAATCAAGATTTTCACAGTTTCGGGAGATGGTCGAGTTTTCATCGAAGGATCTTCGGCGAAAGGACTCCTTCCGTTCATCTTCCGTTGAACTAGGCGGAATCTCACAATGTGGACGGCTGTGGACGCGCGCCGGAGACCCGGCCGCGTCAGGTAGACAACCGACCCTTCGGTCAGCTAGTGCGACGCCAAATCTGCCGTTACCCAAATGTGACAATGACGGAAGCTTCCCGTACGGTGTATGGGTGCCCGCAGAACGGCGGGTGCCCACGGGACCCGCTCGCCGAACTCTGCCGGCGGCCCGTTGCGTTCAGTTCAAGGCAGAGACGGAGGACCCACCTGGCGGCCGCGCCCGCTCTCCCGAGCGGAGGTGCGCCCTTGGGGTGAAGCCCATGCCCATCGGCAGGGCCGGATGGCTCGCATCCGAACCCGACAGCTAACTTCGCAGGCGCCAACGAGAGGCCCATCCGCTTTGAGCAAGTCCCCCTTCCGCGCTGCCCCGCGCCCTCATGGCCGCCGCCGCGCCTTCGACCACTCCTCCCCCCTCGCCCGCATTGCCGCGTCCTCGGGCGCCAAGTCCGGCAGCGCGTTCGACAAGCTCGGCCACCGCAGCGCCGTCGTCGCACTGTCCCTCGGCCTGCTCGCGGTCGCCGGAGGCGGCGCGGCAGCCACGGCCAACGTGAACGGCCTGGCCCGCACCTCGTCTGTCGAGGCCAGCATTCCCGAAGCCTCGGGCGATTCGATCGCCCAGTCGATCGCCGCCGGCCCCACCGAGCAGGCGGCCCTCCGCGCTGACGCCGCTGCTTCCAAGACCGCGGCGGAGCAGGCGGCTGCGGACCAGGCAGCTGCCGAGAAGGCCGCCGCGGACCAGGCTGCCGCTGCCAAGGCTGCCGCCGACCAGGCAGCGGCGGACCAGGCGGCGGCCGCAAAGGCCGCCGCCGACAAGGCTGCCGCTGACAAGGCAGCGGCGGACAAGGCAGCCGCCGCGCTCGCCGCCCAGCCCGTCGATGACCCCGCGGGCGCCAAGGCGTACGCCGCGAGCCGCCTCGCCGCCTTCGGCTGGGGCCAGGACCAGATGAGCGCCCTCGAGACCCTCTGGACCAAGGAGTCGGGCTGGAGGACCACCGCGACGAACGCCTCGAGCGGCGCGTACGGCATCGTCCAGTCGCTCCCGGGCTCGAAGATGGCGAGCGTCGGCGCCGACTGGCAGACCAACTACCGCACCCAGATCGACTGGGGCCTGAACTACATCAAGTCCCGGTACGGCTCCCCCGCCAACGCCCTCGCCTTCCACCTCGCCAACAACTGGTACTGATCACCAGCTGGCAGTGACCGGCCGCCCGAACGGCGGCAGCAGGGGGACAGAGCACGACGGCGCCGCCCACCTCAGCGCGAGGTGGGCGGCGCCGTCGTGCTCGGCAGGACGTCGGGGGTCAGCTGCTCGAGCCGGCCGATGCCGAAGTCTCGCTGACGGTGAGCGCCGAGAGTCCATCCTTGAGGGCCGTGATGCTCACGGTCTGGCCGATGGCGAGGCTCGACGACGACCCGGACGATGACCCTGACTGGGACCCCCGCTGGCTGCGGCCCGCCGTCCGGCTCAGGTACTCGGTCTGAGCGGTCAGTGCGTAGGTCTGCTGGAACCCGTCGGTGCTCTTCACGGTCACGGATCCCGACGACACCGCGGTGATGGTGCCGGTCTGCATGACCATCGTCACGTTCTGGCTGTCCCGCAGCACCACGTACTCGCCGTGCAGCACCTGTCCCATGGTGCCGGCGCCCATGCCGGCGGGGCCGAAGCCGTCCGGCGCCACGCCGTCCTGAGCACCGCCGTCCTGGCCGAAGCGGGACTGGCCGCCTGTGCCGGGCTGACCGTTCGCACCCGGCTGGCCCACGCCGCCCTGCGCGGTTCCTGCGCCGCTGGTGGAGCCGGTCGCCGCATACACGGCGGCCCCGGCGCCCGCCGCGAGCACGACGGCGATGCCGGCGGCGGCAGCCCCCTTCTGGGTGCGGGACATCCCGCGCCGGCCCGGCCCCTGGGGAGGAGCGGCGCCCCAGCCGGCGGCGGGCTGGCCCTGCTGCGGGGCCGGGGCACCCCATCCGGCGGCGGGCTGGGCGCCCTGCTGCCACGCGGCGTCGTGCGTCCCTCCCGGCACGCTCGGCTCGACGGAGGGCCGGGCCTGCTGGCCTGGCCGGTTCGGGTTCTGGCCTGGCTGGGCGTGGCCGGGTTCGTGGGGCCTCTGCTGGTCTTCGCCGGACATTGAATCCTCCTGGGGTCGCGGTGTCCTGCTCCCAAGAGTTGGTTCCGTCCCTGTGGCGACGCTGTGCCACCCTGCAGGACTGGCTGTGACCGGGGATAGTCTGGTCACCGCGGGCGTCCACAGCTCGCTCAAAGCTGAGGCTCAGGCTGGGACTAAACCGTCACGGGAGGCTGGAACCATGGCAAGCCCCTTCTCCGTCAACAATCTGCCCGCCCTCACACACCCCGATGGGACCCCGATCCGCGCCCTCGTGGTGGACGACGAGCCGAGCCTCGCGGACCTCATGAGCATGGGGCTGCGCATGGCCGGCTGGAGCGTGCAGATCGCCGGGGACGGGCCCTCGGCTGTCGCCGCCGCGCGGGACTTCCGCCCGGACGTGCTGGTGCTGGACGTCATGATGCCCGGCTTCGACGGCGTCGAGGTGCTCGGCCGGATCCGCCAGTTCATGCCGGAGGTCCCCGCGCTGTTCCTGACCGCGAAGGACGCGGTCGAGGACAGGATCACGGGCCTCGCCGCGGGCGGCGACGACTATGTGACGAAGCCGTTCAGCATGGAGGAGGTCATGCTCCGCCTGCACCGACTCGTGCAGCGCTCGGGCGTGGCCGCGCAGGACGACGCCGAACTCGTGGTCGGAGACCTCGTCCTGAACACGGACACCCGGGAGGTGACCCGCGGCGGCGAGGACATCCAGCTCACCGCCACCCAGTTCGAACTCCTGCGCTACCTGATGGAGAACCCGAAGCGAGTGATCAGCAAGGCCCAGATCCTCGACCGGGTGTGGCAGTACGACTTCGGCGGCCAGGCGAACATCGTCGAGCTGTACATCTCCTACCTGCGCAAGAAGATCGACGTCGACCGGCCCCCGATGATCCACACCGTGCGCGGCGCCGGCTACGTCATCAAACCAGCCGACGGGTGATGGCCTCCGTGGGATCCCTCTCCGCCGCCGAGCCGCGTCCCGGGCACAGCTGGCGCAACCCGGACACGTGGCACCTGCGGACCAAGCTGGTCCTGGCCACGATGCTCCTGCTCGTGGTGATCTGCTCCGTGGTGGGCACGCTCCTCTACGCCTCCATGGACCGCGTGCTCACACAGCAGCTCGACGCGCAGCTCGCCCAGGCGAGCCACCGCGCCGCCGAGTTCGGCTCCCCGAGCGGCTCCGCGGGCACCCGCCCCGACCCGCTCGAGGCCCGAGGACAGGGCGCCGGCACCCTCAACGCGCGCGTCGCCGAGGGCAATGTGGCCGTCGGAGGCCTCATCTCCGCAGACGGCAAGCGGCTCTCGCTCCAGCAGTCCGACGCCATGAAGCTCGCCTCGCTGCCCGTCTCGTCCCAGCCTCCGGGCGACAACAGCGGACTCGGCGCCACGACCGCCGTCGACCGCACCCTCAGCGTGGGCGAATACCGCCTCGTCGCGGTCCAGACCGCGTACGGCGACGTGGTGGTGACCGGGCTGCCGCTCGCCCAGAAGCAGGCCACCCTCGGCTCCCTCGTCCTGACAACGCTTCTCGTCTCGCTCGGCGGGCTCGTGCTCGTCGGGCTGCTGGGGACGTGGATCATCCGCCGCACCATGAAGCCGCTCGAGGAGCTCTCCCGCGTCGCGGGGCAGGTCGCCCAGCTCCCGCTCGACGCCGGCGAGGTCGCCCTCGCGGTGCGGGTGCCGGCGTCGGCCGCCCACCCCGGGACCGAGGTGGGGCAGGTGGGGAACGCCCTCAACCGGATGCTCGACAACGTCGCGGGTGCGCTCGAGGCGCGGCAGGCCTCGGAGACGCGTGTCCGCCAGTTCGTGGCCGATGCGTCCCATGAGCTGCGCACCCCGCTCACGGCGATCCGCGGGTACACGGACATGCTGAAGATGACCGAGCCCCTCACGGAGCAGGGGACCGAGTCGCTCGGGCGGGTCGAGTCCCAGTCGCAGCGCATGACCCGGCTGGTCGAGGACCTCCTCACGCTCGCCCGGCTCGACGAGGGCCAGGCCCTCAAGCTCGGCCCGGTGGATCTCACGCAGCTGCTCGTCGAGACCGTCACGGACCAGAAGGTCATCGCCCCGGACCACATCTGGCGGCTCGAGCTGCCCGAGGAGCCGCTCGAGATCAGGGCGGACGGGGCGAAGCTCCACCAGGTCTTCGTGAACCTGCTCTCCAACGCGCGCAAGCACACCCCGGCCGGGACGACCGTGACCGCTTCGGTCGGAAGATCCGCCCGCGGCGAGGCCGTCATCACGGTCGTCGACGACGGCCCGGGAATCCCGGCGGAGCTGCAGGAGCGTGTGTTCTCGCGGTTTGCCCGGGCCGACCAGGCGCGCACGACAGGCGGCGGCGAGGGGTCAACGGGGCTCGGCCTCTCGATCGTGGAGGCGATCGTTGCCGCGCACGGGGGGACAGTGGAGCTGACGTCGCGTCCTGGGCGGACGGAATTCGCCGTGTACCTGCCTGCGGCGTAGGCGGGTCAGCCCGAAGCCTGGGCGGACTCCGGCTGGGACGCGTCCGCGCGGGGCGCGGCCTCGCGGACGCTCGGCCGGGTCGCCATGAAGGTGCCGGCGAGGACCAGGAGGGCCCCGATGACGATGGGCACGGTCAGGGGGTCCCCGTGCAGGCTCACCCCGAGCGCGAGTGCCACGACCGGGTTGACGTACGCGATCGCGGTGGCGCGCGCCGGGCCAGCCTCCGCGATGAGCCGGAAGAACAGCAGGAACGCGACCGCCGTGCACAGCAGGCCCAGGAGGGCCAGCGAGCCGACGGCGTTCGCGGACGGCACTCGGGCCGGCCAGGTCAGGGCGGCGAACGGCGCCGAGATCACGGCGGCGACGCTCAGGCACACCGCGGTCATCGGCAGCGCGGGCACGTCGCGCAGCTTCACCGCGGCGATCTGCGGCGCGACGGCGTAGCCGACGGCGACCAACAGCATCTCGGCGATGGGCCACGGCCCGGACGCCTGCATCCCGCCTCCTCCGAGGAGCGCGACTCCGCCGACCGCCACGACGAGGCCGATGATCCGCAGGCCCCCGATCCGCTTCTCGAGGCCGATCCCCCGCGCCACGACGAGGGCGAGCACCGGCGCGAACGCGATGAGGAGCCCGGCCAGCGAGCTCGTGATCGACCGCTCCGCGTCGCTGAGCAGGAACCACGGCCCCACCATCTCGAGCAGCGCGAAGGCGAGCACGGGCCAGCGGTGCTCCCACACCGTCCGCAGTCCCCTCCACGCGAACGGCAGGAGCACGACGGCGCCGATCGCCGTCCGCGCGAACACGACGACGGCGGGGCTCACCTCGGCGACGGCCTCGCGGATGAGGAGGTACGGGACGCCCCAGATCAGGCTCATGGCGGCGAAGAGCGCCCAGGTGCGGCGGGTCATGCCGGGGCCCCGGCGCGTCGGATGGTGCTGGTCACCCGACCACGATAGGACCCGCCACCGACAGCCGTAACCATTCGGGCCTGCCCGAATCCGAGCGGTGTCGGGACGCGGGTGCCGGCGCTCACAGTTCCGGCACAGGATGACGCTAAGGCGGTCACAAGCGCGCCCGCGAAAGTCGTAGGCATGACGCTCACGGACCCCACCACGACGGCCTCCGCCGCTGACCCAGCCCCCGGAGCAGGCGAGCCGACCGCGCAGGCGGCCGGCGGCGTCGTCCTCCCGTCCGCCGCCGGGCTCCGCCCCGGCACCGCGGTCGCGACGGCCGCGCTCGACGCCGCCGGCATCCCGGTCCTCGACGTGACGGTCCCGGTCTACAACGAGGAGAAGGACCTCGAGGAGTGCGTGCGGCGGCTCCACGCACACCTGGGCGCGACGTTCCCGCACGGCTTCCGCATCACCGTTGCGGACAACGCCTCGACCGACGGCACGCTCCGCGTCGCCGAGCGGCTCGCCCGCGAGCTGCCCGAGGTCCGCGCCGTCCACCTGGCCGAGAAGGGCCGCGGCAACGCACTCCGGACGGTGTGGCTCGCCTCGGACGCCCCGATCCTGGCGTACATGGACGTGGACCTCTCGACCGACCTCAACGCGCTGAGCCCACTCGTCGCCCCGCTCCTGTCCGGCCACTCCGACCTTGCGATCGGCACGCGGCTGGCCCGGACGTCCCGCGTGGTGCGCGGCCCCAAGCGCGAGTTCGTCTCGCGCTCCTACAACTTCCTGCTCCACTCCCTCATGGGCGCCGAGTTCTCCGACGCGCAGTGCGGCTTCAAGGCCATCCGTTCCGACGTGGCCCAGCAGCTCCTCCCCCACACTCTGGACACGGCGTGGTTCTTCGACACCGAGCTCCTGGTCCTCGCCCAGCGCTGCGGGCTGCGGTGCCACGAGGTCCCCGTGGACTGGACGGACGACCCCGACTCGAAAGTCGACGTCGTCCGGACGGCCCTCGACGACCTCCGCGGGATGTACCGGCTCACGAAGGACACGGCCCGGGGACGCATCCCCCTCGCCCAGCTCCGCGGGGCCCTCGCGCGCGGGCCCCTGCCTGCCACCGTCCCTGCGCCCGACCCGGGCGGGCAGGGCGGACTCCTCGGCCAGCTCGTGCGTTTCGGCGCGGTCGGAGCCTTCTCCACACTCGCCTACATGGCCCTGTACCTCCTGGGCCGCACGTTCCTCGACCCGCAGTGGGCCAACTTCGCCGCCCTCCTGATCAGCGCCATCGCGAACACGGCCGCCAACCGGCGCTTCACCTTCGGCGTGCTCGGCCGGGCGCGCCTCGCGACCCACCACCTCGCGGGCCTCGCCGTCTTCGCCCTCGGCTGGGCCCTCACCTCAGGCTCCCTCGCCGGGCTGCACGCGCTCACGACGCCGGGGCGCTGGCTCGAGCTCGCGGTCGTCACCGCCGCGAACCTCGCCGCAACCGCCCTCAAGTTCCTCCTCTTCCGCCAGTGGCTGTTCCGCCGCCGCGCCTGACCCGCGGGATCTGACCCCCAGGACGTGACTCCCAGAAGGTGACTCCCAGAAGGTGACCTCCAGAAAGACCGAAAGGCTTCTCCCCATGACCGCATCCCTCACCCCCGACGCCCCGGCGACCACGCCGTCCGGCGAGCGGACGGCGCCGGGTTCCTCCCGCCGTCGTGCGCGCACCCGGCCCGACTGGCGCCGCGCAGCCTTCGGCGCCGACCAGCCGCGCTGGGTCCGCCCGTCCGCCGCGGCGCTCCTCATCGCAACGGCCGTCACCTACCTCTGGAACCTCACCAACTCGGGCTGGGCCAACGAGTTCTACGCGGCCGCGGTCCAGGCCGGCAGCAAGGACTGGACCGCCTGGTTCTTCGGCTCGATCGACGCCGGCAATGCCATCACCGTGGACAAGCCGCCCGCGGCGTTCTGGCTCCCCGGGCTCCTGGGCCGGATCTTCGGCTTCAGCTCCTTCACCATGCTCCTGCCCGAGGCGCTCATGGGCGTCGCGGCCGTGGCCCTGCTGTACGCCGCGGTCAAGCGGGTGAGCGGGCCGGCCGCGGGCCTCATCGCCGGCGCGGCGCTCGCGGCCACCCCCGTCGCGGCGCTCATGTTCCGGTTCAACAACCCGGACGCGGCGCTCACGTTCTGCCTCGTCGCAGCGGCCTACATGACCATCCGCGCGATCGAGAAGGCCGGGTGGAAGTGGCTCGTGGGCGCGGGCGCGCTGATCGGCCTGGCGTTCCTGACCAAGATGCTCCAGGGCGTCATCATCGTCCCGGCGCTCGGCCTGGCCTACCTGTGGGCAGCGCCGACCACGCTGCGGCGCCGCCTGCTGCACCTGATCGGAGCGCTCGGCGGGATCGTCGCCGTCGCCGGCGCCTACGTCCTCGCCTTCACGCTCACGCCCGCGAGCGCGCGCCCCTACATGGCCGGCTCGCAGACCAACAGCTTCCTCGAGCTCACCTTCGGGTACAACGGGCTCGCGCGCATCTTCGGCAACCGCGCGGGTGGCGGACAGGGCGGGTTCGCGGGCGGCGCCCCCGCCGGCGGCCCGGGCGGCGGCAACGCGGGCTTCGGGGGGACCGCGGGGATCCTGCGCATGTTCGGCACGAGCTTCGGCACCGAGATCTCCTGGCTCCTCCCCGCGGCGCTCATCCTGCTGGTCGCCGGCCTCTGGTTCACCCGCCGCGCCGTCCGGACGGACCGCGTCCGCGCCTCCCTCATCGTCTGGGGCGGGTGGACGCTGCTGACCGCGGCCGTCTTCAGCTTCATGACCGGCACTGTCCACCCCTACTACGCGATCGCCCTCGCCCCCGGGATCGCCGGCGTCGTCGGCATCGGCTCCGCCGAGCTGTGGCGCGGCCGGGCCTACTGGCCCTCCCGGATCATGCTCGCGGTCACCGTGCTCGCCACGAGCATCTGGACCGCAGTGCTCCTCGGCCGAGACGCTTCGTGGCTGCCCTGGCTGCGGGTCGTCATCGTGGTCATGGGCGTCCTCGCTGCTGTGGGCCTCCTGGTCCGCGTCGACCGGATCAAGGTCGGCGCGATCACCGTCGCCGTCGCGGCCCTGCTGGCCGGCGGCCTGGGCACCGCCGCATTCACGGTCGCCACGGCCTCGGTGGGCCACAGTGGAGCGATCCCCACCTCCGGCCCGTCCGGCGGCGAGGGCTTCGGCGCCGCACGCGCCGGCTTCGGCCAGGCTCGCGACCGCATAGGCACCGACGGCGCGGCGGCGGACGCCAGCGGCCAGGCGGAAGCCGGTGTCGGCAACCCCGGCGGCGGCCCCGGCGGCACGTCCGCTTCGAGCGAGGTCGTCGCGCTCCTGCAGCAGACCACCACCGAGTGGTCGGCCGCGACCAACGGCTCCAACTCGGCGGCCGCCCTCGAACTCGCGTCCAACACGAATGTGATCGCGATGGGCGGCTTCACCGGCAGCGACCCGTACCCGAGCCTCGACGAGTTCAAGGCGCTCGTCGCCGACGGCGAGGTCACCTACTACATCGCCGGCGGCGGCATGGGCGGCGGCTTCGGAGGCCGCGGCGGCGGCACCGACACCTCGGCGATCGCCCAGTGGGTCGAGGCGAACTTCCAGGCCCAGACGGTCGGCAGCACCACCGTGTACAGGCTGGTGGGCTGATGGCCGTCGATTCCTCCTCCCATCTGGGGGTCATCTCCTGGAGGTCACATCCCGCGGGTGCGCACGACGGCGCCCGGCCGGCCGCCGCGGCCGGCGCCGCGAGGCGGCGCGCCGAGCTCGGCGTCGTGCTCGCCGCGATCACCGCCCTCTACCTGTGGGACCTGGGGGCGAGCGGGTGGGCCAACGCGTTCTACTCCGCGGCGGCCCAGGCCGGCAGCCAGAGCTGGGAGGCGTTCTTCTTCGGTTCCTCGGATGCGGCGAACTCGATCACGGTCGACAAGCCGCCCGCCGCGCTCTGGATCATGGGCCTCTCGGTCCGGCTCTTCGGGCTCAGCCCGTGGTCGATCCTCGTCCCCGAGGCCCTCATGGGTGTGGCCACGGCGTGGATCCTGTACCTCGCGGTGCGGCGTGCCGCCCGCCCGGCGACCGGGAGCGACGGTGCGGCGCACGCGGCGGGGCTCCTCGCCGCCGTCGTGCTCGCCGTGACTCCCGTCGCGGCGCTGATGTTCCGCTTCAACAACCCCGACGCGCTCCTCGTCCTGCTCATGACGGTCGCCGGGTACGCGACGGTCCGGGCCATCCAGGGCGGCCACGCCCGGTGGCTTCTGGCGGCGGGCGCCCTGCTGGGCCTCGGCTTCCTCACCAAGCAGCTGCAGGTGCTCCTCGTGGTGCCCGGCTTCGCACTGGCGTACCTGTGGGCGGCGCCGCAAGGCCTCGGGAAGCGGCTTCTCCATCTGGGCGGAGCGCTCGCGGCGATGGCAGTCGCCGCCGGATGGTGGATCGCAGCGGTCGAACTCGTCCCCGCGAGCGCACGGCCCTACATCGGCGGGTCCCAGACCAACTCGATCCTCGAGCTCACCTTCGGGTACAACGGCCTCGGGCGGCTCAGCGGCAACGAGGTCGGCTCGGTGGGCGGAGGCAACGGGTGGGGCCAGAGCGGGCTGCTGCGTCTGTTCTCGTCCTCGTTCGGCGGGCAGATCGCCTGGCTCCTGCCCGCGGCCCTCATCCTGGGTGCTGCCCTCCTCTGGGCCGGGCGCCGGGCGCCGCGCACTGACGCGGTGCGCGCCTCGGTGATCATCTGGGGCGGCTGGGTCCTCGTGACGGGGCTCACGTTCAGCCTCATGGAGGGCATCATCCACGAGTACTACAGCGTGGCCCTGGCCCCCGGGATCGCAGCCCTCGTGGGCCTCGGCGGTGGGGTGCTGTGGCAGCGGCGGCGCGGTGCGATCGACGGCGCGGCCCTCGCCGCGGCCATCGCGACCGCCGGCCTCATGGGCGCGACGCTCCTGGGCCGGGCCAGCGGCTTCGTGCCGTGGCTCGCGTGGGTGGTCGCTGCCGCGGGTCTCGCCGCGGCCGCCGCGGTGCTCGCGGGGGCCGTCGGGCTGCGGCTCCCGGGGTGGGCCGGACGCACGACGGCGGCACTCGCCGTCGTGGGCGCCCTCGCCGGGCCGCTCGCATTCACACTCCAGACGGTCGGCACGCCCCACTCGGGGGCGATCGTGACGGCGGGGCCCTCCTCCGGGTTCGGGCCAGGCGGCGGCCAGCGCGGAACAGCGGCCGGCGCGTTCCCCGGGCGCGCCCAGGGCGCGCCCACCGCCGGGCAGGGCGCATCCGGCGGTGCCCCAGCCGGCTTCGGTGGAGGCCGCGGAGGCGCCGGCGGGCTCCTGGGCGCGACCACGCCGTCGTCCGAGCTGGTCGCCGCCCTGACGGCCGACGCGTCCGGCTACACGTGGGCGGCAGCCGTCGTGGGCTCCAACAACGCGGCCGGGTACCAGCTCGCCACCCAGCTGCCCGTCATGGCCCTTGGCGGGTTCAACGGCACGGACCCGAGCCCCAGCCTCGCCCAATTCCAGCAGCTCGTCGCGGACGGGAAGGTCCACTGGTTCATCGCCGCGAACATGATGCAGGGCAGCTCGGGTTCCGATGCCGCCCGCGAGATCGCGGCATGGGTCGAGGCGGACTTCCCGGCCCAGACGATCGGGGGGACGACCGTGTACCGGCTCGGCTGAGCTCTGCCGCAACGGCGGCAGTGGCGGCTACGGTGGGCCCATGGCGGATTCCGAGATCCTGCACGTGGACGGGCCCGACGGTGTTCGGGAAGTCAAGCTGAGCAGCCCCGACAAGGTGCTCTGGCCCGGCGTCGAGGGCGGTGAGCCCCTGACCAAGCGCGACCTCGCCGGGTACCTCGTCGCGGTGGCCCCGGAGTTCCTGCGGCTCAACGGCGACCGGCCGATGACGCTGCAGCGCTTCCCCGAAGGGATCGACGGCGAGGAGTTCTTCTCCAAGCGGCCGCCGCGGGGCGCGCCGTCGTACCTTCGGACGGTGACGTGCACGTACCCGTCGCACCGGCGCCACGACCAGCTCGTGTTCGACGAGGCCGCCGCGCTCGCGTGGGCGGCGCAGATGGGAACGATCACCTTCCACCCGTGGCCGGTGCGCACGGCGAACCTGGACAACCCCGACGAGCTGCGGATCGACCTCGACCCGCAGCCCGGACGGGGATTCGGCGATGCGGTCACCGCGGCGCTCGCGCTCCGGGAAGTCATGGCGGAGGCCGGGCTCACCGCCTACGCGAAGACCTCGGGCAACAGGGGCGTCCACGTCTACGCGCGCATCCGGCCCACGCACGAGTTCCAGCACGTGCGGCACGGAGTGATCGGGATCGCGCGCGAACTCGAGCGGCGCATGCCGGACCTCGTGACCACGTCCTGGTGGAAGGAGGAACGCGGCGAACGAGTCTTCGTCGACTTCAACCAGGCCAACCGCGACCGCACGATCGCCGCGGCCTATTCCCCCCGGCCCCTGCCGCATGCGCCCGTCTCGACCCCGCTGGCCTGGGACGAGCTCCCCGACGCCGACCCGCGCGCCTTCACCGTCCGCACGGTTCCCGGGCTCCTGGCCGCACGGGCCTGCCCCTGGGCCGACATCGACGCGACGCCGGGCGACATTGCGGGCGCACTCGCCCTGTGGGACGCAGACCTCGAGCGCGGGCTCGGCGAGCTCAACTTCCCGCCGGACTACCCCAAGATGCCCGGCGAGCCGCCGCGGGTGCCGCCGAGCAAGCGCAAGGCAGACCGCGCCGACGAGGACTACTCGGCGCCCAAGGCCGAGCGCGACGCCGAATGGGGCACCGCGATCGCTCCCCCGTACGGGCCGATGCTGGCCAAGCCGGTCAAGAAGCTCCCGACCGGCGAGTACCTCTACGAGCCCAAGTGGGACGGATTCCGCTCGATCGTCTGGCGCTCCGGAGACCGGGTGGAGATCGGATCGCGCAACGGCCTGCCCATGACGCGCTACTTCCCCGAACTCGTGCAGGCCCTCGTGGCGAACCTGCCCGACCACTCGGTCGTCGACGGCGAGATCATCCTCGTGGACCCGGACACCGGCGACCGGCTCAGCTTCGACGCCCTCCAGCAGCGCATCCACCCCGCGGCCTCGCGCATCGCCAAGCTCAGCGCCGCGACGCCGGCGAGCTTCGTGGCCTTCGACCTGCTCGCCCTGGGCCAGGCCAACTACGTGGAGCGCCCGTTCCGGGAACGGCGCGCGGCCCTCGAGGAGGCGCTCAAGAACGCGGCGCCCCCGGTCTACCTCACCCAGGCGACCGCCGATCCGGAGACCGCGCTGGAGTGGTTCCGCGCCTTCGAGGGCGCCGGCCTGGACGGCGTCATCGCCAAGCCGCTCGGGGAGCCCTATGCCGAGGACAAGCGGGTCATGGCCAAGCTCAAGCACGAGCGCACGGCGGACTGCGTCGTGGCCGGCTACCGGCTCTACAGGAACGAGCCCGACGCGATCGGGTCCCTGCTCCTGGGACTGCACGACGCCGAGGGCCGGCTCCATTCAGTGGGGGTCATCGGGGCGTTCCCGATGGCCCGCCGCAAGGAGCTGTTCGAGGAGCTGCAGCCCCTCGTGACCACGTTCGAGGGGCATCCCTGGGCGTGGGCGCAGCCGGCCGAGGTCCTGCCCGACAACCGCGACCAGTCGATCCCCCGCACCCCCACAGCGGCGGCGCACTCGCGCTGGAACGCGAACAAGGACCTCTCGTTCACCCCGCTCCGGCCGGAACGCGTCGTCGAGGTCAAGTACGACCACATGGAGGGCGACCGCTTCCGCCACACGGCGCAGTGGGTCCGGTGGCGCGAGGACCGCTCGCCGGAGTCGTGCACCTATGACCAGCTCGAGGAGCCGGTCAGCTACGACCTCTCCTCGGTCCTCTCTCCGAACCAGCCGGCGTAGGCAGGATTCACCCGTTGGGCCGATTCGGCAGGTACTGGATGGCCCAGTGGTTGCCGTCAGGGTCATCGAACGTCGTGAAGTGGCCCCATTCGAGCACCTGGACGTCCGTGACATCGACCCCGCGGGACGCGAGCTCGTCGTGGGCCTTCTGGATGTCGGCCACCACGATCTGCAGCGAGGACGTGCCCGGCGGGTTCTCCGACAGTCCTTCCCCGAAGGCGATCGAGCAGGCAGACCCGGGCGGTGTGATCTGCACGAAGCGCAGCTCGTCGCTGACCCGCTGGTCGTAGTCGAGGTGGAAGCCGACCTTGTTGACGTAGAAGTCGATCGCTCGATCGACGTCGGTGACGGGGATGAAGGCCAGTTCGAGTTTCCAGTCCATGCGCTCACCGTAGGCGCGCACGACGGCGGCGGGAACCCTCGCGCGGGGCCCTTGCGGACAGGCCGTGTCCGCACCCGTGGAAGGCATCGAAAAAAAGTTCCTGCAGCGCGTGACCTTCTGCGCGGGGGTGTCGGTTGGACAGGTGAAGGCCCGCTGATCGGGCCTCGTCCTTGGTCTCGATCCCCCAGGAGTTTTCCGCATGTCGCTGTTCACTGTCCTCGCCTCGAGCAAGATCGCCGCGAGCGCCGCCGCCGTCGGTGCCCTCACCGTCGCGGGCGTCGGTTCCGCCGCCTACACCGGCTCCCTGCCCACGCCGGCACAGCAGGTGGCCCACAACGTCCTCGGCGCTCCCGCCCCCGCGCTCGATGAGGCCAAGGGTGCCGCCACCGCCGCGAAGTCCGCCGTGACGGACGAGGCCTCCAAGGCCACGGCCGCCGCGACCGAGGCCGCCGACAAGGCCACCGGCGCCGCGAAGTCCGCCGTCGCCGACGCCCAGACTGCCGCGGCCGACGCGGCTGCGAAGGCCGCCGCCACGAAGGCCGGCGCCTCCGCCTCCGTCGACGCCGCCGGCATCGACCTCCCCGGCCTCTGCACGGCGCGCGCCCATGGCGGCCTCGACGCGGCGTCGTCGGCCTACAAGTCCCTGACCCTCGCGGCGAACGGCGAGGCGAACGTCAACGTGTTCTGCGCTGACGTGCTCAAGGCTTCGGCCACCGGCTCCGCCGGCGCGAACGGCGCCGTCGCGGCTCCCGCTGCCCCGGCCGTCCCTGCGGTCCCGACCCTTCCCGCCGCCCCGGCGCTCCCGTCGGCCCCGGCGCTGTCGGATGTCGCCAACACGCCGTCCGCCCCGGCGCTCCCGAGCGATGCCGCTTCGGCCCTGACGCGATAGTTCGGTAGGCTCATGCACCGTGCCGTGGAGTCCGCCCCTCGGGCTCCGCGGCACGAGGCATAGGCCGGCGCGGACAGCGCCGCAAGGAGGAAGACCGGTTGACAACCCAGAAGCTGCCCGGCCACACGGCGCCCGATGCGGGCCCCGCCGACCTGGCGAGCCTCTTCACGGCTGCCTACCGGACCTACTCGGCATCCGTTCGCGGGTACCTCCGGGCCCGCGGCGTGGACGACCCGGATGGGGCAACCCATGACGTCTTCCTCGCCCTGTACACCCGCATGACTCCCCCCGAGGGCGACGCCGGGCCCGGCACCCCACCGCGCGTGACCGGCGGCCTCGACGGGGCGAAGGCGCTGGCCTTCACCATCGCGCACGGCCGCGCGGTCGACCATCACCGCCGCCGCTCCCGCACCCCGCTCCTCGTCGCCCACGAGCAGGACGAGGACCCGCGGCCCTCACCCCCCACCCCCGAGGACGAGGTCCTCGCCGCGTCGGGGGTGCTCCGCCTCCTGGGCGGCCTCAGCGAAGACCACCGCGAGGTCCTCCTGCTGAGGGTCGTCGCCGACCTGTCCATCGAGCAGACGGCAGAGATCATGGGACGAACCACCGGCGCCGTGAAGCAGCTCCAGCGCCGAGCACTCGATGCCCTCCGAGCCACCGCGAAGACCGAAGAACTGAGCACACGATGAACGCCACCCAGGATCCGGACGATCTCCTCATCGTCGACCAGCTCCTCGCCGACCTGGCTGCCGACGAGGCCGAGGACCTCCGCCCCCTGCTCGACGAGCTCCGGGCCGTGGCCCACGAGGGGCCCGTCCAGCCGAACCGCGCGCTGGCCGCACTCCTCGTCGACGAGGGCGACCTCGCTGGCGCGCCCACCGCGGCGCTGCCCACAGCCCCCCTCTCCGCGGTCACGAGCCCCGCCGCGGCCGCGCTCCTGGGCCACACCGCCGACGAGACCGCGGACGTCGTCGACCTTTCCCGCGAGAGGGAGCGACGGGCCGCCCGCCGACGGCGCCCGGTCGCCGCCGCCGTCATCATCGCCGCCGCTGCGCTCGGCACCGCGGCAGTCGGCGTCGCCGACTCCAGCCTCCGCGGCGGCCTCGGCGGAGGAGTCGGGACGATCATCGGGACGGTGACGGGACAGCAGACCGAATCCCCCGCCCCGGAGCGGACCGCCCCCGCCGCGCCCACGGCGGGCACGCCAGCCGCACCGCCGTCGCCGGAGGTCCAGCTCACGACGCCGGCCGCGACCTCAGCCGCTCGGCCCACCGAGACGCCGTCCCCGACGCAGACCGCGGCACCGAGCGTGATCCACCCGAACCTCGCCCCGTCCGTGCCGACGGTTCCGCTGCCGCCCGGCGTCGAGCCCAGCGCACTGCCGAGCGCGCCAGCAGACAGCCTGCTGCCGAAGGTTCCGCTGCTGCCGCTGCCCGCCAGCCCGGACCTGCTGCCCGGAACCCGCTGAGATGCAGGGCGCCGGGCAGCCGGCGTCGCGCTACTTCGCGAGACCGTAGAGACGGTCTCCGGCGTCGCCGAGCCCGGGGACGATGTAGGCCTTCTCGTTGAGCCGCTCGTCGATCGAGGCGAGGACTACCGTGACCTTCGCGTCCCCGACGCCCTCCTCGACCCGCTGGAGCCCTTCCGGGGCGGCGAGGAGGCAGATGCACGTCACGTCGCTCGCGCCCCGCTTGAACAGGAACCTGATGGCCTCGCTCAGCGTGCCGCCGGTGGCGAGCATCGGGTCGAGGACGAAGACCTGGCGGCCCGTGAGGTTCTCGGGGAGCCGCTCGGCGTACGTGACGATGTCCAGTGTCTCCTCGTCGCGTGCCATGCCGAGGAACCCGACCTCGGCGGTGGGCACGAGCTTGACCATGCCCTCGAGCATGCCGAGGCCGGCCCGGAGGATGGGGACGACGAGGGGGGTCGGCTTGGTGAAGGCGGTGCCGACGGTCGTGGCGACCGGGGTCTCGATCGTGACGGGCTCGGTGCGGACCTCGCGGGTCGCCTCGTAGGCGAGCAGGGTCACGAGCTCTTCGGCCAGCTGCCGGAAGACCGGGCTCGGGGTGTTCTTGTCCCTCAGGACAGTGAGCTTGTGGGCAACGAGCGGGTGGTCCACCACGAGTGTGCGCATGCGGACAAGCTACCGCATCTCACGATGCGGACTCATCCCCCCGCCCAGCGGCCTGCACCCTGGCCCGCGCAGCGGCCCTGCGGAGCCGCATGAGGTGGAAGACGCGGTGGGCGAAGATCACGACGCTCAGCCACGCGAGCCCGAGGAACCAGGCCGCGATGACGTCGGTGAGCCAGTGGTGGCCCAGGTAGACCCGGGACAGCCCGATCGCGAGCGCGTACAGTCCCCCGGCGGCGATCGCGGCCACCCGGGACCACAGGGCCTTCAGCTTCAGGCACGCCAGGTACACCACGATGCCCGCGATGACGGTGGCGTTGAGGGTGTGGCCGCTGGGGAACGACGCCGAGTACTCGTAGGGCGGAACGGCGAGCGCGAGCGGGGGCCGGGCGCGGCCGGTGAGCTCCTTGCCGAAGATCGTCACGAGCAGCGACCCCGCGGCAGCGGCGGGGACGAGGACGAGCGGACGCCAATGGCGCATCCAGATCGCGAGGAGGACCATCGCGGCGGCCGCCGTGATGGGTGCGATCACGCCGCCCCCGACGTTCGTGAAGGCGGTGACCCCGGCCATGAGCGCCGGGGTGCGGGAGGCGACAGCCCAGTCCAGCACCGGCTGGTCCATGGCGGCGAGGGCGCCCTTCTCCACGACCGACTCGTAGACCTCTCCCCCGGCCCAGCTGAACCCGAGCGCGAGCGCCGCGCCGATCGCGAGCAGCGTCCACATCGAGCCGTTGGGCCCCATCAGCTTCCAGAGGGCATCGATCAGGCGGTGCATGGCTCTTCCCTCCTCGGGTGGGGCCTCGAACCTATCATTGGAGCCATGCCCGCCCCCGAACCCCTGAACCAGGACGCGCGCCACGAGCAGTGGATGCGGCTCGCGCTCGCGGAGGCCAGGGCCGCGGAGCAGACCGGCGACGTCCCGATCGGCGCGGTCGTCGTCGGCCCCGGCGGCGAGGTGCTCGCCGTCGGGCGCAACGAGCGCGAAGCGGTGGGCGACCCGACTGCGCACGCCGAGGTCCAGGCGATCCGGGCAGCCGCGGCGCGTCTCGCGCACGACGGCGGCGGCGACGGCTGGCGTCTGGCCGACTGCACGCTCGTGGTCACCCTCGAGCCGTGCGCCATGTGCGCGGGGGCGATCGTGCTCGCCCGGATTCCCCGGGTGGTCTTCGGCGCGTGGGACGAGAAGGCGGGGGCTGCAGGCAGCGTGTTCGACATCCTGCGCGAGCGAAGGCTCAACCACTGGGTCGAGGTCTACGGGGGCGTGCTCGAGGACGAGTGCGGCGCACTCCTGCGGTCGTTCTTCGCGGCGCACCGCTGAGCGCCTGGGCATCGTCGGGACGTTGATCGGCGCGAACATGAACCTGCACCTCACATTTCCGGTCCCTGCGGCGTCTGCATGGTGATGGACACGAAACAGCCCTTCGAGAAGCTCGTCGAACTCCACGGCGCCACGGTGCTGCGCGTGTGCCGCGCGGTCGTCGGACCCGTGGAGGCCGAGGACGTGTGGCAGGAGACGTTCCTGTCCGCGCTGCGCGCCTACTGCGATCTTCCCGCGGGCGCCAACGCGGAGGCCTGGCTCGTGACCATCGCCCATCGGCGCTCGCTCGACTCGGTCCGCGCGGCGGGCAGGCGGGCCGTGCCCATCGCTGACCTCCCCGAGGGCCGTTCACGGCTCGGGAATCCGGGCCCACCCGGGGATGGCGTGTGGGAGCACGTGGCGCTCCTCCCCGACAAGCAGCGCAGGGTGATCGCGTACCGGTATCTCGCAGACCTGCCTTTCGGGGAGATCGCCGAGATCGTCGGGGGGACGCCTGCGGCGGCACGGAGGGCTGCCTCCGATGGGCTCAGGAAGCTGCGGGGCCTCGTGGCTGCCGCATCACCGAAAGGAGACCCGCATGACTGACCAGACAGGGGCTGGGCCGGGCTCGGATCAGACCGGTCCGGTCGACCTCGCCTTCGCCCCGTACCTGACCGAGATCGATCCGGCTGTGCTCGTCCGCCTCCGCGCGTCCCTCGCCGAGAGGGCTACGGGCGAGGGCGTCCTGGATGTCGCCTACCGCATCGTCGACTCCCCCGTGGGCCCGCTCCTCATCGCGGCCACGAACAGGGGCCTCGTGCGGGTGGCCTACGAGCGCGAGGGCCATGACCTGATCCTCCAGCAGCTCTCCGACCGGCTCAGCCCGCGGGTCCTCGAAGCCCCCGGCCGGCTGGGGTCGGCCGCCCGGCAGATCGAGGAGTACTTCGCCGGCCGGCGCCGCCGATTCGATGTGCCCCTGGATCTGAGCCTCTCCGCGGGATTCCGCCGCACCGTTCTGCAGCATCTCGGCGAGATCCCGTTCGGCGTCACCGAGAGCTACACCGAGGTGGCGCGGGCCGTGGGGAACCCCAAGGCAGTGCGGGCCGTGGGGACGGCGTGTGCCACGAACCCGCTGCCGGTCGTGGTCCCCTGCCATCGGGTCCTGCGCTCGGACGGCAGCCTGGGCGGGTACATCGGCGGGCTGGAGGCAAAGTCCCTCCTCCTGCAGCTCGAGGCGGCTGCCGCATGACGAGTGCCCTGTTCGGCGACGACCTGCTCGAGCGCCCCCGCCGGATCGTGTCCCCCGGCGCTGTCCACGTGCCCGGGTGGCTGCGCCCCGAGCAGCAGTCATGGATCGCCGACCGGTTCCGCGAGTGGGCCGCCGGCCCGGTCCCCCTCCGTGCAGCGTCCGTGCGCGGCCACGAGATGTCGGTGAAGACTGTCTGCCTGGGCTGGCACTGGCAGCCCTACCGCTACAGCCGGGAAGCCACGGATGTGAACGGGGCGCGCGTCCTCGGCTTCCCGGACTGGCTGGTGCGCGTGGGACGCCTCGCGCTGGCCGAGGCGTACGGCGAGGGAGAGCAGGCGGAACGCTACACCCCGGACACAGCCCTGGTGAACCTCTACGACGACCAGGCCCGCATGGGAATGCACCAGGACCGCGACGAGGCATCCCGTGAGCCGGTCGTCTCGCTGTCCATCGGGGACAGCTGCCTCTTCCGGTTCGGCAACACCGAGACGCGCTCCAAGCCCTACGAAGACCTCGTCCTCGCGTCCGGGGACCTGTTCGTGTTCGGCGGCCCGTCCCGGCTCGCCTTCCACGGGGTGCAGAAGACGTTCCCCGGGACGGCGCCCCCGGACTGCGGGATCCGTTCCGGGCGCATCAACATCACACTCCGCGTCACCGGAATCGATGACGCGTCGACCCGCACGGCTGGAAGGGGAACACCATGAGCGAGACGTCACTCATCACGGGCGAGGACGGTCTGGCGCGGCCCTCATGGGCCAGCTCCGATGCCCTCATGCAGCAGTACTACGACACCGAGTGGGGCCTGCCCGTGCGGGACGAACAGGGCATGTACGAGCGCATCTGCCTCGAGGGGTTCCAGGCCGGGCTCTCGTGGGCGACCATCCTGCGGAAGCGGCCCGCCTTCCGGGAGGCGTTCGCGGACTTCGACCCCGACACCGTCGCGCGCTTCACGGACGACGACATCGAACGCCTCATGCTCAACGAGGGCATCGTCCGGAACCGGGCCAAGATCAACGCAGCCGTCACCAACGCGAGGGCCACCATCGCCCTGCGCGACGAAGGGGGTCTGGCCGAGTTCGTGTGGTCCTTCCAGCCGGCAGAGACCCCGGCTCCGGTGACCTACGCGGACGTTCCCTCGACTTCCCCCGAGTCTCTGGCCCTGTCGAAGGCGCTGCGCAAGCGCGGCTTCTCGTTCGTCGGGCCGACCACGATGTTCGCGCTGATGGAGGCAGTCGGCATCATCGACACGCATCTGGTGGGCAGCCACCGCCGGGGCAGCTCGGGGATCTGGCCCCTTCCTGGGGCCTGACGGGTGGCCGCACACGTCGAGCCGCAGCCCACGCGTGTCCGGCTCGATGCGCGGGGCGGGATGGAACCCGAGGCCATCGTCGCCAGCCTCGCAGCGCATACCGTGCCGGGGGCCGAGCGGACGGACGTCGAGGCGTTCGCCCACGAACGCCTAGTGCCCACGGCACTCGGGCCCGTGGCGGTCAGGGTGTGGTTCGATCGGGACGGGGCGGAGGTGGCCCTCGGCACGGAGGACCCGGCAGCGGTCGCCGCGGTGCTGGCCTCCATCGAGCGCTGGCTCGACCTCTCGGCCGACCTGGAGCCCGTGCGCCAGGCGCTGGGAGGCGATCCCGACCTGGGACCGTGCGTCCGAGCCCGCCCGGCTCTGCGCGTCATCGGCACGACCGACCCCTTCCAGACCGCGGTGACCACCGTGCTGGGCCAACAGGTCTCGCTCAGCGCTGGGCGGACCTTCGCCGGCCGGCTGGTCGCCGCCTTCGGCACGCCCGGTCCCGCGGGGCTGGTCTCCTTCCCGACCGCCGAGGCGCTCGCGGACCAGGACACCGCGATCCTGAGGGCGGCCATCGGGCTCACCGCTGCGCGGGCGCGGACCGTGAGTGCCCTAGCCGGGGCGGTCGCGGCCGCACAGGACCATGGGCAGCAGTCCGCGGACAGCAGAGGGGCCGGGGGCAGCGCGCGAGCAGCCCTGTCCGGCAACCTTCCCCTCAGCCGCGCTGAGCTCCTGGCCCTGCCGGGGATCGGACCGTGGACCGCGGACTACCTCGAGGTGCGGTACGGCCATCGCGATGCGTTCACCCCGGGTGATCTGGTGCTGCGCCGGGCGCTCGGCGGTCTCAGTGCCAGTGAGGCGGCGGAGCGTGCCCGGGCGTGGAGCCCCTTCCGGGCCTACGCGCTCACCCACCTTTGGACCGCGTCGGCGTACGCGGTGCACGTCCCCGTCAGGCCCGGGCTCGGCGCCCGTGGGAGCGGACCCGGGCCCCTCCCATCCTGAGCCCCCGAGCGGGTTCAGTTTTGACCTGCGCGCAGCAGCCGGTAGAGTAAATGCCTGCTGGTGGTGTGTCCGAGCGGCCGAAGGTGCATCACTCGAAATGATGTTTGGTGTAAAAGCCAACGGGGGTTCAAATCCCTCCACCACCGCCCAGCACGAAGGCCCCGGGAACCGCCGAATCAGGCGGAACCCGGGGCCTTCGTCATTCCCGGACGGCCTCAGCCCAGCAAGGTCTCCCCGATGTAGCCGCCTTCGCGGCACCCCGGTGGGATCGCGAACACGGCCGAGCCGATCGGCGTCGTCCACCGGTTGAGGAGGTCCAGCTCGTCGAGCCGCCGCTGGATGGGCACGAACTGGCGGTCCACGTCGGCCTGGAACGACACGAAGAGCAGCCCCGAGTTCGAGACGTCGTCGCCGACCGGGGTGTCGTCGTAGTTGTATCCGCGTCGGAAGATGCGCTCGGTCGGCACCGCCGGCTGTTCGCCCCGGGCCCGCCTCACGTGTGAGTAGTCGGCGATCACAGGGAAGCCGAGCGGGGTCGTGGCGGAGAAGTCCGGCTCGTCGTGCTCGCTGCCCCCGGTCAGCGGCGCCCCGTCCGCCAGCCGTCGGCCCACAGAGGCCTCCTTCCCCGTCGGATCGAGTGCGTCCCACCCGTCGAGGTCCATGCGGATGCGGCGGACCACCGCCCCCGTCCCCCCGGCCATCCACCCCTGCCCGGACCACACGACGTCATCGAAGTCCGGTGTCCCCGGGACGGGGTTCGCCGTGCCGTCGACCTGGCCGAAGAGGTTCCGCATGGTGGTGCCCGCAGGGGTGGACCCATAGGCCCGGCGGAAGCCGCGCTGCACCCACCGGACGGCGCCGAAGCTCCGCGCGTCCTTCAGCAGCATCCGGGACGCGTGGGCGACCGTGACCGGGTCGTCCGCGGCGATCTGCAGGAGCAGGTCGCCGTCGGAGAACTCCGGCCGCAGCCGGTCGATGCCGAATGCGGGCAGCGGCCTCAGCCACGCCGGGGTCTGGCCGCCGGCACGCTGCACGAAGCGGGGCCCGACGCCGAACGTCACGGTGAGCCCGGCCGGGACGACGGCGAGCTCAGGCTCGGTGTCCGCGAGGGCCGGAGCGCCCTGGGTGAGCCGGGCGGCGTCGTCGGAGAGGAGCCGCATCATGCGGCGCAGGCCGTCCCGGTCGACCCCGTCCCGCAGGTCCAGGCCCACGAAGGCGGCGTGGGCCTGCGGGCTCGTGTCCACCCCGGCCTGGTGCTCCCCGAAGAACGGCACCGTGTGGCCGCCGTTCAGCGGCGCCTCACCCTGGGCCGCCGGCGCGTGGTCGAGCGCGCGGACCGTGCCGAGCGCCGCGGCCGCTCCGACCCCGGCGGCGGCCCCGCCGATGAGGAACTGCCTCCTGCTCTGGCGCGGCCGCATCGGTGCGGCGGCCGCCGAGCGCGTCAATGCCCCGCCCCGGCGGAGGGCGAAGGGGTTCCCACGTAGGACTCGTTGGCGCCCGAGAAGTCCTTGACCCGCGCGGTGACGTCGAGGGTCGAGTGGTCCGAGAACGTCAGCGTGAAGGTGACGTCGTCGCCGGCCCTGAGCGGGGCGGCGAGGTCCATGAGCATGATGTGGTCCGCGCCCGGCCGGAGTGTGAGCGAGCCTCCGGCGGGGATCGTGAAGCCGCCGTCCTTGGCGCGCATCGCCGGCTGGCCGGATGAGCCGGCCACGGTCTCGTGGAGTTCGGCGCGGTGCGCGGCGTCGGTGCTCGCGGCAACGAGCGTGACGTCCTTCGGCGCCGTGCTGGCGATGGTCCCGAACGCACCGGTCATCCCGGTCGGGGCGGCCTTGACCCAGGCGTCGGACACGGTCACGGCAGAGCTGGCCGGGCCCGACGGGGTTCCGGCCGAAGCGGTCTGGGCCGAAGCGGTCTGGGCGGGCGCACTCGCAGAAGGACCGCCGGCACATCCGGTCAGGGCGAATGCAGCGGCGAGGACGGGGGCGCCGAGGCGCAGGAGGGCAGAGGTGTTCACGGTGTTGTCCCTTCGTGGGGCTCCGGCGGCCGGGCCATCGGGCGCAGGCCACCGGCGCCGCCCGCGCCAGGCGCGGCGGCGTCATGCAGTGGATGGATGCCGGAAGGCCCGCGCGGCCCGAAGGCGCGCGTCAGGCCGGGAAGGGACGCGGTGGTCCGCGGCGCTGGACCGCGCACCGCTGCGGCGCGGAGCAGGGGATGGCCTCGCGGTGCCGCGCTGCCGTCGGATGGGCAGGGCGGACGGGGACGACGACGGGAAGGTCGAGGCGCAGGCTCTCCCGGGCCCAGGCCAGGACCTCGACAGCGAGCTCGCGCAGGCGCGCGATCGCCCGCTCGCCGCGGTGAAACGCGGCGATCGTCAGGAGGGCGGCCACGGCGTGCGCGAGCCACATCGACGGCTCGCCGCCCATGGCGTCCGCCATCATGCCGTCCGCCGGCAGGGCGGTTCCGGGCGCGGCGGCACCGTGCAGGTGGCGCGCCGACGACGGCAGCGGGGCGTGCGGCGTCGTGCCCAGGACGAACAGGGTGTGGAAGAGCAGCTGGCTCGCCGAGATCCCGAGCGCCAGACGCCAGAAGGAGAGCCTGCGCCCGGCCAGCCCCGTGCAGACGAAGACCGAGAGGACCCAGGGGACGGCGATGCCGAGAAGCCCCGGGACGGCGCCCCCGCCTGCAAGGTGCGAGGCGAGCGCCCCGAGCGTCGCAACCGTGGCCGCGGACAGCCCGCGCAGCAGGCGGGACGGCCTCGACGACGGGTGCATGCCTCCATTATCGCAAGGCACGCTGCGTCTCCCGCCCGGAAAGCGCACCCCGGCGTATGATGCGGCTCACACGGCAGCCGAAGGGAGCGCCCATGTCCGCCACGGGGCCCGACCGCCCAGGTGGGCGCTAGTGTCCTTCGTCGAGCTGTCCCTCATCTGCGTCATAGCGCTCCTCGGCCCGGCGCTCGCGGCGAAGCGGTCATGGCATCTGCCCCTCGTCCTCGGGGAACTCCTCGCCGGAGTGGGCTTCGGCGTCTCGCTCCTGGGGTGGGTGGATGCCGGCAACGAGACGCTCTCCTTTCTCGCCGACATCGGGTTCGCGCTCATGATGTTCGTCGCCGGCACCCACGTGCCCATGCGGGACAGCACCATTCGGTCCGCCGCGGGCAAGGGCGCACTCCGGGCCGCGGTCGCGGCGGTCCTCGCAGGGGCGCTCGGCGTGGGCGTCGCCCTCGGCTTCGGGTCCGCCAACGCCCCGCTCTACGCCGTGCTCATGGCGTCATCGTCCGCGGCACTGGTCCTGCCGGTCGTGGACTCGCTCAGGCTCAAGGGCCCCAGCGTGCTCGAGCTCACGGCGCAGGTCGCCATCGCCGATGTCGCGGCCATCGTCGCCCTCCCACTCGCCATCGACCCGGCCAACGCCGGGCCCAAGGCCCTGGGGGCGCTCGCGGTGGCCGCGTGCGCCGTGCTCCTGTGGGCCGTCCTGAGGCACTTCGAGCGCGACGGCTCGCGCCAGCGCCTCCACGACGTCTCGGAGGAGCGGAAGTTCGCGCTCGAGCTGCGCATCCAGCTCTCGATCCTGTTCGCCCTCGCTGGCCTCGCCGTGGCCGCCCACGTCTCGATCATGCTCGCGGGGTTCGCGTTCGGGCTCGCGGTCTCCGCCGTCGGGGAGCCGCGCCGGCTCGCGCGACAGCTGTTCGCGCTCAACGACGGCTTCCTCGGCCCGGTGTTCTTCGTGTGGCTCGGGGCGTCGATCGACCTGCGTCAGCTGGCGGGGCATCCCCAGATGATCCTCCTCGGCCTCCTGCTGGGCGTCGGGGCGGTGGCGGCCCATGCGGCCAACCGGCTCACGGGCCTGCCGCTGCCGTTCGCCTCGACCTCGGCCGCCCAGCTCGGTGTTCCCGTCGCGGCGGCCACGATCGGGCGCGGCGTCGGCGTCCTCGCGCCAGGCGAGGACGCCGCCCTGCTCCTGGGCGCTCTCATCACCATCGGGGTGACGACGGCGGCCGCCGCCTGGGCGGCACGCCGCGCCGTCGGGGACCTCAAGCCGCCGGACAGGCCTTCGGAAGGCGCATCCCCAGCGCAGCCGTGAGACCGCGGCCGAATGCCACCCAGGGGCGGGGGCCCGGCCCGTCGCTAGACTGGGTGCCGCGGCCGAGGCGGCCGCAGCCCTGATCCCCGGGAGGTGCCGCGTGCGAGGACAGCGTGCGGTGCCGACCGTGCCGCCCGCGGCACGGGCCATGCGCACGACGGCGATCGCCGGCACCGTCACCGCTCTCGCCGCCGGGGCGCACGCCTGGGCGGGAGGCTCGCTGCCCCACCCCTTCATCGTTCTGGCGCTCGTCGCGCTTGTTGCCCTGGCCTCGACAGTCGCCGGTCGGTACCGGCTGCGCGTCCCGGCGCTGATCGCGGTCCTCGGCGCGGGCCAGCTCGCGCTCCACGAGGCGTTCACGGCCTTCGCCGCACCGGCCAGCGCTCCCTCCGCCGCAGCCGCCGTGCTCGCCCGCGGGCGGCATCAGCACTCCGGCGACGCGGCCGCATCCCTGGCCTCGCTCCCGTCGGGCGCCGCGGTGAGCAGCGGCGACGTGCTCACCGCCCACGCGCACGCCTCCCCGCTGATGCTGGCCCTGCATGCCGCTGCAACGGTCGCGTGCGCCGTCGTGCTCCGCCGGGCCGAGCTTGCCCTGACCGCCGTGGCCGACTGGCTCCGGCCGCTCACCCGCCTTTCCCGGCCCGCCGCCGTCATGCCTGCCACGACGGACCTGCCGGTCATCCCGCGCCCCGCCCGCCGCGTGCTCCCGTGGCGCCAGCTCGCACCCCCGCCGCTGCGCGGCCCACCCCCGGCACCCGCCTTCGCCTGAGCGCCCCCGATCCCGGAGGCGCCGTCACCTGTACCCTCCGTACTGGCGCGCGCCCGAGGGCCGCGCCGCGAAAGGCCCTGCCATGAACGACTCCCCCGCCCGCCGCACGGTGCGCACGCTCGCTCCCGCCGCCGTCGCCGGCGGCCTCCTCCTGGCCGGCGCCGGCGCTGCCGCCGCGCACGTGGGCATCACGCCCTCCGCGACCGACGCCGGTTCCTCCTCGCTCCTGACCGTCGCCATCCCGCACGGGTGCGGTGAGAGCCCCACGACGAAGGTCGCGATCTCGCTCCCCGCCGAACTGGTCGACGCGCAGCCCACCGTCAACCCGAACTGGACCGTGGAGAAGGTGACCCAGAAGCTCGGGGCACCCCAGAAGCTCGCCGACGGCTCGAGCGTCACCGAGCGGACAGCCCAGGTCGTCTACACCGCCAAGGCCCCGCTCGAGGCGCACCTGCGCGACACCCTCGTCCTGAGCGTCAGACTGCCCGTCGACGCGGCCGGGAAGACCCTGTACTTCCCGACCCTGCAGACCTGCGGGGCCGGCCAGACCGACTGGAAGGAGATCCCGGCCGAGGGCCAGGACCCGCACGGGCTCCAGGCCCCCGCTCCCTCCGTGACGGTGACGGCCCCTGCCGCGGCAACGGCCTCCGGACACGACGCGCATGCCAGCGGCAGCGGCCTGAATGCAGCGCCTGCGTCCGTGACCTCCGACGCCGCCGGGGACTCTGTCTCCGGCGCGGCGGGCTGGGCAGGGCTCGTCGCAGGGCTCCTCGGCCTCGTGATGGGAGGCCTCGCACTCCTGCGCACACGCTCCCGCGCCTCGTGACGCCTGCGGGCCCTTGACGCGGATGTGACTGGAGTGAATGGTGGGACTATGACTCGCCGCCGCGCCGCAGCGCTCCTCCTCCCCTTCGGACTGGCCGCCGCCCTCGCGGGCTGCGGCTCCGGCACCAGCGCCTCCCCCACCTCGTCCGCGACCGGCAACGCCGCAAGCCCGACGACGGCGGCCGCCTCGCCGTCGTCGGGCGCGGCGGCGCCGTCCGCCTCGCAGCCCTCTGCCCCTGCTCCCAGCGACAGCGGGACCGCAACCGCCCAGGGCGGGCAGGGGCAGGCGGGCGTCGCGCGGTGCCTGTCGACGCAGCTCGAGGGCAGCATCCAGCCGGGCCAGGGCGGAGCGGCGGGCACGGTGTACCAGAACCTCGCCCTGAAGAACGTCTCGCAGACCCCGTGCCTGCTGGAGGGGTTCGCGGGCGTCTCGCTCACCAACGGCCCGCAGGGGGAACCGATCGGCGCTCCCGCGGACCGGGACACCTCGACCCCCGTGACGCCGATCATCCTCGAGCCGGGACAGAGCGGCGCCGCGGAATTCGGGCTGGGCCAGGCGGGGAAATACACGAACTGCGCTGTGGTCGACTCGGCCGGCTACCGGGTGTACCCGCCGGAAGACTACGGCTCGCTGTTCATTCCCGCGCAGGTCATGGCGTGCAGCAATGCGGATATCCACCTGCTCACGCTGCGCGCTTTCCGCCCATTCTGAGAAAGACCCTGCGGAGCAGAGAAGGACGGCCGGAGCGCAGTGCGCCCCGGCCGTCCGGGCCAGCGCCTCTGGACTCGACTCGACGCGTCAGATCCGCGGAGTCAGGACCGCTGGCCGGCCCTCCGAGCTTCCGCCCGCATCAGCGGCCGGGCAGTGTCAGAGGGCGTCTTTGCGCCGCCGCGGGAGGAATTGCTCCGTCGCGGCCTTGGCGCGCTTCTCGGCACGCTTCTCCTTGATGGATTTACCCTGCTTCGCATTCTTTGAATTTCGCGGCGACTTCCCCGACATTTCAGCTCCTTTTCGGTGAACTGCAATAACGCGTATTCACGACCATACCCGAGAAAAAAATAAAAGCCAGTCGGCCCGGAAATGCCCCCCGCCTTCCCCCCGGGGGCGGCAGGCCATGACTGTCGGAGGCGTGCGCGATGATGGTGCCGTGGCAGATGCAGGCTCGGCCCTCGGCACCGCCGCGGTGATGGAACGCTTCGGCGCGGCCACCCGCGCGTGGTTCCTCGGTGCCTTCCGGGAGCCCACCCCCGCCCAGACTGGCGCGTGGGAGGCCATCTCCTCCGGCCGGCACGCCCTCGTCGTCGCGCCCACGGGCTCCGGCAAGACCCTCGCGGCCTTCCTGTGGTCCCTCGACCGCCTCATGGCGCACGACGGCGGCCGCGCACCTGCCGCGGATGCCCTCCCGGGGCTCGAGGCGGCGGGCGGGACGAGCGGGGGCGGGACGAGCGCGGGCGCTGCGCGGCGGCGTCGTGCGCCGAAGAACAAGACCAAGGTCCTGTACATCTCGCCCCTGAAGGCGCTCGGGGTCGACGTCGAACGGAACCTGCGCGCCCCGCTCATCGGCATCTCGCAGACGGCCGCGCGGCTCGGCTCGCCCGTGCCCGAGGTGAGCGTGGGCGTGCGCAGCGGGGACACCTCGGCGTCCGACCGCCGGGCGCTCCTGTCCAGCCCCCCGGACATCCTCATCACGACCCCCGAGTCGCTCTACCTCATGCTGACCTCGCAGGCGCGCGAGACCCTCGCCGAGGTCGAGACCGTGATCGTGGACGAGGTGCACGCCGTCGCCGGGACGAAGCGGGGGGCCCACCTCGCGGTCTCGCTCGAGCGGCTGGACGCGATCCTCCCCAGGCCGGCGCAGAGGATCGGCCTCTCCGCGACGGTCGAGCCCCGCGACCTCGTGGCGCAGTTCCTCGCGGGCCAGGCGCCGTGCGAGATCGTCGCACCCCCGGCGAAGAAGACGTGGGAGCTGACCGTGACGGTGCCCGTCGAGGACATGAGCGACCTCGCGGGCGCCGCAGCGGCGCACGACAGCGGGCCTGCCTCGGGCCTGCAGCCGCAGGCCTCGATCTGGCCGCATGTCGAGGAGAAGATCGTCGACCTCATCCTCGCCAACCGCTCCACGATTGTCTTCTCGAACTCGCGCCGTCTGGCCGAGCGGCTCACGGGACGGCTCAACGAGATCTACACCGAGCGCCTCCAGCCCAGCGTCTGGGATGAGCCGCTTCCGGTGGTTGAGCGAAGCGAAGCGGAGTCGAAACCCGGTGGCAGCTCCGCTCGCCAGCCGGGGGTTTCGACTGCGCTCAACCACCGGGTGCAGGCCCGGACCCCCGCCGAGATGATGGCGCAGGCGGGCCAGACCGCAGGTGCCGACCCGGTGCTCGCCCGCGCCCACCACGGCTCCGTCTCGAAAGAGCAGCGCGCCCAGATCGAGGACGACCTCAAGTCCGGCCGGCTGCGGTGCGTCGTGGCGACCAGCAGCCTCGAGCTCGGCATCGACATGGGCCTCGTGGACCTCGTGGTCCAGGTGGAGTCCCCGCCGTCGGTCGCCTCCGGCCTCCAGCGCGTGGGCCGGGCCGGCCACCAGGTCGGCGAGGTCTCCCAGGGCGTCCTCTTCCCCAAGCACCGGGCAGACCTCGTCCACACCGCCATCACGGTTGAGCGCATGCTCTCCGGCCAGATCGAGGCCCTGCGGATCCCAGCGAACCCGCTCGACATCCTCGCCCAGCAGACCGTTGCGGCCACGGCGCTGGGGCCGATCGACGTGGAGGAGTGGTTCGACGTCGTGCGCCGCTCCGCGCCGTTCGCGACGCTCCCGCGCTCGGCCTTCGACGCGACGCTCGACCTCCTGTCCGGCAAGTACCCCTCGGACGAGTTCGCGGAGCTGCGCCCGAGGATCGTGTGGGACCGCACCGAGGGCACGATCGAGGGGCGCCCGGGCGCCCAGCGGCTGGCCGTCACGTCGGGCGGCACCATCCCGGACCGCGGGCTGTTCGGCGTCTACATCGTGGGCAGCGAGGAAGAGGGCTCGGCCCGGGAGGCGGCTCGCGGGGGCCGGCGCGTGGGCGAGCTCGACGAGGAGATGGTCTACGAGTCCCGCGTGGGCGACATCTTCGCCCTCGGCGCCACGAGCTGGAAGATCGAGGACATCACGCACGACCGCGTGCTCGTCTCGCCGGCCTTCGGCCAGCCCGGCAAGCTCCCGTTCTGGAAGGGCGACGGCCTGGGTCGCCCCGTCGAGCTCGGCCGCGCCCTGGGGGCGTTCCAGCGCGAGGTCGCAGGAGCGGACCGGGAACGGGCGACGGCGCGCATCGAGGCCGCGGGCCTCGACGCCTTCGCGGCAAACAACCTCCTGCAGTACCTCGATGAGCAGAAGCAGGCCACGACCGTGGTGCCCAGCGACCGGACGCTGGTCGTCGAGCGCTTCCAGGACGAGCTGGGCGACTGGCGCGTCGTGCTGCACTCCCCCTTCGGGATGCCCGTCCACGCGCCGTGGGCCCTCGCCGTCGGTCGGCGGCTGAGCGAGCGGTACGGTCTCGACGGGTCCGCGATGGCTGCCGACGACGGGATCGTGCTGCGTGTGCCCATGATGGAGGACGAGCCGCCCGGCGCCGAACTGTTCGTGTTCGAGCCCGAAGAGCTCGACGGCATCGTGACCGAGGAGGTCGGAGGCTCCGCACTGTTCGCCGCGCGCTTCCGCGAGTGCGCGGCGCGCGCCCTCCTGCTCCCCCGGCAGAACCCGGCCAAGCGGCAGCCCCTGTGGCAGCAGCGGCAGCGCGCGTCCCAGCTGCTCGACGTCGCCAAGAAGTACCCGCAGTTCCCGATCATCCTCGAGGCCGTGCGCGAATGCCTCCAGGACGTCTACGACCTCCCCGCGCTCCGCGACGTCGCCGCCGCCGTCCAGCGCCGCGAGCTCCGGCTCGTCGAGACCACCACCCAGCAGCCCTCCCCCTTCGCCCGCTCGCTGCTCTTCGGCTACGTCGCCCAGTTCCTCTACGAGGGCGACTCGCCCCTCGCCGAGCGCCGCGCCGCCGCCCTCTCCCTCGACGCGACCCTGCTCAACGAGCTCCTCGGCCGCGCCGAGCTGAGCGAACTGCTCGATGAGAAGGTCATCGAGCAGACCGAACGGGAGCTGCAGCGGCTCACCGAGGAGAGGAAGCTCAAGGGCCTCGAGGGCGCCGCCGACCTGCTGCGGCTGCTGGGTCCGCTCGGCGTCGAGGAGGCTGCCGCCCGAACGGTTGTTGAGCGAAGCGAAGCGGAGTCGAAACCCCATCTGGAGGTCGTCCGGGCGGACCTGCAGGAGCTGGTCGCGGCCCGGCGCGCCCTGCTCGTGAACGTCGGCGGCGCCGAACGGTATGCCGCGATCGAGGACGCCTCCCGGCTCCGTGACGCGCTCGGGGTCCCGCTGCCCATCGGGGTCCCGCTCGCGTTCATCGAGCCCGTGGCCGATCCGCTCGCCGATCTCGTCGGCCGGTACGCGCGCACGCACGGCCCCTTCACGGCCGGGGAGGCTGCGGCGCGGCTCGGGCTCGGCGTAGCGGTCGTTCACACGACGCTCAGGCGCCTCTCCGCCGATGGCCGCGTCATCGAGGGAAGCTTCCGGCCAGCGGCCGCGCCGGCCCAAGGCGAGCCCCTATCCGGAGCGGCCACGGAGGCGCTCGCCGCCCGGGAGGAGTGGTGCGACGCCGAGGTGCTGCGGAAGATCCGCCGACGCTCGCTCGCGGCGCTGCGGGCCGACGTCGAGCCCGTGGACCAGGCCGCGTTCGCCCGCTTCCTCGCAGCCTGGCAGCACATCGGGGACCCCCAGGACGGCCGCCCCCGCGGCTCGCTGCGGAAGCACGACGGCGTCCTGACCGTCATCGACCAGCTCGCGGGCGTGCCGATCCCGGCCAGCGCCTGGGAACCCCTAGTCCTGCGCAGCCGGGTCGCGGACTACACGCCGGCCCTCCTCGACGAGCTCATGGCCGCCGGCGAGGTCGTGTGGACGGGCGCGGGGGCGATCCCCGGCAATGACGGCTGGATCAGCCTGCACGTCGCCGACTCGGCCGCGCTCACCCTCGCACCGGACCCGGACTTCACGCCCGACGCCGCCCACGAACGCGTCCTCGAGTTCCTGGCCGGCGGCGGGGGCTACTTCTTCCGCCAGGTCGCGGAGGCTGCCGGCGGGATGGATTCCGTCCTCACGGACCAGGCCGCTCTCCAGGTCCTGTGGGACCTCGTGTGGGCCGGGCGGGTCACCGGCGACACGTTCGCACCCGTGCGGGCCCTGCTCGACTCCGGCCACACCGCACACCGGCAGCCCTCGCGGACGCCGCGGGCCCGCTCGTACGGCGGCTACGGCGGCGCGGTGCGCGGCGGGCGCCTCCCGCGGCTCGGCCGGCTTGGCGCCGTCGGCCGCCAGGGCCTCGAGGCTCCCTCCGCGGCCACGCCGCCCACGGCCGTGGGCCGCTGGTCGGCGGTGCCCGCGGCGGACCTCGACACGACCGTGAAGCTGCACGCCCTCGCCGAGCTCCTCATGGACCGCTACGGCGTCCTCACGCGCGGCTCCGTGATGGCCGAGAGCGTGCCGGGCGGATTCGGCCTCCTGTACAAGGTGCTCTCGCGGCTCGAGGAATCCGGGACGTGCCGCCGCGGCTACTTCGTCGACCGGCTCGGCGCGGCACAGTTCGCTGTCCCGGCCACCGTGGACCGGCTGCGGCAGTTCTCCCGCGACGACACGCTCGCCGCCGGCCCGGACGCCGCGCCCGCTCGGGCGGCGCTCGCGCTCGCCGCCACCGACCCGGCCAACCCGTACGGCGCGGCCCTCGCGTGGCCGGAGGTGCCGGGCGCCGCGACCGGCCACCGCCCCGGCCGGAAGGCAGGGGCGCTCGTCGTGACGGTCGACGGCGCGCTCGCCCTCTACGTGGAGCGCGGCGGCAAGACCCTGCTCGCCTTCACGGACGACGACGCCGTGCTGGCCCCGGCCGCGGCGGCACTCGTCGGCGTCGTACGATCCGGGGCCGTGGACCGGCTCGCGATGGAGAAGGTCAACGGGCACGACCTCCTCGACACGCCCCTCGCTCGGGCCCTGACAGCGGCCGGGGCGTACTCGACCCCCCGCGGGGTGCGGATCCGTGCCTGAAGGCGACAACGTCTACCAGGCCGCGAGGCGCATGCACGCGGCCCTCGCCGGCAAGAGGCTCGCCGCGAGCGACTTCCGCGTGCCCGCCTTCGCCACGCTCGACCTTGCCGGGTGGACGGTCCTCGAGGTGGTCTCCCGCGGGAAGCACCTGCTCCACCGCCTCGCCCCGCCGGGCAGCACGCGCGACGGCGACGGGCGGCTGAGCATCCACTCGCACCTGTCGATGGAGGGCAGTTGGCAGGTCTACGGGCCGGGCGAACGGTGGCGCAAGCCGGGGCACACCGCGCGGGCTGCGCTCACCGCCGACGACGGCACGAGCGCGGTCGGGTTCTCCCTCGGCCTGCTCGAGGTGATCGCGACCGCGGAGGAGGACGCCGCCGTCGGGCATCTGGGGCCCGACCTCCTGGGCCTCGACTGGGACCCCGCGCTCGCCGAGGCGAACCTTCGGGCGCTTCCCGAGCGGGCCGTCGGCACGGCGCTGCTCGACCAGCGCAATCTGGCAGGGATCGGGAACATCTACCGCTGCGAGCTGTGCTTCCTTGGCCGCGTGCACCCCGCGACCCCCGTGGGCGCCGTCCCGGACCTGCCCGGCATGGTCGCGATGGCCAAGCGGCTCCTCGAGGCGAACAAGTCCCGGTCCAGGAACACCGTGGGCGGATTCGGACCGCGCAACGCCACCTGGGTGTACGGGCGCACGGGCCAGCCCTGCCTCCGGTGCCGGACCAGAATCGTGCACGGCAGCCTCGCGGAGCCACTTCCCGGGACGGGGCCGCTGCTCGGGGAGACGCGGGAGCGCGACATCTACTGGTGCCCGAACTGCCAGCCCCTCCGCTGAGCCTGCCCACGTCTCCCGCAATTGTCGGCTTGCGGCGGGTCGCAGGCCCGGCACCCACGGGTACTCGACAATTGCGGCTCGTGGCGTAGGCGTGGCGGGCGCCGGGCTGCGCGGCTACCGGCGGCCGGCCGCGACCCCGTGGCCCGGCGGACGCCGCACCTTCGCCTTGCCGGTGTGCACGAGGAACGGCGCGGCACGGCGGTGCACCCGGGCGCGCCCGTGGTGCAGGCCCACCGCGACCCGCGCCTCGGCCCGCTCCTGGGCACGTGAGGGCGCCTCCCGCACCGCCCTGGCATCTGCCGCGCGGTAGTAGAAGTGCTTGGCGGTCTCGACGAGCACGAGGTACAGGATCACCATCCCGACCAGCGCCAGGAAGAAGTCGGCCGGGAGGGGCCAGAACCCGATGACCTCCCCGATCGGGGTGTACGCGATGACCGCACCGATGGCCACGATGGCAAGGACGCTCGCGGTCAGCGCGACGGAGGCACGGCTGCGCAGGAACGGGATGCGCCGGGTACGGATCGCGAAGACGATGAGCGTCTGCGTTGCGAGCGACTCGACGAACCAGCCGGCCCGGAACTCTTCCGGAGCGGCCTGGAAGACCCACAGCATGAGCCCGAAGGTCGCGAAGTCGAACAGGGACGAGATGGGCCCGAACACGAGCATGAAGCGACGGATCGCCCGGATGTCCCAGTGAGCCGGCTTCCGCAGCTGCTCCTTGTCGACCCGGTCGGTGGGGATGGCGAGCTGGCTAGAGTCGTAGAGCAGGTTGTTGAGAAGGATCTGCCCGGGCAGCATCGGCAGGAACGCGAGGAAGGCGCTCGCGGCCGCGGCGGAGAACATGTTGCCGAAGTTGCTGCTCGTACCCATGAGCAGGTACTTGATGGTGTTGGCGAAGATGCGCCGGCCGCCCATCACCCCGTCTGCGAGCACGCCGAGGTCCTTCTCGAGGAGCACGACGTCGGCGGCATCCTTCGCGACGTCCGTCGCCGAGTCGACGGAGATCCCGACGTCGGCCCGGTTGAGCGCGAGCGCGTCGTTGACGCCGTCGCCGAGGAACCCCACCGAATGCGTGCGGCGCAGGACCTTGACGATGCGGGCCTTCTGCTCGGGCGAGACCCGCGCGAAGGTCCGGGCGCCGGCGGCGGCGGCCGCGAGCGCGTCGTCATCCATCGCCTCGACCTCCGCCCCGGTGAGCACGGTCCCCGGGGACATGCGGAGCACTGAGGTCACGTGCTCGGCCACCAGGGCGTTGTCCCCCGTGGCGATCTTGACCTCGACCCCGAGGCCGGCGAGCCGGGCGAGGGACGCCCGCGCGTCTACCTTGGGCCGGTCGATGAAGCTCAGGTACCCGGCGAGCGCGAGCTGCCCCGCGGCGTCGTGCGGGTAGCCGGCCCCGGGCACCTGGGCGGGGCCGCTTGCGACAGCGACCACGCGCGCGCCGCGCCGGAACAGGGACTCGAGCGCCGCGCGGTCGGCGTCGGTGACGCCCGCGCAGGCCTCCAGGACGGCCTCGGGCGCGCCCTTGACAATGTGCACGGCCCCCTCGGGTAAGGCGACGGCCGTCTCCATGGTCCGGGTCTCGTGGTCGAAGGGCCGCAGGGACAGCCGCCGGTGCCCCGCCAAACGCGCGGGGAGGTCCGGGAAGGCCTCCCAGAGTGCCGCGTCCACCGGGTTCTGGCCGGCACCTGTCGCGCCCGGCTCGGCCGGGTCCACCTCGCAGCACAGGAGCGCGAGCTCGGCGAGCCGCCGCGCGCCGTCGTCCGAGCCGAGCCCCGCGGACGGGACGGCCTCCTCGAAGCCGATCCGTCCCTCGGTGAGCGTGCCGGTCTTGTCGGTGATGAGGACGTCCAGGTTGCCCAGGTCCTCGATCGCGAGGAGCCGCTTGACGAGCACGCCCCGCTTCGCCAGCAGCCGCGAGCCCGCGGCGAGCGAGGTGCTCACGACGGCGGGCAGCAGCTGCGGCGTGATGCCCACCGCGATCGCGAGCGAGAACAGGACGGACTCGAGGAATGGCCGCTGCAGGAGCAGGTTGATGACGAGGATCCCCACGGTCAGGGACAGCCCGACCCACAGGAGCATGAGCGAGAACTCCTTGAGACCCCGCTGGAACGAAGTCTCGGGCAGGCCCTGCGCGAGACCCGCCGCGATCCGCCCGAACTCGGTGCGCCGGCCGGTCGCGACCACGACGGCGCGGCACGACCCTGCGTGGACCACCGTGCCCATGAGGATGCACGAGGACAGCTCGGCGAGGTTCGTCCCCTCGGGAACGGGGTCCACGGCCTTGTCGACTGCGGCGGACTCGCCGGTCAGCACGCCCTCGTCCGCTTCGAGCCCCTCGGCTTCGAGGAGCCGGGCGTCCGCGGGGACGATGGCCCCGAGGCCCACGCGGATCACGTCGCCGGGCACGAGCTCGCGCACCGGCACCGGCCGTTCCGTTCCGCCGCGCAGCACGACGGCGGTGTGGGAGATGCGGCCGTGGAGGTCCGCGGCGGTCTTCTCCGCGCGGTACTCGTTGACGAAGCCGAGGAGCGCGCTGCCGAGCAGGATCGCGAGGATGATGAGGGCGTTGACGCGGTCTCCGGTGGCGAAGGACAGCGCGGCGGCCGCGACGAGGAGCCCCTGGAGGGGGCTCGCGAACTGGCGGACCAGCACGTGGAACCAGCTCACCCGCCGCGCCTCGAGGACATTCGCCCCCTGCGCGAGGCGGCGCGTGGCCTCCTCCTCGGAGAGGCCGGTGGGGCCGGAAGCGAGGTCGGCGAGGACGGCGTCGGCAGGCCGGGCAGCGGCCGCGACGGCGGTCAGGTCTGGGCGCCCGGAGGCGACAGTCACGCTCACGGGCCACACTCTACGCGCGCAGTCCGAACGGTTGCCGCGTCATGGAATGTCGACCGCCTGTCGCCGGCACCGGCCGTTTCCTTCGCCGGGGTACACTCTCGCTGCAGCCCAGCCAGGAGATCACCCGTGTCCACCGAAGTACCGCGCGGCTTCCGCATGCCCAGCCCGTCCCGTCGGACGGTCCTCGCGGCCGCCCTCGGCCTCGCCGTCCCCTCCCTCGCGGCCTGCGACGCGACGCCGGACGCCGCGCTCCCCCCGGAGCCGCCGGCCACCGACACCGCCCCACCCACGGCCGCCGGCACGGCGACCGCCACGCCCACGCGCCCGGCCGCGCCGTCGGCGGCCGAGATGCAGGCGCGGTACGGCGCCGACGTCCCGCGCGAGTGGGGCCTCGAGGTCACCGGGACGGTGCTGCGCACGGGAACCCCCGGCACCGCCCTCACCTTCGACGCGTGCGGCGGCCCCCAGGGGGCGGGGATCGACTCGCAGCTCATCGCGGCGCTGCGCTCCGCCAAGGTCCCCGCGACCCTGTTCCTCAACACGCGCTGGGTGGCCGCGAACAGGGCCCTCGCGCACGAGCTGGCCGCGGACCCGCTCTTCGCGATCGGCAACCACGGGTCGCGGCACCTGCCCCTGTCGGTGAAGGGGCGCGCGGCCTACGGCATCCCGGGCACGGCGAACATCGCCGAGGTCGTCGAGGAGGTGCGCACCAGCCGGGACGCGCTCGAGCAGGAGCTCCAGCGCGACATCCCCTGGTTCCGCGCCGGGACGGCACACATGGACGACGTCGCGGTGCGGATCTGCCGCTCCCTCGGGAACATCCCGGTGAACTTCAGCGTCAACGCCGACGCCGGCGCGACCTTCACGGCGGTTCAGGTCGCCACCCAGCTCGCGGGCCTCAAGGCCGGCGACATCGCGATCGGCCACATGAACCGCCCCGGCTCGGGGACGGCCGCCGGCTTCGGGAAGTCGCTGCCGGCCCTCGTGGCGCGCGGCCTCCGGTTCGAGACGCTCGCCGCGCTGAAGACGGCCTGACGGCAGGGACATGACGCCTGGGCCCGGGGACAGGACCCCGCAACGGGGCTAGGAGTAGAGCGTCCCGAGGTACTCGCCCCACGCCTGGGCGTGCTGCTCGGCCCGGGCCGAGCGCGCGGCGTCGGACGCGGCGTCGGACGCGGTGCCGAGCGAGAAGTCGTGGACCGTGAGGCCCAGACGGTCCCCGAAGAGGTTGCGGCCGAAGACGCGCACCATCGCGTCGTCGGTGCGCAGCCCGAGGAAATACTCGTTCGCGTAGTCCACGGTGGCCTCGACCGGCCCGAGCCCGGGGAGGTCCAGGTCCTTCTTCTCGCCCTGGATCACGCCCGTGAGGGCGAACGCTGCGAGGAAGCGGTCGAACGCGTCGGGGGCGGTCGCCCCGTCGGGTCCCTGGACGTCCACGAATGCGACCGGGCGCCCCTCGAAGTGCGCGAGGTACTCGCCGAGCGTGTGGAGGTAGAACGCGGTGTGCCTGAGGGCGCCGTCGTACTCCTGCTCCCAGTTGTCGGTGAGCACGCTCGAGTGCACGTAGTGCAGGTGCGTCCCGTCCGGCCCAGGCGTGAGGACATGCTCGAGCTGGTTGTACCAGCCGTCGGGGCCCTCCATGCGCTGCACGAGGTGCTTCGGATAGTCCTCTGCGAGCCGTTCGTGGGGGTACAGGTCCTGGAAAGGGAACATCCAGGCGGCAGTGTCCTCGGTGACGGCCTTCCAGATCTGCTCGGGCGAGGCGCTGAGCACCACGTCCTGCACGATCTCGAAGGGATGCTGCTCGGTCATGGCTGCACTTCCTTGGCTGGTGGGGGCTGATGGGGTTCCGGGCCCGCGGGAGGGCGGTCTTCCCTGAGCGCGGGATGGAGGGCGACGACGAGGCGGTGCCGCCGCCCCCCGGGCGCCGACGGCTCGTGGTACTTCGCGGCGAGGCGCGCCACCTCGGCGCCCAGCTCGGCCGCGAACGCCGCCCGGGACGCCGCCGACGCGAAGGTGATCTCGCCGTCGACCGCGTAGGTGGACAGCTGCTGCTTCGCCGCGACAGCCCCGGCGAGGAGCCGGCCGACCTCCCGCACCATGCGGGAGGCGAGGGCCAGCAGCCAGTAGGCACTGAAGCGGTCCCGCACGTGGGCCGGGTCCGGCTGGACCGCCGAGAGCGCGGCGGGCGAGATGACGTACGACGCGGCGGTGGCCTGGAGCACGCGCTCCATGACGTTGCCCTTGCGCCGCTCCTCCACGAGGGCCACGAGCCCGTGCTCCTCGAGGGAGCGCAGGTGGTAGTTGACCTTCTGCCGCGGCAGGCCCACCTTCGCCGCGAGCCCGGCGGCCGACGACGGCGAGGCCAGCTCCCGCAGGAGCCTCGCCCTCAGGGGGTCCAGACTGGCCGCGGCTGCGGCAGCGTCCTCGATCACCACGATGTCCTGCACCCTTCCAGCGTGCATCCGACAAATTATCTTGTCAAGGAAAATCTTTCCGCCCGTACAGCAGGTCAGCCCGGCGTACCCTTGGATCAGCTACCGGCTGGGAGGCAGCAGCCCCTCGGGGCCCAGACCAGTCAAGGAGCAGCCATGTCGACGACACCACTTCCCCCGGCGCCCGCCCCGCTCGGGAGCCTCCCCGGCGACGCGTCCGCGGGTCTCGCCGGCTACACCGCCGCGGGGCTGGGCGCACTCGCAGCGGCCGCCCTCGGAGTGATGTATGCCGTCGAGGTCCCCCGCGGCGGGCCGTACGTCTTCGGTGCCGTGAACGACTTCACCGGCGGCCTGTTCTTCGCCGCCTCCATCCCCGTCATCGTCCAGGTCCACCGACGGCTCACTCCCGCGCCGTGGAGCAGGGCGGCTCTCGGGGCAACGGTGACGGCTTCCGCAGGGGCCGCCGCGAGCGGGGTGCTGCTGTCGCTCGGCCTGATCGGCTTCGCTCCGTCGACGGTGGTCTCGGTCGCGGGCATCGTCACCCAGGCCGTCTGGACCATGCTCGCGAACCACAGGCTGTCCGGCCGGCCCCCGTACCCGCGGCGCCTGGCCCTGGCAGGCCGGGCGGTCGGGGCCGGCATGCTCGTGGCCGTGCCCGTGGTCGGGGCGGGCCTCGCGGCGTCAGGCGCCCCGGCCCTGCAGACGGCCCTGTTCGCACTCGGCGGGGCGGTCGGAGGCGCCGCCTACCTCGCCTGGCCCGTCTGGCTCGCGTTCGCCGGGCGCAGGCTCACGGGCGCCGCGGCGCACCGGCGCCCGGCGAGGGGAGCCGCCGCCACGCCTGCCTGAGTCCCCGACACGCACGGCACTAAGTCCCTAGCCGCCCTCCTCGACGTAGCCCAGAATGGATCATCTGGGGACATCCGATCAGGGAGGAGCACTCCGTGCACCACGAGACAGCGAGTGGGGGCGCCGCCGCGAAACCGCTCACAGTCTTCATCCTCGACGACCACGAACTGGTCCGCCGGGGCCTCCAGGAGCTTCTGGAGGGCGAGGGATTCGAGGTGGTCGGCACCTCCGCGACCGCGGCCGAGGCCACCCGCCGCATCCCGGCGCTGCACCCGGACGTGTCGGTGCTCGACGTCCGCCTCCCCGACGGGACCGGGATCGAGGTCTGCCGCGACGTCCACACGGTCGATCCCACCCTCTCGTGCGTCATGCTCACGAGCTACGACGACGAGCAGTCGCTCCGCGGGGCGATCCTGGCCGGGGCCAACGGCTACGTCCTCAAGGAGATCCGCGGCACGGAGCTCGTCACCGCCCTCCGGCGGGCCGCCCGGGGAGAGTCCCTCTTCGAGCCCGCGGTGAAGGAGAAGGCCCTCGCTGGCCTGTCCACCATCGAGAAGCCGACCGACCCCCGGCTGGACCTGCTGAGCCCGCAGGAACGCCGGGTCCTGGAGCTCATCGGGCAGGGCATGACGAACCGCGAGATCGGCGAGCACCTCTTCCTGGCCGAGAAGACGGTCAAGAACTATGTGTCGTCGCTGCTGGCCAAGCTCGGCTACGAGCGCCGCACCCAGGCCGCGCTGTTCATCGCCCGCAACCGCTCGGGCAGCTAGCCCGAGAGGGGCACTGCCCAGCGGAGGCGGGTCCCGCCGTCGTCCGAGGGCCCGACCTCGCAGGTCCCTCCGAGCGCCTCCGCGCGCTGCTCGACGTTCTTCAGCCCGCTCCGGCGCGTCACGTCGCCCAGGCCGTCGCCGTCGTCGGCCACCACGAGCTCGAACCGCCCTCCGGCCACCGCGGCGCTGACCCACAGCGAGTCGGCGTTCGCGTGCCGCACCACGTTGGAGACGCCCTCTGTGAGCACGGCGAGCGCCTGGTCGGCCACCTCCGCGGGCACGGCCGTGTCGATGGGGCCGTAGAGCTCGACCTTCGGCGCCGTGGGGAAGGACCCCGTCCCGTCCTGGACCACCTGGACGAGCCGCGCGCTCAGGCTGTCCTTGCGCCGGGCCTCGTTGAGCGAGTAGATCGTGGTGCGCACTGCAGCGATGGTCTCGTCGAGCTCGGCGGTAATCGAGTCGATCTTCTCGTGCGCCGAGCCGACGGGCATGAAGCGCCTCAGTCCCTGGAGGCTCAGACCGGCGGCGAAGAGCCGCTGGATGACCACGTCGTGGAGGTCCCTGGCGATCCGGTCCCGGTCGGTGAAGACGAGCAGTTCCTCGCGGAGCTTGTGCGACCGGGCCACCTGCAGGGCCAGGGACGTGTACGCGCAGTAGACGGAGGCCATCTCGACGTCGGCGGCCGGGAAGGGCGGCGCATCGGCGGCCCTGCCCAGGACCATCGCGGCGACGTCCTGGCTCCCGGGCACCACGAGGACCTGACGAATGCCGCTGTCGGCGACCCCGAACACCCCCTGCCCCTCGGACAGGATCGGCTTGCCGCTCGCGAGGGCCTCCGCCGCGAGCGCGACCGCGCCCGCACGGGCCACGTCGCCGAAGGCACCGGACGCCGGGCCCGCCACGACCGCCCACTCGACCTCCGCGCCCTCGCGCCACGGGCGGGCGATGGCCACGAGAGCCGAGTCGGACAGCTCGAGCGCCTGCTCGGCCACGAGGTCCAGGCCCGCGCGCGGATTGTCCATCCCCAGCACCTCGCCGGCCACGTCCATGCTCGCCTCGCGCCACCGCTGCCGCCGCTCCGTGTCGGCGAAGAGCCGCGCGTTCTCGATGGCAACGCCGGCGGCGGCGGCGAGCGCCACGACGAGGTCCTCGTCCTCGGCGTTGAAGTCCTCCCCATCGGCCTTCTCGGTCAGGTAGAGGTTGCCGAACACCTCGTCGCGCACGCGGATGGGCACGCCCAGGAAGGTCCTCATGGGCGGGTGGTGGAGGGGGAAGCCGTACGAATCCGAGTGGGTTCCGAGGTCGTGGAGGCGGATGGGGTGGGGCTCGTGGATCAGGAGCCCCAGGACGCCGTGCCCGGTGGGACGGGGCCCGATCCTCTCGACCGTCTCCGGATCCATGCCGACGGTCACGAAGTGGCTCAGCGACGTCCGGTCCGGGGCGAGGACCCCGAGGGCCGCGTACTTCGCCCCGACCAGCTCCCGGGCGGAGTTCACCACCCGGTCCAGGACCGCCTCGAGGGTGAGGTCCTCGGCGATGGACACGACGGCGGAGAGCAGGCCGCGCATGCGCTCCTGCGTCTCGAGCAGTTCGTGGGCCCGCGACACGAACTGCTTGAGCAGGTCCTCGATCCTGCTCGCAGCGGTCGCCGGGAAAATCGAGCCCGGCTCACCGTCAGCAGCTGCGTCCACGTTGCCTCCCACGTCTCAGTATGCCTACGCCGGCACCCTCCAACCACTCTCAAACACACACGTTTGCTCTTTCAAGCGAACACTCCGGGGACCAAAGACTCTCCCGCTGTTCCTCAGGGGCCGAAAGGATGGGTTAAGTGGGCGGGATCACTGCCGAGTGCGCCTCTGCCCCGTCCCGGATCAGGAGGCCCCTCATGTCCCATTCCCGTCAGGCACTCGTTGTGCACCCCGCCGCACCGGACATGGAGGAGTCCCACCGCACGGCCCTGAGCGAGTGCATCGACGCCGCGCTCACGTGCGCCCAGGCATGCACCACGGGAGCCGACGCGTGCCTTGAGGAGCCCGAGGTCGCCGCCCTGCGCCAGGCGATGCGGGCTCAGCAGAACTGCGCGGCGATCTGTTCGGCGAGCGCACAGATCCTCTCACGCTTCGGTTCCGACTTCGGCCCCACTCCGGCATCGGTCCTGCGCGCGCTCGACGACCTCAGCGCCCTGTGCGAGGACGCCTGCCGCGTCCACGCCGGCGCCTACCCACACTGCCGCGTCACCGCCGAGGCGTGCGCGCGGGTGCGGACCGCCGTCGTCGCCCTCCTCGCGGCGGTCTGAGCGCGATGAGCGCCCCGGCCCGCCCCGAGACGGAACTGGTCCTGGACTTCGAGGACGTCGGCATCGGCGACGTCCCCCGCGTGGGCGGGAAGAACGCCTCGCTCGGCGAACTCACCCGCCACCTGCTGGCCGCCGGGGTCGCAGTCCCCGAGGGCTTCGCGACGACCTCGGCCGCCTACCGCCTGTATGTCGAGGCCAACGGGATCGGCGGCTCGCTCTCGACCCTCCTCGCCGCCTTCCGGGCGGGCGAGGCGAGCCTGTCGCAGACCGGCTCGGCCGTCCGCGAGCTCTTCCTCTCGGGATCGTTCCCCGAGCGGCTCAAGACGGCGATCACCTCCTCCTACCGCCGGCTCGCCGAACGCCTCGGCCAGGACGCGCCCGCGGTGGCCGTGCGCAGCAGCGCAACGGCCGAGGACCTGCCCGAGGCGAGCTTCGCGGGACAGCAGGAGACCTTCCTGAACGTCACCGGTGAGCGGGCGCTGCTCGACGCGTGCCGGCGCTGCTTCGCCTCCCTCTTCACGGACCGGGCCATCAGCTACCGGGAGCTCCGGGGGATCGACCACCTCGACGTCGCCCTCTCCATCGGCGTCCAGCGCATGGTGCGCTCGGATCTGGCCGGCTCGGGGGTCATGTTCACCCTGGACACCGAGTCCGGGTTCCCCCGGGTGGTGGAGATCAGCGCCGCGTGGGGGCTCGGCGAGACGGTCGTGCAGGGGTCGGTGAACCCGGACGCGTACGAGGTGTTCTCTCCCCTGCTCGCCGAACCCGGGCTGCGGCCCATCATCGGCAAGAGCGCCGGCGCGAAGGAGCGCAAGCTCGTCTTCGCCCGCAGCGGCTCCGGGACACGCCTGCTGCAGACGTCCCGCCGGGAACGCGAATCCTTCGTGCTCGGCGACGACGAGATCCTCACGCTCGCCCGCTGGGCCGTCGCCGTGCAGGAGCACTACGGGCGGCCCATGGACATGGAGTGGGCCAAGGACGGCCTGACGGGCGAGCTGTTCATGGTCCAGGCGCGCCCCGAGACCGTCCAGGCCCGCCGCAGCGCCTCGGCCTTCCAGATCCACCACCTCACGGGCACGGGTCCGGTCCTGGCCCGCGGCGCGGCCATCGGGGACGCCATCGCCTCCGGCGAGGCATGCGTCATCTCCGACCCCTCCGAGATCGGGTCCTTCCGGGACGGTGCCGTCCTGGTCACCACCATGACCGATCCCGACTGGGTGCCCATCATGAAGCGCGCATCCGGAATCGTCACGGACCACGGTGGCCCCACGAGCCACGCGGCGATCGTGAGCCGCGAACTCGGCGTGCCCGCCGTCGTGGGCACGGTCCACGGCACGGCGGCGATCACCGACGGCGAGCCGGTCACCGTCTCGTGCGCGCAGGGGGCCGAGGGGCTCGTCCTCGGCGGCCTCATCCCGTTCACCGTCGAGGAGGCGGACACGGGGGCCCTGTCCGAAACGCGGACCCGGATCATGGTGAACCTCGCGGATCCCTCCGCCGCGTTCCGCTGGTGGCGCCTGCCCGCCGCCGGCGTGGGGCTCGCGCGGATGGAGTTCATCATCAGCAACCTCATCCGCGTGCACCCGATGGCGCTCGTGCACCCGGAGCGCGTCGCGGATCCGGCCGACCGCGAGGCCATCGCGGAGCTCACGCGGGGCTACGCCGACCCGACGGAGTATTTCGTGGACCGGCTCGCGACGGGCATCGCGAAGATCGCCGCGCCGTTCCATCCCGGGCCGGCCATCGTGCGCCTGAGCGACTTCAAGACCAACGAGTATGCGAACCTGCTCGGCGGCGCCGCGTTCGAGGAGGCCGAGGAGAACCCCATGCTCGGGTTCCGCGGCGCCTCGCGCTACCACGACGACCGCTACCGGGAGGGCTTCGCCCTCGAGTGCCGGGCCCTGAAGAAGGCGCGCGAGGAGCTCGGGTTCGCCAACGTCGTCGTGATGGTGCCGTTCTGCCGGACGCCGGCGGAGGCGGACGCCGTGCTCGCCGCGATGGCCGAGCACGGCCTGGCCCGGGGGGAGAACGGGCTCAAGGTCTACATGATGTGCGAGATCCCCTCCAACGTGGTGCTGGCCGAGCAGTTCGCCGAGCGCTTCGACGGGTTCTCCATCGGCTCCAACGACCTCACGCAGCTCGTCCTCGGCGTGGACCGCGACTCGGAGCGGCTGGCCGCACTCTTCGACGAGCGCGAGGAGGCCGTGACCGTCATGATCGCCGAGGCCATCCGCAAGGCCCACGCCTCCGGCATCCCCATCGGGATCTGCGGTCAGGGGCCGAGCAACCACCCGGACTTCGCCGAGTTCCTCGTGGGCGAGGGCATCGACTCGATCTCCCTCAACCCCGACAGCTTCCTGAGGACCGTGCCCATCATCGCCGCGGCGGAGGGCAGCGCCGAAGGTGACGCAGGCGGCGCGGAGCACCCCTGAGGGAGGGGCAGCAGAGGCCAGCGCCGCCAGGCGGGGAGCCAGGTGTCAGGTGGGGGATCTGGCTCCCCCCACCCATCTCGGGTACGCCAAACACGCCCCCACACCCATCTCGGGTACGCACGACGGCGGGTGCCCCACGGCGGCGCCCGGCCCGCCGGCGTCGTGCGTGCGGTCCCGCAGGCAGGGACAGGGGTCCGAGGCGGCTGCGCCGCGTACCCGGAACGCCCCACACCGGATTTTGGCGCACCCGAGACGTTGGGCGGCGACTTTTGGCGTACCCGAGAACGCGGGAGGGGGACTTGTCTGTACCCGAGACAAGTCCCCCTCCAGCGGCTGCTGCCCTGGCGTCAGCCCCGCGTGACCTGGATCTTGGACGGCGGCGGGGTCGGCGGCTGGGACGGGACCGGCACCCTTACCTCGAGGACGCCGTCCTTGTACGAGGCGGTGACGTCGTCCGCCGTCGCGCCCTCCGGCAGGGGCAGGGTCCGCGAGAAGGAGCCGTAGCGGAATTCGGAGCGGTAGGAGTCCTTCTCCTTCTGCTCGGACCTCTCCTCCCGGAACGCGCGGATGTGGAGTGCGCCGTCCCTGATGCTCACGTCGACGTCCTTCTCCGGGTCGATCCCGGGAAGCTCGGCCCGGACCACGAGCGAGTCGCCGTCGCGGACCTCCTCGACCTTGATGCCACCAGCCTGGGCGGCATCGCCCTCGAAGAGCCTCTCGATCAGCTCGAACGGCGTCCTGCGATTGTCGAACCACCTGGCCAGCTCTGACATTGCGTTTCCCCTTTCTCGCGGCGGGCCCGGTCGGTCCGCCCCTTCCAGCATGCCGCGTACCGCTGGCCGAGGTGAAGGCCCTTGGTCCCCGCGCCGCGGACGGCATCCGGAGCGGCGCCGGCGCGCCACCTAGCCGGTGTTGCGCAGGCCCGCCGCGACCCCGTTGATCGTGATCAGGAGGGCGCGCTGCAGCTTGTCCGCGGCCTCGCCGTCCGGGACGTCCCTGCCCCGGACGTCCCTGCCCCGCGCGCCCGAGCGGATGCGGCGCAGCAGCTCGACCTGGAGGTAGCTGATCGGGTCGAGGTACTGGTCGCGGATCTCGAGGGTCCGCTTGAGGGTCGGCGCCGTGTCGAGCAGCTCGGTCTCCCGCGCGAGGCGGCGGACCTCCGCCACGGTGAGCTCGTACTCGGCCCGGATCGCGTCGAAGAACCGGTGCAGCTTCGCCGGGACGAGGGTCGAGACGTAGTGGGACGCGATTTCGAGGTCGGTCTTGGCCAGCGTCATCTCGACGTTCGAGATCACTGAGCCGAAGATCGGCCAGCGCTCGAACATCTCCCGCAGCTCGCTGCCCTTCCCGGCCTCCCGCGCGGCCCGCAGCCCCGAGCCGACCCCGAACCAGCCCGGGACGATCTGCCTCGACTGCGTCCACCCGAACACCCAGGTGATGGCCCGCATCCCCTCGAGCCCGGGCAGCCCGTCCGACGCCGTGTCCGAGTCGGGCCGGCGGGCGGGCCGCGAGCCGATGTTGAGCTGCTCGAGAAGCTCGACCGGCGTCGAGGCCATGAAGTAGGCCGGAAGGTCGGGATCGTCGATCAGGGTCCGGTAGCGCGCGAACGCCGCCTCGGAGACGAGGTCCATGAGGGCGCTGAACCGCTCGCGGTCCCCGAGGGCGGTGTGCGGGTCCCGGTGGAGCGCGGTGGCGCGCATGACGGCGGCGAGGGAGAGCGCGAGGTTGTCGCGCGCGAGCCCCGGCAGCGAGTACTTGTCGCTGATCACCTCGCCCTGCTCGGTGAACTTGATCTCCCCCTCGAGCACGCCGTTGGGCTGGGCCATGATCGCCTCGTGGGTCGGGCCGCCGCCCCGGCCCACGGAGCCGCCGCGCCCGTGGAAGAGCCGCAGCCGCACGCCGTGCCGGGCCGCCACGTCGCGCAGGGCCCGCTGCGCCTTGTGGATCTCCCACTGGCTCGTGAACACGCCGGACTCCATGTTCGAGTCCGAGTAGCCGAGCATGACCTCCTGGAGGTCCCCCCGCAGCCGCACGAGCTCCCGGTACGCCGGGTCGTCGAGGAGGGCGTCCACGATCTGGGCGGCCCCGCGCAGCTCGTCGAGCGTCTCCAGCAGCGGCGCGAACCCGATGTGCGCGTACGGCTCCTCCCCGAAGATGCGCACGAGCCCGGCCTCCCGCGCCAGGAGCGCGGCGGCCAGCACGTCGTCGGGCCCCCGCGTCACCGACACGATGTAGGTCTCGATGACGTCCGGCCCCAGACGCCTCCGGGCCTGCCGGATCACGCGCATCGTCTCGTAGACCCGGCCCGCGTGGCCGGGGAGCATCACGGGGTGCCCCGTGAGCGGGCGCCGCGAGGCCAGCTCCCGGCTCAGCACGCGCCGGCGCTCCTCGCGCGCGAGCTCGAGGTACGGGCGCGGCAGCTCGGCCAGGGGATCGAGCAGCAGGCCCACAGCCTCGTGGTGGTAGTCGGCATGCTCACGGATGTCCAGGGTCGCGAGGTGCAGCCCGCACGAGGCGAGGACCCGGCGCGCGCTGCCCAGCACGCCGTCGGCCGCGAGCGGCGAGTGGGCACGCAGCGAGCGCTCGATCACGTCGAAGTCGGCCGCGAGCTGCTCGGTGTTGACGTAGTCGCGGCCGGGCTCGTGCGCGGAGCCCGAGGCGACGCGCCGGCCAGTGTTGAGCAGCTTGGCCTTGATGCACGTGAGCTTGAGCCGGTAGGGCTCGTGCGCGTTGAGCTCGAGGACGCGCGGATCCAGCGACGGCAGCCGGGCCAGATCGGCCCGGATCGACTCTTCGAGCTCCGGTCCCACCGAGGTGAGGTCGGTGGAGTTGGACAGGGAGCTGATGAGCTCGTCGACGATCCCGACCGCGATCCGGACCGCCGTCTGGTTCTGCAGCCCCAGGATCTCCCGGGTGACGTCCGGGGTGACGTTGGGGTTGCCGTCCCGGTCGCCGCCGATCCAGGAGCCGAACCGCAGAGTCGCCCGGCCAGGAGGGAGGGTGACGCCGTGCTCGGCGAGGAGGTCGGCAAGGTCGTCGAGGACCTCGGGCAGGGCGCGGGCGAAGATCTCGCCGAGGTAGTAGACGGCGTTGCGCGCCTCGTCCAGGGGCGCGGGGCTGACCAGGCGCACCTCGTCGGTCTGCCACATCTGGTCGATGATCTCCGCGAGGTGGCGGTCCTGGCGGCGCCGCAGGGCGGTTCCCTCCTCGGAAGGGACCTCGAGGATGCGGTCGATCGCGCGCAGCTTGTCCAGGACGGATCGGCGGGTCGCCTCCGTCGGGTGCGCCGTGAAGACGGGACGCACGTCGAGGGAGTCGACGGTCCGCTGCAGGGCCTCCGCCCCGCCCTGGGCCGCGATGTCGCGGACAGCAGCTGCCAGCCAGCCGGCGTCGTCCGCGACGTCCCTGAGCTCGCGCACGCGGTGCAGCTGCTCCGCGGCGTTGGCGAGGTGGAAGTAGAACGCGAAGGCGCGGACCAGCTCGGTCGCCTCGTCGAGCGGCAAGGAGGCGAGGAGCTCGCGGACCTGGGCGGCGACGTCGGCCGCGTTCCACGGCCCGAGCGCCCCCGCGCCGCCCCGCGCGGCCTCCTTGGACTCCTTGGTCAGGAGCCGCACCTCCTCCACGAGCCGCAGGAGTCCGGGGCCGTGCTGGCGCACGAGCGATTCGCCCAGCAGCGTCGAGACGCGGCGGACGTCGGCTCGGAGCTCCGCCGCCGGCTCCGCGGCGGGGGCTGTGTCTGCCGCGGAGGCGGCATCAAGGGCATCGGCGGGCGCAGGCATGGCACTCCAGAAGCTAGGGTTCCAGCGCGAGGATACCCTTGAATGGTGATGAAATCCCCCCTGCCCGTGCGCGACGGCGTGAACGCCACCCGGCTGCGGCTGCCCGCGGAGGGGCCGTGGGAGACCGCCCTGGACTACATGCTCCACCGGTGGGGCCACATCGACCCCGAGGGCATCCTCGAGAGGTTCGACGGCGGGGAGATCGTCGGGATGGACGGCTCGCCCCTGCACCGGGGCACCCCGCTCGAGGAGCACACGTTCATCTGGTACTACCGCACCCTCCCCGCCGAGGAGCGCCTCCCGGTGGAGATCTCGGTGCTCCACCGCGACGAGCACGTGCTCGTCGCAGACAAGCCCCACTTCCTGCCGACCACCCCGGGCGGGACCTACATCCAGGAGTCCGCGCTCGTGCGGCTGCGGAACCAGCTCGGGCTGCCGGACCTCATCCCCATGCACCGCCTCGACCGCATGACCGCCGGGGTGCTGCTGTTCTCCGTGAACCCCGAGACGCGCGGGAAGTACCAGGTGCTGTTCGAGCGGCGCGCCGTCAGCAAGGAATACGAGTGCGTCTCCGCGTTGGAACCTTCCGCACTCTCCCCTGCGGCTGGTGCGCACGACGCCGCGTGGGCGGCCGAGCGGTTCGCCGCGCCCGCCGTCGTGCGCAACAGGATGGTGAAGAGCCGCGACTACCTCCTGGCCTCGGTGGTGGACGGCGAGCCGAATGCCGAGACGCGCGTGACGCTCGAGCGGGTCGGCGGGCCGGACGAGTCGCCGCGGGCGCTGTTCCGGCTCGAGCCGCACACGGGCAAGACGCACCAGCTGCGGGTGCACATGGCCGGCCTCGGGGCTGGGATCATGCATGACCCCTTCTATCCGGTGCTCCTGGACAAGGCGCCCGACGACTACACGCGGCCGCTGCAGCTGCTGGCCCGCGGCATCAGCTTCCGGGACCCGATCTCCGGGCAGGACGTGGAGTTCCGCAGCCGGCTGACCCTCCAGGAGGCCCCCGCCTGACCGTTGTGGGGTCCCTGCCACCGCGTTGCGGGGTCCCTGCCGTCCGGTTGCGGGGTCCCTGCCGTCCGGTTGCGGGGTCCCTGGCGCACACTGGACCTATGCGGATCCAGATCGTCGAGGGCGACATCACGACGCGGGACGTCGACGCGATCGTCAACGCAGCGAACTCCTCGCTGCTCGGCGGCGGCGGGGTGGACGGCGCCATCCACCGTGCGGCCGGGCCGGAGCTCCTCGAGGCCTGCCGGGAGCTGCGCCGCGACCGGCTGCCGCAAGGCCTCCCGGTCGGGGCCGCCGTCGCCACGCCGGGGTACCGGCTCGCAGCCCGGTGGGTCATCCACACCGTGGGGCCGAACTGGCACGCCGGCGAGCGCGACCAGGCCCTCCTCGCTTCCTGCTTCTCCGAGAGCCTCGCGGTGGCAGCTGACCTGGGCGCCGGATCGGTGGCCTTCCCCGCAATCTCGGCGGGCATCTACGGGTGGGACCGCCGGGTGGTCGCCTCGACGGCTGTGGGAAGCGTCCTGACGGCGGACGCCGGGGGCGTTGACGTCGTCGAATTCGTCCTGTTCGGGCCGGAGATGGCGGCCGCGTTCCGGACAGCGCTGCGCGAGGTCGGCTGAGTGGACCCGGCTCTCGCCGACGGACTCTCGGGCCCCTGGGTGCTCGTATGGCTCACCGTGATGGTGGTGCTGGACGGCTTCATCCCGCCGGTCCCGTCGGAGGTCGCGCTCGTCGCGGCGGGGAGCCTGGCCGTGGAGGGGCGGATGAGCGCGGTCGTGCTCGTGCTGCTCGGCACCCTGGGCTCGTGGCTGTCCGACATCGGCGTGTACCTGCTCTTCCGGCACCGCATGACCGGCTTCCTCGACCGCACCGGCTGGGGCCGGCAGACGCACCGGACGGTGCGGCGCGTGGTCGAGAGGTTCGGGGCGTCGTCGACCTACGGGGCGATCATCGGCGTCCGCTTCCTCGCCGGGGGCCGCCTCGCCGCAAGTGCGACAGCGGGCGTGGGCGAGGTTCCGATCCGGCGGTTCGCGGGCGCCGCAGCCATCGGAGGGTTCCTGTGGTCGCTGTGGCACGTCGCGCTCGGATACGTGACCGGACGTGCCACGGGGCTCCCCTTCTGGACGAGCGCCGTGATCGGCACAGGAGTGGGCGTCGCGGTGGGCCTCACGGTCGCCGCGATCGTGGCGGCGCGGCATCGGCGGGGCAAGCACCGTGCAGAACCGCATCACCCAGAGTCGATTCCGCCCGAGAACGGCCCCGAAGCGCCGTGAGTTGTGTCGAAATGCGCGGCTGACGGTCCAGCGCGGCCCTAGAGGCCGAGTGGCACCCAGCGCCCCCGCGACCGGCGCAGGACCTGGAGGCGTCCGGTCGTCGCGACGTCCTCGACCGCGTCCTGCACTGCGAGAGCGGCCCGGCGGGCGGCGGCGACCTCGTCACTATCATTCTCGGCCTCGACGAGGAAGCGGAGGGTGATCTGCGGCACGCCGCGGACGATGTCGATCTGGTCGGCCTCCACGTGGTGCATCGAGGCCAGCGCCTCGCGCGCCGCGTCCATGACCCGCTCCGGCGCGTTCCCCGGGCGCAGGCCCGTGATCTGCAGGACGGCGCGGTAGGAGGGCATGCGCCCACGCTACCGCGCCGCCGACGGCCCCTGCCCGTTGGCCGGTCCCCTGCCCAGGTCGGGCCCCGGGTCAGCCGAAGAGGGCCGAGGCCTTCATGAGGGTCGTGGCGATCCCGTAGAGCAGCGGCACTCCGACGAGGATCCAGCCCAGGGCGAGTCGTGCGGTCTTCATGTCAGCTCTCCTTCTCCGCGCCGGCGGCGACGGGTTCACTGGACTCGTGGAACTTCGGATCGACCGGGCGGATGAGGAGGTTCGCGATGAACCCGACCACCAGCAGGACGACCATGATGAGCAGGGCCGGCTGGTACGCCGCCGCGGTGAGCTTCCCGGGTGTGCCCTGGGCGTCGAGCACCGCGTTGACGATGAGCGGGCCCACGACGCCGGCCGCGGACCACGCCGTGAGGAGCCGGCCGTGGATGGCGCCCACCTCGAGGGTGCCGAAGAGGTCGCGCAGGTAGGCCGGGGCGGTCGAGAAGCCGCCGCCGTAGAACGAGATGATGACGAACGCGAACAGCACGAAGAGCGCTGTGGCCGTGTGGCCCGCGAACGCCAGGAGCAGGTACAGGACCGTTCCGACGCCGAGGTAGCCCATATAAATGCGCTTGCGGCCGATCACATCCGAGGTCGCGGACCAGGCGAAGCGGCCGGCCATGTTGCCGATCGAGAGGAGACCCACGAACCCGCCCGCCACGGACGCGGCGACGAGCGACTTCCCGTCCGGCTGGCGGAAGAAGTCCTGGATCATCGGCGCGGCCTGCTCGAGGATGCCGATGCCCGCGGTCACGTTGCAGAACAGGGCGGTCCAGAGCAGCCAGAACTGGCGGGTCTTGATCGCGTTCGCTGCCGTGACGTTGGCGGTCGTGATGAGCTCGTGGGACCGCACGGTCGCCGGGTCGAAGCCGGCAGGAGCCCACCCCGGCGGCGGCACCTTGATGGTGAACGCGCCGAAGAGCATGTAGGCGAAGTACACGGCCGCGAGGGTCAGGAACAGCATCCCGACCGCCTCGCCGCTCGCCACCGCCCCCGGGGCCGAGGACGCCGGATCGTAGGCCGTCAGCAGCGCCGTCGAGAGCGGGCTCGCGATCAGCGCCCCGCCGCCGAAGCCCATGATCGCCATGCCTGTCGCGAGGCCGGGCCGGTCGGGGAACCACTTGATGAGGGTCGAGACGGGCGAGATGTAGCCGATGCCCAGCCCGATCCCGCCGATCACCCCGTAGCCGAGGTACACGAGCCACAGCTGGCGCGTGAAGATGCCCGCCGCGCCGACCAGGAAGCCGCCCGCCCAGAAGACCGCGGCGACGAACATCGCCTTGCGGGGTCCGTTGCGGTCCACCCACGTGCCCATGACCGCGGCCGAGAGGCCGAGCATGACGATGGCCACCGAGAAGATGACGCCGATCTCCGTCAGGCTGGCCCCGAAGTGCTTCACGAGTGCCGTCTTGTAGACGCTCGTGGCGTAGGCCTGTCCGATGCACAGGTGCACGGCGAGGGCCGCGGGAGGGATGAGCCATCGGTTGAATCCTGGCTGCGCAACGCTGTGCGCACGGTCGAGCCACGCCATGCGGGTCCTCCTGAAATGGCGGCCGGGCCGAGCCCCAGCCGTTTGCCGACCAGTATTCACGCACCCTGTGACCGGCGTTACACGCCGTGCGCCGAGCGGTAGCCGCCGCGCGACGAGCGGCGGCGGGAGCCCCGCCGTCGTGCGCGGGCGCCCCCACGTATCCTTGACCGGTGACCCTCACCGAATCCCTGCTCGGCTTCGCGGCGATCGCCGCCCTCATCACGGTCCTGCCCGGCACGGACACGGCGCTCGTGCTGCGCTACACGCTCAGCCAGGGCCGCCGCCATGCCTACACGGCGGCGCTGGGGATGATCTCGGGGGCCTTCGTGTGGGGCGCCGCGGCGGCGACGGGGGTCTCGGCGCTGCTGACCGTGTCGATGGTCGCGTACGACGTCCTGCGGCTCGCCGGCGCCGCGTACATGCTGTGGCTCGCGGTGGGCCTCTGGCGCGCCTCGTTCGCGAGGCACGACGCCGAGCTGCCGCCGGGCGCTCTCCCGCAGCACAGCCTCGAGCCGCTGCGGCGCACGTGGGCGAAGGGCTTCGTGTCCAACATCCTGAACCCCAAGTACGGCATGTTCTGCATTGCCGTGATCCCGCAGTTCCTCGTCCCGGGCGTGCCGACGGTGTGGATGGGGCTGCTGCTCTCCGTCGTGGCGAACATCGAGGCGATCCTGTGGTTCGTCGCGATCGTCGCAGCCGCACAGTTCTTCAGCAGGTGGCTCAACGGGGCCCGGTTCCGCAAGTGGATCGACCGGGTGACTGGCACGGCGCTGGGGGCCTTCGGCGTCGTCGCCATCCTCGAGACCCGCCACGCGTAGGGCCGGTCTGGAAGCATGCCGGTTCCCGTGGCATTGTCGGGACCATGACTGAGACCCCCGACGACGCCCAGCTGGCCCGTTGGCAGCGCTTCCGCGACAACCGCAACGCGGCGCTCGCCGAGGAGCACGGCTGGCTCACCCTGACCTCGTTCCAGTGGCTCACTCCGGAGCCCTCAGCGGTCGAGCTCGTGCCCGGCCTCTGGCACACGGACGAGTCCACCGGCGTCGAGGCGGCGGTCCTCACCGCCCGCGCGGACGAGGGCCTCGTGTTCGACGAGGAAGGCATTCCCGTGGACGGGACCTTCAGCGCGCACCTGAGCGAGGACGAGTCGCTGAACTGGGTGCGCTACGGGACGATCGTCGTCGAGCTCGCGATGCGCGGCGGCCGGTACGCGATCAGGACGCGCGACTCGGCGGCGCCCGCCCGCACCGGATTCCGCGGGGTCCCGGTGTTCCCGTACGCGCCGGAGTGGGTCATCGAGGCGCGGTGGGAACCGTACCCCGAGCCGCGCGAGGTCCCGATCTCCACCGCCAACCCGCTCGTGGACGGGGTTCATGTCTCCGCCGGGGAGCTGGTCTTCAGCCAGCACGGGCACGAGTACCGGCTCCAGGCCGAGCAGGGCCGCCTCAAGGACCTGACCATCACGTTCCACGACGAGACCAACGGCCGGACCACCGACGACTGGCGCAAGGTCACCACCGCGGCGCCCCGCCCCGACGGGACGGTCATCGTGGACTTCAACCGCGCCATCAACTACCCGAGCGCCTTCACCCCGTACGGGACGTGCCCGATGCCGGTGCGGGGCAACTCGCTGGACCTGGCGGTCGAGGCCGGTGAGAAAATGCCCGACGGAGCGTGAGCGGAGCGGCGAGCCCCGCCGAAGTCAGCTCCTGTGGCGCCGAGGTCGTCCTACTTGGGCGCCATCCGGATCGCGCCGTCGAGCCGGATCGTCTCACCGTTGAGCATGGCGTTGTCCACGATGTGGGCCACCAGGTTCGCGTACTCGGCGGGCCGCCCAAGCCGGGCCGGGTGCGGGACCTGCTTCCCGAGCGAATCCTGGGCCTCCTGCGAGAGCCCGGCCATCATGGGAGTCTCGAAGATGCCCGGGGCGATCGTGACGACCCGGATGAGGTGCCGTGCCAGCTCCCGCGCGATCGGCAGCGTCATGGCATGCACAGCCCCCTTCGACGCGGAGTACGCGGGCTGGCCGATCTGCCCGTCGAACGCCGCGACGGACGCGGTGTTCACAATGACGCCGCGCTCCGGGCCGCCCAGCTCGGTCTCCACCAGCTCGGTGGCCACCATCGCATCGGCCGCGAGCCGGATGACGTTGAACGTTCCGATCAGGTTCACCCGCACGACGCGCTCGAACTGCGCCAGCGGCAGCACGCCGTCGCGCCCCAGCACCTTGCCGGGCGTCGCAATCCCCGCGCAGTTCACCACGACCCGCAGCGGCCCCAGCTCACCCGCACGCACGACGGCGGCGCGCACCTGATCCTCGTCGGTCACGTCGGCGGGCACGAAGGCGGCGCGGTCGCCGAGTTCGGCGGCAAGGGCCTCGCCGGCGCTTCCCGGGAGGTCGAGGAGCACGACGGCGGCCCCTGAGGCGTGCAGGCGCCGCGCCGTCGCGGCCCCGAGACCCGAGGCCCCGCCGGTGATGAGCGCGCTCGCTCCCTGAAGCTCCATGGGCCCTCCGCATCGATGCATCGAGTTAATCGTGGCTAACCGGACGCCATCCTAGCCGAGCGCGTGAGGCGGGTCACGCTCCTGCGCCGGCCCGACCCGCCTCGCTAGGGTGATCGCATGGACCAGGCGCCTGGAGACCCGACAAGTGCAGCCGAATGGGCCCGCCGCGCCCAAACCGCTGCAGACAGTGTCAACGAGGGATTCGGCCATCGCCTCCTGGGCTTCGTCCCGGGAACGTGGATCGGATCCATTGTCCGGCCGCGGCGCGTCACGCTCCCCTGGGATCCCTGGCACTACTGGTGGCAGGCCCACTATCTGGACTGCCTCGTGGACGCCTCCTGGCGGAAGCTCGGGGGCCCTGCGCCTCAAGGCGGCGGCCCTGTTCGGCAGGGACAGGACCCCGCAATACAGGGACAGGACCCCGCAACAGGAGCAGGGCCGTCGGAGCCCCGGGAACTCCGCCTCGCCCGGGCGCTCCTGCGCACCATCAGGATCAGGAACTTCCTCCAGTACCGCAACGCGTACTACGACGACATGGCCTGGCTCGCCCTCGCCGCCGGGCGCGCCGAGTTCCTCACCCAGAAGGTCGACGAGCGGGGCATCCGGTCCGCCCGCAACGCCGCTCGCGTCCTCGGCGCCCAGCTCGTCTCGGCCAACACCGACGATCTCGACGGCGGCCTCTTCTGGAACATGAAGCGGGACTTCAAGAACACGCCCGCGACCGCGCCGGCAGCGCTGCACTTCGCCCGAGCAGGGGACCGCGAGCGCGCCCAGCGCCTCGTCGACTGGCTCAACGCCCGCCTTCTGGACCCCGAACAGGGCCTGTACCTCGACGGCCTGCGGATGTCCCGCGACGGGTCCACCACCCTCGTGAAGGACGTGTGGACCTACAGCCAGGGGCCCGTGCTGGGGGCCCTCCTCGAGCTCGGCGGCGGCGCGAACCTTGGGAGGGCGGCCAGCCTCGTCGAGGCCGTGGACCGGCGGCTCACGCTCCCCCTCGGCGACACCCGCGTCCTCCAGGCCAACGGCGACGGCGACGGGGGCCTCTTCATGGGCATCCTCGCCCGCTACCTGACGGTCGCCGCGGTCAGCAGCGGGCTTCCGGCCGAGACCCGCTCGACGGCGCGGCGGCTCGTCACCGATACAGCGCAGGCGGTGTGGGCCGGCTCCGAGAAGCGGACCGACGGACGGGGGCGCACTGGGCGGACGTTTCCGATGCACCCCGGCCGGCCGGCGTCGGACGCGTATCCCGAGGGCCGCGGAGTGGAGCTCTCGACCCAGCTGCAGGCCTGGATGCTCCTCGAGTTCGCGCACCAGCTCGCGCGGGGCTGAAACCCGCTCCGCACTCTGTGCCCCCACCAGACCCCCGGACCGCGATCGACACGGAGGACGCCACGCTCGGAGGTTCTCGCTGGGGTGGACGACTCGCCGCTCGACCTGGTGCTGCGCAAGCCCCGCGCCGCGCCTCAGGAGCTGGCGCATTAGCGAACGCCACATTTGCGTAATTGACGTGATTTCAACCACAATGGTGGCTGATTCGCCCCGCTCTTAGGCTTGGCTAACCTACAGTCGATCACGAAGAACCCGTGACCGCAGGAAAGAGAACCTCATGACGTTCCGCCCCCGCGCGCTTGCCGGCCTCGCGCTGGCCGCCGTCGCCGCCCTCGGCCTCTCGGCCTGCGGCGGCTCCTCCGCGAACCAGTCGTCCCAGGATCCCAACACGCTCGTGGTCTACAACGCCCAGCACGAGACGCTCACGAAGGAGTGGATCGACCAGTTCACCGCGGAGACCGGCATCAAGGTCGACTACCGCCAGGGCGACGACAGCGAGATGTCGAACCAGATCATCCAGGAGGGCGCGAACTCCCCCGCGGACGTCTTCCTCACGGAGAACTCCCCGGCGATGACGCAGGTGGAGAACGCCGGCCTCTTCGCGGACATCGATGCCGCGACCGCCGCGCAGGTCCCGGCCCAGTACCGTCCCTCGACCAACAAGTGGACGGGCATCGCCGCCCGGTCCACCGTGTTCGTCTACAACAAGGACAAGGTCTCGGAGGCGCAGCTTCCCAAGTCGCTGCTCGACCTCCAGAACCCCGAATGGAAGGGCCGGTGGGCCGCCTCGCCGTCGGGCGCCGACTTCCAGGCCATCGTGTCCGCGCTGCTGGAGACCAAGGGCGAGGACGCCACCAAGGCGTGGCTCGCGGGCATGAAGGAGAACGCGAAGGCCTACAAGGGCAACGTCACCGCGATGAAGGCCGTCAACACCGGCGAGATCGACGGCGCGGTCATCTACCACTACTACTACTACGGCGACCAGGCCAAGACCGGCGAGAACTCGAACAAGGTCGGCCTGCACTACTTCAAGAACCAGGACCCGGGCGCGTTCGTCTCGATCTCCGGCGGCGGCGTCCTGAAGTCCTCGAAGCACCAGGAGCAGGCCCAGGCCTTCCTGAAGTTCATCACCGGCAAGAAGGGCCAGGAGGTCCTGCAGAAGGGCACCTCGTTCGAGTACGCCGTCGGCTCCGGCGTCCCGTCGAACGAGAAGCTCGTCCCGCTCGCCGACCTCCAGGCGCCGGTCGTCGACCCCGCCAAGCTCAACTCCAAGAAGGTCGCCGAGCTCATGACCCAGGCAGGCCTGCTCTAGGCCTTGGCAACGCTCCCAGCCCCCTTGATCCCCGCCGCACCTGCGGCGGCGGGCGGGGCGCGCACGACGGCGGGTGAGGGCAAGCGCTCTCGCCCGCCTCTCGGCGTCGTCCTGCTCTGCTGCCTCATCGCCGCGGCCTCACTTATCCCGCTCGGATTCGTCGTCGTCATGACGGTCGCGACTGGGTGGGACACGGCGGTCGCGCTCATCGTCCGCCCGCGCACCCTCGAGCTGCTGGGCAACACGCTCCTGCTCGCCGCGATCACAGTCCCGCTGTGCGTCGTGATCGGCGTGGGCGGAGCGTGGCTCGTGGAGCGGACGAGGCTGCGGGGGAACCGGATCTGGGCCGTGCTGCTCGCGGCACCGCTCGCGATCCCGGCGTTCGTCAACTCCTACGCGTGGGTCTCCGCGGTGCCGGGCCTCGAAGGCATCTTCTCGGGCGTGCTCATCGCAACGCTCTCGTACTACCCGCTCGTGTACATCCCGGCCGCGGCGACACTCTCGCGGCTCGACCCGGCGATCGAGCAGTCGGCGGCCTCGCTGGGGCTCGGGGCGTGGCGCGTGTTCTTCCGCGTGGTGCTCCCACAGCTGCGGATCGCCGTCGCGGGCGGCGCGCTGCTCGTGGCGCTGCACCTGCTGGCGGAGTACGGTGCGTTCGCGATGATCCGGTTCGACACCTTCACGACCGCGATCATGGAGCAGTACCGCTCCACGTTCAACGGCACCGCCGGGAACATGCTCGCGTCCGTGCTCGTGGCCGTCTGCCTGGTCTTCCTGCTCGCCGAGGCGCGGCTGCGCGGCAACGCGCGGTACGCGCGGATCGGCTCGGGGGCGCAGGCCACGCCCACCCGCTTGCCGCTCGGCACGTGGCAGCCGCTCGCGCAGGCGGCGCTTGCGGCGGTGGCCGTGCTCGCCGTCGGGGTCCCGCTGTGGATCGTCGGCCGCTGGGCGCTTGCCGGCGGGGCGCGGATCTGGGAGACGTCGGAACTGGCGGGGGCGCTCGGCTCGAGCCTGTGGCTCGGGCTGCTCGGCGCTATCGTGACCACGGTCGCCGCGTTCCCGCTCGCGTTCCTCGCCGTCCGGTTCCCGGGCTGGCTCTCCCGCGCACTCGAGCTGTCCAACTACGTGACGAGCTCGATGCCGGGGATCGTCCTCGCCCTCGCGTTCGTCACCGTCGCGCTGCGCGCGGTCCCCGGCGTCTACCAGAGCACGGGACTCCTCATCGCCGCCTACGTGCTCCTGTTCCTCCCACGGGCGCTGGTCAACCTCCGCGCCGGGCTCGCGCAGGCGCCCAAGGAGCTCGAGGAAGCGGCGCAGGCGCTCGGCAGGCCGCCCATCATGGCGTTCGTGCGCGTGACGCTGCGCCTGGCCGCTCCGGCGGCCGCCGGCGGTGCAGCGCTGGTGTTCCTCGCCGTCGTCAACGAGCTGACCGCGACCCTCCTCCTCTCCCCGATCGGCACCAAGACCCTGGCCACGGAGTTCTGGAGCCTCTCGAGCGAGATCGACTACATGGGCGCGGCGCCGTACGCGCTCCTCATGATCGCCCTCTCGGCGCCCATGACGTACCTGTTGTTCCAGCAGTCCAAGAAAGCAGCCGGACAGTGACCGAACAGATCCCCACCCCCACCGCCGCGGCCCGGCTCCCCGAGCCCCGCATCGCGCCGCAGATCGCGGAGACGGCGGACCACCACCTCGACATCGAGGCGGTGACGAAGAACTTCGGCCACCAGCCGGTCCTCAAGGGGATCAACCTGTGGGTGGCGCGCGGGGGCACGACGGCGATCGTGGGCCCGAGCGGGTCCGGCAAGACGACCCTCCTGCGGCTCATCGCCGGCTTCGAGGCGCCCGACACGGGGCGCATCCTGCTGGGCGGCCGTGAAGTGGCCGGCGACACGTGGGTCCCCGCGCACCGGCGCAATATCGGCTACGTGGCCCAGGACGGCGCCCTGTTCCCGCACTTGTCCGTCGGGCAGAACATCGCGTTCGGGCTGGACCGCGAGAAGTTCCGCGGACGGGCGGCCGTGACGCAGCGGATCGAGGAGCTCCTGGAGATGGTGGCGCTCGACCCCTCCTATGCCAAGCGGCGTCCCCACCAGCTCTCGGGCGGCCAGCAGCAGCGCATCGCGCTCGCCCGGGCCATGGCGTGCGAGCCGGAGATCATGCTCCTCGACGAGCCGTTCTCGGCGCTCGACGCCGGCCTGCGCGTCGCCACGCGCCGCGCGATCGGCAAGGTCCTGCACGAGGCCGGCGTGACCACGATCCTCGTGACCCATGACCAGGCCGAGGCGCTCTCGTTCGCCGACCAGGTCGCCGTCATGCGCGGGGGGAAGCTCGCGCAGATCGGCAACCCTTTCGTCGTGTACACGCGGCCCGCGGACCGGGCCACCGCCGAGTTCCTCGGGGACGCGGTGATCCTGGACGCGTGGCTCGAGGGGTCGCTCGCGATGTGCTCGCTCGGGGCCATCCCCGTCCGGCGGCCGCCGGCCCAGGGCCGCGTGCAGATCATGCTGCGTCCCGAGCAGATCCGCATCGCGGCGGACTCACGGATCCACGGCACCGTGCTGGACTGGGACTACTTCGGCCCCGAGTCCTCGGTGCGGATCAAGCTCCCCGAGCGCCCCGCCGACCCGCGCATCCCCGGCGGCGGAGAGATCATCACGATCCGCCACTGGAACGCGGCGATGGCCCGCTCCGGGATGGACCTCGCCCTCAAGGTCATCGGCGAGGGCGTGGCCTTCCCCGTCGAGTAGCTAGGCTGGGCGCATGGCCGACGACGTCTCCCCCTCCCCCGGCACCCCCGCTCCGGCAGCGCGCTGGGTCGAGAGCTCCGCGCTGACCCGGTACCGCCTCGCCCCGAACCCGGGACCGATGAGCCTGGACGGGACCAATTCGTACGTGGTGTCGGCTCCGGGCTCGGAGTCGGTGGTCGTGGTGGACCCGGGCCCGCTGGACGGGACGCACCTGGACGAGCTCGCCGCAGCCGGCCGGGTCGAGCTCATCGTCCTGACCCACCACCACCCCGACCACACGGAGGCCGCAGAGGAGTTCCACCGCCGCACGGGCGCACCGGTCCGCGCCCGTGATGCCTCGCTCTGCATCGGCGCCCCGGCGCTCGACGACGGCGAACGGCTCGACGCCGCGGGCGTGCGGATCGAGGTCCTTGCCACCCCCGGGCACACCGCGGACTCGATCTGCCTCCACCTCCCGGACGACGGCGTGCACGGCTCCGTGCTCACGGGCGACACCATCCTGGGCCGTGGGACCACGGTGATCGTGTTCCCCGACGGCCGGCTCGGGGACTACCTCGCGTCCCTGGCCCGCCTCGAGGCCCTCGGCCCCGCGACCGTCCTCCCCGCCCACGGTCCCGTGCTCCCGGACGTGTCCGAAATTGCCCGCGCCTACCTCGCCCACCGCGAGGAGCGGCTCGGCCAGATCCGCTCCGCGCTCGCGCAGCTGGGCCAGGACGCGCCGATCGCCGCCGTCACCGACGCCGTCTACAGCGAGGTCGACCCCAGCGTGCGCCCTGCCGCGGAGAACTCCGTCGCGGCGCAGCTCGACTACCTGCGCGGCTGGGCGTAGCCAGGCAGAGCCGGCGGCCACACGGCGGCCGCAGGGTCAGAACACGCGGAACCGGGAAAATTCGCCGGTCCCGGGGCCGATGGAGGCATCAACCGCATCGACGCGTCCCGGGGCGTCCTCCGATCGGAGCCAGGCCAGAAGGGCTTCGACGTCCTCGCGGGACCCTTCGGCCGTGACCTCGACAGTCCCGTCCGGCAGGTTGGCCGCCGAGCCGACGAGCCCGAGCCGGTCGGCCTCGCCGAGCGTGGAGTAGCGGAAGCCCACCCCCTGCACCATCCCGGAGACGGTCGCGTGCAGGCGTGCCTCGGGGGCCCCGCCCTCCCCCGGCGGTGACTGGCTGGCGTCGTGCTCGCCGCGGTGGCGTCGGAAGATCGACATGCCCCCAGTCTCCGACGCTCCCACGAGCGCGCGCCACCCTCGGGCCTGTTGGAGTGTCGGACCGCGGCGGTAGCGTGGCGGCATGAGCGCCCCCCTCCAGCCCTCACTCCACCGGCAGCACGTGGCCCTCGCCGCGCCCACGCAGATCTGGCTCGGGCCGGACGGCCGCCTTGCGCCCGAGCCACCCGGAGGCGGTGTCACGGGGGTCTTCCACGCGGACACGCGCTTCCTGGACCGGGCCCTCGTCATGGTCGACGGCGCCGAGCCGCAGCCGGTGGGCGTCACCGGCCGCGGGCCCCGGCTCACGGTCGACGGCCTCGCAAGGAACATCCCGGGCCCCACCCTCGACCCGGCCGTGCGGGTCCGGCAGCACTGGAGCGTCGAACCCGGCAGGGTCCGGCACCGGATCGAGCTGAGCACGTCGCTGCCCCGGCTCGAATGCACCCTCACGGTTCACCTCAGCGCCGACTTCGCGCCCATGGACGCCGTGCGAGTGGGGCGCGCCGCCGACACCGTCCCGCCCGAGGGGCCCGGCCCGCAGGGCAGCGGGATGCACGACGGCGGCGGGCTGGCCTGGGCGCACGGCGAACACCGGGCGGTGCTCACGGCGGGTCCGGGGCTGCCCGGAGGCGGGGCCGCGAACGTCACGACGGCCCTCGACAGCGACGGCGACGACACTGACGGCTTCCCCACCGGCCACCCGGCCCTCTCCTGGCGCGCCGTCCTCGGGCAGGGCGAGCCGTTCCGCGCGGAGTGGAGCGTGGCGCTCGAGGACGCCGGCGCCGTCGTGCGCGCTGCCCCGGACGGCGGGGTCGAGGCGGAAGCGCGGCAGGACGCTGTCGGGCGGCTGGTCGCCGGATCGCTGGCGGAGCTGGCCGGGCTGCGCCTGGCCACCGCGAAGGTGCCGGACGCGCCGTTCCTCGCGGCGGGCGCACCGTGGTATTTCACCCTGTTCGGGCGCGACTCGCTGTGGGCCGCACGGCTCCTGCTCCCCCTCGACACGGCGCTCGCCGCGGGGACCCTGCGCACGCTCGCGGCCTATCAGGGCCAGCGGCACGATCCCTCCTCCGCCGAGGACCCGGGGAAGATCCCCCACGAGGTCAGGGCGCGCGAGCTTGTGATCGACGGCGGCCCGGGCGGGGACCAGCTGCGCCTCCCGCCGGTGTACTACGGATCAGTGGACTCCACTCTGCTGTGGCTGTGCCTCCTCGGCGAGCTGTGGCGCACGGGCCGGGCGCCCGAGGTCGTGCGGGCGCTGCTGCCTGCCGCGCGCGGTGCCGCGGACTGGCTGCTCGCGGCCGGCGCGGACGGCTTCCTCGCCTACCGGGATGAGTCCGGGCACGGGCTAAGCAACCAGGGCTGGAAGGACTCCGCGGATGCCATGCAGTTCCTCGACGGGCGCCGGGCAGAGGGGCCGATCGCACTGGCTGAGGTCCAGGCCTACGCATTCCAGGCGGCGCACGAGGCCGCGGCGCTGTTCGAGGAGCTGCGCGAGCCCGGGGGTGGCGCTGGCCTGCGCGAGCAGGCCACGGCCCTGCGCGACTTCGCCGCAGGGCTCCGGCGGCGGTTCCGCGAGCAGTTCTGGGTGGACGACGGTGCGGGCCACTTCCCGGCCATGGCTCTCGACGGCGCCGGGACGCCCTTGGACCCGCCCGGCTCCAACATGGGGCACCTGCTGGGCACGGGACTCCTCGACGCCCACGAAGCCGAGCGGGTGGTGGAACGGCTCACGGGTCCCGAGCTGTTCAGCGGCTTCGGGATCCGGACGCTCTCCACGGCGGCGGCGGGCTACTGGCCGCTGAGCTACCACTGCGGCTCGGTCTGGAGCCACGACACCGGCATCGCGATCCGCGGCCTGCTGGCCGACGGGTTCCGGACCGAGGCGGCGGCCGTGGCGCGCGGGCTCGTGCGGGCCTCGGAGTCGTTCGGGCACTCCCTCCCCGAAGTGTTCTCCGGGGAGGGATCGGAGGAGGCGGACCGGGCGCTGCCCTACCCCTCCTCGTGCCGGCCGCAGGCGTGGAGCGCCGCCGCGGCGCTCGTGGCGGCACAGGCCCTGGGGCGCTGAAGCGAGCGCCCGTCCCGCCCGCCGCGAAGGCCGCGGAGCCTTGCCTGACCAGTTCGTGCCGCTCATGATGGGGGCAGCCGCGCTCGCCCCCACGTCCTCCCGGGAGTCCGCTCATGCCTCACAGAATGCCCCGCAGGGCCCAAGAGCTGCTGAACGAGTTCATCGAGCGTGCCCATGAGCTGGTGCGCGTGCAGGGCCACATGAACGGCCTCATGACCGCGATCGTGTCGATGGCGGAGGACCTGAGCCTGCAGTCGGTCCTCGAGCAGCTGGCCCAGTCCGCGGCGGAACTCCTAAATTCGCGCTACGCGGCCATCGGCGTGTTGGGCCCCGACGACACGCTCACCCACTTCATCACCGTGGGCATCGACGAGGATCAGCAGCGGGTCATGGGGGACGTGCCCACGGGGCACGGGGTTCTGGGGCAGCTGATCCGCGAGCCGAAGCCCCTGCGGCTCCACGACCTGCACGAGCACCCCCTTTCGGTCGGGTTCCCGGAGAACCATCCTCCGATGACGACCTTCCTCGGCGTACCGATCAGGGTGCGGGAGGCGGTCTTCGGCAACCTGTACCTGACCGAGAAGGCGGGCGGGGAGGACTACACGGCGGAGGACGAGGAGCTGGCGGCCGCGTTGGCGGCGGCGGCCGGCGTCGCGATCCAGAACGCCAGGCTGTACGAGGACAGCCGCCGGCGGCAGCGGTGGCTCGAGGCGGGCATGGAGGCCAGCACCTCCCTCATCGTCGAGGACTCCCCCTCGCCCGACGCTGATCTGGACCTCGTGGCGGAGCACGCGCTGCGGGCCTCGGACGCCGTACTCGCAGTCGTCGCCGCCCCGGACGGGGAGTCGATGGAGGTGTACACCGCGGTCGGTGCGCTCGCCGTCGTGGCCGGCCAGGAAGTCCTCTGCCCGCCGTCCCTGAGGGAGGCGGACGTGGAGCGCAGGCCGCTGGTGCTGCGGAACCCCGAGGAGGTGTTCGGCCCGGGCAGCGGGGAGAAGCTCGGACACGTCCTGGCGATTCCGATCGGGCACGGCACGTCCGGCGACCGGCTCCTGCTGCTCGCACGCCAGGCCGGCGGCAGCCAGTTCACGCAGGCGGACCTCGAGTCCGGGGCTGCGTTTGGCTCCCACGTGGGGCTGGCCCTCGACCTGAACATCGCCCACCGGCAGCGCGAAGAGGCGCTCATCTCGGTGGACCGGGACCGCATCGCCCAGGACCTGCATGACCTGGTGATCCAGCGTCTGTTCGCTGCGGGCCTCGGCATCCAGAACCTCCGGCGCTTCGCCACGGACCCGGCCGCGGAGGCGCGCATCACGAAGCTCACCGAGGAGCTGGACGAGAGCATCCGGGAGCTGAGGAACACCATCTACTCGCTCCGCGCCAAGCAGACGGACCGCGAGGGCCTCTCACGGTCGCTGTTCGACGCGGTCCACGAGTGCCTCCGCAGCACGGGCATCATCCCCAAGATCACGGTCGAGGGCAGGCTGGAGGACCTGCCGTCTCCGCTGGCCCGGCAGGTCCTGGCAGTGGTGACCGAGACGGTCAGCAACGCTGCGCGGCATTCGGGCGCCACCAGCATCACGGTCGCGTTGACCGCCCTCGCGGATGCCGTGGAAGTGCTCGTGGAGGACGACGGGAAGGGATTCGCCAGCCCGGCCCGGGCGAGCGGGCTGGCCAACATCCGGCGCCGGGCCCGCTCGCTGGACGGGACGAGCAGCGTCGACAGCATCCCGGGTGCGGGAACCCGGGTCTCGTGGCGGGTGCCCCTGACGGCCGGCTAAGCAGGGAGAACAGCGGGCCACGCGCCATCGAGCGGCGGCGCCGCCGGATACCCGAGCTTGGCCAGCGCCCGCTGCAGCGCCGCCTCGAAGGCGGGCCTGGCGACTCCCATGCGGCGGGTCATCTCGGTGTCGCTGCACCCTCGGGCACAGTCGAGCAGGATGCGCCGCTCGGTGGAGGTGAGGGCGGGCGAGGGCTGTGAGAGGCGCAGCTCGGAGAGGACGGCCTCGCGTTCACCGGCGCTGAAGAGGTCCCTCCCGGCGGCAACCGCTCTGATGCGCCGGACCAGGTCTCCCCCGCGGACCATCCTGACGGCGTGGCCCCGCGCCCCGGCGAGGATGGAGCCCCGCAGCTCCTCGCGGGTTCCGAGGCTGCCCAGCGTCAGGCAGGGAACGGCCGGGCTCGCATCCCAGATCCTGCGGCAGACCCGGATCCAGGAAGCGTCCCGCAGGGCCGTGTCCACGAGGGCCAGCTGCGGGAGGAGGACCGGGATCGTGGACAGCGCTTCAGCTGCCGAGCCGGTCGCGCCGGCGACCTCCAACGCCTCCCCCGCGAGCATCTCGCGCAGCGCCTGCCGTTCCATCCGGTGGCCGCAGACAAGGAAGACCCGGGCGGGCCTGTCCCGTGCCGTCCCGGGAGAGAAGGAGTCGTGTCCTGCCATCGCGCACCTCGGGTGTTGCCGTGTTGTCCCAAGGACCACGCTCCTCCCAGCGTCGTCCGGCCAGTAGAGGCGAAGGGCGCAGGCACGGGGGCGGGATGTCAGGGCCGTCGCTTCTGCGGGTAGACCGTTTCGTGCCGAGCGAGCATCGCCACGAACTCGGCGATCTTCCGTGCCCTGGTCTCCGGCCGCTTCACATCGGTGACGCGGTACACCAGGGCGAACCGGTTGGTGGAGGTGAGGACGTCGAACATCGCCTGCGCCTCGGGGACGGCGGCGATCGCAGCAGCGAGGTCTTCGGGCACCTCGGCGGTCGCGGCCCCGCCGTAGGCCGCCTCCCAGCGCCCGTCCGCCTTGGCGGCGTCGACCACGGCCCGGCCCGCCGCCGTCATCCGTCCCTCGGCCTCGAGCCGGGCCACGCGCTCGACGTTCGACCGCGACCACCGGCTCCCCTTGCGGCGGGGCGTGAAGCGGATCGCCGAGCTGGCGGCGTCGCGGGCGCGCAGCTGGCCGTCGATCCAGCCGTAGCAGAGCGCCTCCAGGACCGCGTCTTCATACTGCAGGGCCGTGACCGTTCCGCCCTTCTTGGTCAGGACGAGCCACACTCCTGGGCTCTCGGCGTGGTGGGCGGCGAGCCATCCGTGCCACGCGGCGGCATCGGCGACGAGGAGTTCGGGCAGTTCCGGGGCCATGCGCCAAGCCTCCATGCGAGCGGCCCGGAGGCGCAAGGAGACAGGCCGCGGTGGGAGGATGGGAACGACCGAAAGGAAGCCTGATGCTGCGCGTCCGCCCCACCCGCTACACGTCCGCCATGCCCGAGCTCCGGAGGCTCCTGGAGGACGTGGGCCTCGTCGTCACCGAGGAGGGCAGGGGCTGGGCCGTGCTCGACGCCGGGAGCGGCCGCGTCCGGCTCCGGGCCGTCCCCGCAGGCTCCCCCGGCGACGGGATGACGTCGTTCGGGGTAGAGATCCGTGAGCCGGAGGCCTTCACCCGCCGCACCCGGCAGGACGGGGGGCGCGCGAGCATCGAGGACGCGATCGGCGGTGTGCGCGTGCGGATCACCGGGCCGGACGGGTTCAGCTTCCTGGCCGAGCCGTCCGCCCACGGTGCCACGTGCGCCGACGCGGACCGCGCCCTCGCGGTCCGGATGGAGTGGCTCACCCCTGACCTTCCGGGGGCCGCGCTCGCGCTCTCCGCGATCGGCGCCAGACCCCGCACGGCGGGAGCCCCCGCCCCGGCTACCGAGTTCACCGCGAAGAACGGCGGCGTGCTGGCCCTGCGCGAGGCGCCGGTGCTGCGCGGCGGAGACCTGGTCCTCGAGTACGACGGCGACGTGGGCGCCCTCGCCTCACGGCTCGCGCGGGCCGGGTGGTCACCCGAGGTGGGCGAGGCGCAGGGGCGGCAGGGCGCCGTCGTCCGCATCCCGACGCCGGATGGCGGTGAGGTCACGATCCTCACAGCTCCGCCCGGTCATGGGGTAGAACAGTAGGCATGGCTCTGCGCACTCCCGACCCGTATCCCGGCTGGCTCTCACCCGAGGACCTCTACGAGGCGCGGAATCGCCTGCCGATGCTGTACGTCGAGGCCCTGCCGGTGCGCCTCGACCCGCTCGGCTACGTCAACGAGGTCGGGCTCCTGCTCCAGGCCGACGACGAGGGCAACATGATGCGCAGCCTCGTCTCCGGACGCGTGCTGTACAAGGAGACGATCCGCGGCGCCCTCCTGCGCCACCTCGAGAAGGACCTCGGACCGCTCGCCCTCCCGCAGCTGCCCGTCAGCCCAGTGCCGTTCACGGTCGTGGAGTACTTCCCGTCACCCTCGCAGACCGGCTTCACGGACGAGCGCCAGCACGCCGTCGCACTCGCGTACGTCATCCCGGTGGCCGGCGAGTGCCAGCCCCGGCAGGACGCCCTCGAGCTGACCTGGATGTCGCCGGCCGAGGTGCTCAGCGGGCCGGTGCAGATGGAGTTCGTGGGCGGACGGGGCGAGCTCGTGCGCCAGGCGCTCGCGTTCGCGGGCCTTCCGGCGTAGGGTCGGGGGTTCGGGCCAGCGCGCCTGAAACACCCCGTTACCAATCCTTTATATGGTGGTCACTGGACCGACAGCCACCACGGAGGACCCATGCAGCACAGCTCGGGACCGCACGAGCGGCCCGGAACCACCGAGTTCCACGCTATCGATGCCCACGATCTGAGGGCCGGCCAGCGGCTGCTCCTGCCCGACGGCAAGGAGAGCGCGGAGATCCTCGAAGTGGACACGGTCCTCGACGACTACGGCCAGCCCGCCCTGTACTTCGCGGTCCTCGACAACCACACCAACCTGCGCGTCGCCCACGGCACGCGGGTCCGCGCGGCCCGCGGCAAGGCGGTGCGGCCCGCCGACCTCCTCTTCTCCGGCCCCGCCGCGAGCGCGGGGGCTTCGGCTGCCGAGCCAGAGGCCCCAGACGCCGCGGTGACTGCCCCGGCCGCCGAGGCGGCCGCGCCGGCCGCTGCGCCCCCTAAGATCGAGACGGTTCCGGCGGCGCCCCTCCGCGGCCCCTCGGACATCGCCCTGGACACGGGCGAGGTGGTCCACGTCCCCGGCGCGGCGTCGGCACGTCCCGAGCGCGCGAACGCGTCGATCCTCGCGCGCCTCCCCGCTCCCGAGGACAAGCCCGAGGACCTCATGCGCGCCATCGACGCCGCCCACCCGGGGCGCCACGCGGTCCACGAGCTCGCCGCCCGTCTGGCCAGGGGCGTCAACGTCAAGTCGGGCGCCTGCCTGGCCGACCTGCGTGCCCTCGCCTACGAGCTGTACATCGGCCAGCGCGACGCCGAGGGGGCGCTCAAGGTCGCGGACCTGCTCGCCGTGCTGCCCTACGACGGGAACCCCGCGCGCTGGGCTTCGATCGAGTCCGCGCTCGGCCTCGCCGCGCACCTGGCGAGGGAGGCCGGGCAGGAGGACCGCGCGGCCGCCTACGGCGAGCTGCTGCGCACCCCCGAGGACGCCGAGACCGACCCGTTCCGGGCACGCATGGCACAGCGCGTGCGGCAGCGGGCCCTCAACGAGCCGAACCTGTACGACAAGGAGATCACGCGGGCCGCCGGCGCGAAGGACCACGCCGAGGAGCGCGGCTGGCGGATGCTGCGGCTGGGCAGTCTCCTGCACCTGCGCGCCCATGGCGGGTCCACGGCCTTCGAGCAGGACGAGCTGGACCGGCGGATCGAGGTCGAGCTCGACGCCGTCCGCGCCTGACGCCCGTCGCGCTTGGTGACCGTCGCGCTTGGTGACCCCCAGAAGGTGACCCCCAGACGTGCTCGTCTGGGGGTCACCTCCTGGGTGTCACCTCCTGGGGGTCACCTCCTGGGGTCACCTCCTACGCGATCGGGCCCATCTGGTTCGTGGCCTCGATCTGCTTCACCTTCGGGTCCGTCTCGTCTGCCCCGAAGTCGGACGGCCGGGTCTCGTCGAGCCCCTGCGGGACCTTGAACGCCCGCAGGATGAGGGTGAGCACGACGGCGACGATCAGGTTGAGCGCGAACGCGGTCACCGCGATGTACACGGTGAAGTTCGTGCCCGGGATCGCGGCCGTCGAGCCGCCGAAGTGGGCGTGGGTGACGGGGTTGACCACGTTGTACGCCGAGATGGTCCCGAAGGCGATGCCGACGGCCCAGCCCACCAGGAGCGCCCACCGGTCGAACCACCTCGTGTACAGGCCTCCGACCACGGCCGGGAAGGTCTGCAGGATCCAGATGCCGCCGAGGAGCTGCATGTTGATCGCCGCGGACTGGTCCATGCCGATCACGAAGACGAGCGCCCCGACCTTGACCACGAGCGAGACGATCTTGGACACGTTCGCCTCGGTCTTCGGGTCCGCATCCGGACGGAAGAAGTCCCGGTAGACGTTGCGGGTGAACAGGTTGGCCGCCGCGATGGACATGATGGCCGCCGGCACGAGCGCACCGATCGCGATGGCCGCGAGCGCGATCCCGGCGAACCACGAGGGGAAGTGGTCGAGGAACAGCTGCGGCACCACGAGCTGCGGGTTGGTCGACCCGTCGAGGTCGATCGGCTTGGTCCCGGCCTTGATCGCCACGAAGCCCAGGAGCGCGAGGAACCCGAGCATGAGCGAGTACAGGGGCAGGATCGCGGCGTTGCGGCGGATCGTGTTGCGCGCCTTCGAGGCCAGCACGCCCGTGACGGAGTGCGGGTACATGAACAGCGCCATGGCGGAGCCGAGCGCGAGGGTCCAGTACGCCGAGTAGCTGCCCTCGGTCGGGATGAACACGCCGGCCGGCTTGCCCGTGGCCTGGCTGACGGTGCCGAGCTTGGTCTGCGCTGCGCCGAAGATGCTGTCCCAGCCGCCGAACTTGATCGGCAGGTAGATCACGGCGACGATCACCGCGAGGTAGATCAGCAGGTCCTTGACGACGGCGATCATCGCCGGCGCGCGGAGGCCGGACGTGTAGGTGTACGCGGCGAGCACGACGAACGCGAGGATGAGCGGCAGGTCGGTCAGGAGCGCGTTGTCGGGGCTCCCGAGGCCGAGCACGGTGAGGACGGCCTTGATGCCCACGAGCTGCAGGGCGATGTACGGCATGGTCGCGACGATGCCCGTGACGGCGACGGCGAGGGACAGCCAGCGGCTCCCGTAGCGGCCGCCCACGAAGTCCGCGCTCGTGACGTACCCGTGCCGGTGCGACACCGACCAGAGCCGGCTCATGATGATGAAGATGATCGGGTACAGCACGATCGTGTAGGGCACGGCGAAGAACCCGCTGACGGCGCCCGTGGCCCACATCGCGGCCGGGACGGCCACGAACGTGTACGCCGTGTAGAGGTCGCCGCCAAGCAGGAACCAGGTGATCCACGTGCCGAACCCGCGTCCGCCGAGGCCCCATTCGTCGAGGCTGTGCAGGCCCGTCTCCTCCTTGGACCGGCGCCAGCGCGCGGCCAGGAACCCCATGACGGCCACGATCGCGAACAGCAGGATGACGATGATCAGCGCGACCCAGTCGATCGGGCGCCCGTTCACCGCCGCTCACCCCGGTCCCGGGTCGCTCGGCCGGACGACGGCGCCCTGCCGCCGCCCGCTCCCGGCGCGCCCGGCGCGCGGGCGGCCACGCGCCGTCGTCGGTCCTCGCTGGTGACGAGCCAGTACGCGATGCCGCTCAGGGCCGCTGAGATGGGAACCCAGAGCAGCTGGTACCAGTAGAAGAACGGCATGCCGCCCCAGCGCGGCTGGTCGTAGGAGTACAGCTGCGGCATGAGCGGGAGAAGGATTGCCGCCGCGAGAAGGATTGCCGCGACGATGTACGGCAGGGGCCTGGCCGGCGCGCGGGTCGGGGTGTCGCGCGTGGGCCCGTTGAGATCGGACAACGAAACCTCCTGGTCGTCCCGTCCGGCCTCTGGCCCCCCAGTGGGTCAGGGACTGGGCGAAGGTTTATATGTCCCCCATAGTTTTTGTACTCCGGTACAGCCCGTTGCGGAAGATGCGGAGCTACCCGAGGTCCGCGAGCAGGCCCTCGAGGCGGTCGAAGAGGATGGCCGGCCCGTTCGGGTTCGGCAGCTGGGTGTTGATCAGGATCGCCACGGTGGTTCCGGTTGCCGGGTTGTAGAGCGTGAGGGCCTCGTAGCCCAGGCCCGTCCCGGAGTGGCCCCACCAGCCGTCGATCTCACCGGCCGCCAGTCCGTACGCCGTGTAGTAGGGGCTGCCCGGATTGTCCGCGCCCGGGTCGGAGACGGCGGTGAGCCGCTGCGACTGGAGCCCGGGCGGCAGGAGCTGCCCGGATCCGAGCGCGCGTCCCCACGTGAGCAGGTCTGCGATGGTTCCGAAGTAGCCGCCCGATGCGCCGTAGAGCGACGGGCTGACCTGGGCGAGGCTCTCGAGACCGGAATCGCCGGTCTGGTACGGGGTCGCGACGGGACCGGCCGGGTCCTGCGCCCCCGAGTAGGCCACGGAGGTGAGCCCGAGCGGCGCGAGGATGCGCGCCTGAACTTCCTGGTCCCAGGGTGTGCCGGTGACCGCGCGGATGACCTCGCCGAGGAGCACGTAGTTCGTGTTGCTGTACTCGTACTGGCTGCCCGGGGCGAAGTCGAGGGGCTCGTCGAAGGCGTAGCCCAGGAGCTCGCTGTCCGAGAAGGAGCGGGTGTAGTCGGCGTCGAGCTTGTCCGAGAACTCCTGCGTGCCGGAGAACTCGGCGAGGCCGGTGCGCATCTCGAGGGCCTCCCGCACGGTGATCCGGTCCCCGGCGGCCGTGCCGTCGAGCTCGACGTCGGCGACGTCGGGCACGTACTTGGCGACCGGGTCGCCGAGCCCGAGCCGGCCCTCCCCCACCAGCTGGAGCACCACCGTGCCCACGAAGCTCTTGGTGATGCTCCGGTACGCGGACCGGGTGTCCTCAGTCCACGCGGTGCCCGCGGCGGCCTGGCCCGCCGTCGTCAGGTAGCGCGCGGACGCCGTCCCGCCGCTCCCGGTCGATACCGCGACCGCGAGTCCCGCGGCGCCCTGCTCGTCGAGGAAGTCGGCGGCGATGGCTGCGATGTCCGCGGGCATGTCCTGCCAGGCCGGCTGCGGGTTCGCGGGCGTCGGCGTCTGGCTGGGTGGGGCGGGGGCGGTGGGTGCCGCTGGGGCCGGCGAGGGCGTGACGCCGACGGCCGAGGGCGGCGGAGTGGGGCCCTTGCCCCGGGACGCGGAAGCGGCACGGTTCCGGTCCGTGCCCTGCCCGGCCACCGCCCCGACCGCAGCCCCGCTGAAGAGCACGGCGACGATGACGACGAGGATGAGGCGGCGGCGTCGTGCGCGTGCCGAGCCGCCCCGAAGGTGGCGGAACCATCCTGGCCGTCGCCTGCCCGGCATGTGCACCGCCTTCCCCGCGCCCCAGAGGCGGTCCCTGTTCTTTCCAGACAGGGTACGGGCGCCGGCTGTGCCATCGCTGTGGCGCGGCATAGGCGGTGCACAGCCTGGGCCGTGGCTGGCACCGGTGCCGCATCACGCCATCAGTGCCGCCTCGCTGAGCCGGCCGTCGGTCATCTCGAGGACGCGGTCGCAGTGCGAGAGCACGTCGTGGTCGTGGGTGACCATGACGACCGCGACGCCGGCGGCGTGCGCCTGCTGGGCAAGGAGCTCGACGACCTCGTGGCTTCGGCGCCGGTCCAGCGCTGCCGTGGGCTCGTCGACGAGGAGGAGGGACGGGCGGTTCACGAGCGCCCGGGCGATCCCTACCCGCTGCCGCTCGCCGCCCGAGAGCTGGCCGGGACGGTGCCCGGCGCGGTGGCCCATGCCGACGGCCTCGAGCAGCGGCTGCGGGTCGACGCGCCATCCGGCGAGCTTCGCCGCGAGCCGCAGCTGGTCCGCGGCGCTGAGCGCCGGGATGAGGTTGCCCGACTGGAACACGAACCCGACGGTCTCACGGCGGAACTTCGCGGCCGCGCTCATGCCGAGGGCGGTCACGTCGGTGCCGTGGACCCGCACGACACCGCTCGTCGGCTTCCCGAGCAGGCCGGCCATTGCGAGGAGCGAGGACTTCCCGGAGCCGGAGGGGCCGACGACGGCGGTGAATTCGCCCGGCTGTACGGCCAGGGACACGGAGTCGAGGGCGCGGACGGTGGCGTCGCCGTCCCCGAGCTCCAGGACTGCGTCGACGATCTCCAGGGCGGGTACGGCGTTGGCTGGCGCGGTCATCGGGCTCCTCCGAGGGCGTTGATGGGGTCGATGCGGGCGATGCGCAGGATGGCCACTCCCGCGCCGATGAGCCCGAGGACGAGGGTGAGGGCCGTGGCGAGCGCGATCGGCGCGGCCTCGAGGGCGAACGGGACGGCATCCGGGATCATGGCACCGAAGCCGACGCCCACGGCCACGCCGAGCGCCGTGAAGCCGACCAGGAGGATCGCGGCCTGGGCGAGGCCGTCGCGCAGGAGGTAGCGGGCGGAGGCGCCCATGGCGCGGAGGACGGCGAGCTCGTGCGTGCGCTGGATGGTCCAGACGGTGAAGAACGCACCGACCACGAGGGCGCAGATCGCGTAGAGGAAGGCCTGGATCATGCTCAGGGTCATGGTCTCGGCCTCGTAGCCCGGGGAGGCGTTGAAGGCCTTCGCCTTGGTCATGGTCATGGTGCCGGCGGTGGCGTCGGAGCCCGCGAAGTCGGGGGACGCGCCGTCGGCGGCGCGGAGCGCCACAACGCTCGAGTAGGCGTAGTCCGCGGCGTCGAGCTGCGCCTGGGTGGGCGCGCCCGGCTTGGCGGTGTTCGAGGCGAGGAGCCTCCACGTGCCGATCGGCAGGTAGGCGACGTCGACATGCCCGAAGGTTGCCTGGCCGTCGGTGAATCCGACCACGGTCAGCTCCGTGCCGACCCGGTCCAGGGTGATCTTGGTGCCGAGCTCGACGCCGGCGGACTTCGCCGTCTCCGACACGACGATGCCGTCCGGGGCGTTCAGCCCGGTACCGCTGGACACCGCGGGGGCGAGGAATCCGGCCGGCTCGATGCCGAACAGGGTCAGGTCGACCTGCTTGCCGGACCCGGTGGTCCCGTTGACGATGCTGACGCCCATCGGCTCGGCGTCGGCCACTCCGGGGGCCTTCGTCCACGCGTCGAGCTGCTTGGGATCGACGAGGGAGCGGCTGAAGGCGTTGTCGGTGATGGTGCCCTTGTCGAAGGCGAAGGCCGTGGCCGGCATGGCTTTCAGGCCCGAGACGCCGTCGTTGACGAGGCCGGAGGACAGGCCGGAGAGCAGCACGACGAGCACGGCGATCAGCGCGATCACGGCGCCCATGAGCGTGAACCGGCCGCGGGCGAATCTGAGTTCGCGCAGCGCGAGGAACATGTGGGGTCCTTGGGGGCGGAGGAGGAACACGATTTTTTTTCCGACACGCTGTCGGAAACATTCCGACACTACGTCGGAATCATGGGTGCGCACAAATCAACCCGGGTGTCCCTGCCTCGGGCGTCAGCGGGGCAGGCCCTCCAGGACAAAGGTCTGCACGGCAGCAGAGACCGCTTCGTGGTCCGCCCCGTGGTCGATGAGCCTGAGGGCGCCGTTGAGGGTCCCCTCGATGAGGGCGGCCCACGAATGGCTGTCGGTGAGGCCGAGTTCGGCGAGCGTGGCGGCGAGCGGCGCGAAGAGCGCGTCATGGAGGGCGCGGATGTCCTCATGCCGGCTCGGGGTGAGCTCGGCCTGCTGGAGGACCGCGGCGAGGTCGTGCTTGCCGTCGGCGGCCATCCGCAGCGTCGTGGCGATGTACGCCTTGAGCCGCTCCGTCCCCGGAGCCCACCGCGCCAGCTCAGCCTCGATCTCCCGGCGCCACTGCTCGAAGGCCTTGGTGGCGACGGCGACCAGGAGTTCGTTCTTCGAGGGGAAGTAGTCGTAGAAGCTGGACCGGGCCAGTCCGGCACGTTCGGTGACGCTGCGGGCGCCCACCCCGGCGACGCCCTCGGCGAGGAGGATCGCCTCGGCGGCCCCGATGAGCGCCGCTCGCTGGGCCTCGCGGTGCTCCGGGACGGAGGGGGCGGAGATCTTCGGCATCCACCCATTATCGGGCGGGTGGCAGACTGGACGGGTGCCAGATTCCGCTCCCGTCGCCCCCGAGGCCGCCCCGGCGCCGTCGTCCGCCGCAGCCCATCCGCGCCAGTCCGAGTTCTCCTTCGCGGTCGGCACCCGCCTCGAGGGTGGGGACGGCGCGCCGGCACTCGGCCGCACCGGCACCATCACGACCCCCCACGGGACCATCCAGACGCCGGCGTTCATCGCCGTCGGCACCAAGGCCACGGTCAAGGCCGTCCTGCCGGAGTCCATGGCGGAGCTCGGCGCGCAGGCGCTCCTCGCGAACGCCTACCACCTGTACCTGCAGCCGGGCGCGGACATCCTCGACGAGGCCGGCGGGCTCGGCCGCTTCATGAACTGGCCCGGGCCCACCTTCACAGACTCGGGCGGGTTCCAGGTCATGAGCCTGGGGTCGGGGTTCAAGAAGGTCATCGACATGAAAGGGCCAGGTGCTCCGGGGGGCGCCAGCTCCGACGACGCGGTGGCACCCGGCAAGGAGCGCCTCGCCCACATCGACGACGACGGCGTGTGGTTCAAGAGCCACCTCAACGGGGACAGGCACCGGTTCACCCCCGAGATCTCCATGCAGGTCCAGCACCAGATCGGCGCGGACATCATGTTCGCGTTCGACGAGCTCACCACCCTGCACAACTCGCGCCGGTACCAGGAGGAGGCGCTCGAGCGCACGCGGAAGTGGGCCGGGCGCTGCGTCGCCGAGCACTTCCGGCTGACCGACGAGCGCGTCGGCAAGCCGTACCAGGCGCTCTTCGGGGTCATCCAGGGCGCGCAGTACGAGGACCTGCGCCGCAAGGCGTGCGGCGACCTGGGCGCGATGCCGTTCGACGGCTTCGGGATCGGCGGCGCGCTCGAGAAGGAGAACCTCGGCACGATCGTGGGCTGGTGCTCCGAGGCGCTCCCCGAGGACAAGCCGCGCCACCTGCTGGGCATCTCCGAGCCGGACGACATCTTCGTCGCCATCGAGGCCGGCGCCGACACGTTCGACTGCGTCTCCCCCACCCGCGTGGCCCGCAACTCCGCGTTCTACACCGCCGAGGGACGGCTCAACCTCTCCGGGGCCAAGTACAAGCGGGACTGGGGCCCTCTGCAGGACGGCTGCGACTGCTACACGTGCGCCAACTACTCCCGCGCCTACATCCGGCACCTCTTCAAGGCTTCCGAGATGCTCTCGCACACCCTCATCTCGATCCACAACGAGCGGTTCGTGGTCCGGATGGTCGACGACGCGCGACGGGCGATCGAGGACGGCACCTTCCAGGACTTCAAGGCCGAGACGCTCGGCCGCTACTACGGCCCCTGACGCACGACGGCGCGTGCCCGGCTCAGCCTCGCCGGTGGGCGGCCATCCGCAGGCCCGCGAACGTCCCGACGGCGAAGCACAGGACCGACCCGAGCACCATGAGCAGCGGCGGCGTCCACGACCCTGCAGCGGCGTGGACGGACCCGATGAGCGTTGGCGCCACCGCCCCGAACCCGTAGCCGACCCCCTGCACGATCGCGGACATGCGTCCCGCGGAGGCCTGGTCCCGGGCGATCGCGAGGATCGCGCTGAAGATCAGGGTGATGCCACCGCCCTGCGCGGCCCCGCCCAGCGAGGACCACACCGCCCACAGGCCTGGCGCGGCCAGAAGACCCACCGGCACGGCGAGCCACAGCACACCGAGCGTCACGACGGCGGCCATGGTCCCGGCACGCCGGGCCAGGAGCGGCGTGCCGAGCGCGCCGACGATGGCGAGGATCTGGAACAGCGACGCCCCGGCGCCGGCCGACGTCGAGGAGAGCCCGAGCTCGTCGGACAGGAGGCTCGGAAGCCATGCGGTGACGCCGTAGTAGGAGAAGGCCTGGCCGCCGAAGCCGACCACCAGCGCAACGGTGACGGCGACGCCCCGGCGGCGGCCGCCGTCGTGCGTCCTGCCTCCCTCGGCGGCGACGGGTTCTGGAACGGCGGCGCGGCGCACCCCCACGGCCGCCGCCCAGAACACGAGGGCGACGACGGCGAAGAGGGCGCTGGCGGCGAGCGACAGGCGCCAGCCCCACGCATCCGCGAGGGGTGCCGACGCCACGGACGTCACGAACGAGCCGACGTTGAGCGCGGCCGTGTAGACGCCCATCGCCATGCCCTGGCGGGCGGGGGTGAAGTCGCGCCGGATGATGAGCGGGACGGCGATGTTGCCGACCGTGATGGCGACGCCGAGGAGGACCGTGCCGAGCATCGTCACGACCGTGCCGTCCAGCGAGCGGAGCACGACGCCGGCCAGCACGCCGAGGAGGTTCAGCGTCACCGCCACCTCCGCCCCGAGGCGCCGGGCGGAGAGGGAGGCGAGCGGTGAGGCGAGGGCGAAGCAGAGTACGGGGATGCCCGTCAGCAGCCCAAGCTCCCACGCCGAGAGGCCCAGTTCGTCCTCGAGGTGGCGCACCACGGGCGCCACTGCGACGAAGGGGCCGCGCATGGTCAGGGCGATCAGGCCGATCGAGACCAGGAGCAGCCCGACTCCGGCGGTCCGGCGGGGTGGGCGGGCGGCAGCGGAGGCGGGGCTGGGACGGGGGGTCATCCCCATGTTCGTATCACGCGGACCGTCGGTGGCCGAAAGGGCGTACTAGGCGTGGACACCTTCGGCGGCGACGGCGTAGCTCGGCTCGAGGCGCTTCACCCACCGGATCACGAGGGAGGTGACCGGGACGAAGAGGAACTCGACCCCGGTCTTGTAGACGAACCCGACCAGGACGTAGTTGACGAACGCGCCGGCGTCCGCGATCCCGATGACGGGGGCCGCAACCGCGCAGAAGATGAGCGTGTCGATGAACTCGCCGGCCACGGAGGAGCCCATGAGGCGGGCCCACAGCGTGCGCTCGCCCACCCGCGCCTTCATCTTCACGAGGATCCAGGAGTTGGTCATCTGGCCCGCGAGGAACGCGAGGAGGGAGCCGACGACGATCTGCGGCACCGGGCCCAGCGCGCCCTCGAGGGCGGCCTGCTTCGCGGCGCCGAACTCGTCGTCGAACCCGGGCAGGGCGATGATGGCCCAGTAGCAGGCCGAGGCGAAGAGCGAGAGGGAGAAGGTCGTCACGATGGCGGTCCGCGCGGCTCGGAAGCCGTACACCTCGCTCACCACGTCGCCGAGGATGTACGCGAGCGGGAACAGGAAGAAGCCGCCGTCGGTGATGATCGGGCCGAGCTGGACGCCCTTCGAGGCTCCGATGTTGCTCAGGATGAGGATCACGGCCATGGCCGCGAGGAAGACGGCGAAGAAGGGGCTGCCGATGGACGCGTAGCGTGCGGGGGACTTCACGGCGAGTATTCTCCCACCTCTCCCCGTCTCCTCCTCTCCCCCTCTCCCCCGTCTAAGGGTCACGTCCTGTTGGTCAATGACAGGACATAGACCAACAGGACGTGACCCCCAGGACGTGACCCCCAGGAGGTGACCCCCAGACGGCGCACGGGGCGGGAGCGCCGGGTCAGCTGACGCGAGAAGGTTCGCGGCCGTCGTCGTCCGCGGTGGCGGAGGTGCCGAACGCGGCACCGAACTCGGTGTCGAGCGGGGTGTGCTTCTTGTTCGGCAGGAAGAAGATGTACACCACGAGCGAGATCACGATGGTGATGGTCACGTAGGTGAACAGCCACTCCTTGTGCCCGGCGCTGGAGAGCCACTCGCCGATGAACGGCACCGTGCCGCCGAACAGCGAGTTCGCCACGGCGTAGCCCAGACCCACGCCGAGGGCGCGGACGGAGGACGGGAAGAGCTCGGCCTTCACGAGGGCGCTGATCGAGGTGTAGTTCACCACGATGACGAGGCCCGCGAGCATGAGCAGGAACGCGATCATCGGGTCCTTGACCCCGGCGAGGGTGGACATGATGGGCCAGGTGAAGATGGCGCCGAGGACGCCGAACACAATCAGCTGCGGGCGGCGGCCGAGCTTGTCCGAGAGCAGCCCGAACACCGGCTGCAGGAGCATGAACACGAACAGCGCCCAGAAGTTGATCACCGAGGTCTGCGTCTTCGGGATGCCCGAGACGTTGTTCATGAAGCTCAGGATGTAGGTCGTGTAGAGGTAGAACGCGCAGGTGCCGCCCATGGTCAGGAACACGACGACGGCGAACGGCTTCCAGTGCTTCGTGAAGAGGAGCTTGAGCGTTCCGGGCTGGACGGCCTCGAACTCGCCCCCCTCGCCGGACCCGGAGCCGTGGCTCTTCGCAGCGGCGACCTGCTCCTGGGAGATGGTCTCGTCCATCGTGCGGCGCAGCCACAGGACGATCAGGGCGGCGACGGCGCCGATCGCGAACGGGATGCGCCAGCCCCACGCCTTGAGGTCGGCCTCGCCGAGCGTGGACTGCAGGATCACGAGCGAGAGGAGCGCGAGGACCTGCCCGCCCACGAGCGTCACGTACTGGAAGCTCGAGAAGAAGCCGCGGCGCTTCGCGGTGGCGACCTCGGACATGTAGGTGGCGCTCGTGCCGTACTCGCCGCCCACGGAGAAGCCCTGCAGCAGGCGCGACGCGTACATGAGGACGGTGGACCACACGCCGATCTGGGCGGTGCCGGGCAGCACCGCGACGAGCAGCGAGCCGACGCCCATGAGGCTCACGCTGAGCGTCAGGGCGGCGCGGCGGCCGTGGCGGTCCGCGTAGCGGCCGAAGAACCACGAGCCGACGGGACGCATGAGGAAGGTGAGCGCGAACGTGAGGTACGCATCGATCTGCGCCTGGGCAGGATCCTTCGCGTTGAAGAAGTAGCTCGCGAAGTACGCCGAGAACGCCGCATAGACGTAGAGGTCGTACCACTCGATGAGGTTCCCTGCGGAGCCCTTGAGGGTGTTGGCGATGGCTCGCCTGGTCTGAGCAGCGCTGCTCGAAGACCCGGGGTGTGTGATGCTCATGGACACCGACGCTAGGGTGACGCGGGACACGGCCCCAAGCTGGCGGGCGCATTCCTAACAGTTCCTTAAGTCTTCGGCTCGGGTAGTCTCGGGCGGGGATGCGGAGGGAATGCCAATGCGGGTGCTGATCGTCGAGGACGACGACGCGATGGCCTCCGCGCTGCTGGCTTCCGCCCGGTCCGCGGGCCATCAGGCGGCCCGCGTGGGCCGCGGGGCGGACGCCCTCCTCGCGCACCGCGAGCACGACATGATCCTGCTCGACCTCGGCCTGCCCGACATGGACGGCCTCGAAGTGCTCCGCAAACTGCGCCAGGTCACCGACGCGCCCATCCTCATCCTCACCGCGCGCGACGACGAGCGCAGCGTGGTCCTCGGCCTCCGCTCCGGCGCGGACGACTACCTCGTCAAGCCGGTCAAGCTCATCGAGCTGCTCGCCCGCATCGAGGCGGTGGCCCGGCGCGCGGCGCGCGGCGGCGCCACCGAGCCGCACCGGCTCCAGGCCGGCGAGGTGAGCGTCGACCTCGACCGGCGAGTGGCCGCCGTCGGGCCCCGGGAGCTGAACCTCACCGCGACCGAGTTCGAGCTCCTCGCGCTCCTGGCCAGGCACGCCGGCTCGGTCGTGACACGGGAGCAGATCCTCGACGCGCTCTGGGGGGACGCGTTCCTCGCCAGTTCCCGCTCCCTCGACGTCCACCTGAGCGGACTGCGGTCCAAGCTCGGGCTGCCGGGGTTCATCATCAACGTCCGCGGCGTGGGGTACCGGATCGAGGGCGGCGCCCCGGGCCAGGGGACGACCGCGTGAGGCTGCGGGTGCTGGGCATCCTGAGCCTTTTCTCGATCCTCATTGTCGCCGTGGTCTCCGCCTCGATCCTCGCCTCCGTCAGCCGCGAGCTGACCCAGGAGCTGCAGATCAACCGCGTCGCGGCGCTCAACCGGTTCGCGCAGGTCGCGGATGACGCGGTGGCTTCTGGGGAGACGTCCCAGCTGCAGCGCGAGATGGACCGGTACTCGGCGCTCTACGGCGAGGGGATCGTCATCCGCACCCCGCAGGCCACGCTGGCCTCCGGCGGCCTCAGCCCCGACCGCCCGGACGTGCGCGATGCGCTCGGCCGTGCCCGGCTCAACCTCAGCGACATGACACTCGCGCCTGTGCAGCCGTTCGGCCCGCGGTCCGAGGTGGTCGCCCGCTCCTTCGGGACGGCGAGCCAGGTGCTCGGCGAGGCGGTGCTGGACGTCGATCTGGGCGCGGCCGAGCAGAAGCTGCGCGAGCGCTGGCTCCTCGTGGGCCTCGGGGCGCTGGCGGGGTGGGCGCTCCTCATCGTCGGCGCCGAGCGGGCCACCGGCTGGGTGCTGCGGCCCGTGCACCGGCTCACGGCCGCCGTCGCCGACTTCGAGGAGTCCGGGCGGGCCACCCGGCTGCGCGGAGAGGGCCCTCCCGAGCTGCAGGAACTCAGCCGGGCCTTCTCGGCCATGGCAGAGCACGTCGGAGCGAGCATGGAGGCCCAGCGGCAGCTCATCGCGGATGCCTCCCACCAGCTCCGCAACCCCATCGGCGCGCTGCGCCTGCGGGCGGACCTCCTCGCGCTCGAGCTCACGACCCCGTCCCAGCGGGCCGCGGCCGCGGGCGTGACGAACGAGCTCGAGCACGTCGAGGAGATCCTGGACGGGCTGCTGCGCCTCGCCGCCGCCGAGCACAGGGTCCACGAGGGCTCCGGGCCCGGCGGCGCGGGCGCCTCGTTGGGCGAGCGCGCAGCGCTCCTGGATCCCTGGACGGTGCTCCAGGAGGCCGTCGAGCGGGCCGCGCCCGCCGCGGCCCGCTCCGGGGGACGGCTCGTGCTCGCGGACGCCCCCGTCCCGCCGCTGCGGCTCGTGTGCAACAGCTCGGACCTCGCGGACATGGTCGGCGAGCTGCTCGAGAACGCCGTCAAGTACGCCCCCGGCGCCCGCATCCGGGTCAGCGCGGCACCCGGGGACGGCGCGGTGGCCATCGAGGTGGCCGACGACGGCCCAGGCCTCTCCCCCGAGGAGCTCGCCTCCTCGACGACCCGCTTCTGGCGGTCGCCACGCAACCGGGACACCCGCGGCACCGGGCTCGGGCTCACCATCGTGGAGCGGCTCGCCGGTGCGAACGGCGGGCGGCTCGCCCTCGCCGCCGCTGAGCCGCACGGCCTCGTCGCCCGGCTGGAGTTCCCCGCCGCGCCCACCGCCGCGCCGGCTGCCGCGCACGACGGCGCCCTCCCGCACGACGGCGTGGAGGCCACCGATGCCTGATCCCGCCTCAGGAGGCTTCCCGAGCCGCCGGACTGCCCTCCGCGCGGGTCTCGCGGCGGCCCTCGCCGGCGCCGTGCTCCCGGTCGCCGCCTGCGGCCCGACCCCGCCGGGAGGGGCGATGACCGTCGCCGGCGGCGAGCCCGGCGGCTTCTACCTCGAGTTCGCGACCCTCCTCGCGGGCTCCCTCCGCCGCCACGGCGTGGCGGCGGACGCGTCAGCCCTCGAGACCGGCGGCAGCCTGGACAACATGGACCGGCTCGCCCGCGGCGAGGCCACGCTGGCCATCGCGCTCGCGGACGCCGCGGTCCAGCGCGGCGGAGGGATGGCCGCCCTCGGCAAGGTGTACGAGAACTACGTCCACTGCGTGGTGCGCACCGACAGCGGCATCGCGGCGGTGGCCGATCTCGCGGGGCATGCGGTCGCCGTCGGCGATCCGCGCTCTGGGACGTCACTCACGGCCCACCGCCTGCTCGACGCCGCGGGAATCACCGTCCGCGCGATGCCGCTCGGGCTGAACCAGGGGCTCGCCGCGCTGCGGAGCGGAAGCGTCGAGGCGCTCTTCTGGTCCGGCGGCGTCCCCACCGCCGCGATCGCCGCGGCGACGAAGGAGGTGAGCCTGCGCCTGCTGGACCTCTCCCCGCTCATCCCGGCGATCCGGGCAGCCTACGGCGGCTTCTACGACCGGGTGCTGGTCCAGGACGACAGCTACCAGGGCATTCCGGCCGCGTGGACGGTGGGAGTCGCCAACCTTCTGCTCTGCCGCGAGGACCTGGGCGCGGACGTGGTCCGCGCGACCGTTGACCTGCTGCTTCAGCACGCGAACGAGCTCGTTCCGGCCTCGAGCCTCGGCGTGCAGTTCCTGAGCCCGGAGACCCTCATCAACACCAGCGGCATCCCCCTGCACCCGGCGGCGGAAGAGGCGTACCGCGCGTTCCACGGCTGAGACTGCGGCTGCCCACGCCGTGGGACGGCGGCGCCCGGGGCATCACGGCCATGCTCCCCTAGACTTCCCAGTCCCCCGGCGTATCGTGAAAAAGGTGATGCTATCCACCTACGGGAGGTCAGGATGAGCCTGTTCAAGAAGCGCACGGATTCCGAGCACGAAGCCCGGCCCATGGCGGAGGCGGGTGCGACCGCCGAGGCAAGGGAGAAGCCCGGCAAGCGCGAGGTCCATGCGTTCCGGCAGGTTCCGCCGTACGAGATGAACGAGGAGCTCGCCGAGCGCATCGCCATGCGGGCCTACGGCGACGACGACCACGACGGCAAGGCGGACATCCCGGCCGCGCCCTTCCCCGGCTGAGTCGCGGGACCCGGCCCGGGAGCCCCGCGCGGTCCGCTCAGGCGCCCGAATGGGCCTCGAGGAACGAGTAGACCTCGGTCTCGTCCACGCCGGGGAACGCCCCCGGCGGCATGGCCGCGAGCAGGTGCGAGTGCGCCCGTGCGGACGGCCAGGCGTAGCCGGCCCAGTGGTCGCTGAGCTCCATGGGCGGGCGGCGGCAGCAGTCCGGGTCGGGGCAGCGTGAGACGGCGCGCGCCGTCGTCTCCCTCCCCCGGAACCACTTCACGTGCTGGTACGGGACGCCGATGCTCAGGGAGAACTCGCCGCTCGCGCTGCGCTCTGTCCGGGCGGTGCACCAGAACGTGCCTGTGACCGTGTCGGTGTACTGGCTGTAGGAGCTGAACTTGTCCGGCACGTCGAAGACCGCCCGGCTCGTCCAGGCCTTGCACGAGGGCTGTCCCTCGATCGCGCCGGTGTGGTCCATCGGGAAGTTGACGCCGTCGTTCTCGTAGGCCTTGTAGATGATCCCGGACTGGTGCGTCTTCTGGAAGTGCGTGGTGAGGCCGAGGTGCTGGGTGGCCAGGTTCGTGAACCGGTGCGCGGCCGTCTCGTAGCTCACCGCGAACGAGTCGCGCAGGTCCTCCACCGAGATCTCCTTGGCGGCCTTGGCCCGCTGCAGGAACTCGACCGTGGCCTTCTCGGGGAGGAGGAGCGCCGCGGCGAAGTAGTTGGTCGCGACGCGCTGGGCGAGGAAGTCCCCGTAGGAGCGCGGGGTCTCGTGCCCGAGGACGTAGTGCCCGAGGGCCTGGAGGAGCACCGAACGGGGGTCGTGGTCGGACCGCTGGTTGTGCGTCAGGTAAATCCTGCGGTTCTTCAGGTCGGTGACGGACCTCGTCGAGTGAGGCAGGTCCCCCACGTGGTACAGGGTGAAGCCCAGGTGCGTGGCGATGTCCGAGATCGTGTGCTGGCTCAGCGGCCCGGACGTGTAGCCCACCTGGGCGAGGACCTTCTGCGCCTCCGCCTCGTACTCGGGGAAGTAGTTCCCGCGCTCGCGCATCATCCTGCGCAGCTCGCCGTTCGCCCGTCGGGCCTCCTCCGGCGTGGCGACCTGCTCGTTCATCTTGCGCTCGAGCTCGCGCAGCAGCCCCAGCTGGGACTCGAGCACGTCCAGCGGCAGGCGTGAGGAAACGCGGATCTTGGGCAGGTTGAGGTTCTCGTAGAGGGGACTGCGCTGGTAGCGCTCGAGCTCGATCTCGAGGGCGGCGCGGCGGCTCGGCGGCTCGGCGCCGAGGAGCGCGTCGACTCCCACGCCGAGAGCGCCCGCGAGCTGCTGCAGCAGGCTGAGCTTGGGCTCGCGCTTGCCGTTCTCGATGAGGCTGAGCTGGCTCGCGGCCGCACCCACCGCGGAGCCCAGGTCGTCGAGCGTGAGCCCGGCGGCCTTCCTCAGGTGGCGCACTCGACGGCCGAGCGCAATGACGTCGACGCCCGCCTCGGGCGCGGTCGTCCCGGTCCGGCGCACGACGGCGGCGGGCTGCTCTGTGGGGCGGCCCCACCCCGCGAGGGGCTGGGTGCGGGCGGGGGCGGACGACGTCGAACGCGGCATTTCTTGAGAATACGTGAAGATCCGCATTTCTTTCCAGCATTTTTCCCTGTTGCTGGGGTTGCAGACACGGAAAAGTTGTTCCCACGAAGAACAGCGCGGTGGTTGAGCGAAGCCCACGGTGGTTGAGCGAAGCCGAAACCACCACCGCACCATCACCGCACCGAGTCGAAGGAGACCCGCCATGACCGCAGAGTTCGAGCCCCAGAGCCAGTCCCTCGAGCAGCAGGCCGAGGCACTGAAGCTCGAGTGGTCCGCCGACCCCCGCTGGGAAGGCCTCACCCGCGACTACTCGGCCGAGGACGTCATCCGCCTCCGCGGCCGCGTGCCGGAGGAGAACACGCTGGCCCGCCGCGGCGCCGAGAAGCTGTGGAAGGCCGTGACGGAGGGCCGCGAGAACGGCACCGGCTACATCAACGCCCTCGGTGCCCTCACCGGCAACCAGGCCGTCCAGCAGGTCAAGGCCGGCCTCAAGGCCATCTACCTCTCGGGCTGGCAGGTCGCGGCGGACGCGAACCTCTCGGGCAACACCTACCCCGACCAGTCGCTCTACCCCGCGAACTCCGTGCCCGCCGTCGTGCGGCGCATCAACAACGCGCTCCAGCGCGCTGACCAGATCGAGTTCTCCGAGGGCAAGCAGACGGTCGAGGACTGGCTGGTCCCGATCGTCGCCGACGCGGAGGCCGGCTTCGGCGGCCCGCTCAACGCCTACGAGCTCATGAAGTCCATGATCCAGGCCGGCGCAGCGGGCGTGCATTGGGAGGACCAGCTCGCCTCGGAGAAGAAGTGCGGCCACCTCGGCGGCAAGGTGCTCATCCCGACCCAGCAGCACATCCGCACCCTCAATGCTGCTCGGCTCGCCGCCGACGTTGCCGGCGCGCCGAGCGTCATCATCGCCCGCACCGATGCCGAGGCCGCGACGCTCATCACGACGGATGTGGACGAGCGGGACCGCGAGTTCATCCTCCGCGAAGAGGGACAGCCGGTGCGCACGGCCGAGGGCTTCTACCGGGTCAAGAACGGCATCGAGCCGTGCATCGCCCGCGCCAAGGCCTACGCCCCGTACTCCGACCTCATCTGGATGGAGACCGGCACCCCGGACCTCGCTCTGGCCCGCAAGTTCGCCGAGGCCGTCAAGGCCGAGTACCCGGACCAGATGCTCGCCTACAACTGCTCGCCGTCGTTCAACTGGAAGAAGCACCTGGACGACGACACCATCGCCAAGTTCCAGCGCGAGCTCGGCGCGATGGGCTTCAAGTTCCAGTTCATCACCCTGGCTGGCTTCCACGCCCTCAACTACTCGATGTTCGACCTCGCCCACGGCTACGCCCGCAACGGCATGAGCGCGTACGTCGACCTCCAGGAGCGCGAGTTCGCCTCCGAAGACCGCGGCTACACCGCAACCAAGCACCAGCGCGAAGTGGGCACCGGCTACTTCGACCTGGTCTCCACGGCGCTGAACCCGAACGCCAGCACTCTCGCCCTCGTGGGATCCACCGAAGAGGGCCAGTTCCACTAACGATTCGGCGCAGGCCGACGACGCCGGTGGGCTGGGACCGCTTCCCGGCCCACCCGGTGTCGTACATCACCCAGGAGACCTCCCATGAACACGTTCACCGACAACTTCACGATCAACGGCGTGACCCTCACGGCCCAGCCGATGGCCCGCCAGAACGAGATCCTCACCCCGGACGCCCTCGAGTTCGTCGCGCGCCTCCACCGGGCCACGGCCGAGCGCCGCCAGGAGCTCCTCGAAGCGCGCCATGCGCGGCGCGCCGAGATCGCGAAGGGTGTCGACCCGCGCTTCCCCGCCGAGACCGCCGAGATCCGCAACGACCCGAACTGGCGCGTTGCCCCGCCGGCACCCGGCCTCACGGACCGCCGCGTCGAGATCACCGGCCCGGTGGACCGGAAGATGACCATCAATGCCCTCAACTCGGGCGCGAAGGTCTGGCTGGCTGACATGGAGGACTCCCAGACGCCGTCGTGGCGCAACGTGATCCGCGGGCAGATCAACCTCATCGACGCGCTCGAGGACCGCATCGACTTCACGAGCCCCGAGGGTAAGGAGTACCGGCTCCGCCCGTTCGCCGAGCGCCCCACCATCGTGGTGCGTCCCCGCGGCTGGCACCTGCCGGAGAAGAACATGCTCGTGGACGGCAAGCCGATCGCGGGCGGGATCGTGGACTTCGGCCTGTTCTTCTTCCACAACGCCAAGCGCCTGCTCTCCCTCGGCCACGGCCCGTACTTCTACCTGCCCAAGATCGAGAACCGCTTCGAGGCCCGGCTCTGGAACGACATCTTCGTCCTGGCCCAGGACCTGCTCGGCATCCCGCAGGGCACCATCCGCGCCACGGTGCTCATCGAGACGATCACCGCCGCCTTCGAGATGGAGGAGATCCTCTTCGAGCTGCGCGACCATGCCGCGGGCCTCAACGCGGGCCGCTGGGATTACATCTTCTCGATCATCAAGAACTTCCGCACCCGCGGGCCGCGCTTCGTGACCCCGGACCGCTCCCAGGTGACCATGACGCAGCCGTTCATGCGGGCCTACACCGAGCAGCTCGTGCGGGCGTGCCACCGCCGCGGCGCCATGGCGATCGGCGGCATGGCCGCCTTCGTGCCCAACCGCAAGGACCCGCAGATCAACGCGTCCGCCTTCGAGAAGGTCCGCGCCGACAAGCAGCGGGAGGCCCACGACGGCTTCGACGGCTCGTGGGTCGCGCACCCGGACCTGGTGCCCGTGGCCCGCGAGGTGTTCGACTCCGTGCTGGGCGACAGGCCGAACCAGATCGACCGGCTCCGCGAGGACGTCACACCGGACGACCGCGCGCTCATCGACCTGAGCACGTGCCAGGGCACCATCACCGAGGGCGGGATCCGCAACAACATCGAGGTCGGCATCCGCTACATCGAGGCGTGGCTGCGGGGCTCCGGCGCGGTCGCGATCCACAACCTCATGGAGGACGCCGCGACCGCGGAGATCTCCCGCTCGCAGATCTGGCAGTGGATCTACTCCCGGGCCATCACGGACCAGGGCGAGATCGTGACCCGCCAGTGGGTCGAGGAGATCCTCGACGAGGAGTTCGCCAAGCTCGAGCGCTTCGACGGCGACCGCTTCCGCGACGCCCGTGAGCTGTTCGAGGAGTGCGCCCTCGGCGCCGAGTTCCCGACCTTCCTGACCATGCCGGCCTACGCGCGCTTCCTGTGCGAGACCGCGGGCAAGGAGGACGAGTTCGAGGCCGGCCTGCCCGAGCGGCAGTTCGCCGCGGCATAGCCCGCGCCCGCTGGGGCCCGCTGGTTGAGCGAAGTCGAAACCCGGGCCCAATGAATCTCCCGGATCCCGCGCGCTTCCATCGCAACAGGCACCCCGAAGGCCGGGGGCGGGACATCCGGGGACACCGTTGAGGGGCCTCCCGCGTAGTGGTGCTGCGCGGACACGGGGCCCCTCAACTCATCCCACCTGCAGCGCACGACGGCGCCGCCCCCCCGAGAGGCGGGCGGCGCCGTCGTGCGTGGGCTGCTAGTGCGGGAAGACGAACTCGCCGACCATGAAGTAGAGCGCGAAGAGCGCGGGGACGATCGTCAGCAGCACCAGCAGGGACCGCTCGGCGCGGCGGAACCACGCAGTCGCGGCCACGATCCCCGCGGCGAGCATGGCCCCCAGGGCCAGGAGCGCCGGGGAGGCGGGCACGAACCCCGTCTCGGTCGCCGCGACGAAGAGGCGCATGAGCAGCGGGCCGCCGACGAGCAGGACCGCTCCCCCGGCGGCGAGCCCCACGGCCCACCATCCGAGCCGGGTGAGGGGCCTGAGCGTCGGCCTCTCCCGGTGCTCCCGGAGCCGCGCGGCCGCCGCGAGGACCACGGCGCCCAGTGCCACGAGGAAGCCGGCCGTGTAGACCCAGGCCCGCGTCGCTTCGGCTGCCACGAAGAAGACCGCCACGAAGACGCCGAGGGCGGCAAGGCCCGCGACTGCAGCGGCCCGCCCCAGCCAGTTCCTCGTCAGGGTTGTCATGGCCCTCATCTCCTTCGATGCCCTTCCGGGCAGCACCATTCTCCCACTTTTCTACAAGACGTAGAAGAGTTGGAATACTCTGGGCCGAGGAGAACTTGAAGCTTTCATGAACGTTGACATCTGGTCCGACATTGCCTGCCCCTGGTGCTTCATCGGCAAGCGCCGCTTCGAGAAGGCCCTGGCCGCCTTCCCCCACAAGGACCAGATCACGGTCACCTGGCACAGCTACCAGCTCGACCCCACGCTCCCCGAGCACTACGACGGCACCGAGCTCGACTACCTGAGCACCCGCAAGGGCATGCCGGCCGCACGCGTGAAGCAGATGTTCGACCACGTTGCCGAGGTCGCCTCCGGGGAGGGCCTCCACTACGACTTCGACCGGGTCGTGGTTGCCAACTCGTTCTCCGGCCACGAGCTCATCCACCTCGCCAAGGCCCGCGGCGGGAACGCCATGGCCGACTCGGCCAAGGAGGCCCTGCTCTCGGCCCACTTCGAGCACGGCCTCGACATCGGCTCCCGCGAGGTCCTGCTAGCGGTCGGGACCGAGGCCGGGCTCGAGAGTGCGGAGATCTCCGCGGCCCTCGACGCCGGCACGTACCGCGACGCTGTCCGCGCAGACATCAGCCAGGCCCGCGCGCTGGGCATCCAGGGCGTGCCCTTCTTCGTCCTGGACAGCACGTACGGCGTCTCCGGCGCCCAGCCCGCCGAGCTCTTCACCCAGGCCCTCGAGACCGCGTGGCGCGAGGCGAACCCGCTCGTGATGGTCGGCCAGCCCGCAGGCCCGGGCGCCGGGGACGACGCCGAGAGCCTCGGCGGAGAGGTGTGCGGCCCGGACGGCTGCCTCTGAGGCTGAGCCGGTTCCCGCTAGGACTGGCGGCCCTGGGCCGCGAGGAGGGCCCGGATCCGCTCGGTGGCGTCCACGAGCGACGCGTTGTTCACCGACGCCGCGGCGGCCGGGTCCTGGCTCCGCGCCGCGGCGATGAGCTCCTGCTGGTAGCGCCACAGCGAGTCGTCGCCGGCCGTGTCCAGCGTGCCCTGAGCGCCCACGAGCTTGTAGGGGCGGCACTGCTGCCAGAGGTTCTGGACCATCCGGACGAGGAGCGGGTTCCCGGAGGCGCGGTACAGGATCGTGAGCAGTGCCTCGTCGTGGTCCAGGAGGTCCGGCACGCGGTGCTCGCGGATTGCGGCGAGCATGAGGTCGTACTCCTCCTGCATCCGGTCGCAGTCCTCGGCGCTGATGCCCTGGGCCCCCAGGCGCGCCGCCTCGACCTCGAGCAGCTTGCGGATGTCGTAGACGTGCACGAGCTCCTGGAGCGTGAGGGCCTTGACCACCGCACCCTTGTGCGGCTCCCGCTCGACCATGCCCGACTCTTCGAGCCGGCGGATCGCCTCGCGCACCGGCATCGCGCTCGTGCCGACCTGTTCGGCCAGCTCCCGGACGGTCAGCCGCGACCCCGCAGGCAGGTCTCCGCTCAGGATCGCAGCGTGGATCGTCGCGTAGACCTGATCGGTCAGCAGCGTAGGCTCAACCCGCTTGGTGATCGGCATAGATCAAATATACCGAGGCACGGATCGGCGGCCGGGGCGCACGACGCCGCGCCCTCCTAGAGCGCGACGGCCCGGCGTTCGCGCGCCGAACGGTAGGCGGCCTCGACCACGCCCAGGGTGAGCAGCGCGGCGTCTACCGTCACGGCCGGCGCACGCTTGGCGCGGATGGCGCCGACCACGTCCGCGTACTGGCGGGCGAGGCCCGCGGGCGACTCGGTGGGGTCCGCCCGCGGGGCCGCGGCCGCCACGGCGAGCTGGTTCCCGGCGCCGTACAGGCCGTAATCCGGGGCGTTCGGCGCGGAGTCGGTGTGCAGGTAGACGAGGGTCTCGTTCTCGATCACCGCCGATCCCAGGCTCCCCGAGACCTGGAGGCGGGACGAGAGGCCGGGGTAGGCCGCCGTGCTCGCGTGGACGGTCGCGATCGCGCCCGACTCGAAGCGGAGCAGCACTCCCGCCGTGTCCTCGGCCTCGATGGCGTGCACCGTCCGCGCCGTCATCGCCATGACCTCCACCGGGCGGCCGAGGAGGGCCACGACGAGGTCGAGCGTGTGGATGCCCTGGTTCATGAGTGCGCCGCCGCCGTCGCCGGCGAAGGTGCCGCGCCACGGGGAGGCCTGGAAGTACGCCGCGCTGCGCCACCACGGGACGGTCGCGACCGCGGAGGCCACGGCCCCGAGCCGGCCCGCGCGGACAGCGTCGCGCACGGCGAGGCTCGCGGCGTCGAAGCGGTGCTGGCTCACGACGGAGACCACGCGGCCCTCCCCCGCCTCACGCGCATCACGGGCGAAGGCCCGCGCCGCGTCCAGGTCGACGTCGAGCGGCTTCTCGATGAGCACGTGGGCACCTGCGGCCAGCGCCTCGGCGGCCACGGCGAGGTGGGACGAGGTGGGGGTCGCGACGACGACGAGCGGCGCCGCGCCGCCCGACGTCCCGGCGGCCCGGCCCCGGCCGAGCGCCTCGCCGATGCTCCCCGCAGCCTGCGGCCGGAGGGAGCCGGACGCCGCGACCTCGTCGGCCAAGACTCGTGCGCCCGATGCCCCGCGGCTCACGATCGCGGCCAGCTCCACGCCTGGGGTAGCCGCGATGGCCCTCGCGTGGGAGCGGGCAATGGCTCCTGCGCCGACGAGGACGGCGCGGACCGAGGCAGGATCAGCGGACACGCCTTCCATTGTCCGGTGGATGGGGCCGCTGTGGCAATCGCTTGCCATAACGTGCCAAAAGTTTGCCGTCTGTGGCCGTCAGCTCCCCGCCTTCTCGACCGAGAAGTCCCCGCCGGGGAAGACGACGGATTCGTGGCCGTCGTCGAACTTCACGAGGTACGGCGGCTCCCCGTTCGCTCCACGGACCTCGAGGATCTCCCCGTGGCGGTCTGCGGAGTCCACCGTGCGGCCCCGGATGACGATGCGGTCGCCCTGCACTGCGTTCATGCTTCACACCTCCTTGCCCCGAGGGTACGTAGCGCCACCGGCAGCGGGAAGGCCTCGCGACGGCCGCCGGGCCGCAGGCCCCTTGTGCCACACGCGGGCGCCGGATAGGAGTGGTCCATGACGAACGAGCCGAAGCCCACGACGGGCGAATTCTGGGACGGGTTCTACCGCGAGCGCGACGCCGTGTGGAGCGGGAAGCCGAACGCCGCGCTGGTGCGGGAAGTCGGGATGCTCGCGCCCGGGCGGGCGCTGGACCTGGGCTGCGGTGAAGGCGCCGACGCGATCTGGCTGGCCGAGCGCGGGTGGGTGGTGACCGGCGTCGACGTCTCCTCGGTCGCGCTCGGCCGGGCCGCCAAGCACGCCCTCGACGCCGGCGTCTCCGACCGCATCACCTGGGAGCGCCACGACCTCGCGACGTGGGAGCCCGTGGGCGACTACACCCTCGTCACCGCGGCCTTCCTGCACTCGCCCGTCGACCTGCCGCGCGAGCACATCCTGCTCGCGGCCTCCCGTGCGGTCGCGCCGGGCGGGGTGCTGCTCGTGGTCGGCCACACGGCCTTCCCGCCATGGTCCCAGCACGCGCACGACGGCGAGGCGCCGCTGCCCTCGGCGGACGAGCTCGCCGCCGCACTCGGGCTGCGTCCGCACGAGTGGAGGGTGGAGACGCGCGAGACCGAGGGCCGCACGACGACGGGGCCGGAGGGGCAGACGGCCGTGCTGACCGACACCGTCCTCACGGCCCGCCGCGCCGCCGACTGACACCGGGGCCGCCGCGAGGCGCGGTCGCCTCGGGAGGCGCTGCTACCAGCGCAGCAGCGAGGCGGCCTCGCCGCCGTCGAGCACGTCCGAGGGGACCAGCAGCGTGTCCGCGTCGGTGAGCACGGCCGCGCGCAGGAGCGTCGCCGACGGATCCGCCTGGCCCAGCACGCCCGCACCGACGGCCTCGGCTTCCGTGGACGCCACCCAGGGCGCGTCGTCGAGGGCGAGGACGCGCCGCTGGACGACGGCATTCGGGGCGAGGAGCAGCGTGTCGACCCGAGCGCCCTGCAGCGCGTGGATGACCGCGCCCCAGCCGTGGGCCGCGAGCGCCCCGCGGCCCTCGGCCATCCGCTCGAGGAGCCGGGCCTGCCGTCCCGCGGCGACCTCGTCCACGATGGTGCCGACCTGCTCCTCGTAGCGTTCGCGGTCGGCTCCGGGGGCGGCGGAGTTCATCGGCACCACGCGGACGAGCTTCGCCGCACGCTCGCCGAGCGACTCGCGGATCTTCTCGAGGGCTCGCTCGTCGCCGGAGAGGATGACGAGGTCGACGCCCCCGGCCTCGACGAGCCGGTCCACCTCCGCTGCCACCTCGGCGCCGTTCCTGCGCCAGACTTCTTCGGTGCGCCGCTGGTAGCGGCCTTGGGACCAGCCGCCCGAGGGCACCTTCTTGAGGTTCTCGGTGTCGCCGTGGACCTCCTGCTCCGCGAGCGCCGCGTGCGCGGAGGCTCGCCGCCGCCGGATCTCGGCGTCGGCCCGCTCGGCCTCGACCTCGAGGTAGGCCAGGTCCGTGCCCCGGTGCTCGGCGAGCGGGACCAGGTTCGGGATCGGCCCCACGTCAACCAGCGGCGTGCTCGGAGCGCCCGGCAGGACCTCGTTGACCACCACCTCGCCACCGCGGATGAGCACGAACCGCGAGATCGGGGCGGGAAGGCCCTTGGCGGCCCAGTCGAGCCTCTCGGCCGCGGTCCGGCAGCTCCTGTCCGCTCCGGCGGCCGCGAGCATCCGCCCGATGTTCTCGCCCAGCACGTCCGTGGCCTCGAGCGTGTCGACCGTCCCGGTGCTGACATCGACGTGGATGGTGCACCACGGTCCGCCTTCCTTCAGCAGGCCGGCATATTCCTGCAGCGCGCGCATGAGTCCTCCTCGTACAGATAGCCTCACTGTCTCGGTGAGGGCTGTATACCCTCTCGGAGGGGCCTCACGCGCCGGATCGGGGCCCTTCCCCCACCGGATAGCCGACGTACGCGAACCAGCTGCTGTCGGGCGCCCAGCTGTTGACGTTCATGGTCCCCTGACCGCCGGACACCTCGATCCTGCGACGCTCTGCGGCCCAGTCGGCAGGGTCTGCCAGGACCACGTGCACCGGGACGTCGGCGGGGTGGCCGAGGGTCCCGGGCGGGAAGCTCACGTAGGCTCCGTGCTTCCCGTCGGGGGAGAGGTGCGGGAACCAGTCCACGCGGCCGCTCTCGTGGAGCCGCTCGAGGGATCCCTGCCCGTGAGCGGGGACGCGCGCGAGCTGGGCATGGCCTGCGACCCCGCCGAAGGACTCGGTGTTGAGGACGATCCACGCCCCGTCGGGGGTGAACTCGGGGCCGTCGCAGTGCCCGTCCCCCACGTCGGGGCGGGCCACCGCGCCGTCTGCCAGGTCGAGGACTGCGAGGCGCCCCCGCCGGCGGACGTCGCCGTCGTGGATCTCGACGTACGCGAGCTGCCCGCCGTCCGGGCTGACCCCGTGGAGGAAGTGGCGCGCGCCGTCGTCGTGCGTGACGCGCTCCGCCGCGCCGCCGGCGAGCGGGACGCGGTAGATGTGGCCGTCGTCGGCGGAGCAGAAGGCGGCGGTGCCGTCGGGGGCCGGGACGTGGTCGTTGTTGACCGGCGGCAGGCCGGCCGCGGGCAGCGGCTCGGGGCCGCCGCCGTCGGGCGCGAGGAACCAGAGGCGTCCTACGCCGTTGAGCAGGAGGCGCCCGTCGGCGAGCCAGTTGGGCGCCTCGAACAGCGTCTCCGCCGTCGCGAAGGCAAGCTCGGGCTCACCGCCGTCGGCCGGCGCGGTCCAGACCTCGCAGCGCTGGCCGACCCGCAGGGCGCGGGGGGTCATCCGGCGTTCGCCGTCGCGGCCAGGGCAGCCTCCACACCCGCGGGCGAGAGCACGTGCTGGGAGACGAGCTGGCTCGCGCCCATCACGGCGGCCCGCTCGCCGGCGCGGGAGAGCACGATGCGCAGGTTCGTCGTGGCGAGCGGGGGCGAGCGGTGGTAGACGACCTCCCGCACGCCCGCCATGATGTGGTCGCCGGCCGCGGCCATCGACCCCCCGAGCACGATCACGCTGGGGTTGAGCAGGTTCACGCACGTCGCGAGGACCTCGCCGATGTCCCGCCCCGCCTGCCGCAGCGCCTGGATCGCGGCGAGGTTGCCGTTCGCGGCGAGGCCGACGACGTCGGCCCCCGCCTGGGCCTCGACGCCCTGCTCCGCGAGGAAACGGGCGACGGCGCCGCCGGACGCGAGCGCCTCGAGGCACCCCACGTTGCCGCACCGGCACACCACGTCGGAGCCGCGCGCCACCCGGACATGCCCGAGGTCGCCGGCCGTGCCATCCGCACCGCGCTGGAGCTGGCCGCTCGAGATGATGCCCGATCCGATGCCGGTGGCCACCTTGATGAAGAGCAGGTCATCGACCTCCGGCCAGTACGCGGCGCGCTCGCCGAGCGCCATGATGTTGACGTCGTTGTCCACGAGGACGGGGACCGGGAGCGTGCGCTGGACGAAACCGACGACGTCGAACCCGTCCCAGCCGGGCATGATCGGCGGCTTCACCGGCCTGCCGGTGGCGTGCTCGACCGGACCGGGGAGGCCGATGCCCACGCCTGCGAGCCGGCTCTCGGGGCGGCCGCTCTCGGCGAGCAGCTTCTTGCCCGACTCCACGACATAGCCGAGGACCGCCTCGGGGCCCTCCGCGACCGGCTTCTCTGCCCGGCGCTCCGAGAGGACCTCTCCGTTGAGGTCGGTGAGGGCCACGCGAACGTGGCTCGCGCCGACGTCGGCCGCGAGCACGGTGCGCGCCTGGGCGTGGAACGCGAAGCGGGACGGCGGGCGGCCCCCGCTCGAGAGCGCCTCGCCCACGGACACGACGAGGCCCGAGGTGAGCAGGAGGTCGACTTTGCCGGCGACGGTGGACCGCGCGAGGCCCGTCATCATGGCCAGCTCGGCCCGCGTCCAGGGCTTTCCGTCCCGCAGGAGCTGGAACAGGTCGCCGGCACGCGCGAGGCTGCCGCTGGCCTCGAGGGCCGCGGAGGGGGCGTTGGATGGCGACGTCATGCATCAGTGATAGCACGCACCCCTTCTGCACGCTACGAATTCAGAAGATTGACGATGAACCGAACTCTTTTGCTTGACGTTCGTCAAAAGCGCTCCTAGGTTTGCTGTGAGGCAGCTCACTCGCCGCGCACCTCCTACCGCGACGACTGCCCGGCGTCCACCCACGAGGAGAGACAGTGTCACTTTCGATCCAGCTCTACACCGTGCGGAAATCCCTCGAAGAGGATCTTCCCGGCACCATCAGGCGTCTGGCCGAGATCGGCTTCACGCAGGTAGAGCCCTACCGCTTCGTCGCGAAGGCCGCGGAGCTGCGCGCCGCGCTGGCGGAGAACGGACTGACTGCGCCGTCGGGCCACGCTCCGCTGCTGCAGGAAGACCAGGACGAGATCCTCGCCGCCGCCCGTGACCTCGGGATCGGCACGGTCATCGACCCCCACGTCCCCGCCGAGCGGTGGAAGGACCTCGAGAGCATCAAGGAGACCGCGCGGCAGCTCAACGAGGCTGCGAAGAAGGCCTCGGAGTACGGCCTCCGCGTCGGCTACCACAACCACTGGTGGGAGATCGAGGACCTGATCGAGGGCCGCACTCCCCTCGAGCACCTCGCAGACCACCTTGACCCGGAGGTCGTCCTGGAGCTGGACACCTACTGGGCAGCTGTCGGCGGCCAGGACCCGGTGGAGCTGCTGGGCCGGCTCGGCGACCGCGTGAAGTTCATCCACATCAAGGACGGCCCTGTGACCCGCGAGCCCTCGGACCAGCTCCCGCTCGGCCAGGGCAGCATCCCCGTGTTCGAGGTGATCGGCGCGGCGACCGCGCTGGAGGCAGCCGTCGTCGAGCTCGACGACTTCAGGGGAGACATGTTCGACGCCGTCGAGCAGAGCTTCGGGTTCGTCTCGGCCGGGAAGGTCCAGGCATGAGCGCGCGGGGGCCCGTCGGCGTCGGCGTCATCGGCGCGGGATTCATCAGCAAGCAGTACCTGGACAACCTCACGAGCTTCCCCGACGTGAAGGTGCTGGCCATTGGCGACATCTTCCCGGAGGCGGCCAAGGCGCGCGCCGAGGAGTACGGCATCCCGGTGCACGGGGGCGTGGATACTGTGATCGGCCACCCCGAGGTGGAGATCGTCGTGAACCTCACGGTCCCCGCGGCCCACGTGGAGGTGGGCACCCTCGCCGTCGAGGCCGGGAAGCACGTGTGGAGCGAGAAGCCCTTCTCCCTGGACCGGGAGAGCGGGAAGGCGCTCCTCAAGGCGGCCGACGCCGCGGGCGTCCGCCTTGGATGCGCTCCGGACACGTTCCTCGGCGCAGGCCTGCAGACCGCGTTCCGCATGATCCAGCGCGGCGACATCGGAACCCCGCTGACCGCGCTGACCCTCATGCAGTCCCCCGGACCGGAGTCGTGGCACCCCAACCCCGCCTTCCTCTTCCAGGAGGGAGCGGGCCCGCTCTTCGACATCGGCCCCTACTACCTCACGACGCTCGTCCAGGTCTTCGGCTCGATCAAGCGCGTCGCCGCCCTCGGCTCCAGGTCGCGGGACATCCGCGTGATCGGCTCCGGCCCCAAGGCCGGCGAGGAGTTCTCCGTGACGGTTCCCACGCACGTGAGCGCCATGGCGGAGTTCGAAGGCGCGACGTCGTCCCAGAGCGTGTTCAGCTTCGACTCGGCACTGAAGCGGGCGGGCTTCGTCGAGATTGCGGGCACGGAGGCCACGATCGCGCTCCCCGACCCGAACATGTTCGACGGCGACATCCGCATCTGCCGCCTCGGGGAGGAGGACTGGACCACGGTCCCGAGCGTCGGCTCGACCGCCAGCCGCGGAGCCGGCGTCCTCGAGATGGCCCGCGCGATCCGCGAGGGACGCGCACACCGCGCCCAGGGCGAGCTCGCGTTCCATGTGCTCGATGCCATGGTGGCCATCGCCGAATCGATCGAGACGCGCAGCTTCGTCGACGTCGAGAGCACCGCCCTTGCGGCCTCGGCCCTCCCCGAGGACTGGGACCCGACGGCCCCGACGCTCGGCGCCTAGTGCGGCCGGAAGCCCACTCCCCACTGACTCAACGACGAGAACCGGAGCAACGATGAAGAAACCACTCAAGTTCCTCTCCGCCGTCGCAGCCGCGGCCGCCATGACCATGGGCCTCGCGGCCTGCGGCTCGGGCGGAACCGGCGGAGGCGGAAACGCCTCTGGCGACACCATCACCTACTGGGCGTCGAACCAGGGCAACAGCATCGAGGACACGGCGGCGAAGCTCAAGCCGTCCCTCGACCGGTTCACGGAGAAGACCGGCGTCAAGGTCAAGCTCGAGGTCATCGGCTGGCCGGACCTGTACAACCGCATTCTCACGGCCGTGACCAGCGGCGACGGCCCCGACGTCCTCAACATCGGCAACACGTGGGCCGTGACCCTCCAGGAGACCGGGGCGTTCGAGCCGGTCGAGGGCAAGCTCCTTGAGGCGGTCGGCGGCAAGGACCGCTTCGTCCAGTCCAGCTGGTCCACCGGCGGCGCCCCCGGCAAGACGCCCACCTCGGTGCCGATCTACGGCCTCGCCTACAACCTGTACTACAACACCAAGCTCTTCAAGGCCGCGGGGATCGACAAGGCCCCTGCCACCTGGGACGAGTTCGTGACCGACGCGAAGAAGCTCACGAAGGACACCAACGGGGACGGCAAGCCGGACCAGTGGGGTTTCACCGTTGCCGGCGCCTCGGTGCAGCAGAACGCGCACCAGGCGTTCGTCCGCGGCCTCCAGAACGGCGGCGAGCTCTTCGACTCCTCCGGCAAGCCGACGTTCGACAGTGCCGAGCAGCTCAAGGGTGTCAAGCAGTTCATCGACCTCATGGCCACGGACAAGGTCATCGCACCCTCCGACGCCGAGATCGTCGACGGCGCCCAGAAGGTGGACAACCTCATCAACGGCAAGGCCGCGATGATGTTCGACCAGAGCCCGATCAAGAACTTCACCGCCCGCGACTTCAAGGACTGGGGCGTTGCGGCGGTCCCGATGATGACCGCCGGGGCAACGGGTGACGAGGGCACGCAGAGCCACGTCGCCGGCATCAACATCAGCGTGTTCAAGAACAGCAAGAACAAGGACAACGCGTTCAAGCTCGCAGGCTGGCTCACGAGCGACGACGAGCAGGCCTACCTCAACAAGGCCTTCTCGTCCCTGCCGGTGGTCAATGGCGTGACCGACAAGGACCCGGCCTTCCAGACGGAAGATGTCAAGGCGAAGCAGGACGCCCTGGCCAACCACGCCAAGCCGATGCCGCTCATCGCCAAGGAAGGCCAGATGGAGACCCTGAACGGCACGGCGATGAAGGGCCTCTTCGCCAAGGCGGCGACTGGGTCTGTCAGCGAGGCGGACATCAAGTCCGCCCTGACCGACGCCAACAACCAGATGGCTGCTGCCCAGTAGCCATGAGCGCAGGTGCGGGGCCGCCAGGCCCCGCACCCCGCCCGAGGAGTCTCCATGTCGCAGACCACCATGCCCTCCACGAAGCGGGGCAGCGAGCGCGAGCCGGCGCCGTCGCCCGCCCACGCTCCCCGCCGCCGTCGCCGGTCGTTCCTGCCGTACGGCCTCGTCGCCCCGGCAGCGCTGCTCGAGCTGCTCATCCACATCGGCCCCATGCTCCTGGGCGTGTGGATCGCGTTCATCTCCCTCAACCAGCTCAACCTCACGAACTGGCTCGCGGCCCCGTTCATGGGCCTGCAGAACTTCGTCAACGGCCTCAACCCCGACAGCACCATCGGCCAGGCCTTCTTCTCGACCCTGGGCCGGACCCTCCTGTACACCGTGCTCGTGGTGGGCTGCTCGTGGGCCCTCGGCATGGCCGGAGCGGTGTTCCTGACCTCCAACTTCAAGGGCCGCGGCCTCCTGCGGACCTTCTTCCTGGTCCCCTACGCCCTGCCGGCCTACGTCGGCACCATCGCCTGGGCCTTCATGTTCAACCAGCGCGACGGCGCGGTGAACCAGATCCTCGTCGACACCCTCCACCTCTTCGGGGACGAGCGGCCGTTCTGGCTCCTCGGCCAGAACTCCTTCGGCGCGATGGTGGTCGTGAACATCTGGCAGCTGTGGCCCTTCGCGTTCCTGATGCTCCTGGCAGCCCTGCAGAACGTCCCCAACGACGTCTACGAGGCGGCCTCGATCGACGGCGCGACGCTGTGGCAGCAGTTCCGCACCATCACGCTCCCGATGGTCCGGCCGGCCAACGGCGTCCTCCTGCTCGTGATGTCGCTGTGGACGTTCAACCAGTTCAACATCCCCTTCGTGCTCTTCGGGGCGGCGTCGCCCAAGGAAGCCACGCTGGTCTCGCCGCTCATCTACCAGAACTCGTTCGGAAGCTGGAACTTCGGCCTCGGCGGGGCCATGAGCGTCCTCCTCCTCATCGCCCTGTTCATCGCCTCCGTGTTCTACATCCGCATGGTCCTTCCCAAGGGGAACGAGAATGATTGAGACCCGCAACTTCCGCATCCTGCGCACCGTCGTCCTGACGTTCCTCTCGCTGTGGGTGGCGATCCCGCTCTACGTGGTGGTCTCGACCTCGCTGAAGCCCCTCAAGGACGTCTCCGGGCTGTTCCAGTGGATCCCGCGCGAGGTCACGCTCGCGCCGTTCATCGACATCTGGTCCACGGTCCCCCTGGCCAAGTACTTCCAGAACAGCCTGATCATCACGATCTGCGCGACGCTCTTCTCCGTCACCGTCGCGGTCCTCGCCGCCTACGCCATTGCACGCCTGCAGTTCAAGGGCAAGCGGCCGTTCAGCCTCGTGGTCCTCTCGACCCAGATGTTCCCCGGCATCCTCTTCCTGCTGCCGCTGTACCTGATCTTCACGCAGATCCGGAACATCACGGGGATCCAGCTCCAGGGCTCGTACCTGGGACTGATCATCACCTACATGACGTTCACCCTGCCGTTCGCGATCTGGATGCTCACCGGCTACTTCGCCTCGATCCCGAAGGAACTCGAGGAGGCCGCCATGATCGACGGCACGGGACGGATGGGCGCCCTGGTCAGGGTCATCCTCCCCGTCGCGAAGCCGGGCATCATCGCAGTGGCGGTCTACTCGTTCATCTCAGCCTGGGGAGAGGTGCTCTTCGCCTCCGTCCTGACGAACGAGTCGACCAAGACGCTGTCCCTGGGGCTCAAGTCCTACGCGAGCGAGTCGGATGTGTTCTGGAACCAGCTCATGGCCGCGTCCGTCGTGGTCTCGCTTCCCGTCCTCATCGGATTCATTCTGGTGCAGAAGCACCTTGTCGCGGGCCTGTCCGCCGGCGCCGTCAAGTAGGCCGCGGACACCCGAACTGAAGGAGTACATGTGAAATCGGAGCAGGCCATGGCCCAGCCCCAGCCGACCCTGGGTGTGGCGGTGATCGGGTATGCGTTCATGGGCAGGGCCCACTCTCAGGCGTGGCGGAACGTGGGGGCGTTCTTCGATGTCCCGGCCGTGGAGCAGAAGGTCCTCGTGGGCCGCCACGCCGGGGAGGTCGCCGAGGCCGCCGCACGGTACGGGTGGGCCGAGTCCGCCACCGACTGGCGGGCGGTGATCGCCCGGGACGATGTGCACATCGTGGACATCTGCGCCCCCGGCTGGCTCCACGCCGAGATCGCCGTGGCCGCCCTCGAGGCCGG